>NZ_JAOEJT010000001.1:0-782975 GCF_025447575.1 Pseudomonas sp. B2M1-30 | reverse complement strand
CTACAGCGTTACACGCTGCTGTCAACACCTCTTTTTCTCCGCTTTCGATCGAGAAGATCGAACCGTTAAAAGAGCTAAACATCACCACTCTTTCAACGCATTCCAGGCTTCGATGAACTGAAGCGATCCGCAGCCGAAAAACATTCTAACTCATTGAATCTCAAGGAGTTTTCCGTTTCGACTGCGCCGGAAGTGGGGCGAATTATAGACCTCCTGAATCTGCCGTCAACCGTTAATTTCACTTTTCTTTCAACAAGTTGCGAAACGGCAAAAACCCGATGCTTCTATATAGAAGAGCTCCCTCTATATAGAAGCCACCATCAAAGCACCCCATCCCTCTTGAGAGCATCCACCGCACCAGCCTCAAGCCCCAGCACCCGCTGCAAGACCTCCAGCGTATGCTCGCCCAATAAAGGCGGCGCACGACGATACTCGACCGGGGTCTGCGACAGACGAATCGGACTGGCCACCTGCGGCACCATTCCTGCCAACGCATGGGGCAACTCAATCGCCAACCCACGGGACTTCACCTGCGGATCCTCGAACACCTGGGACAAATCGTTGATCGGCCCACACGGCACCCCAGCCTGTTCCAACTGCGCCACCCACTCAGCCGTCGTCTTGAAAACCGTTGCCTGGCGGATCAACGGAATCAGCACCGCCCGGTTCGCCACTCGCAGCTTGTTTGTCGCGAAGCGTGGGTCATCCGCCCACTGCGGCTGCCCGGCCACCTCGGCGAACTTGCGGAACTGCCCGTCATTACCCACAGTAAGGATGAAGTCGCCGTCAGCCGTAGGAAAATCCTGATACGGCACAATATTCGGATGCGCATTCCCCAGCCGTTTCGGCGCATTGCCCGTCGTCAGGTAGTTCATCGCCTGGTTCGCCAGACAAGCCACCTGCACATCCAGCAAGGCCATGTCGATATGCTGGCCGCCACCTTCGTGATCGCGATGAGCGAGCGCAGCCAGGATGGCAACCGTTGAATAGAGCCCGGTCAGAATGTCCGTCAACGCGACACCAACCTTGACCGGACCCGCCCCCTCGTCACCCTCTGGCCGCCCGGTGAGGCTCATCAGCCCGCCAAGCCCCTGGATCATAAAGTCATAACCCGCGCGCTTGGCGTACGGCCCGGTCTGACCGAAACCGGTGATCGAGCAGTAGATCAGATCCGGGTTGATCGCCTTCAGCGACTCATAATCCAGACCATAGGCCGCCAGGCCACCCACCTTGAAGTTTTCGATCAGGATGTCGGACTTCGCCGCCAGTTCTCGCACCAGCTTCTGCCCCTCGGGGCGCGTGAAGTCGATCGTTACCGATTGCTTGTTGCGGTTGGCCGACAGGTAATACGCCGCCTCGCTGGTGTTCTCGCCATAGGCGTCCTTCAGGAAGGGCGGCCCCCAGGCGCGCGTGTCGTCGCCATTGCCCGGACGCTCGACCTTGATCACCTCGGCGCCAAGGTCGGCAAGAATCTGCCCGGCCCATGGGCCGGCCAGCACGCGCGATAAATCCAGTACCCGCAGATGCGATAGCGCGCCCATGGTCGCTCTCCTATTAATAGAACGCCTGCAGACCGGTTTGCGCACGCCCCAGAATCAGCGCATGAACGTCATGGGTCCCTTCATAGGTATTCACCACTTCCAGGTTGACCAGGTGACGAGCCACGCCGAACTCGTCGGAGATGCCGTTCCCACCGAGCATGTCGCGAGCCATTCGAGCGATTTCCA
The DNA here is from genome assembly GCF_025447575.1 of Pseudomonas sp. B2M1-30. Classification (NCBI taxonomy): domain Bacteria; kingdom Pseudomonadati; phylum Pseudomonadota; class Gammaproteobacteria; order Pseudomonadales; family Pseudomonadaceae; genus Pseudomonas; species Pseudomonas sp. B2M1-30. The sequence continues at coordinate 781,248 of NZ_JAOEJT010000001.1, read as the reverse complement.
GCGACTTGCCGCAGGAGTTGCGCTTCATGATCGAGGTGATTTCCACCGCAGCGGTGCCCTCATCCTTCATGCGACCCAGACGCAGGCAACCTTGCAGTGCGAGTGTGATTTCGGTCTGCATGTCCGCGAGCTTTTTCTGAACCAGTTGAGTGGCTGCCAGCGGGCGACCGAACTGCTGACGGTCCAGGGTGTACTGGCGAGCGGTGTGCCAGCAGAACTCGGCGGCGCCCAATGCCCCCCAGGAAATACCATAACGAGCGGAGTTGAGGCAGGTGAACGGCCCTTTCAGGCCACGCACGTCAGGGAAAATGTTCTCTTCCGGTACGAACACGTTATCCATGACGATCTCACCGGTGATCGACGCACGCAGGCCGACCTTGCCATGAATCGCCGGGGCGCTCAGGCCTTTCCAGCCCTTCTCCAGGACGAAACCACGGATGTCGCCAGCATCGTCCTTGGCCCAGACCACGAACACGTCGGCAATCGGGCTGTTGGTGATCCACATCTTGGCGCCGGTCAGGCTGTAGCCGCCTTCGACCTTGCGTGCACGAGTAATCATCGCGCCCGGGTCGGAACCATGGTTCGGCTCGGTCAGACCGAAGCAGCCGATCCATTCGCCGGATGCCAGTTTCGGCAGGTATTTCTGCTTCTGGGCCTCGGTCCCGAACTCATTGATCGGCACCATCACCAGCGAAGACTGCACGCTCATCATCGAGCGATAGCCAGAGTCGACGCGCTCGACTTCACGGGCAATCAGGCCATAGCTGACATAGTTCAGGCCGCTGCCACCGTACTGTTCCGGAATGGTCGCGCCCAACAGGCCGACTTCACCCATTTCACGAAAGATTGCCGGGTCGGTCTTTTCATGGCGGAACGCCTCGAGAACGCGCGGAGCAAGACTCTGCTGGGCGAACTGCTCGGCGGTGTCGCGGATCATGCGTTCTTCTTCAGTCAGCTGTTGATCCAGCAGCAGGGGATCGATCCAGTTGAAGCTAGCTTTACCGCCCATGAGTGAGTCCTCGCAAATCGAGTGAATTAACGTGGGATTGATCCTAGGCGCGACTGAGCCATGCGGCAAACGAGGATTTCGCATTCTGTTGTGCTAATTTCTCACTCCGAAACATCTTCGATAGCCGTTTACCTGAAACATTAGTGAGGTTGACGTACATGCGCCGCAAGATTCCCAGCACCACCGCTCTGATCAGTTTTGAAGCGGCCGCCCGGCACGAGAGCTTTACCAAGGCCGCCGAGGAACTTTCGCTCACCCAAGGCGCCATTTGCCGACAGATCGCCAGCCTTGAGGAGTTCCTCAACGTCGAACTGTTCCGACGCTCGCGGCGCGGAGTGAAACTGACCGAAGCAGGCCTTTCCTACAGTCGTCGGGTTGCCACCCAACTCGACGCGGTGGAACGCGACACGCTGTCGGTCATGGGCCAGCAAGGCACCAATGTGATCGAACTGGCGGTAGTGCCAACCTTCGGCACCCAATGGCTGCTGCCACGACTCAAGGATTTTCAGTCCAGGCACCCCGAAGTCACGGTCAACCTGACCAACCGCACGCGCCCCTTTCTGTTTGCCGATACCGAGTTCGATGCGGCGATCTATTTCGGCGATGCCGACTGGTCGGGTACGGAATCACACAGATTGATGGGCGAGAATCCGATGCCGGTGTGCAGCCCCTCCCTACTTGGCAACAAGACGCATCTGACAGCCGAAGACATCGCCGAACTGCCCCTGCTGCAACAGACCACTCGCCCCTATGCGTGGCGCCAGTGGTTCAACTCACAGCATCTGAATATTCCCCGCGACATGACAGGTCCGCGCTACGAGCTATTCTCCATGCTGGCGCAGGCGGCCATGCACGACATGGGGATCGCGCTGATTCCACCGTTCCTGATTCAACGCGAACTGGCGGAAAAACGTCTGGTCATCGCCAACCAGAATGCACTCTCGAGCATCAAGGCGTATTACCTGATGATTCCGGAGCGGAAAGTCGAATCGGCGTCGCTGAAGGCTTTTCGCGACTGGCTCGTACATCAGGCGTACAGCTACAGCCCAGAAGGATAAAGGCCTGCGGCACTTGTTAACCCCGTAGTCAGGAAAACAAAAGCCCTACAGATATAAGTATTTGTCGCAAATCAGCAGACTGTATACGAAGGTCGTACAGACGTCCCAGAACCGGCTCCCCGCGTGGCTTTGCGCCTACATTTACGACGCATCACTGCTTATTCACGCCACCGATGAGAAAATTTTGCATATTCGTCCAGAATCCTTGCAAGGCACGGCCTGTAAGGGATTCGACCGGCCCTGTGCGACATTCGGTCACGGCATGACTTGTAGTTAATTTTCCGTCACCCGTCATAATCCCTTGAAGGGCATAAACTTCGCCTGCAAAATGCCGCGCCCCGCCCTGATTTGGCGGGATCGTGCTGATCGGCCGCCCCAGTCGCACCATCCGAAGTGCCTGGGTTTACTCAATAAGATCACGCAGGAGATTTGACGTGCACATTGGTGTTCCTCTCGAAACCCAGACCGGTGAAACACGGGTTGCCGCAACCCCGGAAACCATTAAGAAGCTGATCAGCCAAGGTCATAAGGTCACTGTGCAAACCGGCGCCGGCATCAAAGCCAGTGTTGTCGACAGTGCCTATGAAGCGGCGGGCGCAACCATTGGCAGTGCCAACGATGCGTTCGGTGCCGAGCTGATTCTCAAAGTGGTCGCCCCCAGCGACGCCGAACTGACGCTGATCAAGCGTGGAACGGTGCTGGTCGGCATGCTCAACCCGTTCAACAACGAAACCATCGCCAAAATGGCCGAGTGCGGGATCACCGCGTTCGCCCTGGAAGCGGCGCCGCGCACCTCTCGGGCACAGAGTCTCGATGTGCTGTCGTCCCAGGCGAACATTGCCGGTTACAAGGCGGTGTTGCTGGCTGCCCACTATTACCCGCGCTTCATGCCGATGCTGATGACCGCCGCGGGCACCGTGAAAGCGGCGCGCGTGCTGATTCTCGGCGCGGGCGTGGCCGGATTGCAGGCGATTGCCACGGCGAAGCGTCTGGGCGCGGTCATCGAGGCCTCCGACGTTCGTCCGGCGGTGAAGGAACAGATCGAATCTCTTGGCGCCAAGTTCGTCGACGTTCCCTACGAAACCGATGAAGAGCGTGAATGCGCGGTCGGTGTCGGCGGTTACGCGCGACCAATGCCGGCAAGCTGGATGCAGCGCCAGGCCCAGGCCGTCCACGAGCGCGCCAAGCAGGCCGACATCGTCATCACCACCGCTCTGATTCCGGGCCGCAAGGCGCCGACGCTGTTGAGCGCCGAAACCGTGGCCCAGATGAAACCAGGCTCGGTGGTCATCGACCTCGCCGCCGCACAGGGCGGCAACTGCCCGCTGACCGTGGCCGATCAGGTTGTCGTGGAGAACGGCGTGACCATCGTCGGCCCGACCAACCTGGCCGGCGAAGTCGCCGCAGACGCCTCGGCACTGTATGCGCGCAACCTGCTGGACTTCCTCAAGCTGGTATTCAGCAAGGAAGGTCAGTTCGACGTGAACCTCGAAGACGACATCGTCGCCGCGTGCCTGATGTGCCGCGACGGCCAAGTCATCCGCAAAAACGCCTAAGCAGGGATTCAGACGATGGAAGAGCTTATCTCCCCCGGTATCTACAACCTGATCATCTTCGTGCTGGCGATTTATGTCGGTTATCACGTGGTCTGGAACGTTACGCCTGCACTGCACACGCCGCTGATGGCGGTGACCAACGCCATTTCGGCCATCGTGATCGTCGGCGCCATGCTGGCCGCCGCCCTGACCATCACTCCGCTGGGCAAGACCATGGGCACCCTCGCCGTGGCCCTGGCGGCGGTCAACGTGTTCGGTGGCTTCCTGGTCACCCGCCGCATGCTTGAGATGTTCAAGAAGAAAGCCCCGAAAGCAAAAGAAGAGGCGCCGAAGTAATGAGCATGAATCTCGTCACGACGCTCTACCTGATCGCGTCGATCTGTTTCATCCAGGCCCTCAAAGGCCTGTCGCATCCGACCACGTCGCGTCGCGGCAACCTGTTCGGCATGCTCGGCATGGCCCTGGCCATCCTGACCACTGTCGGCCTCATCTATAAGCTGGGCGCCGAGCTGGCTACCGCCGGTATCGGCTACGTGATCGTCGGCCTGCTGATCGGCGGTACCGCCGGTTCGATCATGGCCAAGCGCGTTGAAATGACCAAGATGCCGGAGCTGGTCGCCTTCATGCACAGCATGATCGGCCTGGCGGCGGTGTTCATCGCCATTGCCGCAGTGGTCGAGCCGCAGTCGCTGGGCATCGTCAAGCAACTGGGCGACGCGATCCCGGCGGGCAACCGTCTGGAGCTGTTCCTCGGTGCGGCCATCGGCGCAATCACCTTCTCCGGTTCGGTAATCGCCTTCGGCAAACTCTCGGGCAAGTACAAGTTCCGCCTGTTCCAGGGGGCACCGGTACAGTTTTCCGGTCAGCACAAGCTGAACGCAGTACTGGGCCTGGCCACACTGGTGCTCGGCGTGACCTTCATGCTCACCGGCAACCTCGCCGCGTTCGCGCTGATGCTGGCCCTGGCGTTCGTGATGGGCGTGCTGATCATCATCCCTATCGGCGGCGCCGACATGCCGGTGGTGGTGTCGATGCTCAACAGTTATTCCGGCTGGGCGGCGGCGGGTATCGGCTTCTCGCTGAACAACTCGATGCTGATCATTGCCGGTTCGCTGGTGGGTTCGAGCGGTGCGATCCTGTCGTACATCATGTGCAAGGCGATGAACCGTTCCTTCTTTAATGTGTTGCTCGGCGGTTTCGGCAATACGGCGGATGCCGGCCCGGCCGGTGCGAAAGAGGCGCGTCCGGTGAAATCCGGTTCGGCCGACGACGCTACCTTCCTGCTGACCAACGCCGACACCGTGATCATCGTTCCGGGTTACGGCCTGGCGGTGGCCCGCGCACAGCATGCACTGAAAGAGCTGACCGAAAAGCTGACCCACCACGGCGTCACCGTGAAGTATGCGATCCACCCGGTAGCCGGGCGCATGCCGGGGCACATGAACGTACTGCTGGCGGAAGCCGAAGTGCCGTACGACCAGGTGTTCGAGATGGAAGACATCAACTCCGAGTTCGGTCAGGCCGACGTGGTGCTGGTGCTTGGCGCCAACGACGTGGTCAACCCGGCCGCCAAGAACGATCCGAAATCGCCGATCGCCGGCATGCCGATTCTCGAAGCGTTCAAGGCCAAGACCATCATCGTCAACAAGCGTTCGATGGCCAGCGGCTATGCCGGTCTGGACAACGAACTGTTCTATCTGGACAAGACCATGATGGTGTTCGGCGACGCGAAGAAGGTCATCGAAGACATGGTCAAAGCGGTCGAGTAAACCTCGCCGGCAATGCAAAACGCCCCGACTCGTCGGGGCGTTTTTGTTTGCGCAAATCGTTGGACAATTTGCCGCGTTGTTACCGATCCGGTAACGGTGTTTTACTTGAAACCCGCTGAATAGACGCCTCGTTTGCGACCTTGGTAGCGGGACAGGCGCCCGCGAAATTCACTAGACTGCGCATCCTGCTACTCGCTGCCCGAGATAAAAATCCATGTACCGTGACCGTATTCGCCTGCCTGCGTTGTTGGATAAAGTGATGACCGCCGCCGAGGCCGCCGCTCTGATCGAGGACGGCATGACCGTCGGCATGAGCGGCTTCACCCGCGCCGGCGAAGCCAAGGCCGTGCCCCATGCTCTGGCCGAACGGGCCAAGGTCACGCCGCTGAAGATCAGCCTGATGACCGGCGCCAGCCTCGGCAACGATCTCGACAAGCAACTGACCGAGGCCGGCGTCCTGTCGCGACGCATGCCGTTCCAGGTCGACAGCACCTTGCGCAAGGCAATCAATGCCGGCGAGGTGATGTTCATCGACCAGCACCTGTCGGAGACTGTCGAGCAACTGCGCAACCAGCAACTCAAGCTGCCGGACATTGCCGTGATCGAAGCCGTTGCCATCACCGAGCAAGGGCATATCGTGCCGACCACGTCGGTGGGCAACTCGGCGAGCTTCGCGATTTTCGCCAAACAGGTGATCGTCGAGATCAACCTGGCGCACAACGCCAACCTCGAAGGCCTGCATGACATCTATATCCCGACCTATCGCCCGACGCGCACGCCGATCCCTCTGGTAAAGGTCGACGACCGCATCGGCAGCACCGCCATTCCGATTCCACCGGAGAAGATCGTCGGCATCGTCATCACCCAGCAGCCGGATTCGCCGTCCACCGTGCTGCCACCGGACGCCGACACCAAGGCCATCGCCGACCACCTGATCACTTTCTTCAAACAGGAAGTGGACGCCGGGCGCATGACCAACAAGCTTGGCCCATTGCAGGCCGGAATCGGCAGCATCGCCAATGCAGTGATGTGCGGCCTGATCGACTCGCCGTTCGAAGACCTGAGCATGTACTCCGAAGTGCTGCAGGACTCGACCTTCGACCTGATCGATGCCGGCAAGCTCAGTTTCGCTTCGGGCAGCTCGATCACCCTGTCCGAGCGGCGCAACAGCGACGTGTTCGGCAATCTCGAGCGCTATAAGGACAAACTGGTGCTGCGCCCGCAGGAAATTTCCAACCATCCGGAAGTCGTGCGGCGCCTGGGCATCATCGGCATCAACACCGCGCTTGAGTTCGACATCTATGGCAACGTCAACTCCACCCACGTCTGTGGCACGCGGATGATGAACGGCATTGGCGGCTCCGGCGACTTCGCGCGCAATGCGCACCTGGCCGTGTTCGTCACCAAATCGATCGCCAAGGGCGGCGCGATCTCCAGCGTGGTGCCGATGGTCAGCCATGTCGACCATACCGAGCACGACGTCGACATCCTGGTGACCGAAGTCGGCCTGGCCGACCTGCGTGGCCTGGCGCCCCGTGAGCGCGCCCGGGCAATCATCGACAACTGCGTACACCCGGATTACCGCCAGGCGCTGAACGATTACTTCACCGCAGCCTGCGCAATCGGCGGTCACACGCCACACATTCTGCGTGATGCGTTGAGCTGGCACATGAATCTGGAAGAAACCGGACGCATGCTGGCGGTGTAATCCACACAGAAGAGCCGCTGATGCAAACACAGTTTTCGTCAGCGGATTTATTGCAAAGACCATTTCCATCAAAAACTGTACTGCTGTACCGGTGATTTCCTACCGCTTTTTCCTACTTGCATGATCAATCCGAGCAAAAACGCACCATTAATGGGCAGACAGGTACAGTTTGCGCGATTTTGACCCATACACCGTCTATAAACAGTTAACTGGTCACTCACAATACATATGAACTGTATCTACAGAGACTGGGCAAACGAGAGGATCATGGGTACCAGTTAAACCACTACCTAATCCCGCCACAAGCGGAAGGATGTCAACCATGGAACGTACACTCAGTTCCGAACTGTTCTTCGAAGACAAAGCTGTTAAATCCCAGGCTTCCATGCCTCTGCGCGTTCTCGCCAACCTGATGCTGTGGCAGCGCCGCATCTCCAGCCGCCACCAACTGGCTCGCCTGGATTCGCGTCTGCTGGCTGACGCCGGTATCAGCGAAGCACAACGCTATGAAGAGCTGAGCAAGCCGTTCTGGCGCTAAGTAGCGTCGCTGGCTCTGGTCGCTAGACCCACCGCCAGCAACCCGAATTGAACAAACAAGACCCGTCGCGGGAAACCGCGACGGGTCTTGTCGTTTCTGGCCCGAAAAACTCCCGATACAGCCGCCCGAGCCAAAGACAGGTACAGTTTTAAATAAACTACAACTGAATCAGTACAATTTTGACTCTGTGTATCTGCCCCTGCCCTTGCATCCGGCTCAACATGACTTTTCGCCTCTCCCGGTAAAAGGAAAACGTCATGAATGACTTACAGGATGTGTCAGCGATTGTTATCCCGTCCGCTGCTCGCCAAAAGCCTCTGTGGCGTCTGTTTCAGGGCCTCTGGCAAGGTCTGGAGCGCGCCAGAACGCGGCGCCTGCTGGCGCAACTCAATGCGCGGGATCTGGCCGACCTGGGTCTCAGCCACGCCGATCGGCTCAATGAAATGACCAAACCCTTCTGGCGCTAGCATTCTGCCCACTGTGCGAACACCGCGCGTCGGCCTAATATCCACGCAGAACGTGGCGAATGCTGTGCGACTGGCGTCTGACTCCCAGACACCGTGCCACCTCTCAATACGGTTTTATCTACAGGAGTTACACCATGTCCCCTCTTCGCCTGCTCAGCGCTGCCGCCCTGCTGGCCGTGGCTGCCAACGCCAGCGCCACCAGCTTCATCGTGACCACCGACGCCGTTGTCGGTGCCCTGAAATCCTCTTCCGATGCCACCTCCGACGTCACCTCGTCCTTCCGTGACGACAAGATCGTGCTCGCCGCCCGTGACGACGCCGCCAGCTTCGTGGCCAGCGAAGGCGAAATCCGTGGCGTGAAACTGGAAAGCGCCCTCGATCACATCCGCCATCAGGCACCGCAACTGAACGCGACCGACGCACAGCTGGCCCAGGCCATTCTGACGATCTAAGCGACAGCGGTACTTGCGGGACATGCCAGTCATGTCCCGATGTTTCGGCGCTGGCTCTGGCCCGGGGGTTACGCTAGCCTTGGGACTCACCAACAGCCGCCGAGTCTCATGCGCTTTCTTGCCAAACTGCTCATTCCTTCCGTTGCCGTGACTGCCTGCTGGACGACATCGGTCGATGCCTTCGATGTGTCGACGCAAAACACCGTCGTCAGCGGATACGCCACCAGCCTGGTGTCTTCTGCGCCTTTCGACCGTAAAATGCTGCTCGCCGCCCACGACGATGCGGCGGTATTCGTTGCCAGTGACGGCCAGTTACGAGGCGCCCGGCTGGAATCCGCGCTGCATTACCTGCGCAAATCCCGGCCAAAACTTCATGTAAGCGACCTTGAACTGGCTGAGGCAATTCTCGTCCAATAGTTATCCCTGTCCCCTCCGGAGTCGTTCCATGCGTAGCCCGCTGATTGCTGCCGCCCTTGGCCTGCTGTTGTTGGCCGATATGGCCCAGGCGCACACCCTGGTAGCCACCAGTAACATCATCGTTCGTGCCTCCCAGCGCACCATCGATTTCACGTCCGATACCACGACGTCGATCCGCGATTCGAAAATCATCCGCGAAGCCCACGACGATGCCGCCAGCTTCGTCGCCAGCAATGGCGATATCCGTGGCGCGCACCTGGAAGCCGCCCTCAACACCTTGCGCACCCGCGTGCCGGAAGCCCGCGACGCCAGTGATCAGGTACTCGCCGAAGCCATCCTCGCACTGTGAAGTCACTCAACGCCTGGCTGCTGGCCGGGGCGTTGTTGCTGCTTGGCAACAGTGCCCACGCCGACCTGCAACTGCGGCTCAAGACCGACGGCCTGAGCCCCGCCCAACAACAGGCCAGCCAGGCGCTGCTCGATGAAGCCATGCAGGCGTTGCCGCCGAGCTTCATCGCACGTCTGGACCGACGCATCGATGTCGGCTGGACCGATGACATGCCCGGCAACGCCTACGGCCAGGCGACGCTGGTCGACGAACTCGATCTGAATCGCAAACTGCTCGCCGGTCTCACCGATGGCAGTGCGGCGAAAGAAAAAACCAATCGCCCCCACGGCACCGTACGCCGCGAACTGTTGGCCACGGTCCTGCACGAAATTACCCACATTTACGACCGCGCACGTTTATGGCCCGCCGCCGAACGTACGCTGATCCAGCGCTGCACCCGGCGTTTCAACAGCGCCGGGCTGATCGGCATTCCCGATGAATGTCGCGGCCAGAACGGGCGGCGCTTTACCCTCAGCGATGACCCACGCCTGCTCGACCTCGCGGGCTGGCAGCAATACGTCGGTCGCCGTGGCGAGCGCGAGCAGCACAACCGGCAGATCGCCCGCAGCCCGGATTTGTATGAAGTTTCCGCGCCGAAAGAGTTTGTCGCGGTCAACATGGAATATTTCCTCCTCGACCCGAGCTATGCCTGCCGTCGCCCGGCGCTGTACCGCTATTACAAGGAGCACTTCGGCTGGGCGCCGCCGGCCAAGGACACCTGCAGCCAATCATTCTCCTTCCTCAATGCGGGCAACGACTTCGCCAAACAGCCGCTGGGCCAGGTCGACCCGGAGCGCGTCTACGCTGTCGATTACCTGCTGGCCGAAGCCAATCAGAACTGGGTCAGCCGCTGGGGCCACAGCATGCTGCGTCTGGTGATCTGCGCCCCGGGCCGGCCACGCGGGCCGGACTGCCGCCTCGATCTCGACCAGCATCTGGTGCTGTCTTACCGCGCGTTCGTCGGTGACGTGCAGCTGTCGAGCTGGGACGGTCTGGTCGGCAAGTACCCATCGCGGCTGTTCGTACTGCCACTGGCACAGGTGATCGACGAATACACCAAGACCGAACTGCGCAGCCTTGCTTCGGTGCCACTGAACCTGTCGCGCAAGGAAATCGAGGAAACGGTCGAGCACGCCGCCGAAATGCACTGGAGCTACGACGGCAATTACTTCTTCCTGTCCAACAACTGCGCGGTGGAAAGCCTGAAACTGCTGCGCAGCGGCAGCAACAACGCGCAGCTCACGGGCCTGGACAGCATCATGCCCAACGGTCTGCTGGAAGTGCTCAAGGGTCGGGGTCTGGCCGATACCAGTGTGCTGGATGACCCGAAAGAAGCCCTGCGCCTGGGCTATCGCTTCGACTCGTTCCGCGATCGCTATCAGGCGATGTTCGATGTGTTGAAAAAGCAACTGCCGATCAAGCAGATCAGCGTCGAGGACTGGCTCTCGCTGTCCGCCGACGAGCGTCGACCGTGGTTCGAGCGCGCGGACCTGCGCACCAGCGCTGCGTTGCTGCTGTTGGAGCAGGCGAGTTTCCGTCGCCAGTTGTTGCTGGCTCAGGATGAGGTCAAGCAGCGCTATCTCGGCGCCCGTGAGCTGGAAAACGGTGGCATGGACAAGGCCAATGCGACCTTGCAACAGATCCTCGCCAACAGTGGCTTCCTCAGCCGTCCGGCGGAGCTGCTCGACAGCCGTGGCTACGGCTTGCCGCAACCGAGTGAATTCAAGCGCCTGGAAGCCGAAAGCGCGTTGCGTCAGCAGAAGTTGCTGGTGTTGAGCGGCGACCTGGACAAGGAAGTGCGGGCATTGCTGGAACCGAAACGCGCTGCCGAGATTGCCGCCAACGAGGCCAACGTGAAGCTGATCGGCGAGCATCTGCGCAAACTGCACAAGGCGGCCGGCGGCCTGGAACTGCCGTAAAACAAAAGATCGCAGCCTTGTACAAGCAAGGCTGCGATCTTTTTTATTGCCTGTCGATCAATACAACACGCCGTCCAGGATTTCATAGACGATCCCGGTGCCCACCGCGATCAGCACGATATCGCCCCCCGCACGGCGCCATTCATAGCCGGGATACACCGGCAAGCGCCCCAGTGCGCGATTATCCAGACGCTCTCCGTAATAGCCGTGCGGCAACGGCCGACCACGTTCCAGATGAATGCCCGGAGGCGGCGGCGCGCCGCGAACGAAGTAGCCATGGTTGTCGCGAATCACCTGGCGAACCGGGCCGAAATCACGCGGCGGCGGGCCGCCACGGTGGTTGCTCTGCCAATCATGATGGTCACCGCCACGATTGTCGTAGTGGCCCTGTTGCGGGCCGCCGTGGTCGTGATCGTCGCGCGGATCGGCGCTGGCCAGCAGCGGTGTCGCGCTGATCATCAGCACGCCCAGACTGGCAATCAGACGTTTCGGCATTTTCATCGGGTCTTTCCTCACTGCACTGACAGCAAAAAGGGATTCAGGACAGAGTCCTGAATCCCTCGATCTTGCTGATTTAGTCTGTGCCGCGAGGCGCTAATTCCTCTGTATCAGGAACTTTACCTTCAGCTGACGCGGGCCTTACGCACGCCCTCGGACAGCGCCGAACACAGGCCCAGCACGCCGTCGATGGCCTGGGCCGGCGTGGCGGCATTGGCGATGTGGTCGATCAGCGCCGAACCCACCACCACACCCTCGGCCAGACGCGCGATGGCGGCGGCTTGCTCCGGGGTACGGATGCCGAAACCGATGCTGATCGGCAGATCGGTGTGACGACGCAGGCGCGCCACGGCTTCCTCGACATGCTCCAGGGTGGCCGCACCGGCACCGGTCACCCCGGCAACCGACACGTAGTAAACAAAACCGGAGCTGCCGTTGAGCACCTTCGGCAGACGTGCGTCATCAGTGGTCGGCGTGGTCAGGCGAATGAAGTCCAGACCGGCCGTCTGCGCCGGGTCGCACAGCTCGGCGTTGTGTTCCGGCGGCATGTCGACCACGATCAGACCGTCGACGCCCGCCTCTTTGGCTTCGGCGATGAACCGCTCGACGCCAAACTTGTGAATCGGGTTGAAGTAGCCCATCAGCACCAGCGGCGTGTCGCTGTTGTCCTTGCGGAACTCGCGAACCATTTGCAGGGTTTTCGCCAGGTTCTGTTTGGCCCCCAGGGCACGAATGTTCGCCAACTGGATTGCCGGGCCATCGGCCATCGGGTCGGTGAACGGCATGCCCAGTTCGATCACGTCGGCACCGGCGGCAGGCAGCCCCTTGAGGATCGCCAGCGAGGTGTCGTAATCCGGGTCACCGGCGGTGATGAAAGTCACCAGCGCGGCGCGGTTTTCTTGCTTGAGGGCGGCAAAACGGGTTTGCAGGCGGCTCATCAGTGTTTCTCCTGCTTCGATTGTTCCATGTGATGCATGACGGTCTGCATGTCTTTGTCGCCACGGCCGGACAGGTTGACCACCATCAGGTGATCCTTCGGCAGTTTCGGTGCGCGCTTGAACACTTCGGCCAGGGCATGGGCGCTTTCCAGCGCCGGGATGATCCCTTCGAGGCGGCAGCACTGGTGGAACGCGGCGAGGGCTTCGTCGTCGGTCACCGAGGTGTACTGGACGCGGCCGATGTCATGCAACCAGGCATGCTCCGGGCCGATGCCCGGGTAGTCGAGGCCGGCGGAAATCGAGTGAGCGTCGATGATCTGGCCGTCGTCGTCCTGCAGCAGGAAAGTACGGTTGCCGTGCAGCACACCCGGTACGCCGCCGTTGAGGCTGGCCGCGTGCTTGCCGGTTTCGATGCCATAACCGGCCGCTTCGACGCCGATGATTTCAACGCCCTCGTCGTCGAGGAACGGGTGGAACAGGCCCATGGCGTTGGAGCCACCGCCGATGCACGCCACGAGGCTGTCCGGCAGGCGGCCTTCCTGAGCCTGCAACTGGTCACGGGTTTCCTTGCCGATCACGGCCTGGAAGTCGCGCACCATCGCCGGGTAAGGGTGCGGGCCGGCCACAGTACCGATCAGGTAGAAAGTGCTGTCGACGTTGGTCACCCAGTCACGCAACGCTTCGTTCATCGCATCCTTCAGGGTGCCGGTGCCAGCGACCACCGGGATCACTTCAGCGCCCAGCAGCTTCATGCGGAACACGTTGGCCTGCTGGCGCTCGATGTCGGTGGTGCCCATGTAGATCACGCAATCCAGGCCGAAACGCGCGGCCACGGTGGCGGTCGCCACGCCGTGCATGCCGGCGCCGGTTTCGGCGATGATGCGTTTCTTGCCCATGCGCCGCGCCAGCAGGATCTGGCCGATGCAGTTGTTGATCTTGTGCGCGCCTGTGTGGTTCAGCTCTTCGCGCTTGAGGTAGATCTTGGCGCCACCGCAGAACTCGGTCAGGCGCTCGGCGAAGTACAGCGGACTTGGACGTCCGACGTAATCACGCTGGAAGTAGGCCAATTCTTCCTTGAACGCAGGATCTTCCTTCGCCGCTTCGTATTCACGGGCCAGATCAAGGATCAGCGGCATCAGGGTTTCGGCGACGTAACGGCCACCGAACGCGCCGAACAGGCCGTTATCGTCCGGGCCGTTGCGCAGGTTGGAAGTGTTCGAAGTCTGGGTCATGGGTGGCTCCAGGTGGATTCGCTGAGTAGACCGCGAGAAAGGACAATGGCGTCCACTCTACCCCTGACCTTCTATGCTGAAAACCGATAAGATCGCCGCAACCCGTCAGGAAAACTCACAGATCCCATGAGCCACGACCTTCCCCCGCTGAACGCATTGCGTGCCTTCGAGGCCACCGCCCGGCTGAACAGCGTCAGTCAGGCCGCCGAGCAATTACACGTAACCCACGGAGCCGTCAGTCGTCAGCTCAAGGTGCTTGAGGAACACCTTGGCGTGAGTCTGTTCGTCAAGGATGGGCGCGGCTTGAAACTCACAGATGCCGGCATCCGCCTGCGAGACGCCAGCGGCGAGGCGTTCGACCGGTTGCGCAGCGTCTGCGCCGAACTGACCCAGAGCCACGCCGATGCGCCGTTCGTACTCGGCTGTTCCGGCAGCCTGCTGGCACGCTGGTTCATTCCAAGGCTGGGGCGACTGAATGCGGATCTGCCGGACTTGCGTCTGCACCTGTCGGCCGGCGAAGGCGATCTCGATCCACGGCGTCCGGGACTGGATGCGCTGCTGCTGTTCGCCGAGCCGCCATGGCCGGCCGACATGCAAGTCTACGAACTGGCCAGCGAACGCATCGGCCCGGTACTCAGCCCGCTGTTCAGCGGCTATCAGCGGCTGCAAGACGCGCCCGCCGAAGCGTTGCTCCATGAACCCTTGCTGCACACCACCTCGCGCCCGCAGGCCTGGCCGAGCTGGGCGCAGCAAAGCGGCCTCGACGCCAAGGCATTGAAGTTCGGGCAGAGTTTCGAGCATTTGTATTATTTGCTGGAGGCGGCGGTCGCCGGCCTCGGCGTGGCCATTGCCCCGCAGCCGCTGGTGGCCGAAGACTTGAAGGCCGGTCGCCTGGTCGCGCCATGGGGTTTCTGTGAAACCCCGGCGCAACTGGCGTTGTGGCTACCCAAGCGCGCCGCAGACGGGCGCGCCCGGCAATTGGCGCAATGGCTCAGGGATGAGTTGCGCCAGGCGGATCACTCGCCGCGCTTGAACAGCAAGTAAGCGGCCAGCAGACCCAACGCGCCGACGGCCACGCCGGCGGTCGTCCACGGATGTTCCTGCGCGTAGTCGCGGGTAGCGATGCCGGTCTCGCGGGTTTTCACTTTGACTTCTTCATAGGCATCGCTGAGCAGGTGACGCGAATGTTTCAACGCGCTTTCGGCGTTGCTTTTCAGCGCCTTGAGGGTCTTGCGCGACTCGTCCGAAGCATCGTCCTTCAGACTTTCCAACGACTTGAGCAGACTCTCGATCTCCGCTTCCATGCTTTGCAATGAGGCTTTGCGTAAAGAGGTGTTGGCCATGGTAACTCTCCTGCATTGGTGATGAGTGGCGTGTGTTGGTTGGGACTTCGCGGGTTTGAGAAAGTGCAGAAAATCTGAACTTCGCCTCGCGCAGGTCACCGAAATCAACACTGGAAATTCACTGCTAGGCTGTATTCACACTTCAAGGAGAACGTCATGAGTGATCACCACACGTACAAGAAGATCGAGCTGGTCGGTTCGTCCACTACCAGCATCGAAGAAGCCATCAACAACGCGTTGGCCGAGGCCAACAAGAGCATCAAGCATCTGGAGTGGTTTGAAGTGGTCGATACTCGCGGCCACATCAGGGACGGCAAGGCCGCTCACTTCCAGGTGACCCTGAAAGTGGGTTTCAAGATTGCCAGTAGCTGAGTTTGATCTACGCTTCTGAACTTGCGCGCTGGCCGAGTGCCATAGGAATGGCAAAGCGCTACAGGTGAGCGCATCGAGCAGATCGCCCGGTGCCCGCCTCTTTTGATCCGACCAGGGAGTGCGACCGATGAAGAAGTTCATGTTGGCGGTAGGTTTGTTGAGCCTTGCGGGTGGTGCGTTTGCTGCCGGCAAGCCTTGTGAAGAGCTGAAGGCCGAGATTGCGGCCAAGCTCGATGCCAAGGGCGTTTCCGGTTATTCGCTGGAGATTGTCGACAAAGGTGCGACGGCGGACGGCAAGGTCGTCGGCAAGTGTGAAGGCGGCGCCAGGGAAATCGTCTACAAGCGCGGTTGAGTGCACCTGGAATGCAAAAGCCGACGCGGATGCGTCGGCTTTTTTATGGGCGCTCGGCTGGGGGATCGTGGCGTGATTGAGGCGGGAGGCGGAGGGAGCCCAATCCCCACGCTCAGTCCCCGAGTTTTCAGCCCTTCATCACCTGCGCCAGCAACGCGTAGGAATGCAGCCGGTCCGCATGCTCATACAAATCGCAAGTGAAGATCAGCTCATCGGCCTGGGTCTGCTCGATCAGCACTTCCAGTTTCGCGCGGATCTTCTGCGGGCTGCCAACCATCGCCAGGCCAAGGAAATCGCCCACGGCCTCGCGCTCGTGAGGCAGCCACAAGCCGTCCATGGTTTTCACCGGTGGACGCTGCACCAGACTTTGCCCACGCATCAGCGCAAGAATTCGCTGATAGACCGAGGTTACCAGGTAATCGGCCTGTTCATCGGTGTCGGCCGCCACCAGCGGCACACCGAGCATCACATACGGCTTGTCGAGCACCGCCGACGGCTTGAAATGATTGCGGTAGACGCGAATCGCCTCGTGCATGAAACGCGGTGCGAAATGCGAGGCGAACGCGTAGGGCAAACCGCGCTCCCCGGCCAGTTGCGCGCTGAACAGGCTGGAACCGAGCAGCCAGATCGGCACATTGGTGCCGGTGCCCGGCATCGCGATCACCCGCTGATCCGGAGTGCGCGGGCCGAGGAAGCGCACCAGTTCGGCGACATCTTCCGGGAAATCATCGGCACTGCCGGAGCGCTCGCGACGCAGGGCGCGGGCGGTCATCTGATCGGAGCCCGGCGCACGCCCAAGGCCCAGATCGATCCGGCCCGGATAGAGACTTTCCAGGGTGCCGAACTGCTCGGCGATCACCAGCGGCGCATGGTTGGGCAGCATCACGCCGCCGGAACCGACGCGGATGGTCGAGGTGCCGCCGGCCAGATACCCCAGCAGCACCGAGGTCGCGGAGCTGGCGATACCGTCCATGTTGTGGTGTTCGGCGACCCAGAACCGGGTGTAGCCCAGTTTTTCGGCATGCCGGGCCAGGTCCAGCGAATTGCGCAGCGATTGGGCCGGGCTGCCGTTCTCGCGCACGGGCACCAGATCGAGCGTGGAAAATTTTACATCGGACAGTTGCTTCATAACCCTGCTTCTCCGGGTGAGGACGCAGGTTTGTTCTCGCGAACGCGAACCTGCCGAATTCATAAGCGTGTCCAGAGCAATATGGGCATATACCCGAGTTTCAATAGCCGATGCGAAATTTCCTACTAAATTTGTCAACGATTCACATGGGCTGAACTTTGTTCCGCCGTCTATCCTCAGAAACCTTGCAGACAAAACCGCGATGGCGCGGCATTCCGCGCCTGATGATGAGGAGGTACACATGGCTATCGTGAAGAAAGCATCCGCGCATTGGGAAGGTGACCTGAAAACCGGCATCGGCTCGATTTCCACCGAAACCGGTGTCCTGCGGGAAGCCCCCTACGGCTTCAAGGCCCGCTTCGAAGGCGGCAAGGGCACCAACCCGGAAGAACTGATCGGCGCCGCGCACGCCGGCTGTTTCTCCATGGCGTTTTCGATGATTCTCGGCGACGCCGGGCTCAAGGCCGACAGCATCGACACCCAGGCCGAAGTCACCCTCGACCAAGTGGAGGGCGGCTTCGCGATCACGGCGGTGAAGCTGATCCTCAAGGCGAAAATCCCGGGCGCGACCCAGGCGCAGTTTGAAGAACTGAGCAACAAGGCCAAGGAAGGTTGCCCGGTTTCCAAGGTGCTGAATGCGAAGATCAGCCTGGACGCCTCGTTGGTCGGCTGATCGCCTTGAGCCAGGTCAGAACCCGCCAGGCAAAACGCTGGTCGAATGTAATGACAGCAGCCTTCGCGCATCTTCGTGCGCGCTGCTCCAGGGAGCTTCAACCATGAAACGTTTTGCTTTGGCGGTTCTCGGCCTTGCCCTCGCGACTGGCGCCGTGGCGGCACCGAAACCCTGTGAAGAACTCAAGGCCGAGATCGAAGCCAAGATCCAGGCGCGCGGGGTCACGTCCTACACGCTGGAGATCGTCACCAACGATGAAGTCCACGATCAGAACATGGTCGTCGGTTCGTGCGAAAACGGCACGAAGAAGATCATTTACCAGAAGAACGACCGTTGAGAGGCCTCAGATGATGCAGTAGGACTCACGGTCTTCGGCGACGATTTCCTGCCTGTCGTTGTACAGCCGGGCACTCGGGGTAAACGCCAGCGAGCGCCCTTCCAGCCTGTAGCGCTTCCCGGCCTCGAAATGGTCGTAGCGGATGGTGAGGTAGCAGAGGCGTTCCATCGGCCCGGTCATCAGGCTGCCGCCACCACCGAACACTTCGAAATCGAACCGCACGCGCAGCTCATGGCTGCCCGGCGTCACCTGGAAATAGCGCCCGTCGCTCAACCGCTGGTTGTCCAGACGATCGGCCATGAGCAGTTTGCCGCCCGGGGTCGGCGTGGCGAATTCGACCCAGGCCATTTGCGGATTGACCGGTGGCAATGGCGTCTGGCAACCGGCGATAGCGCCGACTGCGAGCAACAGCATCAACTTGCGCATGATTGGATATCCCTTGTTCCGGACATCCAGCATAACGCCGATCATGTGCCCTGACAGCCCGCCGGCGTGCCTTGGCCGACCACTTTGCGCTGCTGGTCATAGAGTTTGGCCCAGGGCCGGAAACCGATATTCCCGGCCTGCAATTGATAACGCTGGCCGGCGTTGAAGTCCTTGAATTTCAGGCTCAACTGACAGTCGCGCCACAGCGTCTGGGCATCGGGGCCGATGTTGGTCGCCTCCACCGGAAACTGGTAGCGCACCTTCAGTTCATGGCTGCCGGGCTGCACTTCGAAATAACGTTTGTCGACGGCAGCCTTGGCATCGACCTGCAACGCTTGCAGCGCCGTGTCCTGCTGTCGGGCATCCAGATCGATCCAGGCCTGGGAAGGATCAGGGTTGGGCATTCCGAATCCGGCACAACCGGCCAGCGTCAGCAGGCCTCCAGTCAGCATCAACATGCGCATAGCGAAGCTCCAATGGGCGGGATAGTCTTGCGGGCAGACTTTCCAGGGATGTTCTTATTGTGATCAGGCCGTTTCCAAGCCTTGGGTTACTTGATCGCGTTTTGCGGGTTTTGTTTCCGGGTGCGTTGTTTTTGTTACTCAACGGTTGCTCCAGCCTTGGCTACTACAGCCAACTGGCCTCGGGGCAGATGCAATTGCTGCGGGCGCGGGAGCCGGTGAGTGAGGTCATCGCCGACCCGAGTCGCGACCCGACCCTGCGCGCGCACCTGGTCCAGTCGCAGAAAGCCCGGGCCTTCGCCAGCGAGCACCTGCACCTGCCGGACAACCAGAGTTATCGCCTGTACGCCGACATCGGCCGGCCCTATGTGGTGTGGAATGTGTTCGCCACCCCGGAGTTTTCCCTGACCCCGCAAAACCATTGTTTCCCGATTGCCGGGTGCGTGGCCTATCGCGGCTACTACAGCCAGAGCGCGGCCCGGGGCGAGGCGGCGATCCAGCGCCTGCAAGGCATGGACGTATCGATTGGCAGTGTGGAAGCCTATTCGACCCTGGGCTGGTTCAACGATCCGATTCTCAACTCGATGATGGGCTGGGGCGACGAGCGGCTGGCGACGCTGATCTTTCATGAGCTGGCGCATCAGCGTTTTTATGTGCAGGACGACACCGAGTTCAACGAGTCCTTCGCCACGTTCGTCGAGCAGGAAGGCACTCGCCAGTGGCGGGCATTTCGCGGACTGCCGGCCGATCACGACGCGCAGTTGCAACGACGCGATCAATTCATTCAGTTGGTGCTCGATACCCGGACCCGTCTGGAAAAACTCTACGCGCAACCCTTGCCCGCCGAGCAGATGCGCACGCGCAAGGCCGCTGAGTTCGAACGGTTTCGCCGGGATTACCGGACCCTGCGCGATAGCCAGTGGGCCGGGGACAAACGTTATGACGCCTGGGTCAATGCGCCACTGAACAATGCCCGGTTGTTGCCGTTCGGGCTGTATGACCAGTGGGTGCCAGCGTTCGCCGAGCTGTTCCGGCAGGCCGGCGGCGATTGGCAGCGCTTTTATGCACAGGTCGAGAAGCTAGGGGGATTGCCAGCCAGGGAGCGCAAGGTGGCGCTGCAAGCCCTGGCAGGCTCATAACCTTTATTGGCACGGGCTCGCCCGCGAAGGCGACTCCCTCAACGCCGCAAAAACGCCTGGTGCAACTCGTCCAGCGTCTCGAAGTGATAAGCCGGGGCCTCGGCGCTCAGCTCTTCGTGACTGCCAAACCCATACCCCACCGCCGCCGCATCCAGCCCGTTGCTGCGCGCACCGATCAGGTCATGCTTGCGGTCGCCGATCATCAGGGTGTCGGCCGGATCCAGCCCTTCCTCGGCCACCAGATGGGCAATCAACTCGACCTTGTTGGTGCGGGTGCCGTCCAGCTCGCTGCCGTAAATCACCTTGAAGTGCCGGGCGAAGTCGAAGTGCCGGGCGATTTCCCGGGCGAACACCCACGGCTTGGATGTCGCAATGTAGAGCTGCCGCCCCTGGCCGCCGAGGGTTTCCAGCAACGGCGTGACGCCATCGAACACACGGTTTTCGTACAGACCGGTGACTTTGAAGCGCTCGCGATAGAAATTCACCGCCTCCCAGGCCTTGGCTTCGTCGAATCCGTAGAACTGCATGAACGCCTGCAACAGCGGCGGGCCGATGAAGTGTTCCAGTTTGCTCAGATCCGGCTCATCGATGCCGAGCTTGCCCAAGGCGAACTGGATGGAGCGGGTGATGCCCTCACGCGGGTCGGTCAGGGTGCCATCGAGGTCGAACAGTACAGTCTGGTAATGCATGGGAATTCCAAAGTCGGTTCAGAGGGTGTCGTAGCCTTCGGCCAGATGCAGGTTCTTGAGCTTCACGTAGTTCGCCGCGCTGTAGGTGAAAAAGGCGCTTTCCTTGTCGGACAGTGGCCGGATCTGCTTCACCGGGCTGCCGACGTACAGAAAACCGCTTTGCAAACGCTTGCCCGGGGGCACCAGGCTGCCGGCGCCGATGATCACATCGTCCTCGACCACCGCGCCGTCCATGACGATGCTGCCCATGCCGATCAGCACGCGACTGCCGACGGTGCAGCCATGCAGCATGACCT
Organism: Pseudomonas sp. B2M1-30; assembly: GCF_025447575.1. Taxonomy (NCBI): domain Bacteria; kingdom Pseudomonadati; phylum Pseudomonadota; class Gammaproteobacteria; order Pseudomonadales; family Pseudomonadaceae; genus Pseudomonas; species Pseudomonas sp. B2M1-30. The sequence goes on along the minus strand of NZ_JAOEJT010000001.1, from coordinate 760,082 downwards.
TGTGGGCGATGGTCACATCGTCACCGATCAGCAACGGGAAACCGTCCGGGTTGAAAGGGCCGGCGTGGGTGATGTGCAACACGCAGCCGTCCTGGACGCTGGTGCGCGCGCCGATGCGGATGCGGTGCATGTCGCCACGGATCACCGTCAGCGGCCAGACGGAGCTGTCTTCACCGATTTCGACGTCGCCGATCACCACCGCCGAGCCGTCGACAAAAGCGCCTTTGCTCAAGCGTGGCATGTGATTCTGGTACTTGCGAAGGGACACGATAATTTCTCTCTCTGTCGCCGATAGCTGCGGTTGCTGCCGATTGTAATTAAGATGGCCGCATGTTTCTCCCAGCCAAGGTGCCAACCGTGAGCGTGAACAACCCTCTTTTGCAGTCCTACGACCTGCCGCCGTTCTCCACGATCCGTGCCGAACACGTCCTGCCGGCCATCGAAACCATCCTGGCCGACAACCGCGCCGCCATCGCCGGGATCCTCAAGACTCAAGGTCAGAACCCGACCTGGGCCGGCCTGGTCCTGGCAATGGACGAACTCAATGATCGCCTGGGTGCCGCCTGGAGTCCGGTCAGCCACCTCAACGCCGTGTGCAACAGCGCCGAACTGCGTGAGGCCTACGAGTCGTGCCTGCCGGCCTTGAGCGCCTACTCCACCGAGATGGGCCAGAACCGCGAACTGTTCCAGGCCTATGAAGCCCTGGCCAACAGCCCGGAAGCCGCCGGCTTCGACGTGGCGCAGAAAACCATTCTGGAACACGCCCTGCGCGATTTCCGTCTGTCGGGTATCGATCTGCCGGAAATCGAGCAGAAGCGCTACGCCGAAGTACAGAGCAAGCTTTCCGAGCTGGGCAGCCGTTTCTCCAACCAACTGCTCGACGCCACCCAGGCCTGGACCAAGCACGTCACCGATGAAGCCGCCCTAGCGGGCCTGACCGATTCGGCCAAGGCGCAAATGGCTGCCGCCGCGCAGGCCAAGGCGCTGGACGGCTGGCTGATCACCCTGGAATTCCCGAGCTACTACGCGGTGATGACCTACGCGCAAGACCGTGCCCTGCGCGAAGAAGTCTACGCCGCCTACTGCACCCGCGCCTCGGACCAAGGCCCGAACGCCGGGCAGAACGACAACGGCCCGGTGATGGGCGAAATCCTCGACCTGCGCCAGGAACTGGCGAAACTGTTGGGCTTCAGCAGTTTCTCCGAGCTGAGCCTGGCGACCAAAATGGCCGAGTCCAGCGACCAGGTACTGAGCTTCCTGCGTGACCTCGCCAAGCGCAGCAAACCGTTCGCCGCCCAGGACCTGCAACAGCTCAAGGCCTACGCCGCCGAACAAGGCTGCGCCGACCTGCAAAGCTGGGACAGCGGTTTCTACGGTGAAAAACTCCGTGAACAGCGCTACAGCGTGGCCCAGGAAACCCTGCGCGCCTATTTCCCGATCGACAAGGTGCTGAGCGGCCTGTTCGCCATCGTCCAGCGTCTGTACGGCATCGAAATTGCCGAACTGAAAGGCTTCGACACCTGGCACCCGGATGTACGTCTGTTCGAAATCAAGGAAAACGGCCAGCACGTCGGCCGCTTCTTCTTCGACCTCTACGCCCGCGCCAACAAGCGCGGCGGCGCCTGGATGGACGGCGCGCGCGACCGTCGCCGCACCGCCGACGGCGCGCTGCAAAGCCCGGTGGCCAATCTGGTGTGCAACTTCACCCCGGCCGTCAGCGGCAAGCCTGCGCTGCTGACCCACGATGAAGTGACCACTCTGTTCCACGAATTCGGCCATGGTCTGCATCACCTGTTGACCCGCGTCGAGCATGCCGGTGTGTCCGGGATCAACGGCGTGGCGTGGGACGCGGTCGAGCTGCCGAGCCAGTTCATGGAAAACTGGTGCTGGGAGCCGGAAGGTCTGGCGCTGATTTCCGGCCACTACGAAAGCGGCGAGCCACTGCCCCAGGATCTGCTGGAAAAAATGCTCGCGGCGAAAAACTTCCAGTCCGGCCTGATGATGGTGCGTCAGCTTGAGTTCTCGCTGTTCGACTTCGAACTGCATGCCACCCACGGCGACGGCCGCAGCGTCGCGCAGGTGCTCGAAGGCGTGCGCAACGAGGTTTCGGTGATGCGTCCGCCGGCTTATAACCGCTTCCCCAACAGTTTTGCGCACATCTTCGCTGGCGGTTACGCGGCGGGTTACTACAGCTACAAGTGGGCGGAAGTGCTGTCGGCCGATGCCTTCTCGAAGTTCGAAGAAGACGGCGTGCTCAACGCCGACACCGGCCGCGCCTTCCGTGAAGCGATCCTGGCGCGCGGTGGTTCGCAGGCACCGATGGTGCTGTTCGTCGACTTCCGTGGCCGTGAGCCGTCGATTGACGCACTCTTGCGCCATAGCGGCCTGAGTGAGGACGCGGCAGCATGAGTGAGGCACCTGTGAAGACCAAGAAACGCTTTATCGCCGGGGCGGTCTGCCCGGCGTGCAGCGAGCAGGACAAGTTGATGATGTGGAGCGAAGACGACGTGCCGCACCGCGAATGCGTGGCTTGCGGTTATTCCGACACGCTCAATGCGCAGGGGTTGTCGGTTCCCAAAGAACTGGGCACACGGGTCAACACCAGTGCGCTCAAACCGGCGCCGGACAAGACCGTCCAGACCGTGCAGTTCTTCCCGAATCCGAAGCTCGCGAAAAAGTCCGAAGACTGAACCAAGGTTACCTTCCACGGTGCAACGCCGTGGAAGGTCCCGGTTTACTTGAGGTTGACGGTCTGGAACCAGCTCTTCATCGAGCAGGTGGCAAAAGCACTGGTGCTGCAATCGCCATTGGCCAGCGCGGTGCGCAGTTTGTCGGCATCGGCCTGCATCACGTAGCGAACGCTGTCCTTGAAGTGACCACTTTCGCCGAAACCGCCCTGAGTCATTTCATTCAACGCGTCTTCCTTGCTCCAGCCCTGGATAACGATCCGGTACATCGCCGCCATCAGGCCGGTACGGTCGGAACCGTGTTTGCAATGCATCAACACCGGGCCGTTGGCTTCGGCAGCCTGAATCGCCCGCAGAGTCTTGAGCACATCGGCGTCGTCAACATGGTTGGTGCGGTACGGCAACTGCACCTGATTGATGCCGGGACTCGTCAGCCACCGCGAATCCGCTTCCGGGAGGAAGTTGATGACCGTGGCGACCTTGAGATTGTTCAGCAGCGGCACCACGCCGCTATCCGGCAGCGCGCTGCGGTAGAGGGTCGGCGACATCTGGAACAGGTTGTATTGCACCTCGACCGGTTGCGCCCATTCTGCGGGCCGGACAGCAGGAGCATCGGCGGCATGGGCGGGTATCGAGCTGAACAGGAAAAACAGCGAAAAACCGATTGCAGAGGAAAAACGCTTCAAGGACATGCTGTGCGGTGACCGTATGTTATTTCGCCAGTGAAGGCCGCAGCTTGCGCGCCAGGCAGTCAAATCCCTGTGAGCCGCTTGTCAAAGAAACGTGAATCGGTGGTGATCTTTCATCGCAAAAATCAGGCTTTTTTCAGCTGAATCGCTTCATCCGATTGCTTAGCCTGCTACCATTTGTCACAGCATGTTGCAGACGTGTCCCCTTTCTCCGGGTCATCACCCGCCACGTCGCAGCCACGAACCCCGAAAGCCGCCCACAGAAAACGGCTGACAACCCTCAATGCCTGATGAGGTACACCCCATGTCTGATGAAAATCGAGACAACCCGCGGCGTGATTTTTTGCGCAAATCCCTGACCCTGATTCCCGTGGTCACCCTCGCCGGCACCGGCCTGGGCAGCAGCGTGCTGCAAGCCGCTCCCGAGAGCGCACCGGCGCCGCAACCCGTGCGCGCCAACGCCAGCGCAGGCACCTATGAACCGACCTGGTTCACCGCTGAAGAATGGGCATTCATCAATGCCGCCGTGGCGCAGCTGATTCCCAACGACGCCCAGGGTCCCGGCGCTCTCGAGGCCGGTGTGCCGGAGTACATCGACCGACAGATGAATACCCCGTATGCCGCTGGCGCCCTGTGGTACATGCAAGGCCCGTTCAATGCCGACGCGGCGCCCGAGATGGGCTGGCAGAGCAAACTGGTGCCCAAAGAGATTTATCGCCTCGGCATCGCCGCCACGGATCAGTGGGCAAAATCCCTCAACGGTAAAGTATTTGCTGAGCAAGACAGCGCTACCCGAGACGATTTGCTCAAACAGCTCGAAGCCGGCAAACCCCAGTTCGACAGCGTTCCGGCGAAGATTTTCTTCAATCTGCTGCTGCAGAACACCAAGGAAGGGTTCTTCTGCGACCCGATCCACGGTGGCAACAAAGGCATGGTCGGCTGGACCATGATCGGCTTCCCCGGCGCCCGCGCCGATTTCATGGATTGGGTGGAACGCAACGAGCAATACCCCTTCCCGGCAGTTTCGATTCGCGGCGAGAGGGCGTGAGCATGGCAACGGTAATGAAGAAGGTCGACGCGGTGATCGTCGGGTTCGGCTGGACAGGCGCGATCATGGCCAAAGAGCTGACCGAGGCCGGCCTCAATGTGCTGGCGCTGGAGCGCGGGCCGATGCAGGACACCTATCCTGACGGCAACTATCCACAGGTGATCGACGAACTCACCTACAGCGTGCGGAAAAAGCTCTTTCAGGACATCTCGAAAGAGACCGTCACCATCCGCCACAGCGTCAACGACATCGCCCTGCCGAACCGCCAGTTGGGTGCATTCCTGCCGGGCAATGGCGTGGGCGGCGCCGGGCTGCACTGGTCGGGCGTGCATTTTCGGGTCGACCCGATCGAGTTGCGCATGCGCAGCCACTACGAAGAGCGCTACGGCAAGCACTTCATCCCCAAGGACATGACCATCCAGGACTTCGGCGTCAGCTATGAAGAACTGGAGCCGTTCTTCGACTTCGCCGAAAAAGTCTTTGGCACCTCCGGCCAGGCCTGGACCGTGAAAGGTCAATTGGTCGGCGAGGGCAAGGGCGGCAACCCCTATGCACCGGATCGTTCCAATCCGTTCCCGCTGGAAGCACAGAAAAACACGGTTTCCGCACAGCTGTTCGGCAAAGCGGCTACCGAGGTCGGCTACAAGCCCTACAACCTGCCGTCGGCCAATACTTCGGGACCGTACACCAATCCCTACGGCGCGCAGATGGGGCCGTGCAACTTCTGCGGTTTCTGCAGCGGCTACGTCTGCTACATGTATTCCAAGGCCTCGCCCAACGTGAACATTCTGCCGGCGCTCAAACCGCTGGCGAACTTCGAACTGCGTCCCAATGCCCATGTCCTGCGGGTCAACCTCGACAGCAGCAAGACCAAAGCGACCGGCGTGACCTACATCGACGGCCAGGGCCGGGAGATCGAGCAGCCGGCGGACCTGGTGATTCTCGGCGCATTCCAGCTGCACAACGTGCGGCTGATGCTGCTTTCCGGGATCGGCAAGCCCTACGACCCGATCAGCGGCGAAGGCGTGGTCGGGCGTAACTTCGCCTACCAGAACATGGCGACGATCAAGGCGTTCTTCGACAAGGACACCCACACCAACAACTTCATCGGCGCCGGTGGCAACGGCGTGGCGCTGGACGATTTCAACGCCGACAACTTCGATCACGGCCCGCACGGCTTCGTCGGCGGCTCGCCGATGTGGGTCAACCAGGCCGGCAGCAGACCGATTGCCGGCACCTCCAACCCGCCGGGCACCCCGGCCTGGGGCAGTGCGTGGAAACGCGCCACCGCCGATTACTACACCCATCAGGTGTCGATGGACGCCCACGGCGCGCATCAGTCCTACAGAGGCAACTACCTCGATCTGGACCCGGTGTACCGCGATGCCTACGGCTTGCCGCTGCTGCGGATGACCTTCGACTGGCAGGAAAACGACATCAAGATGAACCGCTTCATGGTCGAGAAAATGGGCAAGGTCGCCGAAGCCATGGGACCGAAAGCCATCGCGGTGATCGGCAAGAAGGTCGGCGACCACTTCAACACGGCGTCGTACCAGACCACTCACCTCAACGGTGGCGCGATCATGGGCACCGACCCGAAGACCAGCGCCCTCAACCGCTACTTGCAGAGCTGGGACGTGCATAACGTCTTCGTACCGGGGGCTTCGGCTTTCCCACAAGGTCTGGGTTACAACCCTACAGGACTGGTCGCCGCGTTGACCTACTGGTCGGCGAAAGCCATCCGCGAGCAATACCTGAAAAACCCCGGCCCGCTGGTTCAGGCTTAAGGAGCGATGACCATGAAGACTCTCGTTATCGCCACCCTGGCGCTGCTCGGCAGCACCGGCATTTACGCCGCCGAAGCGGATCAGGCCTTGATCAAACAGGGCGAATACCTCGCCCGTGCCGGCGACTGCGTGGCCTGCCATACCGCCAAGAACGGCAAGCCGTTTGCCGGTGGCCTGCCGATGGAAACCCCGATCGGCACGATCTACTCGACCAATATCACCCCGGACAAAACCGGCGTCGGTGATTACAGCTTCGAGGACTTCGACCAGGCCGTGCGCCATGGTGTCGCCAAAAACGCTAGTACCTTGTACCCGGCCATGCCGTATCCGTCCTACGCCCGCGTCAGCGAAACCGACATGAAGGCGTTGTATGCCTACTTCATGCACGGCGTTAAACCGGTGGCACAGGACAACAAGGCCAGCGACATTCCGTGGCCATTGAGCATGCGCTGGCCGCTGACGGGCTGGCGCTGGATGTTTGCGCCGAAGGTCGAGGACTACAAGGCAAGCGGCACAGATGCCGTCGTCGATCGTGGGGCGTATCTGGTGGAAGGCCTCGGACATTGCGGCGCGTGCCATACGCCGCGTGCCCTGACCATGCAGGAAAAATCCCTGAGTGCCGCGGATGGCAGCCATTTTCTGGCAGGCAGCGCACCGCTGGAAGGCTGGATTGCCAAAAGCCTGCGCGGCGATCACAAGGACGGTCTCGGCAGCTGGAGCGAAGCGCAACTGGTGCAATTCCTCAAGACCGGGCGCAGCGACCGCAGTGCGGTGTTCGGCGGCATGAGCGATGTGGTCACCCACAGCATGCAGTACATGACCGATGCCGACCTGACCGCGATCGCCCGCTATCTGAAATCGCTGCCGGCCAGCAACCCGGCCGACCAGCCGCACCAGTACGATGAAAAGGCCGCCAAGGCCCTGTGGAACGGTGACGACAGCCAGCGCGGCGCCTCGGTGTACATCGACAACTGCGCCGCCTGCCACCGCACCGACGGCCACGGTTACACCCGCGTGTTCCCGGCGCTGGCGGGCAACCCGGTGCTGCAATCGGACGACCCGACCTCGCTGATTCACATCGTACTCAAGGGCGGCACCCTGCCGGCCACCCACGCCGCACCGTCAACCTTCACCATGCCGGGCTTCGCCTGGCGCCTGTCGGATCAGGAAGTGGCGGACGTGGTGAGCTTCATCCGTGGCAGCTGGGGCAACAAAGGTGCGCCGGTCGAGGCCGCCGATGTCGCCGAGTTGCGCAAGGAAGACATGCAGCACACCTCGAACGATGACCTCGGTCAGGTGACCCGGCACAACTGACGAGTCGCCCAACGGCACTGGTCAGATGCACTGCGCCTCGATACTGTATATACAAACAGTATCGAGGCGCTGCCATGTCTGCTCCACTTCCCCCGCGCGGTCGCGGCACCGCCAGCAACCCGCACAACCGCTTCGCGCCGAATCGTTCGGTGGTCGAGGATGACGGCTGGTATCAGGAGGTGCCGCAGACCCAAAGCACCGAAATCCGCTTTGAAACGGCGAAATCCATCATCACCCGCAACACCTCGCCCGACCTGCCCTTCGACCGTTCGATCAACCCCTATCGCGGCTGCGAGCACGGTTGCATCTACTGCTACGCCCGCCCCAGCCATGCCTATTGGGACATGTCGCCAGGGCTGGACTTCGAAACCAGACTGATCGCCAAAACCAACGCCGCCCAGGTGCTGGAAGAACAGTTGAGCAAACGCGGTTATCAGTGCGCACCGATCAATCTCGGCTCCAACACCGATCCGTATCAGCCGATCGAACGCGAACAGCGGCTCACCCGCCAGACCCTCGAAGTGCTGCTGCGCTATCGGCATCCGGTGACCATCGTCACCAAGGGTTCACTGATCCTGCGCGATCTCGACCTGCTCACCGAATTGGCGCAGCAACGACTGGTAGCGGTGATGATCAGCCTGACCACCCTGGACGACGAACTCAAACGCATCCTCGAACCCCGTGCCGCCGCGCCCAAGGCCCGGTTGCGGGCGATCCGGGTGATGCGCGAGGCGGGAATTCCGGTCGGCGTGCTGTGCTCGCCGATGATTCCGATGATCAACGACAGCGAGATCGAAAGTCTTTTGACCGAAGCCCACGCCGCCGGCGCGCAGAGCGCCGCCTACATGATGCTGCGCCTGCCGCTGGAAGTGGCACCGCTGTTCGAGGAATGGTTGCAGGCGCACTACCCGCAACGGGCTGCTCATGTGTTGAGCCTGATCCGCCAGAGCCGGGGCGGTGAACTGTACGACAGCCGTTTCGGCGCCCGCATGCGCGGTGAAGGGCCGTTCGCCGACCTGCTGGCGCAGCGCTTCAACAAAGCCATCAAACACCTGGGGCTCAATCATCGGGAGGGGTTCAACCTCGATTGCACGGCCTTCTGTCCGCCGGGTCGCCAGATGGCGTTGATTTAGCGACAATTGACCTATGGTTAAGTCGCTGGAATGGCTTGGCCCGGTTTACGTCGGTCACGTTTTTTGTGACCTGGAACACACGTTCTAGAGCGCTTGATTCAGTTTGAGTTAAGTTTCGGCCGCTACCTTGTTCATCGAGTGACTGACGGGTCGGGATGACCCGGATGTTGTAAACAGCCACTGGCTTCCACCGGACTACACGGGAAGACTCCCTGAATCCGCCAAAGAGGATGAATCATGAGTGACAAGGATAAACAGCCGTTGGCTGCGTCGGCATCTCCACAACCTGTGGCGGAATCCGCCGATGCAGCGCTGAAACACATTGTTGACGGCTTTTTGCATTTTCATCATGAGGTCTTTCCACAGCAGGAAGAACTCTTCAAGAAACTCGCCACGGCCCAGTCGCCACGCGCGATGTTCATCACCTGCGCCGACTCGCGCATCGTGCCCGAGCTGATTACCCACAGCTCCCCTGGCGATTTGTTCGTGACGCGCAACGTCGGTAACGTCGTACCGCCTTACGGCCAGATGAACGGTGGCGTTTCCACCGCCATCGAATACGCGGTGCTGGCCCTCGGCGTGCAACACATCATCATCTGCGGCCATTCCGATTGCGGCGCGATGCGCGCGGTACTCAACCCGGACAGCCTGGAAAAAATGCCGACGGTCAAAGCCTGGCTGCGCCACGCCGAAGTCGCGAAAACCATGGTGCAGGACAACTGCAACTGCGCCGACGAAAAAGAAAGCATGCCGATCCTCACCGAGGAAAACGTCATCGCCCAATTGCAGCACTTGCGTACCCATCCTTCGGTAGCCTCGCGCATGGCGAACGGTCATCTGTTCATCCATGGCTGGGTCTACAACATCGAAACCAGCGAAATCAAAGCCTACGACGCGGACAAAGCCTGTTTCCTGCCGCTCGACGGCAGCCATCCGATTCCGGTGGCGACGCCCAAAGCGCGCTTCTAAATCCTCCTAAAAATCCGTGTGGTCTGATGCCGGTCGCTGTTTCAGCGGCCCGGCCTCCCCACGCCTGAAGAAAACTTCGGGAGAGTCATCATGCGTGCTGCTCAATTGAAAGCTGTTCTGCCACGGGAGCTGCTGGCTTCGGTGGTGGTGTTCCTTGTCGCCCTGCCGCTGTGCATGGGTATCGCCATCGCTTCCGGGTTGCCGCCGGCCAAGGGGCTGATCACCGGGATCATCGGTGGTCTGGTGGTCGGCTGGCTGGCCGGTTCGCCGCTGCAAGTCAGCGGGCCGGCGGCGGGTCTGGCGGTGCTGGTGTTCGAGCTGGTGCGCCAGCACGGTATCGAGATGCTCGGGCCGATCCTGCTGCTCGCCGGTTTTCTGCAACTGGTGGCCGGGCGTCTGAAGCTCGGTTGCTGGTTTCGGGTCACCGCGCCAGCCGTGGTGTACGGCATGCTCGCCGGGATTGGTGTGCTGATCGTGCTGTCCCAGGTGCATGTGATGCTCGATGCCAAGCCACAACCTTCCGGTCTGGATAACCTGACGGCGTTCCCCGGCGCGGTGGCGCAGGCGTTGCCGTCGTTTGGCTGGCAGGCCGGATTGCTCGGGTTGTCGACGATTGCGGTGATGTGGTTGTGGGAGAAATTCCGCCCGCATTCGTTGCGCTTCATTCCCGGCGCGTTGCTCGGTGTCGGTCTGGCGACGGGCGCCAGCCTGATGCTGGCGTTGCAGGTGAAACGGGTCGAGGTGCCGGCGAATCTGGCGGAAGCGATCGACTGGCTGACCCCGACAGATCTGCTCAGCCTGGCCGATCCGACCCTGCTGATCGCCGCGTTTGCCGTGGCCTTCATCGCCAGCGCCGAAACCCTGTTGTCCGCCGCCGCGGTGGATCGGATGCACAGCGGCCCACGTTCGGACTTCGACCGTGAGCTGTCGGCGCAAGGCGTCGGTAACATGCTCTGCGGACTGGTCGGCGCACTGCCGATGACCGGGGTGATCGTGCGCAGTTCGGCTAACGTGCAGGCCGGGGCCACCACCCGTTACTCGACGATTTTCCATGGCCTGTGGCTACTGGCGTTCGTGCTGTTGCTGTCGAGCGTGCTGCAAAGCATTCCGGTGGCGAGTCTGGCGGGCGTGCTGGTCTACACCGGGTTCAAACTGGTGGATCTGAAAGCCTTTCGCGGTCTGGGGCGGTATGGCCGGATGCCGATGTTCACCTACGCCGCGACGGCGCTGGCGATCATCTTCACCGACCTGCTGACCGGCGTGCTGATCGGGTTCGGGCTGACCCTGGTGAAGCTCGCGTTCAAGGCTTCGCGATTGAAGATCAGCCTGATCGACCTGCCCCAGGATGGCGAGATGGAGTTGCGTCTGGTTGGCGCGGCGACCTTCCTCAAGGTGCCGGCGCTGACCCAGGTGCTGGGCAGCATTCCGCCGGGCGTGACGGTGCATGTGCCGCTCAATAACCTGAGCTACATCGACCATTCGTGTCTGGAGTTGCTGGAAGAATGGGGCCGGGCGAACGCGGCCAAGGGGTCGAAACTGCTGATCGAGTCACGCGGCTTGAAGCGACGGCTTGAAGGCCGGATTCGCACCACCACCGGGATCGGTGCGGCGGGCTGAAAACATTTGGGGGAACAGAGTGATCTGTTCCCCCGATTTTTTGCGCGGATCAGGCAGCTGGCTGGTCCAACTCCAGACCCACGCCCAGGCGGCGCCCCATGCACGGCCAGCGTTTCCACGCGGCACCGGTGTCCGGGCTGCTGAGTTTCTCGCGGTAGGCTTCCACCGACTCCAGCGCAAAGCTGTCGTCGTCGAGCATGCTGTCGACCGCGTGATGCACCACTTCGTCGAGTTGGTTGGCAAATTCCTCACCGATCAATTGGTGAGCAATCAGATTGGCGACCGTCATGTCCAAGGGGATCAGTGGCTGGCCGAAATGCTTGATGTACAGGTCGTTGACCTCTTCAACGAAACGGTGCGCCAGATAGGCTTCGTCCAGCAGGCTGTCCAGGCCGACGTGACCGTTGAGGACGGCTGGCGGCTGGAGGAAATACTGCTCGGCGATTTTCAGCACCGGTTTGATCTGCGATTCGATTCCCGCTTCCCTGGCGACTTCATTGGCTGCATCCAGCAGGTCCGGTACTTCATCGATGTAGGCGGCGACAAAACGCGTCAGCACGCCGTTGGCGTCCGCTTCCGGCAGCTGGATTGCCGGGTGCAGATGAGGGAGTTTTGTTTCGAGTTGACGTGCCAGCAGGCCGGTATCGGCCTCGTGTTGTTGGGCTGTTTGGATCTGCTCGCGCAATGCGGCGGTGTTCATGAAAACTCCAGGGAACAAGGCAATGAAATAGGGAAGACATAACTTAGCTGGCTTACGAAAAATGCTAAGACGCATTTGTCATAATTATTTCATCCTTGATGCACCGGCGTTATATCGGTTTGCCACCGCTCGTCTGCATCCTTCTCCAATCGTGCCCCGGAACGCAAGTGCCAGCTGTTTCAGATGATTTACGTCCGCGCATTGCAATTTCCAGTCGATGTCTATACTCGCCAGTGAATGGAGTTAGCTGATGACGCCCGACTGCACCCGCAGCAAGGCCCGGCGATTCAAGTTCGTAGTCTGATGCAGCCGCTCCCTTGCCGCAGGCGAAAGCCGGCGGGATAACAAGAACGATAAGGGGAACCCGCAATGATGCGACATCCACACGTCTGGATGGGCCTCCTGTTGTGGTCGATTTTCAGCCAGGCCAATGCGGCCTGGACTGTGAATATGGCGCCTGGAGCGACTGAAATCAGTCACGCAGTATTCGACCTGCACATGACCATTTTCTGGATCTGTGTGGTGATCGGGATCATCGTCTTCGGCGCCATGTTCTGGTCGATGATGGTGCACCGCCGTTCCACCGGGCAGGTCGCCGCAAAATTCCACGAAAGCACCACCGTCGAAATTCTCTGGACCGTCGTGCCGCTGCTGATTCTGGTGGCGATGGCCGTTCCGGCGACCGCCACCCTGATCAAGATGTACGACACCAGTGAGCCGGATATCGATATCCAGATCACCGGTTATCAGTGGAAGTGGCACTACAAATACCTGGGCCAGGATGTCGAATTCTTCAGCAACCTGGCCACCCCCGCCGAACAGATCCACAACAAGGAAGCCAAGGGCGAGCATTACCTGCTCGAAGTCGACAAGCCGCTGGTGCTGCCGGTCGGGGCCAAAGTGCGCTTCCTCGTCACCTCCGCCGACGTTATCCACTCCTGGTGGGTGCCGGCCTTCGCGGTCAAGCGCGATGCGATCCCCGGTTTCGTCAACGAAGCCTGGACCCGCATCGACAAGCCGGGCCTCTACCGTGGGCAATGTGCCGAACTGTGCGGCAAGGATCACGGCTTCATGCCGATCGTGGTCGACGTCAAGGAGAAGGGCGACTACGACAAATGGCTGGCCGAACGCAAAGCCGAAGCCGCTCAGCTCAAGGAGCTGACCAGCAAGGAATGGACCCTCGACGAGCTCAAGGAGCGCGGCGACAAGATCTACCACACCACCTGCGTGGCCTGTCACCAGGCCGAAGGCCAGGGCCTGCCGCCAATGTTCCCGGCACTCAAAGGCTCGAAAATCGCCACCGGGCCGAAAGAGGCGCACCTGAGTCTGGTGTTCCACGGCAAACCCGGCACGGCCATGGCGGCGTTCGGCAAACAGCTGTCGGAAGTCGATATCGCAGCGGTCGTGACCTACGAACGTAACGCCTGGGGCAACAACAAGGGCGACATGGTCACGCCAAAAGAAGTGCTGGAGCTGAAACAGGCGGAAAGCAAATGAGCCGGCCCATCGCGTTATCCAGCCAACGTCCGGGGCACCGCGCCCCGGGCCGCCCAGCCCAATCGCTTAAAGGAGACAGGCCATGAGCGCTGTAATCGATGACCACGGTCATGCCGACCACGCCCACGGCCCGGCCAAAGGCCTGATGCGCTGGGTACTGACCACCAACCACAAGGACATCGGCACGCTGTACCTGTGGTTCGCGTTCTGCATGTTCCTGCTCGGCGGCTCGTTCGCGATGGTGATCCGCGCCGAGCTGTTCCAGCCCGGCCTGCAGATCGTCGAGCCGGCGTTCTTCAACCAGATGACCACCATGCACGGTCTGGTGATGGTGTTCGGTGCGGTGATGCCGGCGTTCGTCGGCCTCGCCAACTGGATGATCCCGTTGATGATCGGCGCGCCGGACATGGCCCTGCCACGGATGAACAACTTCAGCTTCTGGCTGTTGCCGGCGGCTTTCCTGCTGCTGGTCTCGACCTTGTTCACCGCCGGTGGCGGGCCGAACTTCGGCTGGACGTTCTACGCGCCGCTGTCCACCACCTACGCGCCGGAAAGCGTGACCTATTTCATCTTCGCCATCCACCTGATGGGGATCAGCTCGATCATGGGCGCGATCAACGTGATCGCCACCATCCTCAACCTGCGTGCCCCCGGCATGACGCTGATGAAAATGCCGCTGTTCGTCTGGACCTGGCTGATCACCGCGTTCCTGCTGATCGCGGTGATGCCGGTCCTGGCCGGTTGCGTGACGATGATGCTGATGGACATTCACTTCGGCACCAGTTTCTTCAGTGCCGCCGGCGGCGGTGACCCGGTGCTGTTCCAGCATGTGTTCTGGTTCTTCGGTCACCCCGAGGTGTACATCATGATCCTGCCGGCCTTCGGTGCCGTCAGCCAGATCATCCCGACCTTTTCGCGCAAGCCGCTGTTCGGCTACACCTCGATGGTCTACGCCACGGCGAGCATCGCGTTCCTGTCGTTCATCGTCTGGGCGCACCACATGTTCGTGGTGGGCATTCCGCTGGTGGGCGAGTTGTTCTTCATGTACGCGACCATGCTGATCGCGGTGCCGACCGGGGTGAAAGTGTTCAACTGGGCCAGCACCATGTGGCAGGGCTCGATGACCTTCGAGACGCCGATGCTGTTCGCCGTGGCGTTTGTAATCCTGTTCTCCATCGGCGGGTTCTCCGGGCTGATGCTGGCGATCGCCCCGGCGGACTTCCAGTACCAGGACACCTACTTCGTGGTCGCGCACTTCCACTACGTACTGGTGCCGGGGGCAATCTTCGGGATCTTCGCCTCGGCCTACTACTGGCTGCCGAAATGGACCGGGCACATGTACGACGAAACCCTGGGCAAGCTGCATTTCTGGCTGTCCTTCGTCGGCATGAACCTGACGTTCTTCCCGATGCACTTCGTCGGCCTGGCGGGGATGCCGCGACGGATTCCGGACTACAACCTGCAATTCGCCGACTTCAACATGGTGTCGTCGATCGGCGGATTCATGTTCGGCGCCACGCAGATCTTCTTCCTGTTCATCGTGATCAAGACCATTCGCGGCGGCCCGCCGGCACCGGCCAAGCCGTGGGATGGCGCCGAAGGCCTGGAGTGGAGCGTGCCGTCACCGGCGCCGTACCACACCTTCACCACGCCGCCGGAAGTGAAATGAGACCTGTAGCCTTTGAGGCCTGCCACCATGGCTGACTCGATTTCGATGAAGAAACTGGTGACCCGACTGCTCGGCGTGGTGGTGGCGATGTTTGTCTTCGGTTTTGCTCTGGTGCCGATCTACGACGTGATGTGCAAGGCGTTCGGCATCAACGGCAAGACCGCCGGGCAGTACGAAGGCGAGCAGGTCGTCGATACCTCGCGTCAGGTGCGGGTGCAGTTCCTGTCGACCAACAACATCGACATGCCCTGGGACTTCTACCCCAAGCATGACGAACTGACGGCCAACCCCGGTGCGGTGAACGAGATGATCTTCATCGCCCGCAACCCCACCGACAAACCCATGAGCGCCCAGGCCGTGCCGAGCATCGCACCAAGCACCGCGGCGGCGTATTTCCACAAGACCGAATGTTTTTGCTTTACCCAGCAGGTGCTGCAGCCCGGTCAGCAGATCGAAATGCCGGTGCGTTTCATCGTTGACCGCGACATGCCCAAGGACGTGAAGCACCTGACGCTGTCCTACACGCTGTTCGATATCACCGCCCGACATCCTCCGGTGGCTGTAAACACTGGCGGTTGAGCGTGCCCGATAAGGAGAACAATAAATGGCAACTCATGAGCACTATTACGTTCCGGCCCAGAGCAAATGGCCGATCGTCGCCACGGTGGGGATGTTCGTCACCGTGTATGGCCTGGCGACCTGGTTCAACGATCTGAAGGCAGCGCGCCCGGAATCCCATGGCCCGCTGATCTTTTTCGTCGGCGGCCTGTTGCTCGCGTACATGCTGTTCGGCTGGTTCGGCACAGTGATCAAGGAAAGCCGCGCCGGGTTGTACAGCCCGCAACTGGATCGCTCGTTTCGCTGGGGCATGAGCTGGTTCATTTTTTCCGAGGTGATGTTCTTCATCGCCTTCTTCGGTGCGCTGTTCTACGTGCGGCACATTTCCGGCCCGGCGCTGGGCGGTGAAGGCACCAAGGGCATCGCCCACATGCTCTGGCCGAACTTCCAGTTCACCTGGCCGCTGCTGCACACCCCGGACCCGAAACTGTTCCCGCCGCCCAAGGAAGTCATCAGCCCCTGGGGCCTGCCGCTGATCAACACCATTTTGCTGGTGAGCTCCAGCGTGACCATCACCATCGCCCACCACGCCCTTAAGAAAGGTCATCGCGGTGCGCTGAAACTGTGGCTGGCGATCACTGTGCTACTGGGCTGCGGGTTCCTCGCGTTGCAGGCCGAAGAGTACATCCACGCCTACCACGAACTGGGCCTGACCCTCGGTTCGGGGATCTACGGCGCGACGTTCTTCATGCTCACCGGGTTCCATGGCGCCCACGTGACCATCGGCACGATCATTCTGTTCGTGATGCTGATGCGCATCCTGAAGGGGCACTTCGATGCCGATCACCAGTTCGGTTTCGAAGCCGCGAGCTGGTACTGGCACTTCGTCGATGTGGTGTGGATCGGCTTGTTCATCTTCGTCTACGTGCTCTGAACCTCACCAGGGCGCATGTGAAACCAGCTGGCCGCTGAAGAATCCCCAGGCGATCAAGCCGACGGTGACAGCGGCCAGCGTGACCCGAACGCTCAAGGCGATGACCAGGCGATTCGAACTGCTGTCGTCCTTGACCAGAAAAAACAGGCCGCTGAACAGGCTGATCACCGTGGCAATCAGCATCAGGACGATCGCTGCTTTGAGCATGGGAAGACTCCGGGGGAAGGCGATGCATTTGAGTATAGCGCTCGCGAAAACCGACTCTGTGGCGCGGCCATGAAGCGCTTTCGGCCGGGCGTGGTGCCGACGGTGGTGGTCGCCTTGCTGCTGCCGCTGCTGATTTCGCTGGGCTTCTGGCAACTGGGCCGGGGCGCGGAGAAAACCGCCCTGCTCGCCAGTTACGCCGAACGCCGCGCCGCCGACCCGATGGCCAGCAGCGAACTGCTGCACAGCGCCGACCCGGCCTATCGCCGGGTACATCTATATGGGCAGTTCGACGCCGCCCATAGCCTGCTGCTCGACAACCGTCAGCGCAATGGCAAGGTCGGCGTCGAGTTGCTGCAACCGTTTCAGGATCAGCGCAGCGGTTTGTGGCTGCTGGTCAATCGCGGCTGGCTGGCGTGGCCGGACCGGCGCGTGCCGCCGCAATTCAATACCCCCGGCAACGCGGTGAATCTGGACGCCTGGGTCTACGTCGCTCCCGGTGCGACCTTCCAGTTGCACGCCGACCCCGCCAGCAATACCTGGCCGCAAACCATCACCGCCGTCGAGCCGGCCAGGCTGTGGAAGTCCCTCGACCGCGACGGCTTCGCCTACGAATTACGCGCAGAACCCGGCCCCGCCAGCTATGAGGCCGACTGGCCGGTGGTGGCGATGGGGCCGGAAAAACACCTGGGTTACGCCGTGCAGTGGTTTGCCATGGCGACCGCCCTGTTCGGTCTGTACCTCTACCTCGGCTGGCACAACGCAAAGGAGAAACACCATGGGAGCGGCCATGAATCCACCCAGCATGTCTGAAGCCAAAGCCCCGGGCCGGCGCGGTCGCGGGCGTATTCAACTGCTGTTGATCCTGCTCGGCGTGGTCGGCCCGATGATCCTCGCCACCGGCATGTACAAATTGCAGTTCTGGGTGCCGGAGGGCCGCAGCTATCACGGCGAACTGATCGGCAACGGCCAGACCCGCGCCGACCTCGGCGTGCAGGCCGACGAACAAACCTGGCAGATGCTGGTGACCGCGCCCAGGGATTGCGCGGTGGACTGCCAGCAACTGGTGTACCTGGCACGGCAGATCCAGATCGGCCTGGGCCGTGATGCCAACCGCGCCAGCCATGCCCTCGCTGCCGCGCAACCGTTGACCGCCGATTACGAAGCCAAGCTGAGCCGCGAATACCCGCAGTTGCAACGCTACCCGCTGGACGCCGCGACCTTCGGCAAGACCACCGGCGACAAAGCCACGCCGCAACTGTGGATCATCGATCCCCACGGCAATCTGGTGCTGCGCTATGACCCGAACGTCAAAGGCAAGGATCTGCTCAACGACCTGCGTCACCTGCTGAAACTGTCGAACATCGGATAAGGGCATCGTCATGGCCAAACCAGGATTTCGCCTCGCGTTGTTTGCCACCCTGCTGGCACTGATTGTGGTGCTGCTCGGCGCCTACACCCGCCTGACTCACGCCGGCCTCGGCTGCCCGGACTGGCCCGGCTGCTACGGGTTTATCAGCGTGCCGAAAAGCGAAGCGCAACTGGCCCATGCCGAACTGCACTACCCCGATTCACCAGTG
Organism: Pseudomonas sp. B2M1-30; assembly: GCF_025447575.1. Lineage (NCBI taxonomy): Bacteria > Pseudomonadati > Pseudomonadota > Gammaproteobacteria > Pseudomonadales > Pseudomonadaceae > Pseudomonas > Pseudomonas sp. B2M1-30. The sequence continues at coordinate 741,696 of NZ_JAOEJT010000001.1, read as the reverse complement.
GAAGCGCACAAAGGCTGGAACGAGATGATCCACCGCTACTTCGCCGGCACCCTCGGCATGTTGATTTCGTTGCTGGCCGGGCGCGCCTGGGTCAATCGCCGGCATCCGGGACAACCGCTGAAACTGCCGCTGTTCCTGCTGGCGGTGGTGTTCGCCCAGGCTGCGTTCGGCATGTGGACGGTAACGCTGAAACTCTGGCCGCAAGTGGTCACCGGGCACTTGCTCGGCGGTTTTGCCACGTTGAGCCTGCTGTTTCTGCTGACCTTGCGTCTGTCCGGCGTACTGCCGGCGCTGACCGTGCCGCGTCGCTTGCAGTACTGGGCGACCGCCGGACTGTTGCTGGTGATCGGCCAGATCGCCCTCGGCGGCTGGGTCAGTTCCAACTATGCGGCGGTGGCCTGCATCGACTTCCCGACCTGCCACGGCCAATGGCTGCCGCCGGCGGATTTCGCCAACGGTTTTCACCTGACCCAGCACATCGGCCCGAATTACCTCGGCGGGCAACTGGACAGCGACGCGCGCACGGCGATTCACCTGACCCACCGCATCGGCGCGCTGCTGGTGACCCTGGTGCTGCTGGGCCTGGCCTGGCAACTGAAGGTGGTGGGCATGACGCGCCTGGCCGGGCTGGTGCTGGTCGCCCTCGCCGCGCAGATCACCTTGGGCATCAGCAACGTGCTGTTCCACCTGCCGCTGCCGGTAGCCGTGGCGCATAACGCGGGCGGCGCGGCGCTGTTGCTGACCATGGTGCTGGTCAACTATCACGCGCGCACCAGTCTGGTCCGGGTCAAGCAGCCGATGATCGCGCGCTGGCGCCTGAGCCCCGGTAAACACGTGGCCGCGCCCATCACGATAAAAGGAGAGACGCCATGGCGATTCTGATCGGCGAACGTCCGGCGCAGGCGCTGTGGCGGGATTATCTGGAACTGACCAAGCCAAAAGTGGTGGTGCTGATGCTCATCACCTCGCTGGTGGGCATGTTCCTCGCGACCCGCGCCGGCGTGCCGTGGACGGTGCTGGTGTTCGGCAACCTGGGGATTGCGCTGTGCGCGGGTGGCGCAGCGGCGGTCAACCATGTGGTGGATCGGCGGATCGACGCGGTGATGGCCCGTACCCACAAGCGGCCACTGGCCGAAGGACGGGTGTCACCGGTGGCGGCGCTGACCTTTGCATTGGCGCTGGCATTGCTCGGCCAAGGGTTGTTGCTGACCTTCACCAACCCGCTGACCGCCTGGCTGACCCTGGCCTCGCTGCTCGGTTACGCGGTGATCTACACCGGTTTCCTGAAACGCGCGACGCCGCAGAACATCGTCATCGGCGGCCTCGCCGGTGCCGCGCCGCCGCTGCTCGGCTGGACCGCCGCCACCGGCCACGTCAGCGCCGAACCGTTGCTGCTGGTGCTGATCATCTTCGCCTGGACCCCGCCGCACTTCTGGGCGCTCGCGATCCATCGCAAAGAGGAATACGCCAAGGCTGACATCCCGATGCTGCCGGTGACCCACGGCGAGCACTACACCAAAGTACACATTCTGCTGTACACCGGCGCGCTGCTCGCGGTCAGTCTGCTGCCCTACGTGATTCACATGAGCGGCCTGCTGTACCTGGTCTGCGCGCTCGCGCTGGGCGCCAGGTTTCTGCAATGGGCCGTGGTGCTGTACCGTGGCAGTCGGCCGCACGCGGCGATCAACACCTTCAAGTACTCTATTTATTACTTGTTCCTGCTGTTCATCGCCCTGCTCGTAGACCACTACTTACTGTTGAACCTATGACTCGAACCCAGAAAACCGTCTTCATCCTCGTCGCCGTGATCGCGCTGATCCTCGGCCTGACCGTCAACAAAGTGCTGAGCGGCAAGGGCCAGGGCGATCCCACCGCGCTGATCGACGCCGGCATCATCCTGCTGCCGCAGAGCCGTAACCTGCCGGACGTGACGATGACCAATCAGGACGGCCAACCGGTCACGGTCAACGAACTCAAGGGCAAGTGGAGCCTGCTGTTCTTCGGCTACACCTTCTGCCCGGACATCTGCCCGACCACCCTCGCCCAGCTTCGCCAGATCAAGAGCGAACTGCCGAAAGAGGCTGTGGACAAGTTGCAGATCGTGCTGGTCAGCGTCGACCCGAACCGCGACACCCCCAAGCAGCTCAAGCAGTACCTGGGTTACTTCGATCCGCAGTTTGTGGGTCTGACGCCGGCCTCGGTTGAAGAGTTGCAGAAGGTTGCCAATGCGGTGAGCATTCCGTTTATTCCGGCGGATACGAGCAAGCCGAATTACACCGTCGACCACAGCGGCAATCTGGCGGTGATCGGACCGGACGGGACGCAGCGCGGGTTTATTCGGGCGCCGTTGAACAATGCCAAGCTGGTGGCGCAGTTGCCGGTGATGCTTGACCGCAAGTAATCAGATCAAAAGCGCCCTCACCCTAACCCTCTCCCGGAGGGAGAGGGGATTGAATGGGGAATATTGGCGACCTACACCGAATTGAACGCACTGCTTTGAATCCATAATCGCCAAGATCTTTCAGGTCGATGCAGGACACAAGACACCTCGATCGGCTCCCTCTCCCTCCGGGAGAGGGCTGGAGTGAGGGGCGCGCGATTTCAAATGCGCTACAAAACCCAAATCGAAAGCACAAAAAAGGGGACGCCCATGGCGTCCCCTTTTTCGTTGCAGCGCCCGAATCAGAACGCTGGCAACACCGCACCCTTGTACTTCTCGGTAATGAATTTCTTCACTTCCGGGCTGTGCAGGGCAGCAGCCAGTTTCTGCATGGCGGCGCTGTCCTTGTTGTCCGCGCGGGACACCAGGATGTTGACGTAAGGCGAGTCGCTGCCTTCGATCACCAGGGCATCCTTGGACGGATCGAGCTTGGCTTCCAGCGCGTAGTTGGTGTTGATCAGCGCCAGGTCGACCTGGGTCAGCACACGCGGGATGGTCGCGGCTTCCAGTTCACGGATTTTCAGATCCTTCGGGTTCTGCGCGATGTCCTTGACGGTCGACAGGATGTTGGTCGGATCCTTCAGGGTGATCACGCCAGCCTTGGCCAGCAGCAACAGCGCACGGCCGCCGTTGGTGGCGTCGTTCGGGATCACCACGTTGGCGCCGCTTGGCAGCTCGTCGAGTTTCTTGATCTTGCTGGAGTAGGCGCCCAGCGGCTCCAGGTGCACACCGGTCACGGCAACCAGGCTGGTGCCCTTGGCCTTGTTGAACTCATCGAGGTACGGCTGGTGCTGGAAGAAGTTGGCGTCCAGACGCTTCTCGGCCACCTGCACGTTCGGCTGGATGTAGTCGGTGAACACCTTCACCTTCAGATCCACACCTTCTTTCGCCAGCGCAGGCTTCACGAACTCGAGGATTTCGGCGTGCGGCACCGGGGTCGCGGCAACGGTCAGTTCTTCGGCGTGGGCCGAAAAAGCGGCAACGGCCGCCAGGGCAACGATCAGTTTTTTCATTCAGCTAACTCCTTGTGAGGCGCCCGTCCGGCGCCTGCCAGCGAATGGCCGGCTTATGTCTTGATTACAAAACCGGTTATTTGCGCGAGAAATGGACGACCAGACGATCACCCACCATTTGCAACACTTGCACCAGGATCAACAGCAACACCACGGTCACGATCATCACGTCGGTCTGGAAACGCTGGTAGCCGAAACGGATCGCCAGGTCACCCAGACCACCGGCGCCGACCACACCGGCCATCGCCGTGTAGGAAACCAGTGTAATCGCCGTCACCGTAATCGCCGCGAAAATGCCCGGACGGGCTTCCGGCAGCAAGGCATTGACGATGATCTGCCGGGTGGTCGCGCCCATCGACTGGGTCGCTTCGATGATGCCGCGATCGACTTCACGCAGGGCGGTTTCCACCAGACGCGCGAAGAACGGCGTCGCGCCCACCACCAGCGGCGGAATCGCACCGGCCACGCCCAGCGACGTGCCAGTGATCAGCACGGTGAACGGGATCATCACGATCAACAGAATGATGAACGGCAGCGAACGCAGGATGTTCACCACCAGCGACATGATCGCGTAGACACCACGGCTTTCGAGCAACTGGCGCGGGCTGCACAGAAACAGCAGTACACCCAGCGGCAGGCCGAGCAGCACGGTGAACAGCAGCGAACCGCCGAGCATCATCAGGGTGTCGCCGGTGGCGAGCCAGATTTCATACCAGTCGATATTGGTGAAGAAACTCATCAGGTCTGCCATTAGCGCAACACCTCCATGTAAACGTCAGCGGCGGTGAAGCGGGCGAACGCCGCGTCCATGTCGCCACCGGTGACGGCGAGGGTCAGTTGCCCGTAGGGAATGTCTTTGATGCGGTCGATACGACCGGCCAGGATGCTGTAGTCCACACCGGTTTCCCGGGCGACGGTGCCGAGCAGTGGCGCGTAGGTCGCATCGCCCTGGAAGGTCAGACGCACGATACGGCCCGGCACGTGCGCGAAGTCATCGCGCTGCTCGCCTTCATCGATCTGCTCGTCTTCCTGGACGAAACGCTTGGTGGTCGGGTGTTTCGGATGCAGGAACACCTCGGCCACCGAGCCTTGCTCGACGATCACCCCGGCGTCCATCACCGCCACCTGGTCACACACGCGACGGATCACGTCCATCTCGTGGGTGATCAACACGATGGTCAGTTTCAGTTCGCGGTTGATCTCGGCCAACAGTTGCAGCACCGAGGCGGTGGTCTGCGGGTCGAGGGCGCTGGTGGCTTCGTCACACAGCAGAATCTTCGGCTTGGTCGCCAGCGCGCGGGCGATGCCGACGCGCTGCTTCTGACCGCCGGACAACTGCGCCGGGTATTTCCTGGCGTGATCGGACAGGCCGACCCGTGCCAGCAGCTCGGCCACCCGCTGATCGATCTCGCCACGCGACAGCTCGCCGGCCAGGGTCAGCGGCAGCGCAACGTTGTCGGCCACGGTCTTGGAGGCCAACAGGTTGAAGTGCTGGAAGATCATCCCGACCTGCTGGCGGAAACGGCGCAGGCCGTTGGCGTCCAGTGCGGTGATTTCCTCGCCGTCGACGATGATCTTGCCGCCACTGGAATCCTCCAGGCGATTGATCAGACGCAGCAGGGTACTTTTTCCCGCACCGGAATGGCCAATCAGGCCGAACACCTGACCATTCTCAATCGACAGACTGGTCGGATGCAGCGCGGGGATGTCCTTACCGGCGACGCGGTAAGTCTTGTGGACGTTTTGGAACTCGATCACGTAGCGAACCTTGTGGGGCGCGTTAGAAAAGGATCAGCGGTTAGCCGGGCGCGCATTTTAGCCTGTCCGTATAGAGGTTATTAGCATTTATTCCGCATTCAACCTTTCATTTGGCAATAACGCGATCAAAGGTCATAAAAAAGGAACGGCCAAAACCCTCATCAGTCACTAAGTAAGCGACTTGCTACTCCGGGTGCCGTGCCCGGAAACCACTCAAGAGTCCTTGGATGGAAGGGGTCAAACGAGGAGTTTACGTCTGATGAGTACCAAAAAGCCTGCCTCCGACAAGAGCCAACTGGCCGGAACCGACACCAAGGACCGCGCCAACACCAACAGCAAACTCGACAGCCTGGAGAAATTCCGCTCCGACGCCACCGGCCAGGCCCTGCGCACCAACCAGGGCGTGAAGATCGCGGACAACCAGAACACCCTCAAGGCCGGCCCGCGCGGGCCGTCACTGCTGGAAGACTTCATCATGCGGGAGAAAATCACGCATTTTGACCATGAGCGCATTCCCGAGCGCATCGTCCACGCTCGCGGCACCGGCGCCCACGGGTTCTTTCAGAGCTACGAGAACCATTCGGTACTGACCAAGGCCGGTTTCCTGCAGGACCCGGCGAAAAAAACGCCGGTATTCGTACGCTTTTCCACGGTGCAGGGGCCACGTGGCTCAGGCGATACCGTGCGTGACGTGCGCGGTTTCGCGGTGAAGTTCTTTACCGACGAAGGCAACTTCGATCTGGTCGGCAACAACATGCCGGTGTTCTTCATTCAGGACGCGATCAAGTTTCCCGACTTCGTGCATGCGGTCAAACCCGAGCCGCACAACGAAATCCCCACCGGCGGCTCAGCCCACGACACTTTCTGGGACTTCGTATCGCTGGTGCCGGAGTCGGCGCACATGGTGATCTGGGCCATGTCCGACCGGGCGATCCCGAAAAGCCTGCGCAGCATGCAGGGTTTTGGGGTGCACACCTTCCGGTTGATCAACGCCGAGGGTAAATCGCGCTTCGTCAAATTCCACTGGCGCCCCACCGCCGGCACCTGTTCGCTGGTGTGGGACGAAGCGCAGAAACTGGCCGGTAAAGACACTGACTACCACCGTCGCGATCTCTGGGAGGCGATCGAGACGGGGGACTACCCGGAATGGGAACTTGGCGTACAGATCATCGAGGAGGAAAACGAGCACGCCTTCGACTTCGACATCCTCGACCCGACCAAACTGATTCCCGAGGAAATCGTCCCGATCACGCCACTGGGCAAAATGACCCTCAACCGCAACCCGGACAACTTCTTCGCCGAAACCGAGCAGGTCGCATTCTGCCCCGGCCATATCGTGCCGGGCATCGACTTCTCCAATGACCCGCTGCTGCAAGGTCGGCTGTTTTCCTACACCGACACGCAAATCAGCCGACTCGGCGGGCCGAATTTTCATGAGTTGCCGATCAACCGCCCGGTGGCGCCGTTCCACAATGGTCAACGCGATGCCCAGCATCGTTCGACGATCGACAAGGGGCGTGCGTCCTACGAGCCGAACTCCATCGACGGCGGCTGGCCGAAGGAGACGCCACCGGCCGCACAGGACGGCGGCTTCGAGAGCTACCCGGAACGCATCGATGCCAACAAGATCCGCCAGCGCAGCGAGTCGTTCAGCGATCACTTCTCCCAGGCGCGGTTGTTCTTCAAGAGCATGAGCAAGCACGAGCAGGAACACATCATCGCGGCCTACAGCTTCGAGCTGGGCAAGGTGGAGCGTGAGTTCATCCGGGCGCGGCAAGTGAACGAGATTCTGGCCAACATCGATCTGGAACTGGCCAAACGCGTGGCCGAGAACCTCGGCTTGCCGGCACCGGGCAAAGGCACGGTGCAGGTACGCAAGACTTCGCTGGATCACTCGCCGGCACTGAGTCAGGCCAATCTGTTGCCGGAAAACATCAAGACACGAAAAGTGGCGATACTTGCCGCAAACGGCGTCGAGGGTGCAGCGATTGATGCAATGAAAAAGGCGCTCGAGGCAGAAGGCGCCCACGCCAAACTGCTTGGCCCGACATCGGCACCCGTGAAAACCGCCGAGGGCAAAAGCCTGGCGGTGGATGCGTCGATGGAGGGAATGCCGTCGGTGATCTTCGACGCGGTGTTCGTGCCGGGTGGGGCGGCGTCTGTCAAAGCCTTGAGCGGTAACGGGGTAGCGCTGCATTACCTGTTGGAGGCCTACAAGCACCTGAAGGCGATTGCCGTGCAGGGTGAGGCCAAGCAGTTGCTGGATCTGTTGAAACTGGAGGCGGATGCAGGATTGATCGCCGGCAAGGATGTGCCAGCGTTGACCAAGGGGTTCTTTGCCGCCATCGGGCAACATCGGGTTTGGGATCGGGAAACGAAGGCCAAGGCGATTCCGGCCTAGAGACGCCTTCGCAAGCAAGCCCCACCGGTTTTGTGGGCGCGGGCTTGCTTGCGAGGCTTTTAAGGTTTTTTAGGACTCAGAACCATCTGCGCCGGCACGGTACGCAGAATCTGTTTCTCGATCTTCAGATCGAAATCCGGATCCAGCTTCTTCACCCGCTTGGTCAGCAAAGTCGCCAGCCACGGATAGTCATCGGTACGCGGGGCCTGAATGCTCACCGCACACTCGTAACTCACCACATCGGCGGCGATCGCATCCAGTTGTCGGCGAAGTTTGCGGCTGTCGGTGATGTTCAGCGCAACCGTGGTGCTCTCGGCCGTCGGGTCGATGACCTTGGCCTTCGGCTTGGCTTCGGCCGCTTGCAGCGCCGCCTCAGCCTTCTCGAGTTCAGCCTTGCGCGCTTCGGTGATCGCACCGTTGACCCCGCCGGTCAGCGCCGGTGCCTTGGGCATCAGGGCGCGGGCACGGCTCAACGCGGTCGCGGCGGCGTTCACATCGCCCTTTTGCAGGACAATCTGGCTGCGCCGCAGATAGGCTTCGGCGAGTTGTCGCTGATATTGCTCAAGGGACTGATCGTTGGGCGTTTCGGCCTGCAAGGCTGCCAGTTGGTCCTCGGCAGTGGCCAGTTCGCTGCTGGCCAGGCTTTGCTCCAGCTGCGCGATGGCCGTGGCCCGCGCATCGGGGACTTCGGCCACCGGCGGCGTGCTTTGGCAGGCGCCCAGCAGCACTGAAAATGCGACAAGGAGCAGATAACGGGAGGCGAACGGCTTCATTCCTGCGACTCTCTATTTGCGCAAAAAACGAGCAAGTCTACACCCCTCGACGGGGCAGAACAAAACTCAGCAGAAACAGTGCGGCAGCCGTCACAACGATTGACGGGCCGGCCGGGGTGTCCTTGAACCAGGACAGTGCCAGCCCGCCACACACAGCGAGCATGCCCAGCAGGCTCGCGCCCAGCGCCATCTGCTCCGGCGAACGGGCGTGACGTTGTGCCGCAGCCGCCGGGATGATCAGCAGCGAGGTAATCAGCAACACACCGACGATTTTCATCGCCACCGCGATCACCACCGCGATCAACAGCATCAACGCCATGCGCAGACCCGCCACCGGCAGGCCTTCAACCCTGGCCAACTCTTCGTGCACGGTGATCGCCAGCAGCGGCCGCCACAGCGTCACCAGCAATACCAGCACCGCCGCGCTGCCGCCGAGAATCCACGCCAGGTCAGTCGGGCTGATCGCCAGCAAGTCGCCGAACAGATAGGCCATCAGGTCGATCCGCACTTCATGCATGAAGCTTAGTACCACCAGCCCGAGGGAGAGCGTACTGGGTGCGAGAATTCCCAAAAGGGTGTCGGACGCCAGCGGTTGGCGCTGTTGCAGGGTCACCAGCACCACCGCCAGCAGCAGGCAGCCGACCGTGACCGCCACGGTCGGGCTGACATCCAGCAGGAAACCCAGCGCCACGCCGAGCAGCGCGGCGTGGGACAGGGTGTCGCCGAAGTAGGCCATGCGTCGCCAGACCACGAACGATCCCAACGGCCCGGCCACTACCGCCAGCGCCAGACCTGCAAGCAGGGCGTAGAACAGAAAATCAGCCATGCTTGCAGTTTTCTCCGTGAACGTGAGGTTGGCCCTTCACCGGTCCCTTGACCACCGAACCGTGCAGATCGTGGGCATGGTCGTGATGGTGGTGATAGACCGCCAGGCTCGGCGCGTTGTTGCCGAACAGCTCGACGAAGGCCGGGTCGCCGCTGACCTGCTCGGGATGCCCGGAACAGCAGACGTGGCGATTGAGGCACACCACCTGGTCGGTGGTGCTCATCACCAGATGCAGATCGTGGGACACCATCAGCACGCCACAGCCATGACGGTCGCGCAGGCGGGTAATCAGGCTGTACAGCTCGGCCTGGCCGGCGACATCGACACCCTGCACCGGCTCGTCGAGTACCAGCAGCTCCGGCTCGCGCAACAGGGCGCGGGCCAGCAGCACGCGCTGCATTTCACCACCGGAAACGCTTTGCACCGGGCTGTCGATGACGTGTTCGGCGCCGACTTCCCTGAGCGCCGCCAACGCGCGCGGACGGTCGACGCCCGGCACCAGCCGCAGGAAACGCAGCACCGACAGCGGCAGGGTCGGATCGACGTGCAGCTTTTGCGGCATATAGCCGACGCGCAGTTTCGGCTTGCGCCAGACGCTGCCGCTGTCCGGTTTCAACAGCCCGAGCACGGCGCGCACCAGGGTGGTCTTGCCGGCGCCGTTGGGGCCGATCAGGGTGACGATCTGCCCCGGTTCGACGCTCAGGTGAATGTTGTCCAGCACGTTCTGCCCGGCAAACCGGACAGCCACCTGCTCCAGACGGATCAGCGCGTCGCTCATCAAGCCCCCTGGCAACCGGAGCACAGACCCACCACTTCGACGGTCTGCGCCTCGACGATGAAACCGACGTCCCTGGCGCTGTGGACGATGGCGTCGCTAATGGTTTTTTGCTCAAGCTCGATGGCGGCGTGGCATTGGCGGCAGATCAGGAACTGGCCCTGGTGCGAATGCTTCGGGTGAACGCAGCCGACAAAGGCGTTCAGTGAAGAAATGCGGTGGACGAGGCCGTTTTCCAGCAGGAAGTCCAACGCCCGGTAGACCGTTGGTGGCGCAGCGCGGCGACCGTCCTGCTCGCTGAGTACCGCCAGAATGTCGTAGGCGCCCAGCGGCTTGTGGCTCTGCCAGACCAGTTCCAGCACCCGCCGACGCAGTGCGGTCAGGCGCAGGCCCTTCTGTGCACACAAGGCATCGGCCTCGGACAGGGCGCTGTGGACGCAGTGAGAATGGTCGTGGGGACGGCTGGCAATCGGTGTAATAGGCATGAGCGGCGACGAGTTTGGTTAGAGACGTTATTATGTTACCCGTTCTCGCCTCCTTGAGTGGTCATCGTGTCCCGACTTTTTTCTGTTTTTGTGGCATTTTTCGCCAGTTTTCTGCTGATCGGCTCGGCCCAGGCCGAAGTCAAAGTCCTCACCAGCATCAAGCCGTTGCAGTTGATCGCCGCTGCCGTGCAAGACGGCGTGGCGATTCCTGAAGTCCTGCTGCCGCCCGGTGCCTCGCCGCATAATTACGCGCTGCGCCCGTCCGACGTGCGCAAGGTGCAGTCGGTGGATCTGCTGTACTGGATCGGCCCGGACATGGAAGGCTTCCTGCCGCGCGTGCTGAACGGTCGTACACTACCGAGTGTCGCGGTGCAGGATCTGCCGGGGATGAAACTGCGGCGTTTCGCTGAAGACAGCCACTCCCACGCCGAAGAGGCGGACGAGCACGATCACGACCACCGTCCCGGGAGCCTCGACGCGCATCTGTGGCTGTCGCCGGTCAACGCCCGGGTCATCGCCAACAAGATGGCGGCCGACCTGAGTGCCGCCGACCCGGCCAATGCCGAGCGCTACCAGAGCAACGCCAAAGCCTTCGATGAGCGTCTGGATGCCCTGGATCAGCGCTTGAAGAAACGTCTGGCCGGCGTTGCAGGCAAACCCTACTTCGTGTTCCACGAAGCCTTCGACTACTTCGAAGATGCCTACGGCTTGAAGCACGCCGGCGTGTTCAGCGTCGCGGCGGAAGTGCAACCGGGCGCCCAGCACGTAGCGGCGATGCGCGCGCGGTTGCAGGAAGTCGGCAAGACCTGCGTGTTCAGTGAACCGCCGCTGCGCCCACGTCTGGCGGAAACCCTGGTGGCGGGCCTGCCGGTCAAGTTGGCGGAACTGGATGCGCTGGGTGGGTATACGCCGGCGACTGCTCAGGGTTATGAGCAAGTGCTGGAGAAGCTGGGCAATGATCTGGCGGGCTGCCTGGAGTCGCTCTAATACAAAAAAACCGCAGCCTGCACAGGCTGCGGTTTTTTCTTTTACAGGGCAAATGGCAGCGGCGTATTGACCGTCTGACGCTGTGCCAAACGCTGCTCGAACTCCTTCGGATCGTGAATCAACACGTCCTGCCCGGCGAACGATTCCGCCGCAATCAACCGCGACAGCCAGAACCGCACGCACGCCACTCGCAGCATGGTCGGCCACAATTCGGCCTCGACGGCCGTGAATGGGCGCAATGCCGCGTAGGCACCCAGGAAGGCCCGGGCACGCGGGCCGTCGATCAGGCCGTCATCGTCTGAACACCAGTCGTTCAAGGCAATCGCCACGTCATAGAGCATCGGCCCGGAGCAGGCGTTGTAGAAGTCGATCAGCCCGGTCAGGTGCGTGCCTTCGAACATCGCGTTGTCGCGGAACAGGTCGGCGTGGATGTTCGCCCGCGGCAACGCGAGAATTTTCTCTTTCTGTTGCGTGATTTCTTCCAGCGCCTTTTGCAGCAGCGCACGCGGCTCGTCGCTCAGGTGCGAAAGAAACTCGGTGCCCTCCTCCAGCATCCAGTCCAGGCCACGATCGGTCTTGCGCTTGATCATGTGCTCGCCCTGGGTCGCCAGGTGCAGATGCGCCTGCAACTCGCCGACCTGCGCGCAATGCTGGGCGTTGGCCTGTTTGATGTGCTTGCCGGCCAGACGCGGTTGCAACAGCGCCGGTTTGCCTTTCAACTCACGCAACGCCACGCCGTCGGTGGTGCGCAGTGCGTAAGGCACCGGCAGGTCGGCTTCGTGCAGCACGTCGAGCAGGTCGATGAAGAACGGCATTTCCTGCACCGGGCCGCGTTCGACCAGAGTCAGGACAAACTCGCCCTGCTCCATGCTGATAAAGAAATTGGTGTTTTCACTGCCGGCGGCGATCCCCTGGAAATCAAGCAGACGGCCGAGCCCGTAAGGGGCGAGAAAGGTTTCCAGCTCGGGCCGAGCCAGGGGGGTGAACACAGACATGGTTAAAAACTGCTCAGTTCGGGCGCCGCCACGAAGCGGCGCCTGTTAAAAGTCGGGAAACTTACTTCCAGGTAAAAATTTCCCACGACGGAATCAGCATATCCGGCTGGTCGGAACGGATGTAGTTCGCGTCCGTACCGTCGGCGCGGACCAGAAAGTACGGTTTGCCGCCCTTCGGCGTGACCTTGATCGCATACACGAACCCACTCCGGCTGTATTCCTGAATGACCTTGTCGCCTTCCGTGTGCGTGTTGATGGTGACTTCAGGCTCCGCTGACGGCGCATCATCCGCCGCGATCGCGGCCAACGGTGTGGTTGCAATCAAACTGACCAGCAGCAAGCGATTTAACGTACGCATGATAACCTTGTCCCTTTGTCGTCAACGGTCCCGCTATTCTAGCGCCGGGCCCGCCGAAAAGGTTGATTCTGCTCATGAGCCAAGCCCCCCTCGTCCTGGTGGACGGTTCGTCCTACCTGTACCGCGCCTTTCATGCGCTGCCACCGCTGACCACCTCCAAAGGCCTGCCGACCGGTGCGGTCAAGGGCGTGCTGAACATGCTCAAGAGCCTGCGCAAGCAGTATCCGGACAGTCCGTTCGCCGTGGTGTTCGACGCCAAGGGTGGGACATTTCGCGATGAGATGTACGCCGAATACAAAGCCAACCGCCCTAGCATGCCCGACGACATGCGCGTGCAGATCGAACCCCTGCACCAGAGCGTGATTGCGCTCGGCTTTCCGCTGCTGTGTGTCGACGGCGTCGAGGCCGACGATGTGATCGGCACCCTGGCCCGCAGCAGCGCGGCGGCGGATCGCCCGGTGATCATCTCCACCGGCGACAAAGACATGGCGCAACTGGTCGACGGGCACATTACCTTGGTCAACACCATGTCCGGTAGTTCGATGGACGTGGACGGCGTGAAGGAGAAATTCGGCGTCGCTCCCGAGCAGATCATCGATTATCTGGCCCTGATGGGCGATTCTTCCGACAACATCCCGGGCGTTCCCGGCATCGGCCCGAAGACAGCTTCCGGCCTGCTGGTCGGCGTCAACGGCGGCCTGACCGAGCTCTACGCGCAGCTCGATATCGTTCCGACCCTGCCGATTCGCGGTGCCAAGACCTTGCCGGCCAAGCTCGAAGAACACAAGGAGATGGCGTTCCTCTCCTATCAACTGGCGACCATCAAGGTCGACGTGCCGCTGGACATCGGTCTCGACGATCTGCAGATGGGCGCGGAAGACCCGGCCAAACTCTACGAGCTCTACAGCCTGCTCGAATTCAAAAGCTGGCTGAACGACCTCGATCGGGACGCCAAGCGCCTGGAACTCAGCGCCGCCGAGCCGCAGCCGGGCGCTGATCTGTTCAGTGCAACCGAAGCTGAAGCCGAAACACCGGCGGCCAGCACCGAGGCCCAATACGAAACCATCCTCGATCAGGCGCGTTTCGAGGCCTGGCTGGAAAAACTCAAGCAAGCCCGGCTGTTCGCCTTCGACACCGAAACCACTGGCATCGACGCGCAGCAGGCGCAACTGGTGGGCCTGTCGTTCGCGGTGAACGCCAACGAAGCGGCATACATCCCGCTGACCCACTCCTACATCGGCGTGCCCGAGCAACTGGACCGTGACACCGTGCTGCGCGCGCTCAAGCCGATTCTGGAGGACCCGAGCAAACTCAAGGTCGGCCAGCACGCCAAGTTCGACATGAACATCCTCGCCAACTGCGCCATCGGTGGTGATCAGAACGACGGCATTACCGTGCGCGGAATCGCCTTCGACACGATGCTCGAGTCCTACGTGCTCAACTCCACCGCCACCCGCCACGACATGGACAGCCTGGCGCAGAAGTACCTGGATCACACCACCGTGAGCTTCCAGGACATCGCCGGCAAAGGCGCCAAGCAGCTGACCTTCGACCAGATCGCCCTCGAACAGGCCGGGCCGTATGCCGCCGAAGATGCCGGCATCACCCTGCGTCTGCATCACACGCTGTTCGACAAGCTCAGCGCCATCCCGAGCCTGGCCAGCGTACTGACCGATATCGAGATTCCGCTGGTGCCGGTCCTGGCGCGCATCGAGCGCCAGGGGGCGTTCGTCGATGCCGCGCTGCTCGGCGTGCAAAGCATCGAGCTGGGGGAAAAGATGGTTGCCCTGGAGCGCGAAGCGTTCGAGATCGCCGGCGAAGAATTCAACCTCGGCTCGCCCAAGCAGTTGGGCGTGATCCTCTACGAAAAACTCGGTCTGCCGGTGCTGAAGAAGACCGCCAAGGGCCAGCCATCCACCGCCGAGGAAGTGCTGGCGAAACTGGCCGAAGACGATCACCGCTTGCCGAAAGTGCTGATGGAGCACCGTTCGATGAGCAAGCTGAAGAGCACCTACACCGATCGCCTGCCGGAGCAGATCAACCCGCGCACCGGACGCATCCACACCTCGTATCACCAGGCGGTGGCCTCCACCGGGCGCCTGTCCTCCAGTGATCCGAACCTGCAGAACATTCCGGTGCGCACCGCCGAAGGCCGGCGCATCCGTCAGGCATTCGTCGCCCCGGCGGGTTACAAGCTGTTGGCGGCGGACTATTCGCAGATCGAGCTGCGGATCATGGCCCACCTGTCCCGCGACGAAGGCCTGATGAATGCCTTCCGCAACAATCTGGATGTACACACCGCCACCGCCGCCGAAGTGTTCAAGGTCGAACTGAACGAAGTGACCTCCGACCAGCGCCGCAGCGCCAAGGCGATCAACTTCGGCCTGATCTACGGCATGGGCGCGCAGAAGCTCGGCAAGGACATCGGTGTCGACTCCAAGACCGCCAAGGCCTACATCGACACCTATTTCACCCGTTATCCCGGCGTTCGCGAGTACATGGACCGCACCCGCGTCCAGGCAGCGGATCAGGGTTTCGTCGAAACCATCTTCGGTCGTCGCCTGTACCTGCCGGAGATCAACTCCAACAAGCCGCAGGAACGCGCTGCCGCCGAACGTACGGCGATCAACGCGCCGATGCAGGGCACGGCGGCGGACATCATCAAGAAGGCCATGGTGGCTGTGGATAACTGGCTGAGCACATCCGGGCTGGATGCCAAGGTCATTCTGCAGGTACACGACGAACTGGTGCTGGAAGTTCGTGAGGATCTGGTCGAGCAGGTCAGCCAGGAAATTCGCCTGCACATGAGCGAGGCGGCAAAACTGGACGTGCCGCTGCTGGTGGAAGTCGGGGTCGGCAACAATTGGGATGAGGCTCACTGAGGCCTCTGGAACGGGCTTTTGCCGCGACATGGTGTCGCGGCATGGGCACCGGAAAGGGCTTAGTCCGGATCGCTCTTGGGCTTATTCCAAAGCTTTTTGAAAAAAATCTGAACTAATCTTGCAGAGCACCACTCAGAGTTACTGAATGGCTGGTGAAGCCCTTCGATGCTCCTATGTTGTGTTAAGTGTTGGCAGATATCTGAACCCCGCCCTAGCGGTTCGGAACTTAGACCCCGGAACTTCTCCCTCCCCATATGAAGTCCGGGGCTTTTTTTGCCTCAAAATTGCCTTACTCAGCTGCTTCGGCGCCCTTGTCCGCCAGCTCCATCCAGCCCGCCAACACAGTGTAGGCCTCTTCCAGCCCCATGCGCTTCGGCGCCGAGAACAGCTGGATCGTCACCTGGTCACCCCAACCCTTGCGGATTTCCGACTGCACTTTGAGCAGGGTGTTCTTGGCCGCGCCGTAGGTCAGCTTGTCGGCCTTGGTCAGCAGAATATGCATCGGCATGCCGGCCGCAACGGTCCAGTCGAGCATCAGCAGGTCGAAGTCGGTCATCGGATGGCGGATGTCCATCATCAGAATCAAACCCTTCAAACTCTCGCGGCCGCCCAGGTAAGCCTCCAGGTGGCGCTGCCAGTGCTGCTTGAGCGGAATCGGTACTTTTGCATAACCGTAGCCCGGCAGGTCGACCAGACGGCGTTCATCGTCTAGCTTGAAGAAATTCAGGAGCTGCGTGCGACCCGGGGTTTTCGAGGTACGCGCCAGGCTGGCGTGAGTCAGGGTGTTCAGCGCGCTGGATTTACCGGCGTTGGAACGGCCGGCGAAAGCCACTTCAAAACCTTCGTCGTCGGGGCACTGATCGACTTTGGCGGCACTGAGCATGAACGTGGACTGTTGGCACAGGCCGAGGATGGGATTTTTGAGCTGCATGGGATTTCCGATGTGGGCGGCGCCGGGAATGGGCGCGGAACGCGGTGTCGCTTCCGTTTCAGTGACGCCAGTATATAATGCCGCAGATTTTGTGTGTGCTTTGTCCCAGCGAAGGATGAAGTTCACGAGAGCGACAGACCTTGATTGCGCATTAGAACGCAGAACGCTCTCAACCCTGAAAAGGTCGTTTTATGACGAAATGGCTGCTGGCTGCCGGAGTCTTGATGCCACTTTACAGTGCGCAGGCTACACAAGATCCGGAAGCCGTGTACAACCGTGTTTGTGGTGCCTGTCATTCCGGCCAACTCCCCATGGCGCCCCAAAAGGGCGATCAGGAAGCTTGGACGCCGAGGTTGGCGAAAGGTATGGAGACGCTGGTGCAACACGTGACCCAGGGTTTCAAGGCGATGCCGCCGCGTGGTTTGTGCATGGACTGCAGTGCCGAGGATTACCGAAGCATCATCCTCTGGATGAGCGAGTAAGCCCGGTCCATAACTCTTAACCCTTAGCCGTAGTTGGATTAGCTGATGAACAAACTGATCGTGAGTCTGCTGTTGACCGTGGGAATCTCAGGCTTCGCCCATGCTGCAGGTGATGCAGCCGCAGGCCAGGCGAAAGCTGCCGTATGCGGTGCCTGCCATGGCCCGGATGGCAATAGCATGGCGCCAAACTTTCCAAAACTGGCGGGACAGGGTGAACGTTACCTGACCAAGCAACTGCACGACATCAAGTCGGGCAAGCGCACCGTGCTGGAAATGACCGGCCTGCTGACCAACCTGAGCGATCAGGATCTTTCCGACATCGCCGCCTACTTCGCCAGCCAGAAAGGCAGTGTCGGCGCCGCCGATCCGAAGCTCGTCGCGCGCGGCGAGGCCCTGTTCCGTGGCGGCAACCTGGACAAAGGCCTGCCAGCCTGCACCGGTTGCCACTCGCCAAACGGCGCCGGCAACGCAGCCGCCGGCTTCCCGCACCTGGGTGGCCAACACGCTCAATACATCGCCAAGCAACTGACCGACTTCCGCAAGGAAGATCCAGCGGCCGGTCGCAGCAACGACGGCGATGCGATGACCATGCGCACCATCGCCCGCAAACTGAGCGATGAGGACATCGCGGCGGTTGCCAGCTACATTCAGGGTCTGCACTGAGACCTGCCTCGCGGCCGGCGAACGGACGTTGCGCGGCACGGACAACTCCTGCAACGTTAACGCTCGATTAATCCGTCGCGACAAGTATAAAAAGGGTGGCTTTGGCCGCCCTTTTTTGTGGCCGCTGCCGTTACACTACAGAACTCACGCCCGCCAGGATCTGTCTGAAAACAGGTCGCGCGAGGCGACCCAAATTGTCCAGGAGTAAAGCATGCGTAATCTGATCATCAGCGCCGCTCTCGTCGCTGCCAGCCTGTTCGGCGTGACCGCCCAGGCCGCCGAAGCCCCTGCCGCACCTTACGTCGAGCTGAGCAACCCGGTGCCGGTTGCCGTGCCTGGCAAGATCGAAGTGGTGGAGCTGTTCTGGTATGGCTGCCCGCACTGCTACGCCTTTGAGCCGGTGATCAATCCCTGGGTCGAAAAACTGCCGTCCGACGTCAACTTCGTGCGCATCCCTGCCATGTTCGGCGGCCCGTGGGACGCCCACGGCCAGATGTTCCTGACCTTGGAAGCCATGGGTGTCGAGCACAACGTCCACGCAGCGGTATTCAACGCGATCCAGAAAGAACACAAGAAGCTGACCGACAAGAACGACATGGCCGACTTCCTCGCCACTCAGGGCGTGGACAAGGACAAGTTCCTGGCGACTTTCGACTCGTTCGCCATCAAGGGCCAGATCGTCAAGGCTCGCGAGCTGGCGAAGAAGTATGAAATCTCCGGCGTTCCAACCATGATCGTCAACGGCAAATACCGCTTCGACATCGGCTCCGCCGGTGGTGCCGAGCAAGCGCTGCAGCTGGCCGACCAACTGGTCGCCAAAGAGCGAGCGGCCAACAAGGCAGCCGCCAACTAAGCGCGGCAACCGCCATGCGCCGCTGGGGAGTCGAACGTCTCGTTGGCCTGCATGATCCGCAGGTCAACGAGCATCACCTGGAGTCCACGGGCCTGCCCGCAGACAGCCGTCTGCGTTTGCTCAGTTTCAATATCCAGGTGGGCATCAGCACCGAGCGCTATCGGCATTACCTGACCCGCAGCTGGCAGCACTTGCTGCCGCACACCGGGCGCTCAGGCAATCTGCAAAAGATCGGCAATCTGCTCGGCGACTTCGATCTGGTCGCCCTGCAGGAAGTCGATGGCGGCAGCCTGCGGTCAGGCTACGTCAATCAGGTCGAACACCTGGCCCACCTCGGCGCCTTCCCCTACTGGTATCAACAACTCAATCGCAATCTCGGCCGGCTGGCCCAGCACAGCAATGGCGTACTCAGCCGCCTGCGCCCGTGGGCGATCGAGGATCACCCGTTGCCGGGGCCGAAAGGACGCGGGGCGATCCTGCTGCGCTTCGGCGAAGGTCCGGAAGCGCTGGTGGTCGTGATGATGCACCTGGCGCTCGGCGCCCGGACCCGCAGCATGCAGCTTGGCTACATTCGCGAGCTGATCGGCGGCTACAAGCATCAGGTACTGATGGGCGACATGAACACCCACGCCAGCGACCTGCTGCAACACTCGCCACTGCGCGACCTCGGCCTGCTGGCCCCGCAACTTGAAGCGACATTCCCCAGCTGGCGCCCGCAGCGCTGCCTGGACCATATTCTGCTCAGCCCGACCCTGACCCTGGAAAAGGTCGAAGTGCTGGCCCAACCGATTTCCGATCACCTGCCGGTCGCGGTAGAGATTCGTCTGCCGGGTTCGCTCACGGCCGATGCATTGCCCGCGTTGAGTCCTGCCCCTCGCGGAACCCCTGAATGAGCGACGAAGCCCAGCGCTGGAAAGAGAAATACCTCCAAAGCATCGAAAAACAGGAAAAGCTCGAGCGCCGATGGGACGCCCGGCTCGACCTTCTGCGCCGAGGCCTGGTGCGCAGCACCCTGGCGGCGGAAGGCACCGACCGGGTGGTCGACCAATACATGAAAGAAATGCGCGACGTGATCCGCACGGACGACATGGACGCCGGCCTTGCCGCCCTGTTGCCGCGTCTGGAAAAGGCCGTGCTGGACTCCGAGCAGCGCCGCGAAACCCGCCTCAATCAAGTCAGCACCGCTCTGAATGCGCTGGTTACTCAACTGCAAGCGCTGCCACTGCCCCGGGACGTGGCCCAGCCGCTGAAGAAGTTCGCCAAGCAATTGGACGGGCGTGTCAGCCAGGCACGGGAGATGCCGCTGCTGCTCAGCGAACTCAGCGGATTGCAGGGCAAGGCGCTGCATCAGCTGGAGACGCCAGCGGAACCGGGGCGGCCGGGATTGCTGCAACGCCTGTTCGGCAATCGTGACAGCGAAGAGACGCCTGTTCAGCCGGCACCCGCTGCCATCCCCGCCGCGCAGCCACAACAGCCACCCTCCGAATCCGCTTCAGAACCGGTACACGCGCCATTGGCGCCTGTTGCCGTTGCCGAGCCAGCCGTCATCGCTCCAGCCCCGGAGGCGCCAGTCGCCGCAATGGCAACGGTTTCAACACCCGAAGTGGAGCTGGAAGTGGTGGCTTTCGAGCCGCCCGTGGTCGCCATCGAATCCGTCAGCCCGACCGTCGAACCGCAAGCCCACGAACCGCAGCCGCCGGTCATCACAACGCCGGTGCCCGTTGCGCCTGTCGCGATCAACCCCGACGAACTGATCCATCCCGGTGACGATCCGGCACCACCGCTCACTGCCGACCTGCCCGCGCCCGCCCCCGTCATCCAGGCCTCGACGCCCGCCGATCCGGAGCACCCCGAGCACGACGTTCTCTACGCCCTGCCGGATTCGCCGGAGCCGTCCTACAGCTCGGTCGCCAAACACATCGAAGACACGCTTATCGGTCTGCTCGACGACCTGACGCTGCCGGAACGTCACCGCCCACAAGCAGAGGCCATGCGCGACCGGCTGCAAAACGGGCTGAACTGGTACGAATTGCTACCGATCCTCGACGATCTGGCCACACTGATGCTCGCCATCACTGACAGCGGCCAGCACGAATTCGAAGCCTACCTGCAACAACTCAACGAACGCCTCGAAGCGTTCCAGAGCAACCTGCAAGCCGCCAGCGAAGGCCACGCCGACAACAGCTCCGCCGCGCGGGAAATGGATACGCAGATCCGTGAGCAGGTCGACGGATTGCAGAGCAGCGTTCAGGAAGCCGCCGACCTCGATGACCTCAAGCAGGTCCTGGAAAACCATCTCGAAGGCCTGCTCGGCACCATGGACCAGCACCAGAAGCAGCGCGACGCCCGCGAGCAGGAAGTAGCTGCGCGTCTGAAAAGCCTGGCCGAGCGCGTGGCGCACATGGAGCAGGAAGCCCTCGGTTACCGCGAGCATCTGGAAGAGCAGCGACAGAAAGCGTTGGTCGACCCGCTCACCGGCCTGCCCAACCGGGCGGCCTGGAGCGAACGGCTCGAACATGAAATCGCCCAGTGGCAACAGCACGGCAACACCCTGAGCCTGGCGATGCTCGACCTCGATCACTTCAAGCGGATCAACGACAACTACGGTCACCTGGCCGGCGACAAGGTGTTGAAGATCATCGCCACGGTGCTGCGCAAACGCCTGCGTGGCACGGACTTCATCGCCCGGTTCGGGGGTGAGGAATTCGTCCTGCTGCTACCGGCGACCCCGCCGGCGGTGGGTGCCCGACTGCTGGAAACCCTGCGTGCCTCAATCGAGGCCTGCCCTTTTCACTTCAAGGGTGAACGGGTGACGATCACCATTTCCATGGGCCTGGCAGCCTTTAAACCGGGAGAACACAGCGATCTGGTGCTCAAAAGAGCCGATCAGGCGCTGTATCGGGCCAAAAACGGCGGACGCAACCGGGTGGAGTTGGGCTGAGGCAATTGTTCCATTTCATTTAAATCAGCCGTTTGGCCGTCGGCACGCAAGGCATTACGTTACACTGTTGCATTATCGTCTTGCGTGTATTGCTCTCTGCCATGAAATTTCTTGCTCTCATTGCGTCGCTGCTGGTTCTGGCCGGATGTGCCAGTGGCCCACGCTTCGACACCAGCCACCCTTCGGCCAATCACGACAGTCGCGTCCAGTTCGTGATCGTGCATTACACCTCCGCGTCGCTCGCGCGCTCGCTGCAATTGCTGACCCACGGTGAAGTCAGCAGCCATTACCTGATCGGCGACGACCAGAACGCGACCATCTACAAGCTGCTGGACGAGAACCAGCGCGCCTGGCACGCCGGGGAAAGCGAGTGGCAGGGTCGCACCTGGCTGAACTCCAGCTCGATCGGCATCGAAATCGTCAATCCCGGTTTCAAGGACACCCCGACCGGGCGCCTCTGGTATCCCTACAGCGAAGCCCAGGTGCAATCGCTGATCGTCCTGCTCAAGGACATCAGCCAGCGCCAGCGCATCAACCCGCGCTACATCATCGGCCACAGCGACATCGCGCCGTTGCGCAAACTCGATCCAGGCCCGCTGTTCCCCTGGAAACGCCTGGCCGCCGAAGGCCTCGGCCTGTGGCCCGACGAACAAGCGGTGGCGCGTCAACAGGCGCTGTTCAACGCCGAATTGCCGAGTATCAGCTGGTTCCAGACGCAACTGGCGCGTCTTGGCTACGCCACCCCGCAGACCGGTGAGCTGGACGTGGCAACGCGGCATGTCATCGCGGCATTCCAGATGCACTATCGCCCGACCCGTTTCGACGGCACGCCGGATGCGCAAACGGCAGCGTTGCTGCTGGTACTCAATCAGACAAAATAATGACGCCCGCCCGACGGTCAGGGCGAAAGTCCAATCAGCAGCTATAACTCATTGGTAATTCTTCGGATATCCATGATGGTTGCTACCCGAGAGGCACTGCGTAGCTGGTTTTATCGCCCGTGGTTTTTGGCGATGCTGGCGGCTGTCCTCAGCGCGAGCCTGCTGATTACCGGCGGGCTGTTCGTGGCCATGCGCCAGGTCGAGCAAAGCGAAAGCCAGGAGATGAACGCCCAGGGCGCGCGCTTCCTGGCCCGCCTGGAGCAATTGTTCGGGCAGTTGCGCGAAAGCCTCGACGACCTCGAAGCCCAACCCCTGCGCAGTTGCGATGACGAGATGATCGCCACCCTGCAACTGGTGACCTTCAACTATCGCTTCGTTTATGAAGCGGCCTACATGGACGCGCAGCGCACCTGTTCCAATCGGCCGCGCCAGGAAGGCCTTTCGGTAAGCCGCCCGGCGGACATCAAAGGCCCGACCTACAGCTACTGGCTGAACACGACCACCGAACCCGATGAAAACCGCGCCGCGCTGATGCTGGGGCGCGGCAACTTTCGCGTCGCCACCTCTCGCGGCCATCTGACCGACATGGTCGACCTGTCACCCGGCAGCAGCCTGCTGGTGGTGCTGGATCGCGGCACCCGGGCGATCCCGGTGCTCGGCGTGCCGCAAACCTGGCCGCCCACCGATCCCTGGCCACCGAAAACCCCGGATGCCCTGCAAGTCACTCAGGATCACTTGATCTACCGCATGCCCACCGACAACCCGGAATACCAACTGGTGCTTATCTCCCCGCGCACCGGCATGCGTATCCCGGAGCTCTGGTGGTGGATGGTGCCGCTGTGCCTGATGATGGGCGCGCTGGTCGGGGTCATGGTGTTCTGGCTGGTGCGCCAGCGTCAGTCGCTGGATGCCGAGCTGAACGGCGCGATCCGCCGTGGCGAGCTGCAGGTGCTGTATCAACCGATCTTCGATCTCGACAGCCGCAACTGCGTCGGCGCCGAAGCCCTGCTGCGTTGGCGTCGACCCGACGGCACGCTGACCAGCCCGGATCTGTTCATCCCGATGGCCGAGAACACCGGGCAGATCCGCCAGATGACTGACTTCGTCCTGCAACGCTTGCTGGAGCAACTCGGTCAGTTGCTGCGGGCCAATCCGCAGTTATACATTTCGGTCAACCTCGCGGCGTGCGACGTGATGGTGCCGCGTATCGGCCAGGTCATGGCGCGGTTGCTGTCCCTGCACCGGGTCGCGGCGCGGCAGATTGCCTTCGAGGTGACCGAGCGCGGCCTGATCGACGTGGTGGTGGCGCGGGAAAACCTGCAAGCGCTGCGCGATGTGGGCCATCAGGTGCTGATCGACGATTTCGGCACCGGCTATTGCAGCCTCGCCTACCTGCAAACCCTCCCTGTGGATTGCCTGAAGATCGACAAGGCGTTCATCGACGCACTCGGCCATGACGCCGCCAGCAGCGGCGTCGCGCCGCACATCATCCATATGGCGCAAGCGCTGGATCTGAAAGTGATCGCCGAAGGCATCGAATATGAAGCGCAGGCTGCGTTGCTCAGCAGCGAAGGGGTGAAGTTCGGTCAGGGCTGGTTGTTCGCCCATGCCCTGAGCGCGGTGCAATTCATCGAGCTGATCACTCGCGGCCGCCGGCTCGCCGGTCGGCGCCTCGACGACGAGGCCTAGACCGCCAGGGCCATGTAGAACTGCGTGCCCTGCCCCGGCCGGGAATAAACCCCCATCCGCCCGCCGTGCAACTGCACGATTTCCTTGCACAGCGCCAGCCCGAGGCCCGCGCCACCTTTCTTGCGCCCGACCTGGACAAACGGCTCGAAAATCCGCCCCTGCTGACCGTAAGCGATGCCTTCGCCATTGTCCTCGACACTGATGATGACCCGCTCGCCATGCCGACGCGCCTGCAAGCGGATCAGCCCGTCGCGGGCGGTGTGGCGCAGGGCATTGTCGATCAGGTTGTCCAGCACCCGGTCCAGTTGCACCTGATCGGCCTGCAAGCGAGGCAAAGGCCCCTGCACTTCCACATTCAACGTCACGCCTTTCTGCTCGGCGGCGTCGGTAAAGCGCAGGCTCGCCTGCTCCAGCAGATCCTCGATGGAGCACGGCGCCAGGGTCAGCTTCTGCAAGCCGCTCTGGTAGCGCGAGAAGTTCAGCAGGTCGTTGATCAACTGCATCAGACGCTTCATTTCCTCGTTCACGGTATCGAGCAGGTCGGCTTCGCGGGACTCCTGGGGGAACTTCGCCCGCTCGCGGAACAGGCCGAACGCCATGTGCATGCCGGTAACCGGTGTGCGCAGCTCGTGGGAAGCACGCAACACGAACTCGCTGCGCACCCGCTCGAAGGCGCGCTGTTCGGTGACATCGTGCAGCACCATCACCGCGCCGAGGATATGCCCCTGGGTGTGGCTGACCGGCGTCAGGCTGTAGGTCAGCAGGCGCGATTCGCCATCGACCTCGATACTGAGGTCTTCCGGGGCCCGCTCCAGCGTGCCGCCGCGCAACACCAGTTGCAGTTGCGCATCCAGTTCCGGGCGCTGCAATGCGGTGCCCAATCCCTCGTTGGAGTGGTCGCTTTCCCAACCCAGTTGCCGCTGGGCCACCGGGTTCAAGTGCTCCAGATGCCCCTCGCGATCGATCATCAGCAACCCGTCGTCGATGCTGTCGAGCACCGCTTGCAAGCGCTGCTGGCCGGCCAGCAACTCGTCGACATTGGTTGCCTGATGCTCGCGCAAAGCCTCGGCCATCAGGCCGAAGCGCCGTGAGAGCAGATTGACTTCCATGGCCGAGGAGATCGGCAAGGTCACTTCGAAATTGCCCTGGCCGATGTTGTCCGCCGCTTTCGCCAGCGCCTCGATCGGCGCACCGAAACGCCGGGCGATGCCATGGGCGGTGATGAAGCCGATAATCAGCACTGCGAGGCCGACGAGTCCGAGCAGGCCGGCGATCAACAGTGCCCGGTCACGGGCCGCATGCTGTACAGAATTGATGTTATCCAGCGCGTGCTTGTGCTCGGCGATCAAGCCGTTGCGCAAGGTGTTGAAACGCTCGCGAAGCTCACCGTCGCCACTCAGGGCGCTCGCCGGGTCGCGGGATTGTTCGAAGGCCTGGAGAAAACTCAGGTAATCCGCCTTGGCCTGGTTGAACCCGTACTGGCGGCCGTCATCCGGCTGCTCCTGGGCGATGCCTTCGTCGAGCAACTCGAAGTAATGCTGTTTCGAGGCTTCGAAGGCCGCCGGATCAGGCTTCTCGGCGAGCATCATGATCAGTTGATCGCCGAGGGTCTGCCGCAGCTTGAGGCCCAGATCGAGGGTGACGAAGTTGTTGCGCACCAGCGCTTCCTGGCTGCCGGCCATCTGCATCACGCTGACCAGCCCGAGCAGCAGCCCGAGCAAGGCCACGGTGATCAGCGCGGAAATGCTCAGGAACAAGCGGGTCCGCAACTTCATCGCCAGTTTCATCGGCGGGCGCTCACAGGTTGTACTGCTTGCGCTTGCGATACAGGGTCGAAGCGTCGATTCCTAATGTCTTGGCGGCCTGGTCCAGGGTGCCGGCAGTGGCAAGCACGGCGCCGATGTGGGCTTTTTCCAGTTCGTCGAGGCTCAGCGCCGCGCCGACCCGTGGGGCATTGTTGGCTGGCTGCTCGGCCATGCCGAGGTGGCTGATTTCCACGCGCTCCTGCGGGCAGATGATGCTCGCCCGCTCGATCACGTTGCGCAGTTCGCGAATGTTGCCCGGCCAGCGATAGCCGAGCAGCGCTTCACGCGCCTCGTCACTGAAGCCCCGGGCCGGGCGCGCGTACTCTTTGACGAAACGCGCGAGGAAACGGTCGGCCAGGGTCAGGATGTCTTCGGCGCGCTCGCGCAGGGGCGGCAGGTGCAAGGTGATGACGTTGAGGCGATACAGCAGGTCTTCCCGGAATCGTCCGTCACGCACCATGTCTTCAAGGTTGAGGTTGGTCGCGGCGAGAATGCGCACATCGGCGCGGCGGGTGACCGGATCCCCTACCCGTTCGTATTCCTTGTCCTGAATGAAACGTAGCAACTTGGGTTGCAACGTCAATGGAAAATCGCCGATCTCGTCAAGAAACAGCGTGCCGCCATCCGCCTGATTGACCCGCCCCAATGTGCTTTCGCTGGCGCCGGTGAACGCACCGCGACTGTGGCCGAACAGCTCGCTTTCCATCAGTTCGGCGGTCAGCGACGGGCAGTTGATGGTGACGCAGGATTTCTTCTCGCGCTTGCTCCAGCCATGAATCGCCCGGGCCAGCTCACCTTTACCGGTGCCGGACTCGCCGAGGATCAGGATGTTGGCATCGGTGCCGGCAACCTGGCGCGCGGTTTCCAGTACGACTTTCATCGCAGGGCTGTGGGAATCCAGACCATCCTTCGGCTTGCGGATCTCGCCTTCGAGGGCTTCGAGTCGCGCCGACAACTGGCGCACTTCCAGTTGCTTGGCAGTGGCCAGACGCAATTGGTCAGGGCTGCATGGCTTGACCAGATAGTCGGCGGCACCCGCCTGGATCGCATCCACCGCCGTATCGACCGCCGAGTGGGCGGTGACGATCACCACGCGCATCCACGGTGCCTGGATGCGCATCTGCGCCAATACGTCGAGGCCGTTGTCCTCGCCCAGACGCAGATCGAGGAAACACAGATCGAACACCTGGCGCTGCAACAGCGCATCGGCCTGGGCCGCGCTGTTGGCGGTGGCAACGGTATAGCCTTCGTCTTCAAGACAGTAACGAAAGGTTCGCAGGATGGCGGATTCATCGTCCACCAGCAGAATGCGGCCTTGGTGCTCAGTGGCTGATTCCATTTTTCCTACGCTCCATAAGTGAATGTCTTGGGTTAGTCCCGGAAAAATCGGGCAAGTTGCATGGTTGATTCTGAACGATGCCAGCCATAGGAGGGTAGCTCTCTCCTGCCTTTACGGCTAATCCACTGATTTTGTTGATTTTTTAAACAAATCTCGATTGGCGGGCGATTGCCTGCGTTCTTTTCTGACATCCGCGCCCTGCTCTCAATTCCATAAGAATGAAATCTCCTACGAAATAATCGTGCATTACGCACGACCACGGCGGACACATCGTGCAGGATGCGTCGCGAACGATTTTTACACCATCTATAACTTATTGATTTTATTGGATATTTTTAAAATAAAAAGCTGGCATGCAGGCTGCAATATCCCTGACAGCCCGGGCAGATTTGCAACTGCCCCCATCGAACAAGAGTGAGGAAACCAGGATGACTCGCCAACGTGCCGCCCAACTGAGCATCTCGCCACTGCACATTCAGCAAGGCCTGTTTGGCGTGCTTGCCCTGTTGATCACGTTGATTGCCTGCCAGCAGTACCTGCGCTGGGAGCAGAGCCAGCAGCCCGAGCCGCTGATCTCGATCCAGCACAAGACACAGACGCACTTCAGTGCCGTCAGCAGCAGTCAGACCGAGACCACCTCGATGCGCATGCTGGACGTCGACCAGCCACAGCCGCTGGGTGAGATGCCACGGCAGGAGCGCTGGGTTTTCTAAGCATTTTTCCAGTCAGTTTCGGGCGTCCACGCGCCGGGAAATGCAATACCCCTAAATAGAAGCAAGGAGAATCACCATGTTGAGCTGGGCAATCACATTCCTGATCATTGCCATCATCGCCGCCGTACTGGGCTTCGGTGGTATCGCGGGCACCGCCACGGGTATCGCCAAGATTCTGTTTGTCGTGTTCCTGGTGATGTTCATCGCATCGTTCTTCTTTGGCCGTCGCGGCCGAGGTTGACCATGAGTGCTTTAAAGACACTGGCAGCCGCCCTGCTTCTGGGCGGTAGTGCCATGGCGATAGCGGCCAATGATGGCCAGGCGCGAGTCAATGAGTTGCTAAGCTCCGACGCGCAATACAGGGAAACCTGGGAAGGCGTGGTGAAGAAGGAAGAACGCCTGCCGGAATGGGTGATGAACCTCTCCGGAACGCCAGACCAGCAAATGAATGCAGTGACTGAAGATGGCGACAAGTATCTGGTCGGGCCACTCTGCGAATCGCAGGACAAATGCCTCAACCACCGCCTGATCGTCGCTTTCAGTTTCGACAAGAAGCATGCCTACGCCATGCTGGTCGATGTGCCCGAAGGACTGCCGGCCGACAAGTCGCCCACGCGACATGCCACCTACCGCTTCCTCGGCAAACCCGATCAGGGCATGCAGGATCTGTTGATGGAAACATTGAAGAAAGATCCGAACTGGTACTGAAGTTTCGAACATGAGGGCAGTGAAGCTGCCTTCCATTGCGCCCACCCGAGGAAGGTTGGCGCATGACCAAGGGGCCGGGACGTTCTGACTGTTTCAGGGTCGGAGTGACCTACGGGTACAGGGAGTGCCTGCGTCGAGGGCCGGGTCAGGGTAAAAGCTGCGACGCAAGTTCGCCGGCGTCACTCGCCCTGGCGGGCTTGCGAAGGGCTTTGTCGCGACAAAACGTTGATCTAGAGCGCTCTGCTCGTCTCTTTTCTCCAGCACACTCCCCGCGAAACCGTTTCGCCGTATTTCCAGCCGACCGTATATCGAGAAAGCAGCGAATTAATGGCTCGGACTTTTTGTCTCTGAACGTGGGCTTTTTCCGAAATTTCCGACGAAATTCTGCTGATCAAAAAACATCCGGACTACGCTGGAATGGCCGGTTCACGGCACTTATGCCTGCCGAAATGTCGTATTCGAACCGGTTGGGACGCCAGTTTCATTTGAAAAATCTCATGCCGATTCGGCATAGGGTAGGCGTTTACGGCATTAGACGTCGCAACCCCGCATCGGAATAGTTGCGCCTTTTTTCGCCTGCCGGAGAGCGCAAATACGCGCTTCGGGGGCACCTTATACGGAGGCAGATGCACAGACTTTTCCGCCAAGAGCGTTCCAGTTCCTGCATGTGCCTGAGTCAAACGCAAGTAAGGGTAAAGATAATGAAGAAGGCAAAGCTTAGCCTCGCCTGGCAGATCCTCATCGGTCTGGTATTGGGGATTGCAATCGGTGCGTTGCTCAACCACTTCAGTGCCGAGAAGGCGTGGTGGATCAGCAACGTCCTGCAACCGGCAGGCGATATCTTTATCCGTCTGATCAAGATGATCGTGATCCCGATCGTCATCTCGTCCCTGATCGTCGGCATCGCCGGTGTGGGCGACGCCAAGAAACTCGGGCGCATTGGCCTGAAGACCATCATCTACTTCGAAATCGTCACCACCATCGCCATCATCGTCGGTCTGTTGCTGGCCAACCTGTTCCATCCGGGTGCCGGCATCGACATGAGCACCCTGGGCACCGTGGACATCTCCAAGTACCAGGCCACCGCTGCCGAAGTACAGCATGAACACGCGTTCATCGAGACCATCCTCAACCTGATTCCATCGAACATCTTCGCGGCCATGGCCCGTGGCGAGATGCTGCCGATCATCTTCTTCTCCGTGCTGTTCGGCCTCGGTCTGTC
Organism: Pseudomonas sp. B2M1-30; assembly: GCF_025447575.1. NCBI lineage: Bacteria > Pseudomonadati > Pseudomonadota > Gammaproteobacteria > Pseudomonadales > Pseudomonadaceae > Pseudomonas > Pseudomonas sp. B2M1-30. Next base: position 711,776 of record NZ_JAOEJT010000001.1, on the reverse strand, counting down.
GAGCCTGCAATCGGACCTGCGCGAGCCTCTGGTGAAGATGTTCCAGGGCGTTTCGGAAAGCATGTTCAAAGTCACCCACATGATCATGAACTACGCCCCGATCGGCGTATTCGCACTGATCGCGGTGACCGTCGCCAACTTCGGCTTCGCTTCGCTGCTGCCGCTGGCCAAACTGGTGATCCTGGTTTACGTCGCCATCGCCTTCTTCGCCTTCGTGGTGCTGGGCCTCATCGCCCGCCTCTTTGGCTTCTCGGTGATCAAGCTGATGCGCATCTTCAAGGATGAGCTGGTGCTGGCCTACTCCACCGCTTCGTCCGAAACCGTGCTGCCGCGCGTGATCGAGAAGATGGAAGCCTACGGCGCACCGAAAGCCATCTGCAGCTTCGTGGTGCCGACCGGTTACTCGTTCAACCTCGACGGTTCGACCCTGTACCAGAGCATCGCGGCCATCTTCATCGCTCAGCTGTACGGCATCGACCTGTCGATCAGCCAGCAACTGCTGCTGGTCCTGACCCTGATGGTCACCTCCAAAGGCATCGCCGGCGTACCGGGCGTGTCCTTCGTGGTGCTGCTGGCGACCCTGGGCAGCGTCGGTATTCCGCTGGAAGGCCTGGCGTTCATCGCCGGTGTCGACCGCATCATGGACATGGCACGTACCGCCCTGAACGTGATCGGCAACGCCCTCGCCGTGCTGGTCATCGCACGTTGGGAAGGCATGTACGACGACGCCAAGGGCCAGCGCTACTGGAACTCCCTGCCGCACTGGCGCAGCAAGGAAAAGCTGCCGGCAGGTGAAACCTCCCGCAACTGATCCGAACCTGTCGGAGCGGGCAAGCCTGCTCCCACAAGGTCGCGACAGGCCTCACACACAAACCCCGGAGCAATCCGGGGTTTGTCGTTTCTGGCAGCCCCGCTATCATTCGCCGCATCTTCCGGGGGATTTGACTGATGCTTAATGGCCTGTGGCTTGGCTTCTTCATCGTGGCAGCCGTATCGGCGCTGGCGCAGTGGCTGGTCGGCGGCAACGCCGGGATTTTCGCGGCGATGGTGGAAAGCATTTTTGCCATGGCCAAGCTGTCGGTCGAGGTCATGGTGCTGCTGTTCGGCACGCTGACCCTGTGGCTGGGCTTCCTGCGCATTGCCGAGAAGGCCGGCATCGTCGAATGGCTGGCGAAAGTGCTCGGACCGCTGTTTCTGCGACTGATGCCGGAAGTGCCGCCCGGTCACCCGGCGCTCGGTCTGATCACCCTGAACTTCGCCGCCAACGGCCTCGGCCTCGATAACGCCGCCACGCCCATCGGCCTCAAGGCCATGAAAGCGCTGCAGGAACTCAACCCCAGTGCCACCGTCGCCAGCAACGCGCAGATCCTGTTCCTGGTGCTCAACGCGTCGTCGCTGACCCTGCTGCCGGTGACGATCTTCATGTACCGCGCCCAGCAAGGCGCGCCGGATCCGACCCTGGTGTTCCTGCCGATCCTGCTGGCGACCAGTTGCTCGACCATCGTTGGCTTCCTGTCCGTGGCGTTCATGCAGCGCCTGCGCATCTGGGACCCGGTGGTGCTGGCCTATCTGGTGCCCGGCGCATTGATTCTCGGCGGCTTCATGGCGCTGCTGGCGACCCTGTCGGCGACGGCGCTGGCGAGCCTGTCGTCGATCCTCGGCAACCTGACGCTGTTCGGTCTGATCATGCTGTTCCTGATCATCGGCGCGTTACGCAAGGTGAAGGTCTACGAGGCATTCGTCGAGGGCGCCAAAGAAGGCTTCGACGTCGCCAAGAACCTGCTGCCGTATCTGGTGGCGATGCTCTGCGCAATCGGCGTGCTGCGCGCTTCCGGGGCGCTGGATTTCGGCCTCGACGGCATCCGTCATCTGGTCGAGTGGGCCGGTTGGGACACGCGCTTCGTCGACGCGCTGCCGACCGCGATGGTCAAGCCGTTCTCCGGCAGTGCCGCCCGGGCGATGCTGATCGAGACCATGAAGACCTCGGGCGTGGACAGCTTCCCGGCGCTGGTCGCGGCGACGATCCAGGGCAGCACCGAGACCACGTTCTACGTGCTGGCGGTGTACTTCGGCGCGGTGGGGATCCAGCGCGCGCGGCACGCGGTGGGTTGCGCATTGCTCGCGGAACTGGCCGGCGTGCTGGGCGCCATCGGCGTCTGCTACTGGTTCTTCGGCTAAACCAAAAACCTCCGTGGGAGCGGGCAAGCCCACTCCCACAAGGATTAGGGTTAAATCAGGGCTTCACGGCGGGCGAGGCTTTTTGCCCTTGCTCGACCGCCCACGCCACGACCTTCGCGGTCAGCCGGTCACTGGCCTGACCAAACCCGGCGACCACCGCCGGCACCTTGACGTCGCTCAGCGGCTGACGCTCTTCGAAGCGGCGGCTGGCGAGGATGCGCTGGTCATAGCCGCGCACCAGCAACACATCGAGACGCACCACGACGCTGGCCTGACTGCCCTGATATTCGGTCTGGAACGCCTGCAAGCTGCCGCCCAGCTCCAGATCCGCCTGGAAGTTGCTGTCATCGGTGCTCAGCAGCGTCACCCGGCCGTCACGCTGAAAGCCGTCCAGCAGTCGATTGCGCACCAGCACCGGCGCCGGATCGCTCCAGCGCGAGGCCTTGTAGCTGCTGATCACATCACCTTGCGGGATCACCGCGATGCTCGGTCGGTTCAACGCTTCGCCGGCCTGCAATTTGTTCAGCCGCAGCGACCAGTGTTGCGTCGCCGAACCGGCCGACGCAGGAGCCTGGGCCGCCGGCAAACGGTAGACATCCGACGGCACCGACTCGGGCAGGATCGAGCACGCACCGAGCACCGTGCCGATCAGGGTCAGGAGGGCGAGACGGGTCAGCTTCATGGCGTGAATTCCTTGTTCTTGTCACGGCCCAGCAGGTAGCCGCTGGGGTTGGCCTCAAGGCGTTGGGAAATGGCCCGCAGCGAGTTCAGGGTTTCGCGCAGTTCGCGCACGGCCGGGGCCAGGCCGTTGAGACCTTGCATGCCGCTGTCGAGGGACGTCTGGTTCTTGCTCAGCAGCTCATTAATGGTGGCGCTGCTTTGTTCCAGGGATTTCATGGCCTGGCTGGCGCTGCCGAGGGCCTGCTTGCCTTGATCGTTGAGCAGGCCGTTGGCGTTGCGCATCAGCGCCGAGGTCTGTTCGAGCATGTTGCCGGCCTGTTTGCCGACGCTCGTCAGTTGCTGCATGGCCTGACGCAGATCGCCGCGCTGATCGTTGATCGCACCGGTGGTCTGTTCGAGGTGAGCGAGGGTATTGCTGATGCGCTCGACGTTGTCCGCCGAAAACATCTGGTTGGCGTTGTGCAACAGCACGTTGATGCTGCTCATCAGGTCGCTGCTGTCGGTGAGCAGGCGGGCGATGGGCGAGGGCGCAGCGATCAGCGTCGGCAGGTTGCCGTCGTGCCCCTTGAGCTTCGGACTCTGCGGCGTACCGCCACTGAGCTGGATGATCGAGGTGCCGGTGATCCCGGTCAGCGCCAGTTTCGCCTCGGTGTCTTCCTTGATCGGTGTGTCGCCGCCCAGGCGAATCCGCGCCAGCACCCGACGCGGGTCCTGCGGGTCGAGACGCAGGCTGACCACGTCGCCGACCTTGATCCCGCTGTACTGCACCGGACTGCCCTTGGACAGACCGCTGACCGCCTCGTTGAACACCACTTCGTAATCCTTGAACTCGGTGTCGACGCTGGACTTGGCCAGCCACAGACCGAAGAGCAGGGCGCCGGCCACCACTATCACGGTGAACAGGCCGATCAACACATGATGGGCTCGGGTTTCCATGTCAGACCTCGTTGAGCAATTTGGCGGCGTCCAGCGCCGAGCGGCCGCGAGGGCCGTGGAAGTATTCGTGAATCCATGCGTCGTCGGTTTCCGAGACCACGTCGATCGGCCCGGCCACCAGCACTTTCTTCTGCGCCAGCACCGCCACCCGGTCGGTGATGGTGTAGAGCGTGTCGAGGTCGTGGGTCACCAGAAACACGCTCAGGCCCAGCGCATCGCGCAGGGTCAGAATCAATTGATCGAACGCCGCCGCGCCGATCGGATCGAGGCCGGCGGTGGGTTCATCGAGAAACAGGATGTCCGGGTCCAGCGCCAACGCCCGGGCCAGCGCCGCGCGCTTGATCATGCCGCCGGAGAGGGACGCCGGGTATTTGTCCGCCGCCGACAGCGGCAGCCCGGCCAGCGCCAGTTTCACCGCCGCCAGATGCTCGGCGTCGTTGCGGCTCAGGCCGGCATGTTCGATCAGGGGCAGGGCGACGTTCTCGGTGACGGTCAGCGAAGAGAACAACGCGCCTTTCTGAAACAGCACGCCGAAACGCCGCTCGATCAGTGAGCGTTCGTGTTCGGGCAGGCTCGGCAGGTTTTGGCCGAACACCTTGACCACGCCCTCGCTGGGCTGACGCAGACCGACGATGCTGCGCAGCAGCACCGATTTGCCGCTGCCGGAACCGCCGACCACGGCAAGGATTTCGCCTTTGTACAGATCCATGTCGAGGTTCTCGTGCACGCTCTGGCGCCCGAAGCGGTTGCACAGGCCACGAACTTCGATCACCGCCTCGGACGGCGCGCGGGGTAGACGACTCACCAGCCCATCTCCATGAAGAACAACGCGGCCACCGCATCGAACACGATCACCACGAAAATCGACTGCACCACGCTCGACGTGGTGTGAGCACCCACTGATTCGGCGCTGCCGCTGACCTTGAAGCCTTCCAGGCAGCCAATCGCCGCAATCAGAAACGCAAAGATCGGCGCCTTCACCAGCCCGACCAGAAAATGCTGGATACCGATGTCGGTTTGCAGCAACGAGAGGAACATCGCCGGAGAAATCCCCAGCGACACCGCACAAACCACCCCACCGCCGACGATCCCGCAGACCATCGCCAGAAAGGTCAGCATCGGCAACGCCACCAGCAACGCCAGCACACGCGGCACCACCAGCAGCTCCATCGGATCGAGGCCGAGGGTGCGGATCGCGTCGATCTCTTCGTTGGCCTTCATCGAGCCGATCTGCGCGGTGAACGCACTGGCGGTGCGCCCGGCCATCAGGATCGCGGTGAGCAACACACCGAACTCCCGCAGGAAGGCGAAACCCACGAGGTCGACGGTAAAGATGCTCGCGCCGAAACTGGCGAGCACCGTAGCACCAAGAAACGCCACCACGGCGCCGACCAGGAAAGTCAGCAGGGCAACGATCGGCGCGGCGTCGAGACCGGTCTGTTCGATGTGCGCGATCATCGGTGTGATCCGCCAGCGCTTGGGCCGGAACAGGCCTCGGGCCAGGGTTTCGAGAATCAGCCCGACGAAGCCGAGCAGTTGCAGGGTGTCTTGCCAGACCGTGTCGACGGCGCGACCGATGCGGGTCAGCAGTTGCACGCTGACGCTGATTTCCGGCTCCTTGATCGGTACGCAGAAATCGGTGAGCGAGCGATACACGGTTTGCAGCAGCGCGCGGTCGGCGGCGGACAAGGTGCAATCGGGGTGTTCGGCGGACATGCCCAGACGCTCGGAACCGAGCAGTTCCACCAGCAGCGAGGCGCCAGCGGTGTCGAGGGCGCCGAGGCCATTGAGGTCGATAGGGGTGTTGGCGTCGTACTGGCCGTGGAGCTTTTCGCTCAGGAGCTTGAGGTCGGCGTAATGAGCAAGCGTCCAGTCCCCCGTGACCCGCAGGCGGGCAGGGCTGAGCGACGTGTCCAGTTGGGCATTACCGGTCATCGAGCGGCTGGTCATAAGCTCCGTGCTTGTTCGGCTGTTTACGCGAAGCTACGTAATAGCACGAACCCGGTTACTTTTCTTTGCTCGGTGTGCTGTCCGTGACGTTGAAGCGCAGCACGCCGATCAACTGGTCGTCTTCGGTCAGGACCCGCACCTGCCATTTGCCCACCGGATTGCCGGGGAAATTCTGCTTGTGCGTCCACGCCCGGTAGCCTTCCTTGCGCCCGCCATGAATATCGAGGGCGATGCGGTCGACCTCTTTGCCGTTGAACTGCCAGACATGATAGATCCGCTCATCCAGCCCGCGCGGCGCATTGATCGCGGTGTAGGCGTAGAGACCGCCGTTGCGGATCTGCTCGGCGCTGACCTCTTCGAGGCTGGCGCCGGGGGTGCGATCCTGCACCTGGGTGCTGATCGCCACGTCGGTCATCCACAGCGTTGCCGGTGGCACCCAGGAACGCAGCACCCAGCCCACGCCGCCGATACCGACGGTGATGCTGAGAATCGCCAGCGCATTGCGCACGGTGCGGATCGGGAAGATCGACGCCAGGCTCGGGAACGACAGCACCACGGAAATTCCCAATGCCCACTTGAAGCTCTGCGAAGTGGTCAGGTGCATGATCACCGGCAACGCGGTGAGCAGGGCGGCGAACAGGGTCAGGGTGTGCAGCGCGAGAAACGCCCAGCGGCGCGGCGCCAGCCACTTGTAGTAGAGCGGGTCGACAATCGAAATCAGCGCCGCGACGCCGAGCAGCCCGGTGAACAACAACTGGCCGCTGTTCCAGGTGGTGGTGATGAAGAAGAACGGCAGGACGAAAAACAGGCTTTCCTGGTGAATCATCTGCGTCGCGTAGCGCAACAGCGGCTGGGGAATTTCCCGTTTGAAGACCCGCGTGAACAGTTGGGTCAGGCTGTTTTCCAGCATCAGCCAGATCCAGCTCAACAGCATGATCGTGGTGATCCAGCTCGCCAGCCCCTGCTGCCGGTCGACCAGGATGAAACTGCCGACCCCGGAGATGAAACCACCAAGCGCAATGACCCCGGGATAGCGCTTCATCAGTTCGAGAATGCGCTGGATCAGAAGGGTCAGTCTGGACATTTGGGCGGTTCACGACGTCATAGGAAAAAACCCCGACAGGGTAACGTCCGCGAGCGCTTGTGGCGAGGTTCGCGGTCAGTAAAAACACACTGAAGCCCTGTTGGATTCAGTGCCTGGCCGAAGATTTGCGGCGGTGCAGACGCCAGCCGAGCAACGTCAGCAGCACAATTCCCAGGCCACCGACCACCAGCCACACCACCTGATCATCACTGAGCAGCGGCTTCTCGATCCGCAGATAGCCCGGTTGCAGCAACAGTTCGCGCATGGCCTTGTTCGCCGCGTCCAGCGTCACCCCTTGCAGCTCCCGGGCGGGGTCGGCGAAGCGGCCGTCTTCGTAGTCGCCCAGCGCGCTCCAGTAGTAGTCGGCCATCGCGCTGTTGCCCTGCACGGCCCAGGCCTGATGGGCGATGGCGGCTTGCTTGAGGCGGGCGAAGGTTTCGGGGTCAAGGCCGTTTTTCAGCAGTTCAGCCTTCAAGTCGTCGAGCACTTGCCTGGCTTCGTCGATGTCATTGCGATCCAGATCGGCGTTCAGGCTCATGAAACCGACGCCACCGAACACCTCGCGTTCGGCCCATGGCCCGTAGGACAAGCCGTGTTCCAGGCGCAATTGGCGATAGAGCGCCCATTCCAGGTACTCCTTGAGCAGATCGAAGGTTTCGTCGTACTGATCGTCCAGCACCGGCTCGGGCACCAGCCAGTGCAGCTTGGCGCTGTCGCCAATGAAGCCGCGCATCAGTGTGCGTTCATGGGCGGCGCTGGTGCGGATGTCCGGCAACGGCCGGTGTTCGCTGGGGTCAACGGCCTGGAGCGCGCCCCAGGTGCGTTCCAGATAGGCCGGCAGCAGTTTGTCGAGCTCACCGACGACGATCAGGGTCATGTTGTTCGGCGCATACCAGGCCTTGCGCACCTTCTCCAGTTGTTGCTGGGTCAGTTTGTCGACCTCAGCCCGCTGCGGGCATTTCAGGCCCAGCTCGACCGCCAGTTGATTGCTCGCGCTGTGGCCCAGGTCCTGGCGGTCGAGGAAGCGTTGCAGACGCGTGTAATGTCCGCCGTCCTCGCGCTCGACCACGCGTTTGGCGGCGTTGATCGCGTTGTCGTCGATGCGGGTCTGGGTCAGCAGATCGAGCAACAGATCGAGGACCTTGCGCTGGTTTTTCGCCGGGGCTTCGATGACGAACGTGGTGTCGGCGTTGCTGGTGAAGGCGTTCCAGTCGCCGCCCAGCGCCTGCATGCGCTCCTCCAGACCGCCTTCGCCGGTGGCATCGATGCCGCTGAACAGCAGGTGCTCGAGCAGGTGCGGCAGCTCTTTCTCATCGCAATCGAAGTCATCGAGACCTACGCCGACCACCAGCCGGATCGCCACATGTCCACGCTCGGTGCCGGGCTTGAGCAACAGTTGCAGGCCATTGGGCAGGGCATAGCCTTCGACCTGAAAACGATCCAGGGCGAAGGAGGGCAGAGAACCGAGCAACAGACAAGCGAACAGCAGGCAACGCATAACAGGCTTCCATACGGCTGATTTGGAGATCCGTGTCGTCAGTCAGACCGCCTTCGCGGGCAAGCCCGCTCCCGTTGGTAAACCTGTGGGAGCGGGCTTGCCCGCGAAAACGGCCCCGAGGATGAACTCTGTGTTACTGACTAACCGCAGTGCCAGACGTTCAAGGCGAATGCGTGATATCCGTCATATCGTCCACCGCCAGCGCTCCGGTATCGGAGGTTTCCAGTACCACATAGGCGCTGCCGCAGAACAGTGAATTCAGGCGTTTCATGTCGGCAATCAGCTCCAGATGCAGCGAACTGGTTTCAATACTCTGCACGATCTTGCGTTGCAGACGGCTGACATGGGCGTGAGCCAAGCGGCGTTCCTGGGCGCGAAAGCGGCGCTTCTCGCGCAGCAACTGACGGGCGCTTTCCTTGTCGCCACTGAGAAATACCGACAGCCCCAGCCGCAGGTTGGCGATCAACTGCCCCTGCAACCCGGCCAGCTCCTCCAGCCCGTCCTCGGAAAACGAACGGCGTTGCGAGGTTTTCTGCTGCTGGATTTTGCGCAGCATGCGTTCGATCAGATCGCTGGCGAGTTTGAGGTTGATCGCCAGTTCGATGATCTCGGCCCAGCGCCGGCTGTCCTGATCGCCGAGATCCTCCCGGGGCATCTGCGCCAGGTACAGCTTGATCGCGCTGTACAACGCCTCGACATCATCGGTCAGGCGGCGCATTTCCTGGGTCACCGCCGTCTGCTTGCCGTGCAGCACATCGCGGGTGGCGTCGAGCATGTTGTCGATCAGATCGCCCATGCGCAGGGTTTCCCGGGCCGCGTTGGCCAGCGCCAGACTCGGCGTGGCCAGGGCGGTCGGATCGAGATGGCGCGGTTTGGCGGTGCCGTTGACCTCCGGACGTTCCGGCAGCAGCCATGCGCATAGCCGCGCCATCGGCCCGACACTCGGCAACAGAATCAGGCAGCGGGTGGTGTTGTAGAGCAGGTGGAAGCCGATGACCATTTCCTGCGGACTGAAATCCAGACTGTCGAGCCAGTGTACGAACGGATCGAGCACCGGGATCATCAGCAACAGCCCGATCAGCTTGTACAACAGGCTGCCCAGTGCCACCTGTCGCCCGGCGGCGTTCTGCATGCTGGTGCTCATGAACGCCAGCACGCCGCTGCCGATGTTGGCGCCGATCACCAGACCGATCGCCACCGGCAGGCTGATCACATTGGCCCCGGCCAGGGTCGCGGTGAGCAGCACGGCGGCCAGGCTGGAGTAGGAAATCATCGCGAACAGCGCACCGACGAGAGCGTCGAGCAGGATGTCGCCGGTCAGCGAAGCAAAAATCACCTTCACGCCCTTGGCATGAGTGATCGGCCCGGCGGCCTCGACGATCAATTGCAACGCCAGAATGATCAGCCCCAAGCCGATGGCGACGCGCCCCATCTGCCCGAGCCGCGTCTGTTTGCGCGACAGAAAGAAAATCACCCCGACGAAAATCAGCAGCGGCGACAGCCACGACAGATCGAACGTCAGCACCCGCGCCATCAGCGCCGTACCGACATCGGCACCGAGCATCGTCGCCAGCGCCGGGGTCAACGCCATCAGGCCCTGACCGACGAAAGACGTCACCAGCATGGCCGTGGCGTTGCTGCTCTGCACCATCGCGGTGACCAGAATGCCGGCAATGAAGGCCAGCCAGCGCCTGGACATGTTCTGACCGATCACATGCCGCAGATTGGTGCCGTACACCCGCAGGATGCCGGTCCGGACAATGTGCGTACCCCAGATCAGCAGGGCGACGGCAGACAGCAAATTGAGCAGGGTTAACATGCAGACCCCCTGTATAAGCAGCGCCCCAGAGAGGCAAATTGACGATCCGCGCTATTTCTACGTTCTGTTTCTTAAGCTGTAGTCGGCTAACGGTCTGGACGCCAGCATTGCACAGCTAAAGTGGGGATTGAAACAAATGTGTCACAAAGCCCGAAAAGGCCCCGCCATAAACAACTGTAGGAGCGAGCGTGCTCGCGAAAGCGGTGTAACCCGCCAACATTACTGTCGACTGTCACGCCGTCTTCGCGAGCACGCTCGCTCCTACAGGGTATTGCTCAGGATCTTGAGCGTTACTGCCCCGGAATATCCTTGCGCAGCTTCACCGGATCCTGCTTTTCCTTCTTCTTGCGAGCAATCGCCCCGCGCATCTTGATGTTGATCGCCTCGACTGCCAGCGAGAAGCCCATGGCGAAGTAAACGTAACCCTTCGGCACATGCACATCGAACGACTCAGCAATCAGCACAGTACCGACCACCAGCAGGAACGACAGCGCGAGCATTTTCAACGACGGGTGCTTGTCGATGAATTCGCTGATCTTGCCGGACGCCAGCATCATCACCAGCACCGCCACGACAATCGCTGCAACCATCACCGGAACGTGGGAGACCATGCCGACAGCGGTGATCACCGAGTCCAGCGAGAACACGATGTCGATGATTGCGATCTGAATGATGGTGTAGAGGAAATTGCCGCCCTTGCCCGAAGGCGCGTCGTCGCTTTCGTCTTCGCCTTCCAGCGCGTGGTACATCTCCTGGGAGCTTTTCCACAACAGGAACAGGCCACCGAAGAACAGGATCAGGTCACGTCCGGAAATGCCCTGGCCGAACACTTCGAACAGGTCGGCGGTCAGGCGCATGACCCAGGTGATCGACAGCAGCAACAGAATCCGCGTGATCATGGCCAGGCCAAGACCGAAGATCCGGGTGCGCGCCTGCATGTGTTTGGGCATGCGGCTGACCAGGATCGAAATCATGATGATGTTATCGATACCCAGGACGATTTCCAGGGCGGTCAGCGTGAAGAAGGCAACCCAGATCTCAGGGTTGGTCAGCCATTCCATGTGTATTCCTTTGAGCGTTTGTCAAACCACGACGCCAGCAATCAGCTGGCGGCGCGGTCGTTTGATGTCGTTACAGTTACAGCGTGCTGAACAGCGGGAAAGTCCCCAACAGCAAAGCTGCAACCAGTATGCACAGGCAGACCAGCACTGCCCACTTCAGGGTGAAACGCTGGTGGTCGCCGAACTCGATCCCGGCCAGTGCAACCAGCAGGTAAGTCGACGGCACCAGTGGACTCAGCAGGTGGACGGGCTGACCGACGATCGAGGCACGCGCCATTTCCACCGCCGTGATGCCGTAATGGCTGGCCGCTTCGGAGAGCACTGGCAACACGCCGTAGTAAAACGCGTCGTTCGACATGAAGAAGGTGAACGGCATGCTCACCAGCGCCGTGATCACCGCCAGGTACGGGCCGAGGAAATCCGGAATCACCGCCAGCAGGCTTTTCGACATGGCATCGACCATGCCGGTGCCCGACAGGATACCGGTGAAGATACCCGCCGCGAAAATCAGACTGACCACCGACAGCACGCTGCCGGCATGCGCCGCCACCCGATCCTTCTGCTGTTGCAGGCAAGGATAGTTGACGATCATGGCAATACTGAACGCCACCATGAACAGCACCGGCAGCGGCAGCAGGCCGGCGATCAGGGTGCACATCAGCGCCAGGGTCAGCAGGCCGTTGAACCAGATCAGCTTCGGACGGCGGGCATCGGGGAACTGCGACACGCTGATTTCACTGTGATCGATCTCGTCGCCGATCAGATGCAGCTCACCCAGACGCGCACGCTCACGCTTGCCGTAGAAGTAGGCGATGATCAGGATCGCCACCACACCGGCAGCCATGGCCGGGATCATCGGCACGAAGATGTCCGACGGATCGACATGCAGCGCACTGGCGGCACGGGCGGTCGGACCACCCCATGGGGTCATGTTCATCACGCCACCGGCGAGGATGATCAGACCGGCCATGATGCGCGGGCTCATGCCGATGCGGCTGTACAGCGGCAGCATGGCGGCCACGCAGATCATGTAAGTGGTCGCGCCGTCACCATCGAGGGAAACGACGAGCGCCAGTACGGCGGTGCCGACCGAAACTTTCAACGGGTCGCCCTTGACCAGTTTGAGGATCTTGCGCACGGCCGGGTCGAACAGGCCGGAGTCGATCATCAGGGCGAAATAGAGAATCGCGAACATCAGCATCACGCCGGTCGGCGCCAGCTTGGTGATGCCTTCGAGCATCATCGGGCCGATCTTCGGCGCAAAACCGCCGAACAGGGCAAACAGGATCGGGATGATGATCAGGGCGATCAGCGCGGACAGGCGCTTGGTCATGATCAGGAACATGAACGTGATGACCATGGCGAAGCCAAGGAAAGTCAGCATGGGAATACTCCAGGCGTAGCGCGGCTAGGGAATGAGCGGATCGGACGGATCAGCGCAGAACGGGAAGCACGAGACGTACGGGCGGAGTGACAGCGAAGAGGCGGGTTGCAGAGGACATCAGAATCACCATTGTTGTTGTTAATTGGGCCGGATGAGCGATGAATCACACACGTTGGCCAACCGGTCTGTTGCCGGCAGTGGGGGCGATCCTAATCGGGCAAGCTTTCAGCCAGCTTTCGTTGGTGAAAGCTCTGACAAGAGGTCGGAACTGTTTCCCGCAAAAACCAACTCCATGGGGAGCTGAATCGTAAGACGCTTCCGCAGTTTCTGAAGGGCTGCGTTCCCTGCTGTATGGACGAGAATCGCAGTGCTAGGCTAGCGCCCACTGCAAAGTTTGAGAGGAGCTCCAACCAATGCTCAAAAGCGTTGAATTAGACAATTTCGGCCCATTACAGAAAGTCCGTTGGGCCAAACTCTCAAATTTGAATCTGATCATCGGAGCAAACAGCAGCGGCAAGACATTCTTGCTGAAGGCGCTGTATTGCACGATGCGAACACTCGAAGAGTATCAACGTGGAAATGAGCAGCGGTCAGCCGCAGAAATTCTCACCGACAAGCTTTACTGGACATTCCAGGCTGACAAGATTGGCGATCTGGTAACAAAAAGTGCAGATAGTCCGTTGTCATGCAGGGTCAATGTCGATTCGCGCGAGTTTCGTTATGGTTTCGGCAAGGACACAACCAAAAATATCGCCTCTCTGGAAAATCACGTACCTCCACGCGGCAGCAATTCGATCTTCCTTCCTCCCAAGGAAGTGCTTTCACTGCAGCACATCATTTTGAAAAGTCGTGATGTCGATAAAGACTTCGGATTCGATGACACCTATTACGATTTGGCAAAAGCTCTGCGTCTGCTGCCAACAAAAGGCAGAAATCACGCTCATTTCGCCAAGGCTCGGGAGAACCTGGAAGAGATGTTCGGCGGCAAAGTAGAGTTCGATAGTCGAGCCAATCGCTGGCAATTCAAGAAAGGCAATCAGAAATTCCAGATTGGTTCTACGGCCGAAGGCATCAAAAAAATTGCCATTCTCGACACCTTGCTGGGCAATCGGTATCTGACAAAAGACTCCATGGTATTCATCGACGAGCCAGAGTCTGCTTTGCATCCGACTGCGATCACCAAGCTGATTGACATCATCGTGTCCCTTGCAGAGAGTGGAATTCAGTTCTTCGTCGCCAGTCACTCTTACTTTGTGATTAAAGCGCTGTATATCGCAGCCCAAAAACAGAACATGTCCATTCCAGTGCTTTCATCGGTCGACGGAGAGTGGAAAAGTGATGACCTGCTCAAAGGCATGCCGGACAACCCCATCGTCGATGAATCAATCCGCCTCTACGAAGAAGAAGTGGAGCTGGCTCTGGGATGACTATTTCAATCGAAGAATCAGGGATGATTTTTGGGCCATTTCCTGAAGAAAAACTTTTCCCAATCGAAACCAGCCCACTTTCGAAAAGATTGGGAGAAGGGATCAAGGTCACTGAGTTTGTTTTACTGCGAGATCTTCCGGGCAGACCGGTCGAAGCCTGGTTTATAGAGGCAAAATCAAGCGCTCCCCGGCAGACCGCCAACTTCGTGGAAGAAATCCGGCAGAAATTCACAAACTCCGTGCAACTGACACTAGCCTCGTGTCTCAGGCGCCACGACCACAGTGAAGAACTCCTTCCCGTGGGATTCTTGAACCTTGATCTCGGGAGCTGCGCCCTGAAATGCGTCCTTGTCATCAACAACTTTCCGAAGGAATGGATGGTCGACCTTCAGAGTGCGCTGAACAAGGCGATGAATTCGATGGCAAAGACGCTGGGACTCAAACCTGGATCGACAATCGTCATTAACGATGAAATGGCACGTATGCGGAATCTGATCCGCTAACTAGGTGATCTGACGATGGCTTCATTCCACAGCGGCGGCTGCCATTGCGGACACATCCGCTATCAGTTCAGCGGGGCGTTGCAAGACATCGCCCATTGCCATTGCTCGATCTGTCGGCGGGTCAGCGGCGGGATCGTCACGACCTGGATCACCGTGCCGGCGGCGAATTTCCAATGGCTGGCCGGCACGCCGTCGCGCTATGACTCATCGAGCAGTTGCGCGCGGTTCTTCTGCTCGAACTGCGGCGCGCAACTGGCGCTGGTGACGCTGCTCAGCCCCGAGAGCATCGATCTGACCATCGCCACCCTCGATCATCCGGAACAGGCGCCGGCCGAACGGCATATCTGGACTGACAGCCAGCTACCGTGGCTGCACCTGGACGAGCATTTGCCGGGCGAACCGGAAGAAACCCTGTAGGTTTGCCACAGCCTGCTCAGAAAATAGACAGATCCAGTGGCCGGATTGCGCCCATCCAGATGGCATGTTCGGTGTGGTCGAGCAGGTCATCGCCGGTGTCCGGGTGCAGAAACACCACCAGCCCCGCGCGATTGAGTACCAGCCACGGCAGCACATCGCCAAGCAACTCCGGGCCGAAGGCCAGTTGGCAACTCCAGTCCGGGTGCGGGCCGACCGGGCGCTCGTGAACCCGGCCCATCCGCAATGGAAACAACTGCGCGGCTTGTTCGCACAACGCCCGCGCCTGATCGATAGTGCTCGCATCGTAATAAACGTGGGCGTGATAGCCCTTGATCGTCTGCATCGCAGCCTCGCTGAATCGGTTCGAACCCTCGCCGTTGCCCGCGTGTCACACGCCATACAAGGGATAACAAAAGGGAAATCAGCCATGAAAAATGCCGAAACCCCGGTGGTGAAGGTGGTGCTCTATGGTGCCATGAGCAGCCTGGGCAGTGCGTTGATGGCTGAGCTGCTGCGGCGCCAGCACGAAGTCATCGCGATTCTCGACGATTTGACGGCGCTCGCGCCGCGTCCGGGCCTGCGTACCAAGAGCGGCGATCTGTTCGATGCCGAGCGGGTCAACCAGAGTGTGGCCGGCAGTTCGGCGGTGATCTGCCTGCTCGATGCGCCGGGCTTGCCGTTCAGCAGCGACCATGTGGAAAAAACCGTGGTGCTCGGCCCGGTCGAGCAGGTGCTGGCGGTCGATGCGCTGATCGATGGCCTGCAAGCGGCAGGGGTGTCGCGATTGTTTGTGGTGGGGGATTTCGCCGTACTCGACGAGCCGGACCTTGATGATCGTCTGCAACGCCACGCCGCCGAGGAAGTCCGCGAAGCCCTGCAAAGCAGCCCGCTGCAATGGACCCTGGTGAATGCGCCGCGCGGGGTGGCGGGCCTGACCATCGAGCATTTCAGTCAGGTCGGCGGGACGCTGGAGCCAGGGCTGACGGAACCGCTGGAGCGGCTCAACCGCGTGGCGGTGGGGATCGCCGATGAGCTGCGGCTGAATCTGCATGTGGGTGAGCATGTGAACTTTGTCGCCGCTGGCGGACCTTGAAAACGCTTCACACCGCAATCGACGGCAACGGCAGCCCCGCGAGGGATTCCGCGCTGCTGGCCTGTTCCGCCATCAGCCAGTCGACGAACCGCTGGATCAACGCTCCCCGGCGCTTGCGCTGCGGCAGCACCACGTAATACCCGAGGCGCGACAGAGTGGTTTCGGCAATGGGTCGGCACAGCAAACCCTGGGTCAGCAAGTTATCCACAAGATGCCGCCAGCCGATCGCCACACCCTGGCCGCCGATCGCCGCTTGAATCAGCAAGGTGTAATTGTCAAAACGCAGTTGCCCCGGCGCGGGCGGCGTGGTGATGCCCAACTCGCGGAACACGCCGCTCCAGTCGAACCAGTTGCTACTGTTTTCCCCGCGCAAGTGCAACAGCGGAAACTCCAGCAACGCCTGGGCCGGCAAGGGCAGGGTGCGCTCCTTGAGCAGTAGCGGGCTGCATACCGGGAACACTTCCTCGCTGAACAGCCAATGACTTTCACCCTGTTTGAAGCGCCCGTCGCCAAACAGAATCGCCACGTCGATGTCGGTGCGCAGCATATTGTGATTGCGCTCGCTGGTGACCAGGCTCACATCGACCTGCGGATTGGCCGCGTGAAAGCGCGGTAATCGTGGCATCAGCCAGTAGGCCGCGAAGGCAAAGTCGGTGGCGACCTGCAACACTTCATGCTGCTGTTGTGCGCTGATTGCACTCAATCCTGCGTCGATATTCTGCAAACCGAGGGTAACTTGTTCAAACAGTAGAGAGCCGACCTCGGTCAGTTCGATGCCCCGGTAAATCCGGTCGAACAGCCTCGCACCGAGCTGTTCCTCCAGGCGTTTGATCTGCTGGCTGATCGCCGGCTGCGTGGTGCCAAGCTCCACCGCCGCAGCGGTGAAGCTGCGATGCCGGGCCGCCGCCTCGAAGGCTCGCAGCAGATCCAGCGACAAATCACCAAGAGCTTCATACATAAGCTGTGCTTATCCTAGTCATTGTCCGGCGCGGGCTTTACCGGATAGGGCGTGGAATCCATGCTCGATCGCAGCAATGTCGCATAAATATTCACTATGGAATGCCGCGATCACATGAAGCGCAAGAATATTCTTTTCATCATGGCCGATCAGATGGCCGCGCCAATGTTGCCGTTCTACGGCCCTTCGCCAATCAAACTGCCGAATCTCAGCCGCCTCGCCGCCCAAAGCGTGGTATTCGACGCCGCCTATTGCAACAGCCCGCTGTGTGCGCCGTCGCGTTTCACCCTGGTCAGCGGACAGTTGCCGAGCAAGATCGGCGCTTACGACAACGCCGCCGATTTCCCCGCCGACATTCCGACCTACGCCCACTACCTGCGGCGTCTGGGCTACCGCACCGCGCTGTCGGGCAAGATGCACTTCTGCGGCCCGGATCAACTGCACGGCTACGAAGAACGCCTGACCAGCGACATCTACCCCGCCGACTATGGCTGGGCGGTGAACTGGGACGAACCGGACGTACGCCCGAGCTGGTATCACAACATGTCCTCGGTGTTGCAGGCCGGGCCGTGCGTGCGCACCAATCAGCTCGACTTCGACGAAGAAGTGGTGTTCAAGGCCCAGCAATACCTGTTCGACCACATTCGCGAGGACGGCGACCAGCCGTTCTGCCTGACCGTGTCGATGACCCACCCACACGATCCGTACACGATTCCCAAGGCTTTCTGGGATTTGTACGACGACGCCGATATCCCGCTGCCGACAACCCCGGATCAGCATTCCCTCGACCCGCACTCCCAGCGTCTGCTCAAGGTCTACGACCTGTGGGACAAGCCGCTGCCTGTGGACAAGATTCGCGACGCGCGCCGGGCCTATTTCGGTGCTTGCAGCTATATCGACGCCAACGTCGGCAAACTCCTGCAAACCCTTGAAGACACCGGGCTGATCGAGGACACCATCATCGTCTTCTCCGGCGACCATGGCGACATGCTCGGCGAGCGCGGGCTCTGGTACAAAATGCACTGGTACGAAATGGCCGCGCGGGTGCCGCTGCTGGTCAGCGCGCCGGGCCAGTTCGGCGCACGTCGGGTCAGCGCTGCCGTGTCCACCGCCGATCTGCTGCCGACCTTCGTCGAGCTGGCCGGCGGCACGCTCGAAGCCAGCCTGCCACTCGATGGCCGTTCGCTGATGCCGCACCTGCAAGGGCAGGGCGGGCACGATGAAGTGTTCGGCGAGTACATGGCCGAAGGCACCATCAGCCCGTTGATGATGATTCGGCGCGGTGCCTACAAATTTATCTACAGCGAAAGCGACCCTTGCCTACTCTTCGACGTAGACAACGACCCGCGCGAGCTCGAAGAACTCAGCCAATCGCCGCAACATCGTCAGCTGTTCGACGATTTTCTCGCCGAAGCACGAGCCAAATGGGACATTCCGGCCATTCACCGCGATGTCCTGGAAAGCCAGCGGCGTCGGCGGTTCGTCGCCGAGGCGCTGACCATCGGCAAGCTGAAGAGCTGGGATCACCAGCCGCTGGTGGACGCCAGTCAGCAGTACATGCGCAACCACATCGACCTCGATGACCTGGAGCGCAAAGCACGTTATCCACAACCCTGCCAAAACCAATAATGTTAAGGGGAAGTCCATGCGTAAGTTATCCACAGTACTGACGGCCAGCCTGCTGGCGCTGGGCAGCGTCTCGGCCTTCGCCGATTCGTGCGAGACGGTGAAAATGGCCGATCCGGGCTGGAGCGATATCGCCGCGACGAACGCCATCACCGGGTTTCTGCTGGACGGCATGGGCTACAAGGCCAAGGTCGACACCCTCGCAGTGCCGATCACCTTTGGCGGCTTGAAGGATGGTCAGGTCGATGTCTTCCTCGGCAACTGGATGCCGGCGCAGCAGGGCTTCTACGACAAATTCGTGGCCACCGGCGACGTCACCCAACTGGCGAAGAACCTCGACGGCACCGAGTTCACCCTGGCCGTGCCGGACTACGTGTGGGACGCGGGCGTGCATGACTTTGCCGACCTGAACAAGTTTGCCGACAAGTTCGACAAGAAGATCTACGGCATCGGCTCCGGCGCGCCGGCGAACATCTCGTTGCAGGAAATCATCAAGAAGAACGACTTCGACATGGGGCAGTGGAAGCTGATCGAGTCCAGCGAACAGGCGATGCTTGCCGAAGTCTCGCGGGCGGTGAAGAAGCAGAAGTTCGTCACCTTCCTCGGCTGGACACCGCACCCGATGAACGTGCAGCTGAAAATGCGTTACCTGAAGGGCGGCGAGAAGTATTTCGGCGACACCGGCAGCGTCTATACCCTGACGCGCAAGGGTTACGCCCAGGCGTGTCCGAATGTCGGCAAGTTGCTGACGAACCTGTCGTTCACCCAGGACATGGAGAACAGCATCATGGCCGAGGTGGTGAACAAGAAGGTCAGCAATGCCGAGGCGGTGAAGGCGTGGATCAAGGCGAATCCGGCGGTGCTGGATAAATGGCTGGACGGGGTGAAGACCGTGGATGGCAAGGATGCGTTGGCGGCGGTGAAGGCCAGGCTTTGATCGCGGGGGGATCATTGTCTGCGTTCGACTTTAGATTGGCCCCCTCATCCCAACCCTCTCCCCCAAGGGGGCGAGGGGAAAGGGAGCCGAACGGGGAATCATCAAAATTGAGTTCGACCGGACACCCTGGTCAGTCCCCTCTCCCTTTGGGAGAGGGCTTTTCCCACTGACACCCTGATACTCTTTCACAAACCCCATACCGCGAGGATCCATGGCCCTCCCCAGCCGCCGCTCACTTTTCCCGTTCCTGAACTGGCTGCCCCGGCAGACCCGCGCCAGCGTCGGGCGCGATCTGGTGGTTGGTCTCAGCGGTGCGATTCTCGCGTTACCCCAGTCGATTGCCTACGCCCTGATCGCCGGTCTCCCACCCGAGTATGGGCTCTACGCAGCGATCATTCCGGTGCTGATCGCCTGCCTGTGGGGCTCGTCGTGGCATCTGATCTGTGGGCCGACGGCGGCGATTTCGATTGTGCTGTTCGCCAGCGTCAGTCCACTGGCCATGCCCGCGTCACAGGACTACATCACCCTGATCCTGCTGCTGACCTTTCTCGCCGGGATTTTCCAGTGGCTGCTCGGCCTGTTGCGCTTCGGCGCGCTGGTGAATTTCGTCTCGCATTCGGTAGTGCTGGGGTTCACCCTCGGCGCGGCGGTGGTGATTGCCATCGGCCAGTTACCAAACCTGCTGGGGCTGGATCTCCCCTCGAAAGCCACGGCGCTGGGCAGTGCGATGGATCTGCTCCGTCATCTGGGGGCTGTGGATAAACCCTCCCTGGCCCTCGGCGCCGCGACGGTGGTGGTGGGCGTACTGCTCAAACAGTTGCTGCCGCGCTGGCCAACGCTGTTGATGACGCTGGTGCTCGGCAGTCTGGTGGTGTGGCTGTGGCCGGCGATGTTCGGCCACGTGCATCTGGTCAGCGCCTTCGTCGGGCGGCTGCCGCCGTTCAGCGGGTTGCCGCTGGATCTGGATCTGATCCTGCGGCTGCTGCCCAGCGCTGTGGCGGTGGGCATGCTCGGGCTGGTCACCAGCCTGTCGATTGCCCGCTCGATCGCCGCACGTTCGCAGCAATTGCTCGACGCTAATCAGGAAGTCCGCGCCCAGGGTCTGTCGAACATTGTCGGAGCGTTTTTCTCCGGCTCCCTGTCCGCCGGCTCGTTCACCCGTTCCGGGCTGAGCTACGAGGCCGGCGCCTGTTCGCCGTTGGCCGGGGTGTTTTCGGCGTTGTGGGTGGCGCTGTTCGCGATTTTCGGCGCCGGGCTGATCGCCCATATTCCGATCCCGGCCATGGCCGGCAGCATTCTGCTGATCGCCTGGGGGCTGGTCGACCATCGCGGCATTCGCGCCTTGCTGCGGGTCAGCCGCGCGGAGTTCGTGGTGATGAGCCTGACCTGCGTCGCCACCCTGCTGCTGGAATTGCAGACGGCGATCTACGCCGGGGTGCTGGCGTCGCTGTTTTTCTACCTCAAGCGCACCTCGCAACCTCGGGTGCAGCATTGGCGCGATGGCGACGACGATGTGCTGCGCGTCGGTGGCTCGATCTTTTTCGGCGCCAGCCACTACCTGCAAGTGCGCCTGCAACGCATGCACGGTGCGCGGGTAGTAATCGAGGCGCAGCAGATCAACTTCATCGACTATTCCGGAGTGGAAATGCTCCACCAGGAAGCGCGGCGCCTGCTGCGCCAGGATCGCAGCCTGACCTTGCGCCAGGCGCGACCGCAGGTGGTCGAAGAGCTGAGGAAGCTGGAAGGGCCGGAGAAATGTCCGATCCGGTTTGAGGAGTGATCCGAAAACAGCGTCGCGGCCATTCGCGGGCAAGCCCGCCTCCTACCCAGAGCATCACTGCACCTGTGGGAGCGGGCTTGTCCACGAAGCTTTTAGAGGGCCAGTTGGCGACGTAATTCGGCCAACACCGGCGCGGTATCCGGGCGCACCCCGCGCCACAGGAAAAACGCCTCCGCCGCCTGCTCGGCCAGCATCCCCAGGCCGTCCATCACCACCCCGGCGCCATGCTCGGAGGCCCAGCGACAGAACGCGGTCGGCTCCTTGCCGTACATCATGTCGTAGCACAGGGTCTTGCCCGGCTCGATCAGGCTCGGCGCAATCGGCGGCACGTCGCCAGTCAGGCTGGCGGAGGTGGCGTTGATGATCACGTCCACCGGTTCTTGCAGCCAGTCGTAACCACTGGCCGACACCGGCCCCAGGTCGCAGAACAGCTCAGCCAGCAATTCAGCCTTGTCGACGGTGCGATTGGCGATGATCACCGACGCCGGTTGCTCCGCCAGCAGCGGCTCCAGCGCCCCACGCACCGCGCCACCGGCGCCCAGCAGCAGGATACGTTTGCCGGTCAGGCTGAACCCGGCGTTGACCGTCAGGTCGCGCACCAGTCCGGCGCCATCGGTGTTATCTCCCCGCAGCGTGCCGTCGGCGAGTTTGCTCAAGGTGTTCACCGCACCAGCCCGCTGCGCCCGTGCCGTGAGGCTGTTGGCCAGACGATAGGCGTCTTCTTTGAACGGCACTGTCACGTTGGCGCCGCGCCCCTCGCGGAAAAACGCCTCGGCGCTGCCGGAAAAGTCGTCGAGCGGCGCCAGCAGCGTGCTGTAATCGAGGCGCTGCCCGGTCTGCTCGGCGAACAGCTTGTGAATCATCGGCGACTTGCTGTGGCCGATCGGGTTACCGAAAACGACGTAACGATCCATCACAACTCCTCGTTCAGGCCTGGGCCAGCCAGTCGCGATCCTGCAGGAAATACTCGGTCAGCCGCGCTTCTTCGCTGCCAGGCGTAGCCTTCCAGTCGTAGGCCCAGCGCACTTGCGGCGGCAGCGACATCAGAATCGATTCGGTGCGCCCGCCCGATTGCAGGCCGAACAGCGTGCCACGGTCGTAGACCAGGTTGAACTCGACGTAACGGCCACGGCGAAATTCCTGGAATTCACGCTGTTGGGCGGTGAACGCATCGTTCTTGCGACGCTGCATGATCGGCAGGTAAGCGTCGACGTAGGCATCGCCAATGGCGCGCATGAAGGCGAAACTGGTGTCGAAGTCCCACTCGTTCAGGTCATCGAAGAACAGGCCACCGATACCGCGCGGTTCGTTGCGATGCTTGATGTGGAAATAGGTGTCGCACCAGGCCTTGTAGCGCGGATAGACGTCCGGCCCGAACGGCGCGCAGGCCTGCTCGGCGACACGGTGCCAGTGGATGCAGTCCTCTTCGTTGCCATAGTACGGCGTCAGGTCGAAGCCGCCGCCGAACCACCAGACCGCCTCTTCACCTTCCTTCTCGGCGATGAAAAAGCGCACGTTGGCGTGGGAAGTCGGCACATGCGGGTTGTGCGGATGGATCACCAGCGACACGCCGAGGGCTTCGAAACCGCGCCCGGCCAGTTCCGGACGGTGGGCGCTGGCGGATGGTGGCAGACCGCTGCCATAGACGTGGGAAAAGTTGACGCCGCCCTTTTCGATCACCGCGCCGTTATCGATCACCCGGGTCCGACCGCCACCGCCGGCCGGCCGGGTCCAGGCGTCTTCAACGAAACGCGCGCCGCCGTCTTCGGTTTCCAGCGCGGCGCAGATGCGGTCTTGCAGGTCGAGCAGATAGGCCTTTACGGCGTCGGTGCGGGTCGTCATGGCTTCACCTTGAATCAGGGCATAACTGCGCGGCGCCCCGGGAGCGGGGGGCGGCGCAAATGGGCGCGTAGCATACCATCGTGGGCCGGCGCGCCGCAGTTGACGAAGATCAAGCATGGGAGTTCGATAGGGGGCTTCGCATTTCAACTTCGTTCGATTGACCCAAGGAGTAGGCAGATGGCAAAGCGTATCCAGTTCCGCGCCCACGGCGGCCCCGAAGTGCTCGAGTACGTTGATTACCAGCCCGCCGAGCCCGGCCCGCAGCAGGTTCGCGTGAGCAACAAGGCCATCGGCCTGAACTTCATCGACACTTATTACCGCAGCGGCCTCTACGCGCCGCCGGCCCTGCCATCGGGCCTGGGTGCTGAAGGTGCGGGCATCGTCGAAGCGGTGGGCAGCGAGGTCACGCGGTTCAAGGTCGGTGATCGCGTGGCATACGGCAGCGGCCCGCTGGGCGCCTACAGCGATGTGCATGTGTTGCCCGAGGCCAATCTGGTGCTTCTACCTGAAGGCATCAGTTTCGAAACCGCCGCCGGTGTGATGCTCAAGGGCCTGACCGTGCAGTACCTGCTGCGCCAGACCTATGAACTCAAGGGCGGCGAAACCATTCTGTTCCATGCAGCAGCCGGCGGCGTCGGCTCCCTGGCCTGCCAATGGGCCAAGGCCCTGGGCGTGAAACTGATCGGCACCGTCAGTTCGAAAGAGAAAGCCGATCTCGCCAAGGCCAACGGCGCCTGGGAAACCATCGACTACAGCCACGAAAACGTCGCGCAACGGGTGCTGGAATTGACTGACGGGAAGAAAGTCCCGGTGGTCTACGACGGCGTCGGCAAGGACACCTGGCTGACGTCCCTGGACAGCGTAGCTCCGCGTGGTCTGCTGGTGAGTTTCGGCAATGCGTCGGGTGCGGTGGACGGGGTCAACCTGGGGATTCTGGCGGCGAAAGGTTCGCTGTACGTGACCCGGCCAACCCTGGCGACCTACGCCAACAACGCCGAGAACCTGCAACGCATGGCCGATGAGCTGTTCGGGATGATCAGCAGCGGCAAGCTCAAGGTCGACATCAGCCATCGCTATTCACTGGCTGAAGCGGCGAAGGCTCAGACCGAGTTGTCGGCACGACGCACGACGGGTTCGACCATTCTGTTGCCTTGACCGGCCCCTTCGCGGGCAAGCCCGCTCCCATAAGGCCTCTCAGAAGATCCTTGCGGGAGCGGGCTTGCTCGCGAATCAGGCAACGCCGTCTTAAGCCGGACGCACCACATTGCCCGTCGCCAGATCGCGAATCAGGCTCGGGTTCTTGCGTCCGCCGAGCATTCCGCCCAGCACCAGATCGACCTGCCCACGGAAATACTGCTCGACCCGCAACCGCGACTTCGCCGCCGGGCGCCCCTGGGGATTGGCCGACGTCGAGATCAGCGGCCCGACCAGCGAGCACAGATCCCGCACCTGCGGATGGTCCGACACCCGCAGCGCCACGGTGTCATGCACACCGGTGACCCATTCCGGCAGCAGATTCTGATGCGGCACCAGCCAGGTGTTCGGCCCCGGCCAGGTGCTGGCCATGCGGTCGATCCAGTCCTGCGGGAAGTCTTCGAAGAGGAAATCGAACTGGCGGATGTTGTCGGCGATCAGGATCAGCCCCTTGTCCACCGAACGGTTCTTGATCGCCAGCAGGCGATCCACCGCTTCCTCGTTCCACGGATCGCACCCCAGGCCCCAGACGGCTTCGGTTGGATAGGCAATCACCGCCCCGGCGCGAATCTCTCGTGCGGCTTGTTGCACACGCCAACTGTTGACCATGAAAAAAATCTCCGCAGACAGGTTTCGCGCAGTTTACCGATCTTCCTTGTAAAACCTAGCGCGTCCTGGCCAACCAGCGGCCGTTTTCGCACACCGCGCGGCCGTCCATTTCCAGTTCAGTCAGCGATGCGAGCACTTTGGGCAAGCTCCAGCCGCTGCTGTCGACCAAGGCCTCGCTGGTGTGGGGCGCCGCGTGCAACAGCTGCAGCAACGGGTGATCGACCACGGGGGCGTCTGTGGATAACGGCAGATGCTGCCAGCCACGCAAGGCTTCGAGGATGTGTTCGATGGTTTCCACCAGCACCGCGCCGTCACGGATCAACTGATGGCAGCCGCGCGCGCCGGGGTGATGGATCGAACCGGGAATCGCATAGACCTCGCGCCCCTGTTCCGCCGCCAGCCGTGCGGTTATCAGCGAGCCGCTGGCGACACTCGCCTCGACCACCAGCACGCCGAGGGCCAAGCCGCTGATGATCCGGTTGCGCCGGGGGAAGTTGCTCGCCGTCGGCCCGGCGTCCAGCGGGAACTCCGAAAGCACCGCACTGCCGGAGGCAATCATCGTGTCCGCCAGCCGCCGATTGCGCTGTGGATAAAAATTTTCCAGACCGGTGCCGAGCACGCCCACGGTCTGCCCGCCGACATCCACGGCTGCTTGATGCGCGGCGGCGTCAATGCCCAGTGCCAGGCCACTGGTGATGACAAAACCGGCCCCGGCCAGGCTGCGGGAAAACGCGGCGGCGGTGTCCATGCCGGGGCGTGAGGCGCGACGACTGCCGACCATCGCCAGTTGAGGTTTTTCGAGAATGTGCGGATCGCCGGCCACGAACAGCAGCGGCGGCGGGTCGGGAATCTGCGCCAGCAACGCCGGGTAATCCGCCTGATCCCACATCAGCAAATGTTGATCCGGCCGCTCTAGCCAGCGTAATGCGTGGCTGGCGCCATCGCGCACCTCGGGGCAGCGTCGGGCATCGGCGCACGCCGCCGGCAGACCCAGCGCACGCCAGGCGCTGACCGGGGCGCTGATGGCCTTGGACGCCGAGCCGAAGGCTTCGAGGAGTTTGGCAAAGCGCCTGGGACCGATTTCGGGCAAGCGGTGCAGGCGCAGACGCGCCTCCAGTTCCGCCGGGGAAACCGGCGTACAGACAGACATCATCATGGATCATCCTTGATCGTTATAAGCCCCGAACCTTTCGGAACAAGCTGTGGATAACTCTGTTGGTAACTTGTGAAGCCAGCTAAGGATTTCGCACCTTGTCCATCACCGCCAACGAGCGCGATGCGTTGAGGACGAGCCCGTAACTGAGTTTGTCGTAGGTGCGGAACACCATCAGCAACCCGGCGCGCTCATCGGGAATTTTCAACGGCTGGCCGGTGATCCGGTCACGCACGGTTTCCCCGGTTTTCATCACCACCAGCACGTTGCCTTCGGCCAGGCCGTCGCGCTTGCCCTTGTTCAGGGTCACCACGTCCATCGCGCCGATCTGGGTGACGCCACGCGGCACATCGATGATCAGGCCGTTGATGTCGCTGCCCGGTGCGCTGGGCATGAAGGTCGAGTTGATCGAACGCTCCTCGCCACTGAACAGCCGATCGCCAAGGCGCACTTCCTGGGTGGTGCGTTGCAGGGCGAGGGTGGCGACGTCACCTTCGGTGGCAACGATCTCGCCGCCCCCGATGTCATCGGCGTTGATCCCCAGAAACTCCTTGCTCTGCGGATCGGTGTAGACCTTGCCCTGGCGGAAGATGCCGTAGACCGGCTGGTTCGGATCGAAATGACCTCGGGCGAAAATCCGGTCGCCGGTGCCGCTGAGCACCCGTTCGGCATCCCCGGCGACGATGTACGGCGCCTTGTCGAAGTCCTCGACCTTGTCGACGATGCGGTTGCTCAGCAGAAAACTGTTGATCGATTTGAGCGGAATGCTCGGAATCGCCTCGGCCACCGGGCTGGTGCGAATCCGTGGCGACAGTTTGATGGTGCCCCGTGATGCGCCGCGATTGACGGTCAACTGCGGCTGACCGTTGACGTAACTCAGCGTCAGGGTGTCGCCGGGGTAGATCAGGTTGGGGTTTTCGATCTGCGGATTGGCCCGCCACAGCTGTGGCCACTGCCAGGGTTCGCGCAGGTATTTGCCGGAAATGTCCCAGAGGGTGTCCCCCGAAACCACCGTGTACTGCTGTGGAAAACCTTCCTTGAGTTGCACTTGCCCGTGCGCGGCGCCGGCCGAGGCCAGGAACAGCAGGGCGAGTAGTGATTTCCTCATGCGGTGAATCCCTTTATCATGTGCGTTCGCGTGAAACGCCAGAGCCCCCGTGGCTCGCTCCCTGGCTACTCTGAAAGCAGAAGAGCTTCGTTTCACAACGGTAGCCTGCATCTTCGGACCTGCCAGGCCATCGCCCGACTTTACTTCACACGTGCAGCAATCAAGCTTATGGCCATTTTGAACATCCTCGAATTTCCGGACCCGCGTCTGCGCACTATCGCCAAGCCAGTGGCCGTAGTGGACGACGAAGTGCGTCAATTGGTCGATGACATGTTTGAAACAATGTATGAAGCGCCGGGCATCGGCCTCGCCGCGACCCAGGTCAACGTGCACAAACGTATCGTCGTGATGGACCTTTCCGAAGACCGCAGCGAACCCCGGGTGTTCATCAACCCCGAGTTCGAATCGCTGACCGAGGAGATGGACCAGTACCAGGAAGGCTGCCTGTCGGTGCCGGGTTTCTACGAAAACGTCGACCGCCCGCAAAAGGTCAAGATCAAGGCGCTGGACCGCGATGGCCAGCCTTACGAACTGATCGCCGAAGGCCTGCTCGCCGTGTGCATCCAGCACGAATGCGACCACCTCAACGGCAAACTGTTCGTCGACTACCTGTCTACGCTCAAACGCGACCGCATCAAGAAGAAGCTGGAAAAGATCCACCGCCAGAACGCTTGATGCCCTCCTTCAAAGGCTTGCTGCGGCAAGCCTTTTTCTTTTCAAGAAGCTTTGCAATAGAGAGCCCTCCATGACCGAGCCACTGCGCATTGTCTTTGCCGGCACCCCGGAATTCGCCGCCGAACACCTCAAGGCCCTGCTGAGCAGCCCTTACGAGATCGTCGCGGTCTACACCCAACCGGATCGTCCGGCCGGTCGCGGGCAGAAACTGATGCCGAGCCCGGTCAAGCAACTGGCGCTGGAGAACAATATCCCGGTGTTGCAGCCGCCGACCCTGCGCAACGCCGATGCTCAGGCCGAACTGGCCGCACTCAAGCCGGATTTGATGGTGGTGGTCGCCTACGGCCTGATCCTGCCGCAAGTGGTGCTGGACATCCCGCGCCTGGGTTGCATCAACAGCCACGCCTCGTTGCTGCCGCGCTGGCGCGGTGCGGCGCCGATCCAGCGCGCCGTGGAAGCGGGCGACGCGGAAAGCGGCGTGACCGTGATGCGCATGGAAGCCGGCCTGGACACCGGCCCGATGCTGCTCAAGGTCGTCACCCCGATCAGCGCCGAAGACACGGGCGGCAGCCTCCACGACCGCCTCGCCGAAATGGGTCCACCGGCCGTGGTCCAGGCGATTGCCGGACTGGCTGCCGGGACGCTGGACGGCGAAGTGCAGAACGACGACCTCGCCACCTACGCACACAAGCTGAACAAGGACGAAGCGCGCATCGACTGGAACCGCCCGGCCATCGAGCTGGAGCGTCTGGTTCGAGCCTTCAATCCGTGGCCGATCACCCATAGCACGCTCAACGGCGAAGCCCTGAAGGTGCTGGCGGCGACACTCGCCGAAGGCACAGGCGCAGCAGGTGAAATCCTCGGCGCCAGCAAGGACGGCCTGATTGTCGCCTGCGGCGAGCAGGCGCTGTGCCTGACCCGTCTGCAATTGCCCGGTGGCAAGGCGCTGAATTTCAGTGACCTGTTCAACAGCCGCCGTGAGAAATTCGCCATCGGCACGCTGCTCGGCGAAACGGCGGACAGCCAATGAACCCGCGTCTGGCCGCCGCCAAGGCACTTGCCGCAGTCCTGAGCGGAAAAGCCTCGCTCAACAGCTCCCTGCCGACACAACTGGAAAAAGTCGAGGACCGCGATCGCGGCTTCACCCAGGATCTGGCGTTCGGCACCGCCCGCTGGCAGCCACGGTTGTCGGCACTGGCGGAAAAACTGCTGCAGAAGCCGTTCAAGGCTGCCGACGCCGATGTCGAGGCGCTGCTGTTGGTCGGTCTCTATCAATTGCTCTACACCCGGGTGCCGGCCCACGCCGCCATCGGCGAGACCGTCGGTTGCGCCGACAAGCTGAAAAAGCCCTGGGCCAAAGGTCTGCTGAACGCGGTGCTGCGCAATGCCCAGCGTGAAAGCGAAACGATCTTCGCCGAGCTGGAGCGCGATCCGGTGGTGCGTACCGCCCACCCGCGCTGGCTGCAAAAATCCCTGAAAGCCTTCTGGCCCGAACAATGGGAAGCGATCTGCGCGGCCAACAACGCGCATCCGCCGATGATCCTGCGAGTCAACCGCCGCCATCACAGTCGCGATGCCTACCTCGCGCTGCTGACTGACGCCGGCATCGCCGCGCAGCCCTGCACGTTCAGCCGCGACGGTATCGTCCTTGAGGCGGCGACCGACGTGCGCAGCCTGCCGGGCTTCGCCGAGGGCTGGATCAGCGTGCAGGACGAAGCCGCGCAACTGGCCGCCGACCTGCTCGATCTCGCCCCGGGCCAGCGCGTGCTCGACGCCTGCTGCGCCCCCGGCGGCAAGACCTGCCACATCCTCGAAGCCGAACCGGCGCTGGCCGGCGTGGTGGCGGTGGATCTTGAAGCCAAGCGTCTGGTGCGGGTCAAAGAAAACCTCGAACGGCTGGGCCTGGATGCCGAACTGATCGCTGCCGACGGTCGCGACACGGCCACCTGGTGGGACGGCAAGCCGTTCCAGCGCATCCTGCTCGACGCGCCATGCTCGGCCACCGGAGTCATCCGGCGCCATCCGGACATCAAGCTGACCCGCCAGGCCGACGACATCGCCGCCCTCGCGCAACTGCAAGGCGAGCTGCTCGACGCCATGTGGAAAACCCTCGAGGTGGGCGGCATCCTGCTCTACGCCACCTGCTCGACGCTGCCGACCGAGAACACCGAAGTCATCGCCGCGTTCCTTGAGCGTACGCCCGGCGCCCGCGAACTGGACCTGGCCACCGCCGCCGGGATCAAGCAGCCCCATGGTCGCCAATTGCTGGCCCGGCAGGGCGGACATGACGGGTTCTACTACGCCAAGCTGATCAAGATCGCTGCCGCGCGCGGCTAAACGGAATTCAACGGAGTGAACGGATGAAAATCATCATCCTCGGTGCGGGGCAGGTCGGTGGTTCATTGGCTGAACACCTGGCCAGTGAAGCCAACGACATCACGGTGGTCGACACCGATGGCGACCGTCTGCGTGACCTGGGTGACCGTCTCGATATCCGTACCGTGCAGGGCCGTGGCTCGCTGCCGACGGTGCTGCGCCAGGCCGGCGCGGACGACGCCGACATGCTGGTGGCGGTGACCAACAGCGACGAAACCAACATGGTCGCCTGCCAGGTCGCCCACACGCTGTTCCATACCCCGACCAAAATCGCCCGGGTGCGCGAAGCGTCGTACCTGACCCGCGAAGAGCAGCTGTTCCACAACGAAGCGATTCCGGTGGATGTACTGATCAGCCCGGAGCAAGTGGTCACCAACTACATCAAGCGCCTGATCCAGCACCCCGGCGCCTTGCAGGTGATCGACTTCGCCGAAGGCCAGGCGCAACTGGTGGCGGTGCGCGCGTACTACGGCGGGCCGCTGGTGGGGCAGCAACTGCGTCAGCTGCGCGAGCACATGCCGAACGTGGAAACCCGGGTCGCAGCGATTTTCCGCCGTGACCGGCCGATCCTGCCGCAGGGCAACACGGTGATCGAGGCCGACGACGAAGTCTTCTTCATCGCCGCCCGTGCGAACATTCGCGCGGTGATGAGTGAAATGCGCCGCCTCGACGAAACCTACAAACGCATCGTCATTGCTGGTGGCGGGCAGATCGGTGAGCGTCTGGCCGAAGCCATCGAAAGCCGCTACCAGGTGAAGATCATCGAGATGAACCCGGCGCGTTGCCGTTATCTCTCCGACACCCTCGACAGCACCGTGGTGTTGCAGGGCAGCGCATCGGATCGCGACCTGCTGCTGGAAGAAAACATCGCCGACGCCGACATCTTCCTCGCCCTGACCAACGACGACGAGGCCAACATCATGTCGTCGCTGCTGGCCAAGCGCCTGGGCGCGAAGAAAGTCATGACGATCATCAACAACCCGGCCTATGTCGATCTGGTCCAGGGCGGCGATATCGACATTGCTGTCAGCCCGCAGCTGGCGACCATCGGCACCTTGCTGGCCCACGTGCGCCGGGGCGATATCGTCAGCGTGCATTCGTTGCGCCGGGGCGCGGCGGAGGCCATCGAAGCGGTGGCCCACGGTGATTCGAAATCAAGCAAGGTGATCGGCAAGGCCATCGAAAACATCGCCCTGCCGCCCGGAACCACCATCGGCGCGATCATCCGCGACGAAGAAGTGATCATCGCCCACGACGACACGGTGATCGAGGCGGGCGACCATGTGATTCTGTTCCTTGTGGATAAAAAGCATATTCGCGATGTGGAGAAGCTGTTCCATGTGGGCCTGAGCTTCTTCTGATCCCCACCCTGATCAAACCCGAAGAAGGTACAAAAATGCTCGAATCCCTGGAAAAAATGCTCGCCAAGGGTGTGGATAACGCCTTGCTGCGCTTCGGCCTGGGCAAGGGTTATCTGGATCTTGGGGAAAATGCCAAGGCTGTCGAGCATTTCCAGCGTTGCGTGGACTTCGATCCGAAGTATTCGGCGGCGTGGAAACTGTTGGGCAAGGCACAGCTGGCGCTGGGCGCGAAGGCCGCCGCGCGACAGGCCTGGGAGCAAGGTCTGGAAGCCGCTCGCGCCCATGGCGACAAGCAGGCCGAGAAGGAAATGACCGTGTTTCTGAAGAAGCTGGATCGTCAGGCGCAGTGATCCGCCTGTTATAGATACCGCAGGCCGATGCCGTCGGCGTCGACCATCACCACTTCCATCCGCACTCGCGGCGCGCCTGTGGGCAAGTCCTGGACCTGACCGTAGACCACCGCCCCCTTGGGCAGCGAGGCCAGGCGCGGGTGCTGGACGTAGACCCCGGTGGTGGACAGATTGCGCGTCTGCCCCAGGCATTCGCCGAAGCTGTCGTGGGTGATCTTGATACGAAACGATTTGCGTTGTTCGGACATCTGCTGCGCCCTTGAATGAACGGTTGTGGATAACGTCGAAAGTGAGGTTATCCACAGATCATGCCAATCACATCACCCACTCAATACCAGCGCGCCTCTCCCGGCGGACGCTTCTTGAAGCGCTTCATGCTCCACATGTACTGACTCGGGTAGGCCGCCACATAGCGCTCGACCACCTGGCTCATCGCCGCGCAGGACGTCTCGGTGTCGGTGCTGTACATGGCTTCCGGCGCCGCTTCGAGGATCACCTTGTAACCGGAGCCGTCCGGCAGGCGCAGGGCATGCAGGAACACGCCAACGGCTTTGCCGCCGGCGAGCATGTTCGGCACGAATTTGCTGGTCAGGGCCTGGGTGGCGAAGAACGGCACGAAGATCCCGGCGGATTCGGCCGGTTCCGGGTCGGCGGGAATGCCCACTGCACCCCCCTTGCGCACTTCCTTGATGACACTGAGGATGCCTTCCTTGGTCGACGCGGCCACTTTGTTGCCCAGTTGCACGCGCTGTTTGCGCAGCAATTCGTCCACCGCCTTGAGCTTCGGCGGGCGGTAGAAAATGATCGGTTTGCACTGGCTGCAATAGAAGTGGTTGAGCACTTCCCAGTTGCCCAGGTGGCTGGTGATGCCGACCACGCCTTTGCCCGAGGCCAGCGCGTCCTTGAGAATGTCGAGGCCTTCGACTTCGCGCACCAGATCGATCGAACGTTGGGCCGGCCAGATCCAGGCGCAGGCGCTTTCGGTCAGGGACTTGCCGATGTCTTTCAGGCTCTGCCCGACCAGACGCTCACGCTCGGTCGGATCCATCTGTGGAAAACATTTCGCCAGATTGATCCGCACCACGTCGCGGGAGCGGTTGGGGGTTTTCCACATGATCCAGCCGATCGCCGAACCCACGGCCTGCACCGCCCGCCATGGCAGCAGGGCAAACAGCCGCAGAGCGCCTACCAGCAAGGCGCCTTTAAACTTTTCCACAGGTCACTCCTGATCTTGTGCTGTGCGCGAGGCGGCCATTCTAACCGGCGTTGACCAGCTGCGCGTAGCGGTCGCAATCGCGGGTGTGATCCATGACCATGCCCGAGGCCTGCATCAGCGCGTAGCAAATGGTCGGACCGACGAAGGTGAAACCGGCCTTTTTCAGGCCTTTGCTCATCGCCACCGCTTGCGGGGTGATGGCCGGGACTTCACTGCGATCCTTGAAATGATTGATCAGCGGCCGGTTATCCACGAACGACCAGAGAAACGCCACCGGATCCTCCAGCGCCAGCCAGGCCTGGGCATTGCGCCGGGCGGCCTTGAGTTTGAGACGATTGCGGATGATCCCCGGATCGAGCATCAATTCCTCGATTTCGGCGTCGCTCATCTGCGCCACGCGCTGTACGTCAAAGCCGAACAGAACCTCGCGATAACGCTCGCGCTTGCGCAGCACGGTGATCCAGGAAAGCCCGGCCTGGAACCCTTCGAGCAAAAGCAACTCGAACAAACCCTGCGCATCGCGTAGCGGCGTGCCCCACTCCTGATCGTGATAAGCCATGTACAGCGGATCTTCGGTACACCAAAAGCAGCGTGGCATAAGGCTCCAGGGGGTGGAGGTGCGACTGAATCGGGTATACTCCCGCTCTTTAAATCGCAGCCCAAGAAACAGGTGAATTTCGTGAGCCAGCCTACGCCAGCCGTGCGTACCTTCCAAGACTTGATCCTCGCGCTCCAGCAGTACTGGGCCGAGCAAGGTTGTGTGGTACTTCAGCCCTACGATATGGAAGTAGGCGCCGGCACTTTCCACACCGCGACCTTCCTGCGCGCCATCGGCCCGGAAACCTGGAACGCCGCTTATGTGCAGCCAAGCCGCCGTCCGACTGACGGCCGTTACGGCGAAAACCCGAACCGTCTGCAGCACTACTACCAGTTCCAGGTAGTCCTGAAGCCGAACCCGGACAACTTCCAGGAACTCTACCTGGGCTCCCTCAAGCATGTGGGCCTCGACCCGCTGGTACACGACATCCGTTTCGTCGAAGACAACTGGGAATCGCCGACCCTCGGCGCCTGGGGTCTGGGCTGGGAAGTCTGGCTCAACGGCATGGAAGTGACCCAGTTCACTTACTTCCAGCAGGCCGGCGGCATCGAGTGCTACCCGGTGACCGGCGAGATCACCTACGGTCTCGAGCGTCTGGCGATGTACCTGCAAGGCGTGGACTCGGTCTACGACCTGGTCTGGGCCGACGGTCCGTTCGGCAAGGTGACCTACGGCGACGTGTTCCACCAGAACGAAGTGGAGCAGTCCACTTACAACTTCGAACACGCCAACGTCGACAAGCTGTTCGAACTGTTCGATTTCTATGAAAGCGAAGCCAAGCGCCTGATCGAACTCGATGAGCCGCTGCCGTTGCCGAGCTACGAAATGGTGTTGAAGGCTTCGCACACCTTCAACCTGCTGGATGCGCGCCGGGCGATCTCGGTGACCGCACGTCAGCAATACATTCTGCGTGTACGCACCCTGGCGCGTTCCGTCGCCCAAGCCTATCTGCTGGCCCGCGCCAAGCTGGGCTTCCCGATGGCGACCTCGGATCTGCGTGACGAAGTACTGGCCAAGCTGGAGGCTGCACAATGAGTGCTCAAGATTTTCTGGTTGAACTGGGCACCGAAGAACTGCCACCCAAAGCCCTGAATACCCTGGCCGAAGCGTTCCTGGCCGGTATCGACAAGGGTCTGCAGGCCGCCGGCCTGAACTACGAGAGCAAAACCGTCTACGCCGCGCCGCGTCGTCTGGCCGTGCTGATCACCGCGCTGGCCACCCAGCAGCCGGACCGCAGCATCAACCTCGACGGCCCGCCACGTCAGGCCGCGTTCGATGCCGAAGGCAATCCGACCCAGGCCGCCCTGGGCTTCGCCAAGAAATGCGGTGTCGAGCTGAGCGAAATCGACCAGAGCGGTCCGAAACTGCGCTACAGCCAGAACATCGCCGGCAAGCCGACCGCCAGCCTGCTGCCGACCATCGTCGAAGATTCGCTGAACGACCTGCCGATCCCGAAACGCATGCGTTGGGGTGCACGCAAGGAAGAGTTCGTGCGTCCGACCCAGTGGCTGGTCATGCTGCTCGGTGACCAGGTCATCGACTGCACCATCCTCGCCCAGAAGGCTGGCCGTGACTCCCGTGGCCACCGCTTCCACCACCCGGAAAACGTGCGCATCGGTTCGCCGTCCAGCTACCTGGCCGACCTGCGTGCCGCCTACGTGCTGGCCGACGCCAACGAGCGTCGCGAAATCATCAGCAAGCGCACCGAAGAACTGGCGACCCGTCAGGAAGGCACCGCAATCGTGCCGCCGGCGTTGCTCGATGAAGTGACCGCCCTGGTCGAATGGCCGGTGCCGCTGGTGTGCTCGTTCGAGGAACGTTTCCTCGACGTGCCGCAGGAAGCGCTGATCACCACCATGCAGGACAACCAGAAGTATTTCTGCCTGCTGGATGCCGACGGCAAACTGCTGCCGCGTTTCATCACCGTGGCCAACATCGAAAGCAAGGATCCGCAGCAGATCATCGCCGGTAACGAGAAAGTGGTTCGCCCACGTCTGACCGACGCCGAGTTCTTCTTCAAACAGGACAAGAAGCAGAAACTCGAAGAGTTCAATCTGCGCCTGCAGAACGTGGTGTTCCAGGAAAAACTCGGCAGCGTCTACGACAAGGCCGAGCGCGTTTCCAAACTCGCGGCTTACATCGCTGCGCGCATCGGTGGCAACGCTTCGTGGGCGGCCCGTGCCGGCCTGTTGTCGAAGTGCGACCTGGCGACCGAAATGGTCGGCGAATTCCCGGAGATGCAAGGTGTCGCCGGTTACTACTACGCCCTCAATGACGGCGAGCCGCAAGACGTCGCCCTGGCCCTGAACGAGCAATACATGCCGCGCGGTGCCGGTGCTGAACTGCCGGCCACCCTCACCGGCGCAGCCGTGGCCATCGCCGACAAGCTCGACACGCTGGTCGGCATCTTCGGCATCGGCATGCTGCCGACCGGCAGCAAGGACCCGTATGCTCTGCGCCGTGCCGCGCTGGGCGTGCTGCGCATCCTGATCGAGAAGCAACTGGACCTGGATCTGAACGACGCCGTGGCCTTCGCCGTGAATGCGTTCGGCGCCAAGGTCAAGGCTGCCGGCCTGAACGACACCGTGCTGGAATTCATCTTCGACCGTCTGCGTGCGCGTTATGAAGACGAAGGCGTGGATGTTGCCACTTACCTGTCGGTACGTGCCCTGAAGCCGGGCTCGGCGCTGGACTTCGACCAGCGCGTGCAAGCGGTGCAGGCCTTCCGTCAACTGCCGGAAGCGGCAGCGCTGGCGGCGGTGAACAAACGTGTGTCGAACCTGCTGAGCAAGATCGAAGGTTCGGTGCCGACCGAAGTCCAGGCCAAGTACTTCGACAACGCCAACGAGTTCTCGCTGTACTCGGCGATCCAGCAGGCCGATCAGGCTGTGCAGCCGATGGCGGCGGCGCGTCAGTACAACGAATCGCTGGCACGCCTGGCAGCCCTGCGTGAGCCGGTGGATGCGTTCTTCGATGCGGTGATGGTCAATGCCGATGACGCCAACGTGCGGGCCAACCGTTACGCGCTGCTGGCGCGTCTGCGTGGTCTGTTCCTCGGCGTTGCCGACATTTCGCTGCTGGGTTGAGGGATTGCTGTTGAAACTGCTGATTCTCGATCGGGACGGAGTGATCAATTACGACTCCGACGCTTACATCAAGTCGGTGGAGGAGTGGATTCCGCTGCCCGGCTCGATCGCAGCGATTGCGCAGTTGAGCAAGGCCGGCTGGACGGTGGCGGTCGCCACCAACCAGTCGGGCATTGCTCGCGGCTATTACGACCTCGCCACCCTCGACGCCATGCACGCGCGCCTGCGTGAACTGGTGGCGGAGCAGGGCGGTGAAGTCGGGCTGATCGTGTACTGCCCGCATGGGCCGGACGAGGGTTGCGATTGCCGCAAGCCGAAACCCGGCATGCTCAAGACCATCGCCGGACACTACGACGTATCGCTGACCGATGTCTGGTTCGTCGGCGACAGCCTTGGTGACCTGGAGGCGGCCAAAGCCGTCGATTCACAGCCCGTTTTGGTAAAGACCGGGAAAGGCGAAAAGACGCTGGGCAAGACCCTTCCGGTTGGCACCCTGATTTTTGACGATCTGGCGGCGATTGCCGCAGAACTTATCCACAACTAGAGTGCTTCTGAAGTTCCTGACCAGGGATTGATCGGGAGTGCGCTTGAACAGTCGGGCATTGCCCGTAACGGTAACCGTCGCCATGTCGATACTGCAGGCCATCAGAATCTTCCTCTTTTACCTGCTGCTGGGCACCACCTCCATGCTGTGGTGCAGCCTGAGCTTTTTTATCGCGCCCTTTCTGCCGTTCAAGGCGCGCTATCGTTTCATCAACGTGTACTGGTGCCGCTGCGCCTTGTGGTTGAGCAAGGTGTTTCTGGGCATCCACTACGAGATCAAAGGCGCGGAAAACGTGCCGGATCGGCCCTGCGTGATTCAGTCGAACCACCAGAGCACCTGGGAGACGTTCTTTCTCTCCGCTTATTTCTCGCCTTTGAGCCAGGTGCTCAAACGCGAACTGCTGTACGTGCCGTTCTTCGGCTGGGCGATGGCCATGCTGCGGCCGATCGCGATTGATCGAGACAACCCGAAAGCCGCGCTCAAACAAGTGGCGTCCAAAGGTGATGAACTGCTCAAGGACAACGTTTGGGTGCTGATCTTCCCGGAAGGCACACGTGTTCCCTACGGCACTGTCGGCAAGTTCTCCCGCAGTGGTAGCGCGTTGGCGGTGAATGCCGCGCTTCCAGTGCTGCCGATTGCACACAATGCCGGCAAATTCTGGCCAAAAATCGGCTGGGGTAAAAAGCCCGGCGTGATCACCGTGGTCATCGGTGCGCCGATGTACGCCGAGGGTTCCGGCCCGCGCGCCATCGCCGACCTGAACGACCGGGTCCAAGCCTGGAACGAACAGACGCAAAGGGAAATGGGTTCGCTACCGCCTGCGCCACAGGCACCGACTGCAAACGATCAGGTAGCTGTCTGAATTTTGTGGATAACCTGTGTACGGTTTTCTTTATAAATTCCGAAAATGTTAATTAACTAACTGATTTATATATATATTTCTGAAGCTGATAAAACACCGTAAAAGGTGCATAAGTTTTTTTCGGATGTAAGGAAACCGGCTGATATAGCCGGTTTTTTTATGTCTGATTCACTCAAGGATCAGCGGCAGATCGAGGCGGAACGTGGTGCCATGATCGACCACGCTCTCGCATTCGATCCGTCCGCCGTGATGGTCCACCACGGCTTTGACCATCGACAGCCCCAAGCCCACGCCATCGATGCCTTGCGCTGACGAAAACCGCCGGTACTGGCGGAACAACTCGGGTAACTCCTGCGGGGCAATGCCTTTGCCTTGATCGGTGAGTTCACAACGCAGCCAGTCACCGTGACAGCTGATCCGCAGCTCGACGGTAGATCCGGGGTCGCTGTACTTGATGGCGTTTTCCAACAGGTTGAACAAGGCACGGGTCAGCAAGCCCTGGTCGGCAGAAACCAGTCGCTCCTGGGATTGCTCGTCCATGTCATGCAGCAACTCGATCTGTTTCTGCTGGGCGATGGGCAGCGCTTGATCCAGCACGTCCAGCACCAGCATCGCAAACAGGCTCGGCTGGAACTGATAGGCCGCCGATTCGGCTCGTGCCAGCAACACGAAGCCATCGGTGAGATCCAGCGCCCGGCGCACCTGGCGTTCAATCTGTTCGAACAAGGGTGAATCCACCCCGGCCTGATGACGATGCACATCGAGCAGGGCGAGGATTGCCGAATGGGGCGCGCGCAGATCGTGGGAAAGAAAGCGCAGCAGAACCCCGCGTTGTTCCTCGGCGGCGCGTTCGGCGCTCAGGTCGGTGAGGCTCAGCAGCCAGCCAATCGGCGTGTCACCGTCCACCGGCAATAACGCGGCGCGCTCCAGGCGCAGGCTGCGTTCCTTGTAATCACGAAACTCCAGCAGCGGCAGCGCCGACAACGGTGGGCGTGGTTCTGTGGATAATTCCGGGTAACCGAGACGCGCCAATTGGTCGAGCACATCGTCCCCCACCAGCGCCTGGCCAAACAGCTCCCGGGCCTTGCGGTTACCCAACAGGATTCGTCCTTGTGGATCACTGATCAGGGTCGCGACCGGCAGGTATTCCAGACCATCGGCAATGAAGCGTCGGGTATCGCGGGTGCGGCTCATCGCCTGTTCGAGGGCCATGATCTGACCCTGCAAGCGGTCGGCACCGGTGAATTGCGTTCGACGCCGCTCGGGGAAAACCTTCGGCTCGCTGTCCAGCCGCGACAGCTCCCAGCCAAAGTAGGTGAGTACGCCACTCAGGCGTCGCCAGTTCCAGATCAGATAACCGAACAAGATTCCCAAGGCAGCCGGGGTCGGTGACCACCAGCGCCGGATCTCCGCCATGCCCGCACTGGTCAGCAACACGCAAGCCATGGCGCCCAGTGTGATCCAGATCGCCAGGCGCGGTCGCCAGAGCAGCAGCCCCAGCACGCAGAACACCAGCACCACCGAAATTGCCGCACTCCAGCCCGGCGAGGAATCATGCAAGTTGATTTGCGCGCGATAAGACAACAGCGCAGTCAGCGGCAACAGCACTAGACTTATCCACACCCACTCGCGCACCAGACGGCGAAACAGGCGCTGGACCTGGCTAGGCACACGGCTTTCATGGCGACGGTTATTCATGGCACGCGGGGCAGGGTGGGTTGAATCGTTTCATGGGTCAAAGGTCTGAGGACTGGACCCAAAGAATCATAGCGGAGCTCAACCAATGGTGGGCCGCTTACTTTTACCGCGTTGACCAAGCCGCGATTGTCGGCCGTCAATTGCCCAGGCAACAAGGAATCACCGCGTATGCGCGTTGCGATACTGGACGATGAACCCGCCGAACTGCGCCGGGTCGAGCAGACCCTCCAGCAGATGGCCGAAGCCGGGGAACAACCCTGGTCGCTGCACAGCTTCGAACGTGGTGAAGACCTGGTGCGGCAACTGCGCCGGGAAACCTTCGACCTGCTGATCCTCGACTGGCAGCTGCCCGACCTCACCGGCCTGGCCTTGCTACGCTGGACCCGCGAACACATGGAGGCGCCACCGGCCGCCATCATGCTCACCAGCCGCGATGGCGAGAACGATATCGTCCAGGCCCTGAATGCCGGCGCCGACGATTACGTCAGCAAGCCGTTCCGTCCCAACGAACTCAAGGCCAGGGTCGCCGCCGTCCTGCGCCGGCACAGCGTGCAACGTACATCGGTAGGCGAAGTACAAAGTTTCAACGACCTGACCTTCAACGATGCCGAATTGACGGCCACGCGCGAGGGCAAACCGATTGTCATGACCGAACGCGAATACCGCCTCGCTCGTTGCCTGTTCAGCAACCTTGGCCGGCCGTTGTCACGGGAATATCTGTATGAACGATTCTGGCCCCATGAAGAGATGGCGTCATCGAGGCCGCTGGATACGCATATCTACCGATTGCGCAATAAACTCGGGCTAACGGCGGATCGGGGTTGGCAGTTGTTGACGATTTATGGGTATGGGTATCGGTTGGAGAGCGTGGGGGGCTCGAACGAATGAAAAAAAAGGCCAACGCGGATGCGTTGGCCTTTTTCGTTGGCGCCGAGCTGGATCAGAAATCCAGGTTGGAAACCGCCAGTGCGTTGCTTTCGATGAAGTCACGACGAGGTTCGACCGCATCACCCATCAGGGTGTTGAAGATCTGGTCCGCGGCGATGGCGTCTTCGATGGTCACTTTCAGCATGCGGCGCACGGTCGGGTCCATGGTGGTTTCCCACAGCTGATCCGGGTTCATTTCGCCCAGACCTTTGTATCGCTGGATGGTGTGGCGCTTGGTGCTTTCAGCCATCAGCCATTCCAGGGCTTCCTTGAACTCGGTGACCACTTTCTTGCGCTCGCCACGCTGGATGTATGCACCTTCGCCGAGCAGGGTGCTCAGTTCAGCGCCCAGGGAAACGACGGTCTTGTAGTCGTTGCTGCCGAAGAAGTCGCGGTTGAAGGTGACGTAGCTCGACAGGCCGTGGGAGGTCAGTTCGACTTCCGGCAGCCACACGCCACGTTCACGATCTTCACGCAGGCTGGCCTTGTAGACCAGGCCGGACTTCTCGATGGTCCGCAGACGTGCTTCGTACTGGGCCAGCCAGTCTTGCATCTCGGCGTGATTGCCGAGCTTTTCCAGACTCACGGCAGGCAGGTAGATGAAGTGCTCGGTCAGTTCCTGCGGGTACAGGCGCGACAGACGCTTGAGGGTC
Organism: Pseudomonas sp. B2M1-30; assembly: GCF_025447575.1. NCBI lineage: Bacteria > Pseudomonadati > Pseudomonadota > Gammaproteobacteria > Pseudomonadales > Pseudomonadaceae > Pseudomonas > Pseudomonas sp. B2M1-30. The sequence goes on along the minus strand of NZ_JAOEJT010000001.1, from coordinate 670,192 downwards.
TTCATCACCATACGGAAGTCGTTCACCAGACGCTCCAGCGCTGCGCCGGAAATGCCCGGGGCGTCTTCGTTCAGGTGCAGGCTCGCGTCTTCCAGGGCCGACTGCGTCATGTACTCTTCCATGGCGTCGTCGTCTTTGATGTATTGCTCTTGCTTGCCTTTCTTGACCTTGTACAGCGGCGGCTGAGCGATGTAGATGTAACCGCGCTCGATCAGCTCTGGCAACTGGCGGAAGAAGAACGTCAGCAGCAGGGTACGGATGTGCGAACCGTCAACGTCAGCATCGGTCATGATGATGATGTTGTGATAGCGCAGTTTGTCGATGTTGTACTCTTCGCGACCGATGCCGCAGCCCAGCGCGGTGATCAAGGTCCCCACTTCCTGGGAAGAGATCATCTTGTCGAAACGCGCCTTCTCGACGTTCAGGATCTTGCCCTTGAGCGGCAGGATGGCCTGGGTCTTGCGGTTGCGCCCCTGCTTGGCAGAACCGCCCGCGGAGTCACCTTCCACCAGGTACAGTTCGGACAGCGCAGGATCTTTTTCCTGGCAGTCGGCCAGTTTGCCCGGCAGGCCGGCGATGTCCAGCGCGCCTTTGCGGCGGGTCATCTCACGGGCCTTGCGCGCCGCTTCACGGGCACGGGCCGCGTCGATCATCTTGCCGACGACCAGTTTGGCTTCGTTCGGGTTTTCCAGCAGGAAGTCGGAGAAGTACTTGCCCATTTCCTGTTCGACAGCGGTCTTCACTTCGGAAGAAACAAGCTTGTCCTTGGTCTGAGAGCTGAACTTCGGATCCGGCACCTTCACCGAGATGATCGCGGTCAGGCCTTCACGGGCATCGTCACCGGTGGTGGCGACCTTATGCTTCTTCGCCAGACCTTCCTGCTCGATGTAGTTGTTCAGGTTACGCGTCAGCGCGGAGCGGAAGCCGACCAAGTGCGTACCGCCGTCGCGCTGCGGGATGTTGTTGGTGAAGCACAACAGGTTCTCGTTAAAGCTGTCGTTCCACTGCAGGGCGATTTCCACGCCAATGCCGTCTTCACGCTGGATGTTGAAGTGGAACACCTGGTTGACCGCAGTCTTGTTGGTGTTCAGGTATTCAACGAACGCACGCAGGCCACCTTCGTACTTGAACAGCTCTTCCTTGCCGCTGCGCTCGTCCTTGAGGACGATGCCGACGCCGGAGTTGAGGAAGGACAGTTCACGGATACGCTTGGCCAGGATGTCCCAGCTGAAGTGAATGTTCTTGAAGGTTTCCTTGGAAGCCTTGAAGTGAATCTGAGTACCGGTGGTTTCGCTGTCGCCAACGATCGCCATCGGTGCCTGAGGTACGCCGTGGACGTAGGTCTGTTCCCAGATCTTGCCGCTGCGGCGAACGGTCAGGACCAGCTCTTCGGACAGGGCGTTCACAACCGAAACACCTACACCGTGCAGACCGCCGGATACTTTGTAGGAGTTGTCGTCGAATTTACCGCCAGCGTGGAGGACGGTCATGATGACCTCGGCGGCGGAAACGCCTTCCTCTTTATGCACATCTACCGGGATGCCACGACCGTTGTCGCGAACGGTGATGGATTCATCCGGGTGAATGATGATGCTGATGTCGTCGCAGTGGCCGGCGAGGGCTTCGTCGATCGAGTTGTCGACCACCTCGAACACCATGTGGTGCAGACCGCTGCCATCGTCGGTGTCACCAATGTACATACCGGGACGTTTGCGCACGGCATCCAGGCCTTTCAGCACTTTAATGCTCGATGAGTCGTACGTATTTTCTTCGCTCAATGCCTTCACTCCCGATGGTCGTGGGTCTGGGTGATACGGCCCTGTTCCACGTGGAACAGAGCGACTGGCGTTTCCGTCTGCCAGCCTTCCCTCAATAATTCGTGATCTACACAGGTGATAAAGACCTGGCAGCGTAAGTCTTCCAGCAAGCGGCACAGCGCGCGACGGTGGCTCTCGTCCAGCTCGGACGGCAAGTCATCCACCAGATAAATACACTGGCCGCGTCGGGCCTGGCTCACCAGATGCCCCTGGGCAATCCGCAAGGCACACACCACCAACTTCTGCTGACCCCGGGACAAGATGTCCGCGGCGTTGTGTGCGCCCAATCGAAGACGCAAATCAGCGCGTTGCGGTCCGGCCTGGGTATGACCCATCTGCTGATCCCGCTGCAGGGATCCAGCAAGTACGGCACTCAATTCCCGGTCCTTGTCCCAGCCTCGGTAATAGCTGAGCGTCAAACCTTCGAGCTCAACCAGTTCGCTCAAGGTTTGTTCAAAGACTGGTTTCAAGGCTTTGATGTAAGCGCGGCGGTATTCATCGATTTCAGCGCTGGCCTGGCACAGTTCCCTGTCCCAAACCGCTTGCGAAACGGCGTCAAGTGTACCATGTCGCAGCCAGGAGTTTCTCTGGCGCAAGGCCTTCTGCAAACGCTGCCAGGTGGCCATGAAACGCGGTTCGACGTGGAACACGCCCCAGTCGAGAAACTGCCGGCGAATCTTCGGCGCCCCCTCCAGCAAGCGGAAGCTGTCCGGGTTGATCAGTTGCAGCGGCAGGATCTCCGCCAGTTGCGCAGCGCTGCGCGCGTTCTGCCCGTCGATGCGAATCTGGAACTCACCCTGACGGTCACGCGAAATGCCCAATGCACTGTGGCCACCTTCGGCGAGCTCGACCTGGCCGAATACCGTACAGGCGAGTTGCTCATACTGGATGACCGGCAACAGTCTTGTACTGCGAAACGAGCGGGCAAGCCCCAGCAGGTGGATGGCTTCCAGAACACTGGTTTTGCCGCTGCCGTTGGCGCCGTAAAGAATGTTGATGCGGGGAGAGGGGGAGAAGGTCACCGGGTGCAGATTGCGCACCGCGGTGACCGAGACGCGACTTAACGACATCTAGTTTCTGCTGATTACAGACGCATCGGCATGACAACGTAAGCCGAATCGTCATTGTCGGACTCTTGCACCAGCGCACTGCTGTTGGAGTCGGACAGGATCAGGCGAACCTGCTCGGTGGTCATCACGCCCAGCACATCGAGCAGATAGCTGACGTTGAAGCCGATTTCCAGGGAGCTGCCGTTGTACTCGACGCCCACTTCTTCTTCCGCTTCCTCCTGCTCCGGGTTGTTGGCCTGGATTTTCAGCTGACCACTGGCCAGTTGCAGGCGGATACCGCGGTACTTCTCGTTGGACAGGATCGCCGTGCGGCTGAACGCTTCGCGCAGCGCCTGACGATCGCCCAATACCAGCTTGTCGCCGCCCTTCGGCAGTACGCGCTCGTAGTCCGGGAACTTGCCGTCCACCAGTTTCGAGGTGAAGGTAAATTCGCCAGTGGTCGCACGGATATGGTGCTGGCCCAGCACGATGCTGACGTTGCCATCCGGCTCTGTGAGCAGGCGCGCCAGTTCGAGGATACCTTTGCGTGGCACGATCACCTGATGGCGCTCCTGCTGACCGATGTCGGCCTGCATCGAGCACATCGCCAGACGGTGACCGTCAGTGGCAACAGCGCGGATCACACCGGTCGCCACTTCCAGCAACATGCCATTGAGGTAGTAGCGCACGTCCTGTTGAGCCATGGCGAAGCTGGTGCGCTCGATCAGACGACGCAGCTTGCTTTGCTCCAGGCTGGTGGTCAGCGATCCCGGACCTTCTTCGACGGTCGGGAAATCGTTGGCCGGCAGGGTCGACAGGGTGAAGCGGCTACGGCCGGCCTTCACCACCAGCTTCTGCTCGTCGACCTTGATGTCGATCAGGGCGTCGTTCGGCAGGCTCTTGCAGATGTCCATCAGCTTGCGCGCCGGCACGGTGATGGAACCGGTTTGCGCCGGCTCTTCGAGTTGCACGCGACCGACCAGCTCGACTTCCAGGTCAGTACCGGTCAGCGACAGCTGCTGGCCATCGACAACCAGCAGCACGTTGGACAGCACCGGCAAGGTCTGTCGGCGCTCGACGACACCTGCGACCAGTTGCAGGGGTTTCAACAGGGCTTCGCGTTGAATGGTGAAATGCATGGTCTAGTCCCTTGCCTTAATAAGCTGCGCTGGTGTTCATCAAGTGGTCAGTGTACGCAGCAGGTTCTTGTAGTCCTCGCGGATGTCCGCGTCGGATTCCTTAAGTTCGTTGATCTTGCGGCAGGCGTGCAACACCGTCGTGTGGTCGCGACCGCCAAACACATCGCCGATTTCCGGCAGGCTGTGGTTGGTCAGCTCCTTGGACAAGGCCATGGCCACCTGACGCGGACGAGCCACCGAGCGCGAACGGCGCTTGGACAGCAGGTCGGAGATCTTGATCTTGTAGTACTCGGCGACGGTGCGCTGAATGTTATCCACAGAGACCAGTTTGTCCTGCAACGCCAACAGGTCCTTCAGGGATTCGCGAATCAACTCGATGGTGATGTCGCGGCCCATGAAGTGCGAGTGGGCGATCACGCGTTTCAGCGCGCCTTCCAGCTCACGGACGTTGGAGCGAATGCGCTGGGCGATGAAGAACGCTGCGTCGTGAGGCAACTCGACTTTGGCCTGGTCGGCCTTCTTCATCAGAATCGCAACGCGGGTTTCCAGTTCCGGCGGCTCGACGGCAACCGTCAGGCCCCAGCCGAAGCGGGATTTGAGGCGCTCTTCCAGGCCTTCGATTTCCTTCGGGTAGCGGTCACTGGTGAGAATGACCTGCTGGCCACCTTCAAGCAGGGCGTTGAAGGTGTGGAAAAACTCTTCCTGGGAACGTTCCTTGCGGGCGAAGAACTGAATGTCGTCGATCAGCAAGGCATCCACCGAACGGTAGAAACGCTTGAACTCGTTGATCGCGTTCAGTTGCAGCGCCTTGACCATGTCGGCCACGAAACGCTCGGAATGCAGGTACACGACCTTGGCATTCGGGTTCTTCTTTAACAGGTGGTTGCCCACCGCATGCATCAAGTGGGTCTTACCGAGACCGACGCCGCCATAAAGGAACAGCGGGTTGTAGCCGTGCTTGGGGTTGTCCGCCACTTGCCAGGCCGCCGCGCGGGCGAGCTGGTTGGATTTACCTTCTACGAAGTTTTCAAAGGTGAAGGTGCGGTTCAGGTAACTGGTGTGCTTGAGCGCACCTTCGACCTGCACGGTGCGCTGTTCGGCGCGAACCGGGGCCTGTTGCGAGGCGGCGCCAGCCATCGGGTCGAAACTGTCGCGGGACGGCTCTTCACTGACTTCTTCGGCTTTCTGCGTGGCGACCGGGGCGGCAGGTGCCACTGGCGCAGCAGTGACCGGCGCAACAGCGGCCTGCTGAGCCTGTGCCACGGCGGCAGCGGCCAGCGGCGCATTCGGTGCGGCACGGGGAGCCGAACTGCGCTTGCTGCCTATTAATAAGGAAAGCGCCGGCGCCAGGCCGTTGCCATGCTCATCCAGCAGTTCAAGGACGCGCCCGAGGTACTTCTCGTTGACCCAGTCCAGAACAAAACGGTTCGGTGCGTAGACACGCAACTCGTCGCCTTCGGCTTCGACCTGTAGTGGACGGATCCAGGTGTTGAATTGTTGGGCAGGCAGCTCTTCGCGCAAAAGCTCCACGCACTGCTGCCAAAGTTCCACTGACACGGAAATCCCCTAAGTTGAAAGCCGGTGAGGCAAAAACAAGCGGCCATTGTAGCGGCGAGCCGCCCACTTATCCACATGCAGGTTGCCCGGCGACCATGATTTATCAATACGTTAAATGGCAAAAAGGCGACCAACGGTATGTGCATAAGCTCTGTGGATAACCGCCACTGAGGACACTGGACAACTGGGGGCGAAACTCGGTGGATAACCTGCCTGTGGATAACAGACCTTTCCACGCACAGGTTATCCGCTCCCGGAGCACAGGCTGAACACGGTTTTCCCGCGTAGTTGTCATTCTCTGTACATCACGGCAGATAAGGCCTCGATTGAGTTATCCACAGAAGGTGGCGGGACTAGCTTTTACAAGCTTTACAGAAAAGCTTTAAATAATTCCCTTCTTTATTTTTATGTTTGGCGAACAGGGCCTGGTGCTCAGAAGACGCGGATATCTATTTAGAGGGAAACGCTGGTTGGAAATTGACCTATGGACTTGCTTTCTCTAGAATCCCCGGTCTCTTAAAACGGGGGCCATTCCGGCCCGTTGTGGACGAACCAGGTAACACGACATGAAACGTACTTTCCAACCAAGCACTATCAAACGCGCTCGTACCCACGGTTTCCGTGCTCGCATGGCTACCAAGAACGGTCGTGCCGTACTGTCGCGTCGTCGCGCCAAAGGCCGCGCACGTCTGGCAGTTTGATAATCCGGCACTGGAGGTGAGTCAGGACTTCAGTCGGGAAAAGCGTCTGCTTACTCCCCGGCACTTCAAGGCAGTCTTTGACTCCCCTACCGGCAAGGTTCCGGGGAAAAATCTCCTGCTCCTTGCGCGCAACAACGATCTCGATCACCCCCGGCTAGGGCTGGTTATCGGGAAAAAGAGCGTAAAGCTCTCCGTCGAGCGCAATCGCCTCAAACGTCTGATGCGCGAATCGTTTCGCCTGAACCAGGATTCACTGGTCGGCTGGGACATCGTTATCGTCGCGCGCAAAGGTTTGGGTGATGTAGAAAACCCCGAATTGATTCAGCATTTCGGCAAACTCTGGAAACGTCTGGCGCGCAACAAGCCAGCACCGGCAGTCAAAACCGAAACTGTAGGGGTAGACAGTCCAGATGCGTAAACTGGCACTCGTTCCGATCCAGTTTTATCGCTACGCCATTAGTCCCCTGATGGCCGATCACTGTCGTTTCTACCCCAGTTGTTCTTGCTACGCGTTAGAAGCCATCGAAACTCATGGCCTTCTGCGCGGTGGCTGGCTGACCTTTCGTCGTTTAGGTCGCTGTCATCCGTGGAATCCCGGTGGTTATGACCCGGTTCCACCTATCCCTACCTCCCGTTCTTCTTCGATGGCCGAGTAATCATGGATATCAAACGCACGATCCTGATCGTCGCCCTGGCAATCGTGGCTTATGTCATGGTTCTTAAATGGAACCAGGATTATGGCCAGGCTGCCCTGCCGACTCAGAATGTTGCTTCCAGTACGACTACATCCGGTTTGCCGGACACCGCCACTGGCACCAGCGCTTCCGCCAGCGACGATATTCCGCGCGCCGCAAGCGATACCAGCGCACCCGCCGAAACGCCGGTCGCTGTCAGCAAGGATCTGATCCAGATCAAAACCGACGTGCTCGATCTGGCGATCGATCCACAGGGTGGCGATGTTGCTCAACTGACCTTGCCGCTGTATCCACGTCGTCAGGATCGTCCGGACGTTCCGTTCCAGCTGTTCGATAACGGCAACGAACGTGTTTATCTGGCTCAAAGCGGTCTGATCGGCCCCAATGGCCCGGACGCAAGCCCGGCCGGTCGCCCGATCTACGCCTCGGAGAAGAAAACTTATCAACTGGCTGATGGTCAGGACCAACTGGTTGTAGACCTGAAGTTCAGCAAGGACGGCGTCAACTACATCAAGCGTTTCACCCTGAAACGTGGCCTGTATGACGTGACTGTGACCTATCTGATCGATAACCAGAGCGCTCAGCCTTGGTCCGGTTCGATGTTTGCGCAGTTGAAACGCGACGCCAGCGCAGATCCTTCGTCGACCACGGCGACCGGCACCGCGACTTACCTGGGTGCCGCCCTGTGGACAAGTTCCGAGCCGTACAAGAAAGTGTCCATGAAGGACATGGACAAGGCTCAGCTCAAGGAAACCGTCACCGGTGGCTGGGTCGCCTGGCTGCAACACTACTTCGTGACTGCATGGGTTGCGCCGAAAGGCGAAAACAACATCGTCCAGACGCGTAAAGACAGCAAAGGCAACTACATCATCGGTTACACCGGCCCGGCCTTGACCGCTGCACCCGGTGCAAAAGTCGAAACCAGCGCCGTGCTGTATGCCGGCCCGAAAAGCCAGGCTGTGCTGAAAGAGTTGTCCCCAGGTCTGGAACTGACCGTCGACTACGGCATTCTGTGGTTCATTGCCCAGCCGATTTTCTGGCTGCTGCAACATATCCACAGCATCGTCGGCAATTGGGGCTGGTCGATCATCTTCCTGACCATGCTGATCAAAGGGATCTTCTTCCCGCTGTCGGCCGCCAGCTACAAATCCATGGCCCGCATGCGCGCCGTGGCCCCGAAACTGGCTGCACTGAAAGAGCAACATGGCGATGACCGGCAGAAAATGTCGCAAGCCATGATGGAGCTGTACAAGAAAGAGAAGATCAATCCGCTGGGCGGCTGCTTGCCGATTCTGGTGCAGATGCCGGTTTTCCTTTCGCTGTACTGGGTTCTGCTGGAAAGCGTGGAAATGCGCCAGGCGCCGTTCATGCTGTGGATCACCGACCTGTCGATCAAGGATCCGTTCTTCATCCTGCCGATCATCATGGGCGCGACCATGTTCATCCAGCAGCGTCTGAACCCGACGCCTCCGGATCCGATGCAGGCCAAGGTGATGAAAATGATGCCGATCATCTTCACCTTCTTCTTCCTGTGGTTCCCGGCCGGTCTGGTGCTGTACTGGGTTGTGAACAACTGCCTGTCGATTGCCCAACAGTGGTACATCACGCGTAAGATTGAAGCGGCAACGAAAAAAGCCGAGGCGTAACTTACTCTGTGGATAACCACTCAAAACGCCCCCTAGTGGGGCGTTTTGCTATCTGCCATTTTTGTCTGGATACCGGTTTATGAGCGCACCTCGTGAAACCATCGCAGCCGTCGCCACCGCCCAGGGGCGTGGTGGCGTGGGCATCGTTCGAATTTCCGGGCCGCTGGCCAGCGTTGCGGCCAAGGCTATCAGCGGCCGCGAGCTGAAACCCCGGTTCGCCCACTACGGCCCGTTCTTCAGCAACGACCAGCAAGTACTGGATGAGGGCCTGGCGTTATACTTCCCGGGACCGAATTCATTCACCGGTGAAGACGTGCTGGAACTGCAAGGCCACGGCGGCCCTATCGTTCTGGACATGTTGCTCAAGCGTTGCCTGGAACTGGGTTGCCGTCTGGCCCGGCCGGGTGAATTCAGCGAGCGCGCGTTTCTCAACGACAAACTCGATCTGGCTCAGGCCGAGGCGATTGCCGACCTGATCGAAGCGAGTTCTGCACAAGCCGCGCGCAACGCCTTGCGTTCGTTACAAGGCGCGTTTTCCCAGCGCGTGCATAACCTCACCGAACAGCTGATCGGCTTGCGGATATACGTCGAAGCGGCCATCGATTTTCCGGAAGAGGAAATCGACTTCCTCGCCGATGGTCATGTGCTGAGCATGCTCGACAAGGTTCGTGACGAATTATCCACAGTCCTGCGCGAAGCCGGGCAAGGTGCGTTGCTGCGCGATGGCATGACCGTGGTGATTGCCGGTCGTCCGAATGCCGGCAAGTCCAGCCTGCTCAATGCACTGGCTGGTCGCGAGGCGGCGATTGTCACTGAAATCGCCGGCACCACCCGGGACATTCTGCGCGAACATATCCACATTGATGGCATGCCGCTGCATGTTGTGGATACCGCCGGCCTGCGCGATACCGATGATCATGTGGAAAAGATCGGCGTCGAGCGCGCGTTGAAAGCGATCGGGGAAGCGGATCGCGTATTGCTGGTGGTCGACGCCACCGCACCGGAAGCCGCAGATCCGTTTGCCCTGTGGCCGGAATTCCTCGAAACTCGGCCGGATCCGGCGAAAGTCACGCTGATTCGCAATAAGGCCGACCTCACCGCAGAAGCCATTGCCCTGGAAGTCAGTGACGATGGCCACGTGACGATCAGCCTGAGCGCCAAGTCTGCCGGCGAAGGCCTGGACCTGCTACGCGATCACCTCAAGGCCTGCATGGGTTACGAGCAAACCTCGGAAAGCAGTTTCAGTGCACGTCGCCGGCACCTGGAAGCGTTGCGCCATGCCAGCGCCGCTCTGGAACACGGTCGCTCGCAACTGACACTGGCCGGAGCCGGCGAGTTGCTGGCCGAAGATTTGCGCCAGGCCCAGCATTCGCTGGGGGAAATCACCGGCGCATTCAGCTCCGATGATTTGCTGGGACGGATCTTTTCCAGTTTCTGTATAGGCAAATAAGAAAAAGGGCTGTGGGTAATTTATCCACAGCCCTTTTTTCGCTTACCAGTTGTAGGACACTGTACCGAGCACGGTGCGGTCTTCGCCCCAGTAGCAGCGTCCTGCGTCGTTGCATCCCGACACATATTCCTTGTCGAACAGGTTTTTCGCGTTCAGATCCACGCTCCAGTTCTTGTCGATCTGATAGCCGATGGCTGCATCCACCAGCGTCACGTCCCCGGCATCGAGTTTTCCGTAAAGAGTCGGCGCGGTGTAGGCGAAGGCACTGTCGAAGTAGCGCACGCCACCCCCGACATACAGCCCCCTCAGATCGCCATCGAGGAAACGGTACTTCGCCCAGACCGATGCCTGATTACGCGGTACACCGGTCATTTGATGGCCTTTGACCAGTGAGGTCGCGGCATCCTTGGTAATCCGCGCATCGGTGTAGGTGTACGCCGCCGTGACGTTCAGGTTCTGTGTCAGATTGCTGTTGAGCTCCAGTTCCACGCCTTTGGATCGGCTTTCACCGACCTGGCGATAGGTCGATGTCGTGGAGTCGAAATAGGTGTCGTCTTTCTTGCGCAGGTCATAAACCGAGGCCGTGAAGGCTGTATCCCAGCCGATCGGCTCATATTTCAAGCCAACTTCGTACTGACTGCTGGTGATCGGATCCAGTGGCGTACCGGCATTGGAGATCTGCTGTACTGGCACAAACGAGGTGGAATAGCTGACATACGGCGTCATGCCGTTGTCGAACTGGTACATCACGCCGCCCTGATAAGTGAATTTCCTGTCCTCGGAGCTGATGTTGCTGCCCTTCGCCACCTTGTCGCGGAAATCGCTGTCGACCCAGTCCTGACGGCCGCCCAACAGGAACAGCCAATGGTCGTACTTGCTCTGGATCTGTGCATAAACCCCTTTCATCTGCTGCTCGAGCAGAGTGTTTTGCACGGCGATCGGTGTTGTCGGGTCGCGCAGATAAACCGGATTGTAGATATCGATCGGCCCGACCAGACCGGCATTCCAGTCCTGATTGAACGATGTGCGGTCGTAGCTGGCGCCGAACAACACGGTGTTCTCCAGACCACCCGCCTGGAATTTGCCTTCCAGTTGGTTATCCAGCGAATACACCATGGATTTGTTGAAGCGGTCATACGCCGTCATGTTCAACCGCGTGCCGAACCCGGCGTTGTTCAGATTGCCTGGCCAGGTTTCATGGCGGGTGATGCGCGACTGCATGTAGCGAGAGTTCTGGCGGAACTGCCAGTCATCGTTGAACGAATGGCTGAACTCGTAGCCAGTGCTCCAGGTTTCCCGTTCGAAAGTGTTCCAGTCCGGGTCACCCAGCATGGTGCCTTTGGACAACTTGCCATTGGGGTTGGTCAGCAAAGTCCCGGCCGCCGGTAGGCCGAGTTCCATGTTGGTGTGGTCCTTCTGGTAGTTGGCCAACAGGGTCAAGGTGTTGAAGTCGTCGAAATTCAGGGTCAGGGACGGGGCGATATAAAGACGATCATCCGGCACATGGTCGGTCTGGGTATCCGACTTGCGACCCAGCATCACCACCCGGCCGAGAATGTTGCCACTGTCGGTCAGCGGTCCGGAGACATCGACGCCAATCTGGCGCCGATTGTTCGAGCCATAACCCAGTTGCACTTCCCCCTGGGGAGTGGCCGTCGGACGTTTGCTCACCAGATTGACCAAGCCTCCAGGGGCGTTCTCACCGTAAAGCAGCGAGGACGGGCCACGGAAAATCTCGACACGCTCCAGGCCGTAAGGCTCGGTGCTGGTGTCATACCGATTGCCTTGCACACGTAGTCCGTCGCGCAGCAGCCCGTAGCCATAGTCGGTGGCATTGAAGCCGCGAATGAAGAACAGGTCGCCCGCCAGACTGTCGCCGGCGGCGAAAGGCGGAGCGAATATCCCCGGGACGTAGCCGAGTACCTCGGTGAGTGTCTGAGATTTCTGATCTTTCATGCGCTGGGCGGTGACAACCGACACCGAACGCGGTGTTTCCGACAGCGGTGTGCTGGTTTTCGTACCGATCCGGCTGTTCTGCGCCTTGTAACCAACGTCCGCGGAGTAATCGAGTGTCATCCCATCGGCTTGCCGACCGTTGATGTTGGTCGGTGCCAGTTCCAGTGAGTCGCCGTTGGGCTGCGACTGCAAAATGTAACTGCCTGGTGCCTGTGGGGTAGCTTGCAAACCCGAGCCTTGGAGCAACCGGGCAAAACCCTGCTCCACGGTGAAGTCGCCGCTCAAGCCCGGACTGCGCAAGCTGCCGGTCTGCTGGGGCGAGAACGACAGAATCACATTGGCGGCCGCCGCGAACTGGCTCAAGGCATTGTCCAGCGGGCCGGCGGCAATGGCGTAACGCTGGGTGGCGGTCGCGGCATACGCGCTATGGGTGATGACCAGGCCGGAAACGGCTCCGGTCATCAGTAAGCTGTAGGCGATGCAGTGGTGGGAAAAGCGCTGGCGGAACGTGGGAAGACGCATGTGTGGATAAGCCCTGGAGGTGGCGAAGAGCCGCGTTTATCGCGATTACCTGTAGGGCCGGGTCAGGGCGAAAAAAGATAACCCTGCTTCAAGTTTATTTTTCCCCTCGTCGTGAAGGGATCAGCCGTTATGGCTGATCGAGACCCAGTAACGAGTGAAATAGCGGACGTGGATCGGCAGTGAAGCCTGCAGGTTGGCCAGTACTGCGTCGGTGGAGTCCAGGCGAAACGTGCCGGAAACCCGCAAGTCCCGAGCCCGTTCGTCACACTGCAATATCCCGTTGCGATAACGACCCAATTCCCGGACCACATCACCCAAACGAGCGTCCAGTACGATCAACTGGCCGTTGGTCCATGCCACTTCGGAAGACTTGAAGGGGTGGATCACGCCGATATGGCGGCTGTCGAAATCCGCACCTTCACCGGCCTTCAGTATTTGTGCACCGCTGGATGAGTCCGTGGGTTGAACGCTGACCCGATCTTCCAGCACCCCAACTCTCGTGGAGTCCGACAACTGCCGTATGGAAAACCGAGTACCGAGGGCCTGAATACGACCATCACGGGTTTCAACGAAAAACGGTCGTTGATCGCCGAGCTTTCCGGTCTGGATCAGGATTTCGCCGGCACGCAAACGGATCAGGCGTTGTGCGCTGTTGAAAGACACGTCAATGGCGGTGTCGGTATTGAGTTGAATCTGGCTGCCGTCGGCCAGCGAAAGGGAACGACGTTGCCCGACCCGGGTTTTATAGTCGGCCCAGGCGTTGCCCAATGAAGTGTGTTGCTGAACGTTCCATCCGACGAACCCGGTTCCGGCCAACAGCAGCATCAATTTCAGTACCTGACGCCGTTGTTGCCCCGCATTCAAGGCGCGGCGTTTCAGCTCCGGCGGTAGCGTGCCGAGATGGCGCTGCAATTGTTCCATCTGATTCCACGCGGCCAGGTGCGCAGGATCGCTATCTATCCACAGCTGCCAGGCCCGTTGTTCGGTGAGCGTCGGCGGTTCCACCTGGAACTGAACGAACCAGCTCGCCGCTGCCTCGAAAGCCTTGCGATTCGGGGCGATCGTCATCAGGGCTGCGCCATTATCAGCGCGCATTCGGTCAGTGCGCGGATCATGTGTTTCTTCACAGTGGTCAACGAAACCTGCAATTGCACGGCGATCTGTTGATAAGTCAGGCCATCGATCTGCGACAGCATGAAAATCCGCTGGGTTCTTGCCCCCAGTCCCGCCAGCGCTTTGTCCACAGCAACCAGGGTTTCGATGATCAACGCCTTGTCTTCTTCGCTGATTTCGGTGGCTTCCGGGCGCGCGGCCAGGGTTTGCAGGTAAGCAGCTTCGATCGCACGTCTTCGATAACGGTCAATGACCAGCCCACGTGCCACGGTTGCCAGGTAATCCCGTGGTTCCCGGATTTGCGCGGCATTGCGCGCCGCGAGGATTCGCACAAAGGTGTCATGTGCCACATCGGCGGCATCGCAGGCGTCATTCAATTTGCCCTTGAGCCAGCCATGTAGCCACGAATGGTGCTGCTCGTAGATTTGCTCGATCGCTGCGGTATGGGCGGGTAAGGACATGGGCAGGACGCAGGAGTTAATGATAATGGCTATTATTAGCCTCTGTTACGTTCTCTCACAATAGCCCCCACAAGTCCTTCCATCGCCGTTTTTTCCACATCACCTTTCTCTGCTGGGAAGTCAGCAGTGGGTTTCTCGTGCCTGAAATCCGTTCATTCGTCGATTTTCTATGGATTAAGCCCTGTGAATAAGTGCCGCTGAGGGCAGTTGATAACCGGGCTTCAAAACTGAATATAACCGCATCTGTGGATAACCAGCTCATTCACCCACAGGCTTAAAGCGGTTATCCAAGGGCCTCATTCATACATGGACACAGGGTTTAAAAACTCTGTACACATTGAAAATAAAGGGTTGTAGAGATCTATCCACAGAATGGTGGTGCGCTAAGAATAAACATAAAAACAAGGACTTTATAAATTTCTCTCTTTTTTATTTTTTTAACCGCGAGTTCTCCACAGCTGGTTAAATTTTGTGCAGAGGGTTCTTTAGGAAAGGCGAAGTCCCTATACTTGCCGACCAGGTTCGAAAACCTGAGATCGAATTTTTCCTGAATACCTACTTAAGCAGGCACGAGGTGCGTGGTGGATTTCCCTTCCCGTTTTGAAGTGATCGTCATCGGCGGCGGTCATGCCGGTACCGAGGCAGCACTGGCCTCAGCACGTATGGGGGCAAAAACCCTGTTGCTGACGCATAACGTGGAAACCCTCGGTGCCATGAGTTGCAACCCGGCTATCGGTGGCATCGGCAAGAGCCATCTGGTCAAGGAAATCGATGCCCTCGGCGGTGCGATGGCCATGGCCACCGACAAGGGCGGCATCCAGTTCCGCGTATTGAACAGTCGCAAAGGCCCGGCGGTACGGGCGACCCGTGCCCAGGCCGACCGTATTCTCTACAAGGCCGCTGTCCGCGAAATCCTCGAAAACCAGCCGAACCTGTGGATATTTCAACAAGCCGCCGATGACCTGATCGTCGAGCAGGAACAAGTACGCGGTGTTGTCACCCAAATGGGTCTGCGTTTCTTCGCCGATTCCGTGGTATTGACCACCGGCACGTTCCTCGGCGGACTTATCCACATCGGTTTGCAGAATTTCTCCGGCGGTCGCGCCGGTGATCCACCGTCGATTGCCCTGGCGCGCCGTCTGCGTGAATTGCCGCTGCGGGTTGGCCGTTTGAAAACCGGCACTCCGCCGCGTATCGATGGCCGCTCTGTGGATTTCTCGGTGATGACCGAGCAGCCGGGCGATACGCCGATCCCGGTGATGTCGTTCATGGGCAACAAGGAACAGCATCCACGGCAGGTCAGTTGCTGGATTACCCACACCAACGCCCGTACCCACGAAATCATTGCCGCGAACCTCGACCGTTCGCCGATGTATTCCGCTGCCGGCGAGATCGAAGGCATTGGCCCGCGTTACTGCCCGTCGATCGAAGACAAGATTCACCGCTTTGCCGACAAGGAAAGCCATCAGGTGTTCATCGAGCCGGAAGGCCTGACCACCCATGAGCTGTATCCGAACGGGATATCCACAAGCCTGCCGTTCGACGTGCAATTGCAGATCGTGCAATCGATTCGCGGCATGGAAAACGCGCACATCGTGCGTCCGGGTTACGCGATCGAGTACGACTACTTCGATCCGCGCGACCTGAAGTACAGCCTGGAAACCAAAGTCATCGGAGGCCTGTTCTTTGCCGGTCAGATCAACGGCACCACCGGTTACGAAGAGGCCGGCGCCCAGGGTTTGCTGGCTGGCGCCAACGCCGCGTTGCGTGCGAAGGGCAAAGAAGCCTGGTGCCCGCGTCGTGATGAAGCGTACATCGGGGTATTGGTCGACGACCTGATCACCCTCGGCACCCAAGAGCCGTACCGGATGTTCACGTCCCGCGCCGAATATCGTCTGATCCTGCGCGAAGACAACGCCGATCTGCGTCTGACCGAAAAAGGCCGCGAACTGGGTCTGGTCGATGACGCGCGTTGGGCGGCGTTCTGCGAGAAACGCGAAAACATCGCGCTCGAAGAACAGCGTCTGAAAAGCACCTGGGTACGTCCGGGCACGCCGCAGGGCGATGCCATCGCAGAAAAATTCGGCACGCCGCTGACCCACGAATACAACCTGCTCAATCTCTTGAGCCGTCCGGAAATCGACTACGCTGGTCTGGTCGAAGTGACCGGGCAGGGCGCCGAAGATCCACAGGTCGCCGAACAGGTCGAGATCAAGACCAAATACGCCGGTTACATCGACCGTCAACAGGACGAAATCGCCCGTCTGCGCGCCAGTGAAGACACGAAACTGCCTGTGGATATCGATTACACCAGCATTTCCGGGCTCTCCAAGGAGATCCAGAGCAAGCTTGGCGCGACGCGTCCAGAGACACTCGGTCAGGCTTCGCGGATTCCGGGCGTGACCCCGGCAGCGATTTCGCTGTTGATGATTCATTTGAAAAAACGCGGCGCGGGCCGTCAGTTGGAGCAAAGCGCTTGAGTTCTAAGGTCACTTCGCAACACGCCGAAGAGTTATCCACAGGAGCCCGCGCGCTCGGTGTCAATCTCACGGAAATCCAGCATGAAAAACTGCTGGGTTATCTGGCCCTGTTGATCAAATGGAACCAGGCCTACAACCTGACCGCCGTGCGCGATCCGGACGAAATGGTTTCGCGTCACTTGCTCGATAGCCTCAGCGTGATGTCGTTCATCGAAAACGGCCGCTGGCTGGATGTCGGCAGCGGCGGCGGCATGCCGGGAATCCCCTTGGCGATCCTGTTTCCTGACTCGGCAGTGACGTGCCTGGACAGCAACGGCAAGAAAACCCGCTTCCTCACCCAAGTCAAACTCGAGCTCAAACTGGATAACCTGCAAGTTATCCACAGCCGTGTCGAAGAGTTCCAGCCTGCCCAGCCGTTCAACGGGATCATCTCCCGGGCGTTCAGCAGCATGGAGAACTTCACTAACTGGACTCGCCACCTCGGCGACGCCGATACACGCTGGCTGGCAATGAAGGGCGTTCATCCGGCCGATGAGCTGGTAGCATTGCCGGCAGACTTCAAACTCGATAGCGAACACGCCCTGGCCGTACCCGGTTGCCAAGGCCAACGCCATCTGCTGATACTGCGCCGCACGGCATGATTGGGAACACAAGCAAGAATGGCTAAGGTATTCGCGATAGCGAACCAGAAGGGTGGTGTGGGCAAGACCACCACCTGCATCAACCTCGCAGCATCCCTGGTCGCGACCAAGCGCCGGGTGCTGTTGATCGATCTCGATCCACAGGGCAACGCCACCATGGGTAGCGGTGTGGATAAACATGGCCTGGAAAACTCGGTCTACGACCTGCTGATCGGTGAATGCGATCTGGCCCAGGCCATGCACTTCTCCGAGCACGGCGGTTATCAACTGCTGCCGGCCAACCGCGACCTGACCGCGGCCGAAGTGGTTCTGCTGGAAATGCAGATGAAGGAGAGCCGCCTGCGCAGTGCGCTGGCGCCGATCCGCGAAAACTACGATTACATCCTGATCGACTGCCCGCCGTCGCTGTCGATGCTCACGTTGAACGCACTGGTCGCCGCTGACGGGGTGATTATCCCCATGCAGTGCGAATACTTTGCGCTCGAAGGTCTGAGCGACCTTGTGGATAACATCAAGCGCATTTCCGAACTGCTCAACCCGAACCTGAAGGTCGAAGGCCTGCTGCGTACCATGTACGACCCGCGCCTGAGCCTGATGAACGACGTTTCCACGCAGCTCAAGGAGCATTTCGGCGACCAGCTCTACGACACGGTGATCCCGCGTAACGTAAGGCTCGCCGAAGCACCGAGCTACGGCATGCCGGCGCTGGCCTACGACAAGCAATCGCGTGGCGCGCTGGCCTACCTGGCGCTGGCGGGCGAGATGGTTCGCCGTCAACGCAAAAATTCACGCATCGCCGCTGCCCAGCCAACTTAAGGAATTCCCATGGCCGTCAAGAAACGAGGTCTCGGACGTGGACTGGACGCATTGCTGAGTGGTCCGACCGTCAGCGCGCTGGAAGAACAAGCCGCCCAGGCCGATCACCGCGAGCTGCAGCACTTGCCGCTGGATCTGCTCCAGCGTGGCAAATATCAACCACGCCGGGACATGGATCCCCAGGCGCTGGAAGAGCTGGCGCAGTCGATCAAGGCACAGGGCGTGATGCAGCCGATCGTGGTTCGCCCGATCGGCAGCGGTCGCTTTGAAATCATCGCCGGTGAGCGTCGCTGGCGCGCGAGCCAACAGGCCGGGCAGGAAACCATTCCGGCGATGGTGCGCGACGTTCCGGATGAAACCGCGATCGCCATTGCGCTGATCGAGAACATCCAGCGTGAAGACCTGAATCCGATCGAAGAGGCGATTGCCCTGCAGCGCCTGCAGCAGGAATTCCAGCTGACCCAGCAACAGGTGGCCGAGGCTGTGGGTAAGTCCCGGGTGACGGTGGCTAACCTGTTACGGCTTATTGCCCTGCCGGAAGTCATCAAGACCATGCTGTCCCACGGTGACCTGGAAATGGGTCATGCCCGTGCTTTGCTCGGTCTGCCGGACAATCAGCAGGTCGAGGGGGCGCGACATGTTGTCGCACGCGGCCTGACCGTGCGCCAAACCGAGGCACTGGTTCGTCAGTGGTTGAGTGGCAAACCGGAGCCGGTCGAGCCTGCCAAACCCGACCCGGATATCGCCCGTCTCGAACAGCGTCTGGCCGAGCGCCTAGGCTCTGCGGTGCAGATTCGCCATGGCAAGAAGGGCAAAGGCCAGTTGGTGATCGGTTACAACTCCCTCGATGAGCTTCAAGGTGTGCTCGCACACATCCGCTGAAACATTTCCTCATGTAGCGCGCAGTCGGAAATCACTACCTGACAGTTGAATAGGGGCAGAACCGCCCCTATACTCTGCGCGCATTTTGTCGGCACAAATTATGCCAAGTTATTGAATTCTGGCAGCCGACCATTGGAGAGCAAACGTGATGGAAACCCGCAAGCCAAACCGCCTGCCGTTCCATCGCCTGGCGGTTTTTCCGGTGTTGATGGCTCAGTTTGTCATTCTGCTGATCGCCGCTTTGGCGCTTTGGCAATGGCGCGGAGTCGTTGCCGGATACTCGGGACTTTGCGGAGGCCTGATAGCCTTGCTGCCCAATGTTTATTTCGCTCACAAGGCATTTCGGTTTTCCGGCGCCCGAGCAGCCCAGTCCATCGTCCGGTCTTTCTATGCCGGCGAGGCAGGCAAACTGATTTTGACGGCAGTGCTGTTTGCACTGGTGTTTGCAGGTGTGAAGCCACTGGCGCCGATCGCAGTATTCGGCGCGTTCGTGCTGACTCAGTCGGTCAGCTGGTTCGCTCCCCTGCTAATGAGAACAAGACTTTCGAGACCTTAGGGCGTTTGAGGCAACCATGGCAGAAACAACCGCTTCGGGCTATATCCAGCACCACTTGCAGAACCTGACCTTCGGTCAGCTACCCAACGGCGGCTGGGGCTTTGCCCACTCCGCAGCAGAAGCCAAGGAAATGGGCTTCTGGGCTTTCCACGTCGATACCCTCGGCTGGTCGGTCGCACTGGGTCTGATCTTCGTACTTCTTTTCCGCATGGCGGCAAAAAAGGCGACTTCCGGTCAGCCAGGCGCACTGCAGAACTTCGTTGAAGTCCTGGTCGAATTCGTCGACGGCAGCGTGAAAGACAGCTTCCATGGCCGTAGCCCGGTGATCGCACCGCTGGCACTGACCATCTTCGTCTGGGTGTTCCTGATGAACGCCGTCGACCTGGTTCCGGTCGACTGGATTCCTCAGCTGGCCATCCTGATCTCCGGCGACCACCACATCCCGTTCCGTGCCGTGTCGACCACCGACCCGAACGCGACCCTGGGCATGGCGTTCTCGGTTTTCGCACTGATCATCTTCTACAGCATCAAGGTCAAGGGCATCGGCGGCTTCATCGGCGAACTGACCCTGCACCCGTTCGGCAGCAAGAACATCTTCGTTCAGGCCCTGCTGATCCCGGTGAACTTCCTGCTGGAATTCGTGACCCTGATCGCCAAGCCGATCTCCCTGGCTCTGCGTCTGTTCGGCAACATGTATGCCGGCGAGCTGGTGTTCATTCTGATCGCTGTGATGTTCGGCAGCGGCCTGCTCTGGCTGAGCGGCCTGGGCGTTGTTCTGCAGTGGGCGTGGGCTGTGTTCCACATCCTGATCATCACTCTGCAGGCGTTCATCTTCATGATGCTGACCATCGTTTATCTGTCGATGGCGCACGAAGAAAACCATTAAGGCCAGTTTCGACTAGTCTGATGTCCCTCCCGGTCAAACGGGAGGGGGCTCCTGACGGGGCCTCTGAAACGATTTGTTTTACCGCTTTAAATTAAAAAAACCTAAACCATACGACGTAAAAGTCGGGAGGAAAGATGGAAACTGTAGTTGGTCTAACCGCTATCGCTGTTGCACTGTTGATCGGCCTGGGCGCACTGGGTACCGCAATTGGTTTCGGCCTGCTGGGCGGCAAGTTCCTGGAAGGCGCAGCGCGTCAGCCAGAAATGGTTCCAATGCTGCAAGTTAAAATGTTCATCGTTGCCGGTCTGCTCGACGCCGTAACCATGATCGGTGTTGGTATCGCTCTGTTCTTCACCTTTGCGAACCCGTTCGTTGGTCAAATCGCTGGCTGATTACTCGGTTTCCCCGAGTAATTTGGTGTGATGGACAACGTAACTGCGAGGTGTTGGCGTGAACATTAATGCGACCCTGATTGGCCAGTCCGTTGCGTTCCTGATTTTTGTACTGTTCTGCATGAAGTATGTATGGCCTCCGGTCATCACTGCTCTGCACGAACGTCAAAAGAAGATCGCTGATGGTCTGGACGCTGCCAGCCGTGCAGCTCGCGACCTGGAGTTGGCCCAAGAGAAAGCGGGTCAGCAACTGCGCGAAGCGAAGGCTCAGGCAGCTGAAATCATCGAGCAAGCCAAGAAACGCGGTACCCAGATTGTCGACGAAGCCCGTGAACAGGCTCGCGTCGAAGCTGACCGTGTGAAGGCTCAGGCTCAGGCCGAGATCGAACAGGAACTGAACAGCGTCAAAGACGCGCTGCGCGCCCAAGTGGGTAGCCTGGCCGTTGGCGGTGCTTCGAAGATCCTGGGCAAAGCAATCGATCAAAACGCGCACGCAGAGCTGGTTAACCAACTGGCTGCTGAAATCTAAGCGAGGGCGATCATGGCAGAACTGACCACGTTGGCCCGACCTTACGCTAAGGCGGCCTTCGAGCACGCTCAGGCCCACCAGCAACTGGCCAATTGGTCAGCCATGCTCGGCCTGGCAGCAGCGGTGTCGCAAGACGACACCATGCAGCGCGTGCTCAAGGCCCCGCGACTGACGAGCGCAGAAAAGGCCGCCACGTTCATTGACGTGTGCGGCGACAAGTTCGATGCCAAGGCACAGAATTTCATTCACGTCGTTGCCGAAAACGACCGTCTCCCGCTTCTGCCGGAGATCGCCGCTCTTTTCGACCTGTACAAGGCCGAGCAAGAGAAGTCGGTAGACGTGGAAGTAACCAGTGCTTTCGCATTGAACCAAGAACAGCAAGACAAACTCGCCAAGGTTCTCAGTGCACGACTCAACCGGGAAGTGCGCCTGCAAGTCGAGGAAGATGCATCCCTTATTGGTGGTGTTGTCATCCGCGCCGGCGACCTGGTTATCGATGGCTCGATTCGCGGCAAAATCGCGAAACTTGCCGAAGCATTGAAATCTTGAGTTTGAAGGGGCAGCAGAGCAATGCAGCAACTCAATCCTTCCGAAATAAGTGAAATTATCAAGGGCCGCATCGACAAGCTCGATGTGACCTCCCAAGCCCGTAACGAAGGCACTGTCGTCAGCGTATCTGACGGTATCGTGCGGATTCACGGTCTGGCCGACGTCATGTACGGCGAGATGATCGAGTTTCCGGGCGGCGTCTACGGTATGGCCCTCAACCTGGAGCAAGACTCCGTAGGTGCCGTTGTACTGGGCGCATACACCAGTCTGGCTGAAGGCATGAGCGCCAAGTGCACTGGCCGCATCCTGCAGGTTCCGGTTGGTAAGGAACTGCTGGGTCGCGTAGTCGACGCACTGGGTAACCCAGTTGACGGCAAAGGTCCGCTGAACAACACCGAGACCGACGCGGTCGAGAAAGTTGCTCCAGGCGTGATCTGGCGTAAGTCGGTAGACCAGCCTGTACAGACTGGCTACAAGGCTGTCGATGCCATGATCCCTGTCGGCCGTGGCCAGCGTGAGCTGATCATCGGTGACCGTCAGATCGGTAAAACCGCTCTGGCGATCGACGCGATCATCAACCAGAAAGACAGCGGCATTTTCTGCGTCTACGTTGCAATCGGTCAGAAACAATCGACCATCGCCAACGTGGTTCGCAAGCTGGAAGAAAACGGCGCCCTGGCCAACACGATCATCGTGGCTGCCAGCGCTTCGGAATCTCCTGCGCTGCAATACCTGGCACCGTACTCCGGTTGCACCATGGGCGAATACTTCCGCGACCGCGGTGAAGACGCGCTGATCGTTTATGACGATCTGTCCAAGCAAGCAGTGGCTTACCGCCAGATTTCCCTGCTGCTGCGCCGTCCACCAGGCCGTGAAGCTTACCCAGGCGACGTGTTCTATCTCCACTCCCGTCTGCTGGAGCGCGCATCCCGCGTTTCGGAAGAGTACGTAGAGAAGTTCACCAACGGCGCAGTGACCGGCAAAACCGGTTCCCTGACCGCACTGCCGATCATCGAAACCCAGGCTGGCGACGTTTCCGCGTTCGTTCCGACCAACGTGATTTCCATCACCGACGGTCAGATCTTCCTGGAATCGGCCATGTTCAACTCGGGCATCCGCCCTGCAGTGAACGCCGGTGTTTCGGTATCCCGTGTGGGTGGTGCCGCTCAGACCAAGATCATCAAGAAGCTGTCCGGTGGTATCCGTACCGCTCTGGCTCAGTACCGTGAACTGGCGGCATTCGCCCAGTTCGCTTCTGACCTGGACGAAGCGACCCGCAAGCAACTTGAGCATGGTCAGCGCGTTACCGAGCTGATGAAGCAGAAGCAATACGCGCCAATGTCGATCGCCGACATGTCGCTGTCGCTGTATGCCGCTGAGCGTGGGTTCCTGACTGACGTTGAAAACGCCAAAGTCGGCAGCTTCGAGCAAGCGCTGATTGCTTACTTCAACCGCGATCACGCCGATTTGATGGCGAAGATCAACGTGAAGGGTGATTTCAATGACGAAATCGACGCTGGCCTCAAAGCCGGTATCGAGAAGTTCAAGGCCACCCAAACCTGGTAAGCCGCAGCGGGGGCCGCAAGGCTCCCGCTTGCTAACCTGATAGGTGTTACATGGCAGGCGCAAAAGAGATTCGCAGTAAGATTGCGAGCATCAAAAGCACGCAAAAAATTACCAGCGCCATGGAAAAAGTGGCGGTCAGCAAAATGCGCAAGGCACAAATGCGCATGGCTGCTAGCCGTCCTTATGCGGAGCGCATCCGCCAGGTTATTGGTCATCTGGCCAACGCCAACCCGGAATATCGCCACCCGTTCATGATCGAGCGTGAAGTAAAACGCGCTGGTTATGTCGTGGTGAGCAGTGACCGTGGTCTGTGTGGTGGCTTGAACACCAACCTGTTCAAGGCTCTGGTCAAGGACATGGCGGTAAACCGCGAAAACGGCGTCGAGATCGACCTGTGTGTCGTTGGTAGCAAGGGTGCGGCTTTCTTCCGCAACTTCGGCGGTAACGTCGTTGCAGCTATCAGCCACCTGGGTGAAGAGCCGTCGATCAATGACCTGATCGGCAGCGTCAAGGTGATGCTGGATGCTTATCTGGACGGCCGTATCGATCGCCTGTCCGTGGTGTCCAACAAGTTCATCAACACCATGACGCAAACGCCAACCGTGGAGCAGTTGATTCCACTGGTGGCAACCCCGGATCAGGAACTCAAGCACCACTGGGATTATCTGTACGAACCGGACGCCAAAGAGCTGCTTGACGGCTTGATGGTCCGCTACGTGGAGTCGCAGGTGTACCAGGCGGTGGTCGAGAACAACGCGGCTGAACAAGCTGCGCGGATGATCGCGATGAAGAACGCTACCGACAACGCCGGTGATTTGATCAGCGAATTGCAGCTGGTCTACAACAAGGCGCGTCAGGCTGCGATCACCCAAGAGATCTCGGAAATCGTCGGCGGCGCTGCCGCGGTTTAACGGTTCAAATATTCAGAGGATCCAGCTATGAGTAGCGGACGTATCGTTCAAATCATCGGCGCCGTTATCGACGTGGAATTCCCACGCGACAGCGTACCGAGCATCTACGACGCCTTGAAGGTTCAAGGCGCCGAAACCACTCTGGAAGTTCAGCAGCAGCTGGGCGACGGCGTGGTTCGTACCATTGCGATGGGCTCCACCGAGGGTCTGAAGCGCGGTCTGGACGTCAACAACACTGGCGCAGCCATCTCCGTACCGGTCGGTAAAGCGACCCTGGGCCGGATCATGGACGTACTGGGCAACCCGATCGACGAAGCTGGCCCGATCGACACCGAAGAGCGTTGGGGTATCCACCGCGCTGCGCCGTCGTTCGCAGAGCAGGCAGGCGGCAACGACCTGCTGGAAACCGGCATCAAGGTTATCGACCTGGTTTGCCCGTTCGCCAAGGGTGGTAAGGTTGGTCTGTTCGGTGGTGCCGGTGTAGGCAAAACCGTAAACATGATGGAACTGATCCGTAACATCGCCATCGAGCACAGCGGTTATTCCGTGTTCGCCGGTGTGGGTGAGCGTACTCGTGAGGGTAACGACTTCTACCACGAGATGAAGGACTCCAACGTTCTGGACAAAGTGGCACTGGTTTACGGTCAGATGAACGAGCCGCCGGGAAACCGTCTGCGCGTAGCCCTGACCGGCCTGACCATGGCCGAGAAGTTCCGTGACGAAGGTAACGACGTTCTGCTGTTCGTCGACAACATCTATCGTTACACCCTGGCCGGTACCGAAGTATCCGCACTGCTGGGCCGTATGCCTTCGGCAGTAGGTTATCAGCCGACCCTGGCTGAAGAGATGGGCGTGCTGCAAGAGCGCATCACTTCGACCAAGCAAGGTTCGATTACTTCGATCCAGGCCGTATACGTACCAGCGGACGACTTGACTGACCCGTCGCCAGCGACCACGTTTGCTCACCTGGACGCCACCGTCGTTCTGTCCCGTGACATCGCTTCCCTGGGTATCTACCCGGCGGTAGACCCACTGGACTCGACTTCGCGTCAGCTGGACCCGAACGTGATCGGCAACGACCACTACGAAACCGCTCGCGGTGTTCAGTACGTGCTGCAGCGTTACAAAGAGCTGAAGGACATCATCGCGATCCTGGGTATGGACGAGCTGTCGGAAGCCGACAAGCAGTTGGTAAACCGTGCTCGTAAGATCCAGCGCTTCTTGTCGCAGCCGTTCTTCGTGGCTGAAGTCTTCACCGGTGCTTCGGGTAAATACGTTTCCCTGAAAGACACCATTGCTGGCTTCAAAGGCATCCTCAACGGTGACTACGACCACCTGCCAGAACAAGCGTTCTACATGGTTGGCGGCATCGAAGAAGCGATCGAGAAAGCCAAGAAACTGTAATCCAGGCGCCCGGAAACGGGCGCTAATTTAGGTTGAGGCAATCAGATGGCTATGACAGTCCATTGCGACATCGTCAGCGCGGAAGGGGAAATCTTTTCCGGCCTGGTCGAGATGGTGATTGCGCACGGTGCACTGGGTGATCTTGGTATCGCTCTGGGTCACGCGCCGCTGATCACCAATCTCAAGCCGGGTCCGATCCGCCTGATCAAGCAAGGTGGCGAAGCCGAGGTGTTCTACATCTCTGGTGGTTTCCTCGAGGTTCAGCCGAACATGGTCAAGGTTCTCGCCGACACCGTGCAACGTGCTGCCGACCTGGATGAAGCCTCTGCTCAGGAAGCCGTCAAGGCTGCCGAGCGAGCGCTGCATGACAAAGGTGCAGATTTCGATTACGGAGCTGCATCCGCACGTCTGGCCGAGGCCGCAGCCCAGCTGCGCACCGTCCAGCAGATCCGCAAGAAGTTTGGCGGTTGATCCGTCAGCCACTTGTTGTGTGATTGATAAAAAAGGGTAGCCTCGGCTACCCTTTTTTCTTTTCCGATTTTCAAACCCCCGGTCGCAGTTGCTGACCACCCAGGATTGGTAGCCAGTCATGTCTCTCGAAATCGTTATCCTCGCGGCCGGTCAAGGCACCCGCATGCGTTCGGCACTGCCGAAGGTCCTGCACCCGATCGCTGGCAACTCCATGCTTGGTCATGTTATCCACAGTGCCCGGCAACTTGATCCACAACGCATTCATGTGGTGATCGGCCATGGCGCCGATGTGGTGCGCGAGCGTCTGGCGGCTGACGATCTGAATTTCGTCCTGCAGGACAAGCAACTGGGCACCGGCCACGCCACGGCGCAGGCCGTGCCCTTCATCAGCGCCGATACCGTGCTGATCCTTTACGGCGACGTGCCGCTGATCGAAGTCGAAACCCTGCAACGTTTGCTCGCGCATGTCGGCCCCGAGCAGATCGGCCTGCTGACCGTCGAGCTGGATGACCCGACCGGCTATGGCCGCATCGTTCGCGACGCGGCGGGCAAGGTCGCCGCTATCGTCGAACACAAGGACGCCAGCGAAGCGCAACGCGCGATCACCGAAGGCAACACCGGCATTCTCGCGGTCCCGGCCAAGCGCCTGGCTGACTGGATGAGCCGCCTGTCGAACAACAACGCCCAGGGCGAGTACTACCTGACCGACGTGATCGAAATGGCGGTCAGCGATGGCTTGGTGGTGGCCACCGAACAGCCCCACGATCCCATGGAAGTGCAGGGCGCCAACGACCGCAAGCAACTGTCCGAACTGGAGCGTCATTATCAATTGCGTGCCGGTCGGCGCTTGATGGCCCAAGGCGTCACCCTGCGCGATCCGGCGCGTTTCGATGTACGTGGCGACGTGACCGTCGGTCGCGATGTGCTGATCGACATCAATGTCATCCTCGAAGGCAAGGTGGTCATCGAGGACGACGTGGAGATCGGTCCGAACTGCGTGATCAAGGACAGCACGCTACGCAAAGGCGTGGTGGTCAAGGCCAACAGCCACATCGAAGGCGCGGTGCTGGGCGAGCACAGCGACGCCGGTCCGTTTGCCCGCCTGCGTCCGGGCACGGTGCTGGAGGCTCGCGCCCATGTGGGTAACTTCGTCGAACTGAAAAACGCCCACATGGGCGAGGGCGCCAAGGCCGGACACTTGACCTATCTGGGTGACGCCGAAATCGGCGCGCGCACCAACATTGGTGCCGGCACCATCACCTGCAACTACGATGGCGCCAACAAGTGGAAAACCGTGTTGGGCGAGGATGTGTTCATCGGCTCCAACAATTCGCTGGTGGCGCCTGTGGATATCTCTTCGGGTGCGACCACCGCCGCCGGTTCGACCATCACCCAGAATGTGGATAGCTCACAACTGGCGGTCGGTCGGGCGCGGCAGCGGAACATCGAAGGCTGGAAACGCCCGGAGAAGATCAAGAAGAACTGAGTTATCCACAGCGCTTCAAGATCAGAGAGATCGCAGCACTGCGGCAATACCTACCTCTTTCCCGGTAGGCATTGTTTCAGGCTGCGATCTTTTTTATGGGCGCCGACTTGACGATTGGCAGCTGATAGGTTTTGATTGCTTCCGTTATCTTTCGAATCGAAACTTAATCAGTCATGTCGAAACGCAATACTCCTCAGCGCCGTCACAACATCCTCGCCTTGCTCAACGAGCAGGGCGAAGTCAGTGTCGACGAACTCGCCAAGCGTTTCGAAACCTCGGAAGTTACGATTCGCAAGGATCTGGCCGCGCTGGAAAGCCATGGCTTGTTGCTGCGTCGCTACGGCGGGGCGATCACCATGCCTCAGGAGCTGGTGGCGGAAACCAGCCAGAGCGTTTCCAAATACAAGCAGGCGATTGCCCGTGCCGCCGTGAATCGCATCCGCGAACACGCGCGCATCATCATCGACAGCGGCAGCACCACCGCCGCGATGATTCCCGAACTTGGCCAGCAGCCGGGCCTGGTGGTGATGACCAACTCCCTGCATGTCGCCAACGCCTTGAGCGAACTCGAACACGAGCCGGTGCTGTTGATGACCGGCGGCACCTGGGACCCGCATTCGGAGTCCTTCCAGGGCCAGGTGGCCGAGCAGGTACTACGCTCTTACGACTTCGATCAGTTGTTTATCGGTGCCGATGGCATCGATCTGGTACGCGGAACCACCACGTTCAACGAGTTGCTCGGCCTGAGCCGGGTGATGGCCGAAGTCGCGCGGGAAGTAATCGTGATGGTCGAGGCCGACAAGATCGGCCGCAAGATTCCAAACCTGGAGCTGCCATGGAGCAGCGTCCATACCCTCATTACCGATGATCGCCTGCCTCATGAGGCACGGGATCAGATTCAGGCCCGCGGTATCACCGTGATTTGCGCGGCTGTCAGTCAGGAGAAATAAGCATGTGTGGAATTGTCGGCGCAGTTGCTGAACGTAATATCACCGCCATCCTGGTCGAAGGCCTCAAGCGCCTTGAATACCGGGGCTACGACAGTGCCGGTGTCGCGGTGTACACCAATGACAAAACCCTGGAGCGCACGCGGCGCGTGGGTAAGGTCAGCGAGCTGGAAGCGGCACTGGCTGCACAGCCGCTGGTTGGCCGTCTCGGCATCGCCCACACCCGTTGGGCGACTCACGGCGCGCCGAACGAGCGTAATGCGCACCCACATTTCTCCGGTGATATCGCTGTGGTCCACAACGGCATCATTGAGAACCATGAAGTCCTGCGCCAACAACTCAAGGCCAAGGGCTACGTGTTCGCTTCCGACACCGACACTGAAGTCATCGCCCACCTGCTGACTGAAAAGCTCAAGGATCAGCCTGACCTGACCGTCGCTCTCAAGGCCACCGTCAAGGAGTTGCACGGTGCTTATGGTCTGGCCGTCATCAACGCGCAGCAGCCGGATCGTCTGGTCGCCGCGCGCAGCGGCAGCCCGCTGGTCATCGGCCTGGGTCTGGGCGAAAACTTCCTTGCTTCCGACCAGTTGGCCCTGCGCCAGGTGACCGACCGTTTCATGTACCTGGAAGAAGGCGATATCGCTGAAATCCGCCGTGACAACGTGCAGATCTGGGATGTGAACGGCCAGGCGGTCGAGCGCCAGATCGTGCAGTACAGCGATGGTGCCGAAGCCGCCGACAAGGGCGAATTCCGTCACTACATGCTCAAGGAAATCCACGAGCAGCCAACCGTGGTGCAGCGCACCCTGGAAGGTCGCCTGAGCCAGAATCAAGTGCTGGTGCAAGCGTTCGGCCCACAGGCGGCCGAGCTGTTCGCCAAGGTGCGCAACGTGCAGATCGTCGCTTGCGGCACCAGTTATCACGCCGGCATGGTCGCCCGTTACTGGCTCGAAGAACTGGCCGGCATCCCGTGCCAGGTCGAAGTCGCCAGTGAGTTCCGCTACCGAAAGGTCGTGGTGCAGCCGGACACCCTGTTCGTCAGCATTTCCCAGTCCGGCGAAACCGCCGACACCCTGGCCGCGCTGCGCAACGCCAAGGAACTGGGTTTCCTCGGCAGCCTGGCGATCTGCAACGTCGGCATCAGCTCGCTGGTGCGCGAATCCGACCTGACCCTGTTGACCCAGGCGGGCCGTGAAATCGGCGTCGCTTCGACCAAGGCGTTCACCACGCAACTGGTCGGTCTGTTGCTGCTGACCTTGTCGCTGGGCCAGGTGCGCGGCACGCTGAGTGAAGGCGTCGAAGCCACCCTGGTGGAAGAGCTGCGCCGTCTGCCGACCCGTCTGGGCGAAGCCTTGGCGATGGACAGCACCGTGGAAAAAATCGCCGAGCTGTTCGCCGAAAAGAACCACACCTTGTTCCTCGGACGTGGCGCGCAATTCCCGGTGGCGATGGAAGGGGCCTTGAAGCTCAAGGAGATCTCCTACATCCACGCCGAAGCCTACCCGGCCGGCGAACTGAAACACGGGCCGCTGGCGCTTGTGGATAACGACATGCCGGTGGTCACCGTGGCGCCGAACAACGAACTGCTGGAGAAGCTCAAGTCCAACCTGCAGGAAGTCCGCGCCCGTGGCGGCGAATTGATCGTGTTCGCCGACGAAAAAGCCGGCATGACCAATGGCGAAGGCACCCACGTGGTGCAGATGCCGCACATCCACGACATCCTGTCGCCGATCCTCTACACCATCCCGCTGCAACTGCTGTCGTACTACGTCGCCGTGCTCAAGGGCACTGACGTGGATCAGCCGCGTAATCTGGCGAAGTCGGTGACGGTGGAATAAGTTATCCACAACTGACAAAACCAAAAATCGCAGCTCCGGCTGCGATTTTTGTATTTGACCCGAGGACCTTCATGGATCGCTTCCAGGAAATGCAAATCTTCGCCGCCGTCGCCCAGGAGCAGGGCTTCTCGGCGGCGGCGCGGCGGTTGGGTTTGTCGGCGGCCAGTGTCACCCGGGCGGTGGCGGGGCTGGAGTTGCGGATTGGCACGCAGTTGTTGATTCGCACCACCCGCAGCGTGCATTTGAGCGAGGCCGGGCTGCGATACCTTGAGGATTGTCGGAGGATTCTCGCCGAGGTGCAGGAAGCGGAGGATTCTGCTGCCGGCAGTCACGCCCAGCCTCGTGGGCAATTGACGGTGACGGCGCCGGTGTTGTTCGGCGAGTTGTTCGTCACGCCGGTGATGGCGGGGTATCTGGCCGAGTATCCGGAAGTGTCGATCAACGCCTTGTTGCTGGATCGTGTCGTCAGCATGGTCGAGGAGGGCGTCGATGTGGCGGTGCGCATCGGTGAGTTGCCGGACAGCAATCAGCACGCGATCCGGGTTGGCGAGGTGCGGCGGGTGGTGTGTGGATCGCCCGGGTTCTTTGCTGCTCATGGTCGGCCCACTCATCCGCAGGATCTGGCGGGGGCACCGGTGGTGGCGACTTCGTCCATTGGTCAGGTACGCAACTGGCCGTTCCTTGAAGCGGGGGAGCCGTTGAGCGTGCGACCGGAACCGCGTTTGGTGGTGACGGCCAATCAGGCCGCGATTTCCGCAGCCTGTCTTGGCCTCGGGCTGACGCGGGTGTTGTCCTATCAGGTCGCCAGCAAGGTGGCTTGCGGGGCGCTGGAAATCGTCCTCGCCGAATACGAGTTGCCGCCCTTGCCGATCCATGTGGTGTATCAGGGTGGGCGCAAAGCCCCGGCACGGGTGCGCAGTTTTGTCGACTATGCGGTAAAGGCCTTGCGAGAGCATCCGGCGCTGAAAGACGCGGCGTTATTTCGTCAGGTGAAATAATCGATTGCGTTTTCTGGTGATTCTTTTGTTTTGATGATGGGTGGAAGATGGCCTCCACCGGCGCCATCCCTCCAGTACGGCGCCCTCATCCAGCGGAGTCGACCATGCAACCGATCAAGTTCTACAACTTCCCGCGTTCCGGCCATGCCCATCGGGTAGAACTGATGCTGTCCCTGCTGCAATTGCCGACCGAAACCATCTTCGTCGATCTGGCGAAGGGGGAGCACAAGCAGCCGGCATTCCTGGCCATCAACAGCTTCGGCCAGGTGCCGGTGATCGATGACGGCGGCGTGGTGTTGGCCGACTCCAACGCGATCCTCGTTTATCTCGCGCAAAAGTACGGCAACGGCCGTTGGCTACCGAGCGATCCGGTCGGTGCCGCGCGAGTGCAGCGCTGGTTGTCGATTGCGGCAGGGCCGATTGCCTTTGGTCCGGCAGCCGCACGTCTTATTACCGTGTTTGGCGCGCAACTGAACGCTGATGAATTGATCACCCGCGCCCACAACCTGCTCAAGGTGATGGATCTGGAACTGGGCAAGACCCCGTACCTGGCCGGAGATGAGCCGACCATCGCCGATATCTCGGGCTACAGCTACATCGCCCATGCGCCGGAAGGCAACGTGTCGCTGGATGACTACGCCAACGTGCGCGCCTGGCTGGCCCGCGTCGAGGCCTTGCCTGGCTTTGTCGGCATGCCGCGCACGGTTGTCGGTTTGCAGAAGACCGCCTGAGGTTCCCGGCCCGGTTTCTGCGGGCCATCCACACTGCGCCCGTGGCGCGGGGAGATGTCGTGATGGAACATTCACCCTGGCACGCCGGCGAGCAGCAGTTGCAGGCGCATGTAGGTGTTGCCGAACGCATGGAAACATTCGGGCGTAAGGTGATTCGCAGCTGGATGCCGGATCAGCACCGCCAGTTCTATCAGCAATTGCCGTTCATGCTGTACGGCGCGGTGGATGGCGAAGGTCGACCCTGGGCCAGCGTGCTTGAAGGTGAACCCGGATTTGCCGAGTCCCCGGACCCGACCCATTTGCAGTTCACCAGCCTGCCCGCCACCGATGATCCGGCGCAATTGCAGGCCGGGGCGGCGATCGGTCTGCTCGGCATCGAGTTGCATACCCGCCGCCGCAATCGCCTCAACGGGCATATCGGCAGCCTGGGCGAGGCCGGTTTCGAACTCACCGTGGATCAATCCTTCGGCAACTGCCCGCAGTACATTCAACTGCGCCAGTTCCAGCGTGTGCCGCTGACGGACCCTGCTACCCGGCCCGCCGAGCACCTCGATGGGCTCGATGCCGCCGCCGTCGCGCTGATCGAAACCGCCGACACCCTGTTCGTCGCCAGTTATGTCGATGTCGACGGGCAGCGTGCGGTGGACGTTTCCCATCGCGGTGGCCAGCCCGGTTTCGTACGGGTCGAAGGCAATCGTCTGACCATCCCGGATTTTGCCGGCAACCTGCACTTCAACACCCTTGGCAACTTCCTGCTCAACCCTCGGGCCGGCCTGTTGTTCATCGACTTTTCCACAGGCGATCTGTTACAGCTCAGCGGCCGTACCGAGGTCATTCTCGACGGGCCGCAGATCGAAGCCTTTCAAGGCGCGGAACGCTTGTGGACCTTCGAGGTGGAGCATCTGGTGCGGCGTCCGGCAGCCCTGGCCCTGCGCTGGCGCTTCGAGGGCATGTCGCCCACCAGCCTGTTGACCGGCACCTGGGCTCAGGCCGAGGCGCGGTTGCAGGCCCAGGCGCTGGGCGATCAATGGCGGCCGTTGCGGGTGACGAAGATCGAAATGGAAAGCCGCAACATCCGCTCGATCTATCTGGAGCCGGATGACGGCGCCGGTCTGCCGGTGTTTCTCGCCGGGCAGCATCTGCCGTTGCGGTTCACCCTCGATGGCGAGGTGCATATCCGCACTTACAGTCTGTCGAGTGCGCCGTCGGACGGTTTCTTTCGAATCAGCGTCAAGCGCGAGGGGCTGGTGTCGAGCCACTTGCATGAGCAGATCCGCGTCGGCGATGTGCTGGAAGCACGCGCACCGAAAGGTCACTTCACCGTTGCACCGCTGGAGCGCCGGCCATTGGTGTTGCTGGCCGCCGGTGTCGGCATCACGCCGTTGCTGTCGATGCTCAGGGAGGTGGTGTATCAGGGTCTGCGCACCCGTGGGATTCGTCCTACGTGGTTGATCCAGAGTTCACGTAGCCTGGCGGATCAACCGTTTCGCCGGGAGCTGGACCAGTTGCTGGAAGGCGCCGGGGAGTCGGTGCGGGTTCTGCGCTTGCTCAGCCAGCCGGAGAGCGGTCTGGTGGAGCACGAGGATTTCGACCTGCACGGGCGGATCGACGCTGCGTTGCTGAGAAATCTGCTGGCGGTCGAGGATTACGATCAGGTCGATTTCGTCCTCTGCGGCCCCGGCGCTTTTACCCAGGGTTTGTACGACAGCCTGCGGGAACTGGATGTGCGTGATGCGCAGATCCACGCCGAAACCTTCGGTCCTTCGACCCTCAAGCGTCGGGCCGATGCGGATGCGATCGTCATCGAACAACCACCGGCGGCGACGACTTCGGTGCCGGTAGTGTTCGAGCGTTCGGCCAAGGAGGCACGCTGGCAGCCGGAGGGCGGCAGTCTGTTGGAGTTGGCGGAAAGCCGTGGCTTGCGTCCGGAATTCAGCTGTCGTGGCGGGTCGTGCGGCACCTGCAAGACGCGGCTGGTCAGCGGCGCGGTGAATTATCCACAGCCGCCCGCGGAGGTGCCGGAAGAAGGCCAGGTGCTGATTTGTTGCGCGGTGCCAGCCCAAAGTGCGCAGCCGCTGGTGCTGGATCTTTAAAACGCGTAACCCTTGTGGGAGCAGGCAGGCCTGCTCCCACATTGAGGATTTGTGTTGAATTTTTGCTCAGGCGTAGGACAACGCCTTCTCCTCCAGCAGATCCTGATACAGCTCCGTCCACTTGCGGCCCATTTCATCGGCTGTGAATAACTGCCGATAGCGCGCCTCTGCCTTCACGCCCATTTCCGCAGCCCGAGTCGGGTTTTCCCACAAGGTACGCATCGCCTCGCGAAACGCCTGTGGATGACTTGGCGGCACCACCAGCCCCGTTTCATTGTGGATATTGATGTAGCTGGTGCCGGTGCCGATTTCGCTGGAGATCATCGGTTTGCCGTACATCGCGCCTTCGAGCAGCGAGATGCCGAACGCCTCGGAGCGCAGGTGCGAGGGGAACACGATGGCGTAGCTCAATTGCAGCAGCGCCACTTTGTCTTCGTCGCCCAAGCGCCCGAGGAAGTGGATATTGCGCAGGCCCAGCGCAGCGGCCTGGGCGTGCAGTTCCTGCTCCAGCGGGCCGGCGCCGACGATCACAACCGGGTAATCCACATCCTTCAGCGCTTCGAGCAGGATGTGCAGGCCCTTGTAGTAACGCATCACGCCGACAAACAGGAAGAACTTATCCCCAAGCTGCTGGCGCCAGCGGTTCATGCGCTCGGCATCGGGCTGTGGATAACCTGCCTTGTTCAGACCGTAAGGGATGACCCGGGTCTTGTCCTGGAACTGCTGCAGCACATCGCTGGTGTGCAGGTAGTTGGGGGACGCCGCGACGATCCGGTCGGCGCTGGCAAGAAAGCGGTTCATCAGCGGCCGATAGAGTTTGAGCAAATGCTTCTGGCGAATGATGTCCGAGTGGTAGGTCACCACGCTGGGTTTGTCGGTCGCGCTGGCGAAGTGAACCAGATCCATGAACGGCCAAGGAAAGTGGTAGTTGACCACATCGGCCTCGGCGGCCATTTCGCGAAACTGTTTGAACACGCTCCAGGAAAAACCGGTGGAGGCGAACTGGATATCCAGTTTGGCCCGATGCACTTGGTGCTGCCCGAGTTGCACCACCGCCGGTTCCGGATTGGCGCTGAGGGTCAGCACCTGGCCGTCGATACCGTGTCGGGCGCCGCTTTCGCACAACTGGAAGATCACTTGTTCGATGCCGCCGACCGAGTCAGGCAGGTACGTCTTGAAGAAATGTAGAACTCGCATTCAACCTCCCGTGGCCTGGCGGTAGGCCTGGGCCGTGGCCCGTGCGCAACGCTTCCAGGAAAAAAGCCGTGCCTGCTGCAATCCGGCTTCGCGGCATGCCTGCCAATGCGCTTGATCGTCGATCAGCCGGCTCATCACTGTGCGCAAGCCGTCTGCATCGTCAGCTTCAATATAGTTGCCGGCGACGCCCGCCACCTCCGGCATCGCCGAAGAACGGGTGAGTGCCACCGGCGTGCCGCTGGCCATGGCTTCCAGGACCGGCAGGCCGAAACCTTCATACAACGACGGAAAAATCAGCGCCCGGGCACCGGCCAGCAGTTGCGCCACCTGTTCATCGGGCAAGTAGCCGAGCAGGCAGACGTGGCCGGAAGCCAGCGCCTGACGCAACTCATCATTGAACTGCTCGCGTTGCCAGCCCGCCATGCCGACGATCAGCAGCGGGAAGCGCTGGCGCAAGGCGTCCGGCAACAAGGCGTGAGCACGCAGGGCGAGGTTCAGGTTCTTGCGCGGTTCGAGGGTGCCGACACACAAAAAGTATTCCCGAAAGCTCACAGCGTGAGCCTTGAGCACCGCATCGATGGCTTCCGGTGGCCGTGGATGAAAGCGCTCGGCCACGCCCAGTGGCGCGACCACAAAACGCTCGGCGGGCAGTCCGAAATAATCCCGCGCCTCGTCAGCGATGGCTTGCGAGTCGGTAAGAATCAGCCGCGCTTGCTGTACGCCGGCAGCCAGTCGCCGCTCGATTTCCCGCAGTCGCGCCGCTGGCTGGGTCTGCGGGAAGTGCAGGTGCGTCAGGTCGTGCAGGGTGATCACGGTCGGGCCGTCGAAGGCCAGCGGCCACAGGCTCGGCTCGTGATACAGATCGATGTGTTGCGCGCGGCCCTGATCGAAGCGTTTCTGTTCCAGCCAGCGCCGGGCCTGATAGGCGCCGGGGATCTGCCGCAACAGCGGGGTCAGACGCGAATAACCAGGCATCGCGGCGTCCGGCAACGCCGAACTCCAGCCCCAGCCGTGGAACAGCGCCAGGTCTATGTCGGTTTCGGCGCGCAGGGCGGTCACCAGTTCGGCGACGTACTGGCCGATGCCGGTGCGCGGTGCCTGGAGGATCCGTGCGTTAAGGGCAATGCGCATGCGGCCTCGCTTGCGCCGTCGGCGCCTCCAGCACATTGCGCGCGGTTCGTTCGGCCAGTTGCGCACTGGCTTCGCGCCAGCCGATCCAGCGCCAGTCGGCCACATCGCGGACGGCGGGGAACTGGCCGCTGCGTTCGAAGGCGTGCAGCAGATCGGCGAGGCTTTGCGGGTCCTGCAAATCGAAGTAGGCCATGAACTCGCCGCCGATCTCGCGGAACACGGCGATGTCGCTGCCCATCGCCGGCAGGCCGCGCTGCATGGCTTCCACCAGCGGCAGGCCGAAACCTTCGACGAACGACGGAAACACCAGCGCACTGGCGTGGGCGTAGGCGTGTTCGAGGCTGGTGTCGCTGAGGTCGTTGAACATGAACAGGCGACGGTTCAGTTCGGGATGGTTGCGCACGCGGTCGAGCAGGGCGTCGCACTTCCAGCCGATGCGGCCGGCGATGCACAGTCGTGCCCTGGAGCCGTTGGCCCAGGCGCGTTCAAAAGCGTCCAGCAGGTACGCATGATTCTTGCGCGGCTCGATGGTGCTGACCATCAGGAACACCGGTTCCGGTGTGGCAAACAAGCGCTCAAGCGCTGGCTCGACCGTCGCCTCGGCGTTGTGCAGATCAAGCTCCGAGCCGAGGTGGAAGTAATCGAACCAGCGTTGCTCGGCCTGCGCCGGGCCGATTCGTCGCTGCAACTCTTCGCGCAACTGATCGCGAACCGTGGCGGAAATCGCCATGAAACCATCGGCGGTGCGGCTCAGCCAGTCGAACCATTCGCTGAAAACCTGCACCAGCCGTGTGTCGTAAAACTGCGGGTGGGACAGCGGAATCAGGTCGTAGATCACTGCGACGATGCCTACGCCATCTCGTTTGAGGCGTTCGGCCTGCACGAAAAAGTCCGAGTGCCAGGACGAATCCAGCAGTACCAGTTGATCGCCGCTCCGGTGTTGCAGTGGTGCGCAGCGCTTGGGCAGTTGATGGCGGTTGATCCGCTCGATCAGGCGCAGCGGGACCCCGAATACGCCGAAGGACGTCAGGCGATAGCCGACGTACAACAGACGTCGCGCGGTTTTGCTTTTCAGGCGGCTGTCGCGGCGCTGATACCCTTGCCAGAAACGATGGGCCAGGCGTTCCAGGCGCTCGCCGAATGTGACGACGGCGTTGAACAGCGGCGAATCCAGCGGTGCCAGGCGCGTCACGCGGTACAGCGTGCCCTTGAGCAGGACCACCGGCAGGCATTCGACCCCTTCGGCGCTCGGCGGCAATTGGTTGATGACGTTGCGCACCACGCGCTGGATCCCCGAGTTGACCTTCGGGTGCTTGAACACGTGGGTGCATTCGACCAGGAGGCGGGTCATGGCGCGCGCTCCACGAGGTTTTCCGCGTGACGGGTGATCGACGTTTTCGCCCCTAGCCACGAGCACCCGACGAAATCTTCCTGGCGGTTGTTGATGATGTGGAACACCAGCCCGTAATCGCGCCATTCGAAGTTGCGGTCCAGGTGCGAGTCCAGCCGCGACAGGCTCAGCGCCACGGAGTAATTGCCTTTGCCCAGTCCCATGATGAACGCGAAGCGGTAAGTGATGCGCTCGCCTGCATGGAGGTCTTCCAGGGCCTGGTTCTGCCGGTGCGTGTTGATGCCGTACATGGCCTGGCCGAGGCGGTCCTTGATCATGAAACCGAGCACCAGCCGTTCGATGTCCTGGCGGATTTCGACCTGCACTTCCAGCACCACCGGCTGACCGACTTCGGCCGCCTCGATGGAGCGCTCGCGTTCATCCAGCAGGCGCACGCTGAGAATGCCCGCCTCGCCGGTGCCGGACACGGTTTGTACCTGGCCGCCGGCGAGGGTTTCCTGGCGTACGGTCTGGCCTTCGCGTTCGGCGAGCAGGGCGTTGTAGTAATCCATGACCGCTTCTGGCTTGTCGTGCATGGCCATGCGGCCGCCTTCGAGGAGGATCGCTGAATCGCAGATCGACTGAATCGCCGAGCGATCGTGGGAAACGATCAGCAGGGTGGTGCCGGCCTTGCGGAAGCTGCGGATGCGATCGAAGCTCTTGTGCTGAAAGTAGGCGTCGCCCACCGACAGGGCTTCATCGACGATCAGGATGTCCGGGCGGCGCGCGGTGGCGACGCTGAACGCCAGGCGCATCTGCATGCCGCTGGAGTAAGTACGCACCGGATGATCGATGGCCTCGCCGATTTCCGCGAAACGTTCGATGTCGGGCATCAGCGCTTCGATCTCTTCGACCTGCATGCCCAGCAGTTGCCCGGCCATCACTGCGTTCTGCCGACCGGTGAAATCCGGGTGGAAGCCCATGCCCAGTTCCAGCAACGCGGCGACCCGGCCTTCCAGTTGAATCCGCCCGCAGGTCGGCTGGGTGGTGCCGGTGATCATTTTCAGCAGGGTGCTCTTGCCGGCGCCGTTGACGCCGACGATGCCCACCGCTTCACCCGGGGCGATTTCGAAGTTCACGTCCTGCAAGACCCAATGCTGGCGATGGCGCATCGGTGAAAACGGAATCAGCCATTCGGCCAGGCGGCTCCAGCGGGTGGGGTATTGCTTGTAGGCCTTGCCCAGGTCCGTGACACGTATATGGCCCATCAGAGTTCATCCACCATTTCGCCGACCCGCCGCCGAAACACACGCAGGCCGATCACGCAGAACAACACGCTGATCACCAGGATCGGCAACAGCGAATTCCACACCGGCCACTGGCCGTAGAGAAACAGGTTCTGGTAGCTGCCGATCAGGTTGGTCAGCGGATTGAGTTGCAGCAGGCGCTGCACCCACTCGGGCAGGATGCTCAACGGGTAAACGATCGGCGTCAGCCAGAACCAGAATTGCAGGCAGATGGCGAAGAACTGCCCGACATCGCGGAAAAACACGTTGAGCACGCCGAGGATCATTCCCAGTCCCGCACAGAACAGCACCTGCAACGCCAGCAGCGGCAGCATCGCCAGCAACGCCATGCCCGGCCAGCGCCCGGTAATCAGCAGAAAGCCGAGAAACAGGCCGATGATGATCGCGAAGTTGATCCCGGCATTGAGCAGCACGATCACCGGCAGGCAGATACGCGGGAAGCTGATTTTCTTCAGCAGGTTGGCGTTTTCCAGAAACATGTTCTGGCTGCGCAGGGTGATTTCCGAGAACAGGCCCCAGGTCAGCAGGCCCGCGCACAGGTAGACGCTGTAGGCCATGCCGTCGTCCACTCCGGGTAAACGGGCACGCATGATGTGGGAAAAGATCACCGTGTACACGACGATCATCGACAGCGGATTGAGTACCGTCCACAGCGCGCCGAACAGCGAATTGCGATACCGCGCTTGAAACTCTCGCTTGACGCTACCGAGGATGAAGCCACGGTAGCTGCGCAGCGAGCGGTACAGGGAAAGCAGCATTCAAACCGTCCTGCCGTATTGATCTTCTAAGCGAACGATATCGTCCTCTCCCAGGTATTCGCCGCTTTGCACTTCGATGATCACCAGATCGATCACGCCGGGGTTTTCCAGGCGATGCTTGTGCCCGGCGGCAATGAACGTCGATTCGTTCTTCGCCACCAGCGTCGTGCCGGTGCCATTGTTGGTGACTTTGGCCATGCCTTCGACCACCACCCAGTGTTCGTTGCGGTGATGGTGCATTTGCAGGGACAGCTTGCCACCGGGCTTGACCACGATGCGCTTGATCTTGAAGCGCGGGCCTTCCTCGAGCACGGTGTAGGTGCCCCACGGACGGCTGACCGTGCGATGCAGGCGATAGGCTTCGTGGGATTTGTCCTTGAGCTGCTTGGCCACCCGCCGCACGTCCTGCGCGCGGTCGGCGTGGGCCACGAGCACGGCGTCGGCGGTGTCGATCACGATCAGGTCTTCCACACCCACCGCCGCCACCAGCCGGCCTTCGCTCTGGACGAAGTTGTTCTTGCTGTCGATGAAGATCGCTTCACCGCTGGCGCGGTTATGGTCGGCGTCGGCCGGCACCAGCGCCGCGACTGCGCCCCATGAACCGATGTCACTCCAGTCGAAACCGGCGGGCACCACGACGACTTTGTCCGAGCGCTCCATCAGGGCGTAGTCGATGGAGATGTCGGTGATCTCGGCGAACAGCGCCGGCGAGAGTTCCTGTTGCAGGTAGCCAGTGGTTTCCAGCGGTTCGCTGGCGGCCATGCAGGCGCGGGTCTGTTCCAGCAACTCCGGGGCGTGCAGCTGCAGTTCGCCCAGCAGCGTCGCGATGGAGAAACAGAACATGCCCGAGTTCCACAGGAAATTGCCGCTTTCCAGGTAATGGGTGGCGGTTTGCAGGTCGGGTTTTTCCACGAAGCGCTGCACTTTCGCGGCGCCTCTGGCGTCCAGCGGCGCGCCGGTCTCGATGTAGCCGAAGCCGGTTTCCGGAGCGCTCGGCACGACGCCGAAGGTCACCAGGTAACCATCCTTCGCCAGATTCACCGCGTGTTCGACCGCGCTTTTGAGCGCGTCTTCGTTGACGATCAAATGGTCGGCGGGCATCACCACCATGATCGCTTCATCGCCGTGCAGGGCTTGCAGCGCCAGGGCCGCCGCCGCGATGGCCGGGGCGGTGTTGCGTCCGCTCGGCTCCAGCAGGAAGTGCCCGCGATGGCGGGACACCCGTGCGGCCTGATAGTGATCCTTGCTCTGGAAGTAGTATTCGCGATTGGTCACCGTGACGATATCGCCCCAGCCGTCCAGCAGCCCGGCCGCGCGCCGATAAGTCTTGCCCAGCAGCGACTGGCCGTCGGGCAGGGTCATGAACGGTTTGGGGTGGCCTTCGCGCGACACCGGCCACAAACGGGTCCCGGCACCGCCGGAGAGAATCACGGGGATCAGCATGGCCTACTCCTTGGCAACGCGTTTCATGTCCGCATCCATCATCATGCGGATCAAGGTATCCAGGTCGGTTTTCGGCTTCCAGCCCAGCACGCGCTGAGCCTTGGCCGGATTGCCGAGCAGCACTTCGACTTCCGCCGGGCGGAAGAAGGCCGGGTCGATCTTCACGTAGTCGCGGTAGTTCAGGCCGACGTGATCGAACGCGATGCGGCACATCTCGCGCACGGTGGTGGTGACGCCGGTGGCGACCACGAAATCATCGGGCTTGTCCTGTTGCAGCATCAGCCACATGGCTTCGACGTAGTCGCCGGCAAAACCCCAGTCACGCTTGGCGTCGATGTTGCCCAGGGCCAGTTCCTGCTGTTTACCCTGCTTGATGCGGGCGGCGGCGTCGGTGACCTTGCGGGTGACGAACTCGATGCCGCGCAGCGGGGACTCATGGTTGAACAGGATGCCGCTGCTGGCGTGCAGGTTGAAACTTTCGCGGTAGTTGACGGTGATCCAGTGGCCGTACAGTTTCGCCACGCCGTAAGGGCTGCGCGGGTAGAACGGGGTGTTCTCGTCCTGCTGCTCGGCCTGGATCAGGCCGAACATTTCGCTGGTCGACGCCTGATAGAAACGCGTGTGCGGGCTGAACTGGCGGATCGCTTCGAGCAGGTGGGTCACGCCCAGGCCATCGACGATGCCGGTGGTCACCGGTTGATTCCATGACGCCGCGACAAAACTTTGCGCCGCGAGGTTGTAGACCTCGTCCGGGGCCGACTGGATGACGGCACGCTGTACCGAGCAGGCATCGGCCATGTCGCCGTCGAGGTAAACGATATCGGCTTCGACGCCCATCTCGCGCAGGCGCCAGCGTGAGTCGCTGCTGCGCCGTGCCACCA
This sequence comes from Pseudomonas sp. B2M1-30, assembly GCF_025447575.1. NCBI lineage: Bacteria > Pseudomonadati > Pseudomonadota > Gammaproteobacteria > Pseudomonadales > Pseudomonadaceae > Pseudomonas > Pseudomonas sp. B2M1-30. The sequence goes on along the minus strand of NZ_JAOEJT010000001.1, from coordinate 627,863 downwards.
GTCCATGAACCTTGTAGCCCTTGTCCAGCAGCAGTCTGGCCAGATAAGCGCCGTCCTGGCCGGTAATCCCTGTGATCAATGCACTTTTTGTCATTCTTGTCGTACTCGCTTCTCCCAGTCGGACAGGATCGCCCGCAGGGATTGTTGTATAGAGATTTCAGGCGTCCATCCTGTGGTCCGGGTCAGCCGTTGGTGGCTGCCGCAAACGCGACGCTGATCGGCGCGCCGCAGCCGCGCCGGATCCTGAACCAGTTGCATGTCGATTTCAGCCAGGTCGCCCATTTGCGCGATCAGGCTGCGAATACTCTGTTCCTGCCCGGAGCAGACGTTGTAGACCTGACCCGGCGTACCTTTTTCCAGCAGCGCGAAGTACGCCGAAATGACGTCGTCGACATCGAGGAAGTCCCGCGTGACATCGATGTCGCCGACCTCCAGTTGTGGCGCTTGCAGGCCCTGGCGGATGCGCATGATCTGCCGTGCGGCACTGGCGATGACGAAGCTGTCTTTCTGTCCGGGGCCGATGTGATTGAACGGACGCGCCACCAGCACCGGCCAGCCTTCGCTCAAGCCCCATTGCAGGCTGAGGAATTCTGCCGACAGTTTGCTCACCGCATAAGGATTGCGCGGGCATGGCGGTTGTTGTTCGGTGATTGGCAGGACGGCCTCGGCGACCTGGCCGTAGACGTCGCCGGAGCTGACGTACAGGAACGTGCCCTTGAAGCCACGGGCCTTGAGGGCCTGCAGCAGGTTGAGGGTGCCGAGCAGATTGATGTCGAGGGTGCGCGCGGGATCGCGAAAGGCTTCGGGAACGAACGTCTGGCCGGCCAGATGAATCACTGCGTCCGGCAATTGCGGCCACAGTTCGCCCAGGCTGTCCGGGTTTGTCAGGTCATAGGGCGCAGCGGCAGGCAGCAGCTCCCACGACGAGTCGGCTGATACCAGACGCGACTGGATATGTTGTCCCACGAATCCGGTAAGACCCGTGATGAACAGACGCTTTTTCAAACAGCGGCCCCTTGGTCTTGAACTTGCGCCATTTCCCACAGGCTCTATGGGTATGTCTGTCAGACCGGTGGCAGAACCGGCGTCGGAACAGGCGAAGTCATCGTTTGTAGTTATTTGGTTGCCAATCTGTGCCAATTGCGCAGCAATTTCAACCGGGCAAATCGTGACCGGTCAGTTCTCGTCATCCTAGCCTGATTTATTCTCGCCGGGCGGTTCACGAATCCGCGATGGATGTGTTTAGAATGCCCCTCGTCGCGATCCTCTCAGGCTTGTCCGGATGACCGCGCGACAGGGTGAAACCGACCACTAAAACAAGAACGAAGACGTGCGTGAGGACGCAGGACGAGAAGCGGCGCTGCCGATCCGATCCGACGCCCGCCGTCATGACGTGAGATTGCCGGGATGGCGGTCTCGCCGTGGAATGCCATGAATTTCATTCTCTACTCGGACGTCAACGACAGCTCCATCAGCCAGAGTCTCGGGCGTCCCGAATACAGTTACTACTTCGTGCTCAAGGCCTATCGCCCGGTGCTCGAAAGCCTCGGGCGGGTGCATGTGGTGACCTCTGTCGACGAGGTCGATCCGCTCTATCGGCAACTGCTCGCTGGCGGTGAAGCCAGTGTGTTCCTGTCGTTCACCCCGCCGCAGAATACCCCGACCGGTCTTGAGTGCCCGACCCTCTGCGTGGTCGCCTGGGAGTTCGATTCGATCCCCGACGAAACCTGGGACGACGACCCACGCCAGGACTGGACGCAGATGCTCGCTCGCCAAGGGCGGGTGATTACGCTGTCGAGCCATACCGCGCGAGCGATTCGCCGGGCCATGGGTGAAGACTTTCCGGTGCTGGTGCTGCCGACGCCGCTGTGGGAAAACTTCGCGGCCATTCGCGAGCAGCATGACAGTGCGCCGATCAATCCCGGCGCGACCCTGGCGATCAAGGGCTGCATTTTCGACAGCCGCACGCTGAATCTTTGTGCCGATGACCTGCTGCCCAAGCCGCTGACCGCCGAGCAACTGGCGGAAATCGAAGCGCTGCGGCCGCCGCCACTGACCCTCAAGCGACGCTTGGTCATCGCTCGTCATTACCTGCATTTGTGGCGCCGGAACGCGGCCGGCCAGGACGGCGAGCCACGGGTCATGTTCCTGCACCACTGGTACTGGGAAGGGCTGCGCGATCTGTTCTCGGACAAGGCCCACGCCTGGCTCGAACGCCGCCTGCCGACCATCGCCGCGCCGCATGCGGTGCCCGTGGCCGAGCCGCCACCGCTGGAACTGCCGGACACCTCCGGTGTGGTTGAAACCAGCGTCGATGGCGTGGTTTACGTCACTGTGTTCAACCCGAAAGACGGCCGCAAGAACTGGCATCAATTGATCACCGCGTTCTGCTGGGCGTTTCGCGAAACGCCGGACGCGACTCTGGTGTTGAAGATCACCCAAAGCGATCTGGCGTCCTATTACAGCGAGCTGATGACCCTGCTCGCGCAGTTGTCGCCGTTCGCCTGCCGGGTGCTGGTGATGCACGGTTACCTGGACGACGCGCAATATGCCCGGCTCTACGAGGCCGCGAGTTTTTACGTCAATGCCTCGCGCTGCGAAGGCCTGTGCCTGCCGCTGATGGAGTTCATGTCCAGCGGCAAACCGGTGATCGCTCCGGATCACACGGCCATGGAAGACTACATCGACGACTCGGTGGCTTTCGTCGTCAAGGCCAGCGAAGAGCTGACGATCTGGCCCCAGGACACCCGCATCATCTATCGGACCCTGCGCTACCGACCGGACTGGGGCTCGCTCAAGAGCGCCTACGAAAACAGTTACCGGATGGCCAGGACGCAGCCGCAGGACTACCGGCGCATGTCCGCCGCCGCCGTCGAGCGCATGCACGCCTACTGCGCGTTCGCCCCGGTGCAGCAGCGCATGGCGGATTTCTTCGCGCTGACACCTCGGGCCACCGATGCCACGCCTGTGACGGATAACGCCTCATGCTGATCATCATTCATTCGGAAACCAACCAGCACACCATCGCGCAGAACCTGGGCCGCTCGGAGTACAGCTATTACTTCGTGCTCAAGGAATACCGGCCGGTGCTCGAACGTCTCGGGCGAGTGATCGAAGTCACCGACCCGGCGCGTGAGGTCGATGCGCTGTACCTGGATTGTCTGGCCCGTGGCGAACCCTGCGTGTTCCTGTCGTTTTCGCCGCCCCATCGCACGCCGATCCACTTGGCCTGCCCGACGCTGCCGGTGTTCGCCTGGGAGTTCAGCACCATTCCCGACGAGCCGTTCGACGGCGAGCCGCGCAATGACTGGCGCACGGTGTTGCGGGCCTGCGGAGCGGCGATCACCCATTCCAGCTACACGGTCAACGCCGTGCGCGAAGCCATGGGCGCCGATTACCCGATCGTCGCGGTGCCGGCGCCGGTGTGGGATCGCTTTGCCGCGCGCGGCGCGCAGTTGCAGGGCCAACCCGCGCCGACGGAACCGCTGATGCTGAAGATCAAGGGGCTGGTGGCCGACAGTCGCCAGCTCAATCTCGACGCCTTCGGCCCGAAGCATCTGCGCCGTGGACAGGGCATCGATTTCACCGCTCCGGTCAGCGAGCAGACCTTGCTGCTGGACGGCGTGGTCTACACCTCGGTGTTCAATCCCGGTGACGGGCGCAAGAACTGGGAGGATATGCTCAGCGCGTTCTGCGTGAGTTTCCGCGAGGTCGAAGACGCGACCCTGGTGCTCAAGCTGACCCATCACGATGCCGAAGAAGCGCTCGGCGACATTCTTCATCATCTGTACAAAAACCAACCCTATCGCTGCCGGATCGTGCTGATTTACGGCTACCTTGCGGACGCGGACTACGAACGTCTGGTGCAGGCCACCCGTTATGTGGTGAACACGTCCTACGGCGAAGGCCAGTGCCTGCCGCTGATGGAGTTCATGTCCTGTGGCAAACCAGCGGTGGCGCCGCGCACCACGGCGATGATCGATTACCTCGACGCCGGGAATGCGTTCGTGATCGAGTCCACCGATGAACTCACCGCCTGGCCCCACGATCCGCGCAAGGCGTTCCGCACCTTGCGTTACATGACCAACTGGGCGTCGTTGTGCGAGTCCTATCGCGCCAGTTACGAGGTGGCGACCCGTCAGCCGCAGCGTTACGCGCAGATGTCGGCGCAAGCGGTCCTGAGCCTGCAAGGGTTTTGCAGTCAGGCCGTGGCCGAGCAGCGCTTGCAGAGCTTTCTCGCGCAACTGTTCGAGCACCGCGCGATGTTGGCCGAGGAAGCCCCCGGCCCATGATCCGCGCATTGATCCGACGTTTTCTGCCCGCCGCGCCAGCGCCGGCGGTTGCCACTCCGGCGCCGGACGTGCCGAGGGTTTCGCCTCGGGATGTCGGCCTGTGCGATGCCGTCCTCGATGGCTGGTTTTGCGGTGATACCGGCGAAATGCTCAAGGGCTTTGCCATCGGTGCCGACGATACCGTCCTCGATGTCGGCTGCGGCGAAGGCGTGGCGACCCTGTTCGCAGTGCGCCAGGGTGCCTCGGTGATCTTTACCGACAGCGAACACGACAAGGTGCGTGACCTCGCCCGCCAGGTCGAGGCGCAATCGAGACGGGCGAATCTGGGCCTGGTCAGCAACAGCCTGCCGTTGCCGCTGGCCGATGGCTGCGCCAGCAAAGTGGTGTGCATGGAGGTCCTCGAACACATCGACGAGCCTGAGCCGTTCATGGCCGAGCTGGTGCGCATGGGTCGTCCCGGCGCGCAATACCTGCTGAGCGTCCCGGCCCCGGTGGGCGAGCATTTGCAGCAGGGCATCGCGCCGGCCAGCTACTACCAGTCGCCCAATCATGTGCAGATTTTTACCCCGGAGCGTTTTGCCGCGCTGGTCGAGGAGGCCGGTCTGGTGATCGAGCATCGTCAGGCCACGGGCTTTTTCTGGGTGATGGGCATGATCTTTTTCTGGGCCAGCGAACGTGCCGCCGGACGTGATCTGGAAGGCGCGGTGCGCGACCGGATCCAGCCGCCGTATCCGCCGCTGATGGAGAGTTGGGCGCGCACCTGGCAAGACCTGCTCGCGCAGCCTGACGGTCTGGCGATCAAGCAGGTGCTCGACCGCTTCATGCCCAAGAGCCAGGTGATCATTGCCCGCAAGCCCCTCGATGCAGGGAACGCCTCATGAGCGGCAAACGGATCATGGACATCGAGGTGCTGCGCGCAATCGCGGTACTCGGGGTTCTGTTTCATCACTTGCAGGGCAGTCTGTTCACCGATCCGGTGCCGCTGCTGGAAAACATCCATGCCTGGGCGCAGCCGTGGTGGGGCGTCGATCTGTTTTTCGCGATCTCGGGATTTGTGATCGCCCGCAGCCTGATCCCGGCCTTGCACGGCTGCAGCACGCGCCGGGAATACTGGGAGCAGACACGCAATTTCTGGCTGCGGCGGGTGTTCCGGCTGTTGCCGTCGGCGTGGTTGTGGCTGGCGCTGATGCTGCTGGCGTGTGTGTTTCTCAACCGCTCCGGGGCGTTCGGCACGTTGTCGGCGAATATCCAGGCGACCCTGGCGGGTGTGTTGCAGTACGCCAATTTCCGCTTTGCCGACAGCTTCTTCCATTACGAGTACGGCAGCAGTTTCGTGTACTGGAGCCTGTCGCTGGAAGAGCAGTTCTACCTGCTGTTCCCGTTGCTGATTCTGGTGTGCCGCAAGCATCTGGTGTGGGCGCTGCTGGCGCTCGTTGCGGTGCAGCTGTTCACCCTGCGCACGCCGCTTTTGATGGTGGTTCGCACCGACGCGCTGGCCCTTGGCATCCTGCTGGCGATGTGGAGCGCCCAGCCTTCGTACAAGCGCTGGGAGCCGACCTTTCTGCGTCGCCCGTGGGCCGGGTTGTCCGCGCTGATCGGCATCGGCCTGCTGTTGAGTTTCATGGCGACTGACTGCTTCACCTTCGCCAGTTATCGCATCGGTTCCATCGCCGTGCTCAGCGCGATGCTGGTTTGGATCGCCTCTTACAACCGCGATTACCTGTTGCCGGCCGGCGTTGTGCAACGGTTGATGGCATGGATCGGCAGCCGCTCCTACGGCATCTACCTGATTCATATCCCGGCCTATCAACTGGTGCGTGAACTGATCTTCCGTTTGCAGACTGCCGGTCTGCCCAGTCCGGCCGGTCGTCCGGTCGTCACCCTGCTGATCGCGGGCGGGTTGATCGTGCTGCTCAGCGAACTCAATTACCGCCTGATCGAAATGCCGATGCGCAACCGTGGCGCTGCCCTGGTCAAACGCCTCGGAACGTCGCGTACCGCCGTCCCATCCTCTGGAGCCACCTCATGCTGAGCCTTTTGAAGAAACTCACGGCGGCGACGCCTGCGCCAGTCCCCGAGCAACCTGCCGTGCCGGTCGCCGACAAGGTCGATCCGTACATGCTCGGCCTGTACGACGCGACGCTCAGCGGCTGGTTCAACAAGGAGACCGGCGAGCTGTTCACAGGCTTCCCGGTGACGGCGGATGACATCCTGATCGATGTCGGCTGCGGCGATGGCGGCAACGTGCAGTTCTGCGGCAATCGCGGGGCGCGGATCATCATCGCCGACATCGACGAAGCCAAGGTCGAAGCCACCCGCCAGCGCCTGGCCGATACTCCGGCGCGCAGCGTCGAGTGCCATGTCACCGACTGCAATCCACTGCCGATCGCCGACGGCACCGCGACTCGCGTGGTGTCCACGGAAGTCATCGAGCACGTCGAGGACCCGGCGCAGTTCCTCTCTGAACTGGTGCGTGTCGGCCAGTCGGGGGCGCTGTACCTGCTGAGCGTGCCGCACCCGAGTTCCGAAGACCTGCAAAAGGGCATCGCGTCCCCGGACTATTTCGAGAAGCCGAACCACATTCGCATCATCAGTGAAGAGCAGTTCAAGGCGATGGTCAGCGAGGCCGGCCTGGAGATCATCAGCCATAGCCAGTACGGCTTTTACTGGTCGATGTGGATGCTGCTGTTCTGGGAAGCCAAGGTCGATTTCAGCAATCCCGACCATCCGCTGCTCCATCACTGGGCCAGCACCTGGCAAGCCGTGCTCGACTCGCCCCGCGGCGCGCAGATCAAAGAGGCCCTGGACGGCGTCGTGGCGAAAAGTCAGGTGATCATCGCGCGCAAACCGTAGCCCCGCCGCAAGCCTTCGTGGGCGAGGTCACTCCCACGGGTTTTGTGTACCCTTGCGGCCTTGTGTTGTCAGGGATGCGCGAAAGGTATGCGGTTTATCGTGGGTCTGCCGGTGTTGCTGGCTTCTTTGCTGTGGCTGTCCGCCTGCGAGCAGCGGGAAGTCACTCGTCTGGATCAACAACTCTACGTCTGGCAACGCCAGTGGACGCCGGCCCATGAGCCGGCGCTCAGGGACAGCCGCGCCGATTTCTCGACCCTGCGGGTGCTGGCGCTGCAAGCGTTTCCGCAGGCCGGCTGGAGTCGGGCGCGGATCGATCCGCCATTGCTCAAGAGCGACGGCCGGCCGCTGATTGCGGTGATACGCCTCGACGGCCAGCTCAAGACGCTGGATCAGGATCAGGTCAGCGGGCAGATCCTTCAACTGATCGCCGACTGGCAAGGACAGGGCCTGACGCTGGCCGGGGTCGAGATCGACCACGATGCCGGCAACGCGCGTCTGCCGGATTACGCCGCATTCCTCACACATTTGCGCTCGGCCTTGCCGGCGACGTTGCCGCTGAGCATCACCGCGCTCCCGGCATGGCTCGACAGCCCGCAACTGCCGGCGTTGCTGGCGACGGTCGACAGCAGCGTGTTGCAGGTGCATGCGGTCAGTGATCCGCGTCGTGGGTTGTTCGATCCGCAGCAGGCGCAACGCTGGGCCAGGGCCTGGGGCCGGATCAGCGAAAAACCGTTCTACCTGGCGCTGCCGGCTTACGGCGTGGCGCTGTTGCCCGACGCGGGCGGGGCGCCGCTGGTGGAAAGTGAAGTTACGCTGGAGCGCGGCGGGCAGCGACGGGAACTGTTGGCCGATCCGCAGCAACTGAGCCGCCTCGCCCAAGAGCTGCGCGACGATCGCCCGGCGCACCTGGCCGGGCTGATCTGGTTCCGCTTGCCGCTGGCCAACGACCGCCGGGCCTGGAGTCTGACCACATTACGCGCGGTGGCGCGCGGCGATGCGCTGAGCGGCCCGTTGACCGTAGCGTTCAGCGAGCACGAGGGTTTGCACGACATTCGCCTGGAAAATCCCGGCAACCTCGATCAACCCTGGCCGGCGCGCGTGACGCTCAAGGCGCGAAGCTGTGACGGTGCCGACGCGCTCGCCGGTTATTCGTTGCAACAAAGTCCGGATCTGCTTACCTTCACCCGCCTGCGCGACGGTCGATTGCCGGCGGGCGGGCAGCGCGCCATCGGTTGGGCGCGTTGCGCAAATATTGATCAAGGAGGTTCGCATGTTGACCCGTAACTGGCCCCGCCACCTGCTCTGCCTGAGCCTCAGCCTGCCGCTGGGTTCGGCGTTGGCCTGCGGCCCGGACTTCCCGATGCGCCTGCTCGACGATCGCGGGCAATCGTTGGCGGAGATGCCTGAGGGCAACTTCAACTTCGAGATCAATCGCCTCGGCAAAACCATTGCCGGGCTGAAGAATGTCACGGCGGTCACCTACAACCCGGATGATTATTCCGCCGATTCGAGTGAGCCCAACGCAGCGCGGGACAAGGCCGAGCAGGTGGGTCTGAGCGCGGAACAGCAGGCGCAGGTCAAGCAATTGCGCAGCCTGACCGATGCCCGTCAGGTCGAAGTGCAGGGCGCGAGCCTGGCGCCGGAGCTGCGCCTGTATGTGGCGGGCGCCGTGGCGTTCGGTGCTGGCGATCATCAACTGGCCGCCGACTATTTCCGCCAGGTGCTGGCGCTGCCGGCGGACCAGCGTCCGCTGCGCAGCACCTGGGCCGCGTACTCGCTGGGCCGTGCATTGTTTGCCATGACCGAAGAGGCGGGCGATGCACTCACCCGACTGGAAGACGCCCGCGATGCGTTTCGCCAGGCGCGGCAACTGAGCATCGACGGTTTCAGTGATCCACTGGAGCTAGGCGTTGCCAGCCTTGGTGAAGAGGCGCGAGTGCTGCGCAAGGCGGGCGACTGGAACAGCGCCATCGAACTCTACGCGACGCAAAATCTGCACGGTTCGAATGTCGGCTACACCTCGCTGAAGTTGCTGATGAACGACCTCGCCGAGCAGCCTGAAGATCAGTTGGTGAAGTTGCTGCGCGGCAAAGCGGTGCAGCAATTGGTCACGGCATCCCTTATCAGTCGACTTGGCTGGTCCTTTGGCGACGAGCCGCCGAACGAGAAAAAACTGATCAAGCTGTTGCAGGACAGCACCCGCGGCAGCCTCGACAACGCGGATCGTCTGGCCGCGATGAATTACCAACAGGGCGACTACGCCAGCGCCAAGGCATTCCTCGAACACGCTGGCGACAGCGGCCTGGCCTGGTGGCTGCGGGCCAAACTGGCGGTGCGCGATGGTGATAAGAACGCTGCCGCTGCGGCCTATGCCAAAGCGGCGCAGGCCTTCCCGCAGGGCGAGTCCTGGGGTGAGCGGCGTACGCCGGACTGGAATTACGAGACGTTGCAGCCCAAGTGCCGGGTCGAGGGTGAGAGCGCGATTCTGGCGCTGCAACGTGGCGAGTACGTGCAGGCTTTCGATCAGTTGTATCGCAGCCAACGCATTTATTGGTACGACGCGGCGACGGTGGCCGAGCGGGTGCTGACGGTCGAGGAGCTCAAGCAATACGTCGATACCAACGTGCCGGCGCCGGCTGCGCTGAGCCAGCAGGATCGCGACAACTACGTGCCGCTGCCGGTGGCGGCGAGCCTGCGCAATCTGCTTGGGCGTCGATTGTTGCGTGAAGGGCACTATGAACAGGCGGTCGGCTATTTCGACAGCGACGATTTGAAGCACAAGGCCCGACTTTACGGCGAACAACGAATGAAGGCCGACGCCGCCTGGTGGCCGACCCGGCGCGCCAGTGCGTTGTACAACGCGGCGTGGACGGCGCGGGAGTGGGGCATGGACATCCTCGGTTACGAGATGGCCCCGGATTACGCCACGTTCGGCGGCAACTACAGCCTGGAAAACACTGAGCTGAAGGTCGGGCCGCTGGTGGCCGAGGCTGAGGTGCAGCGCCAGAAAGCCAGTGAGGCGCAGCCGGATCAGCGCTATCACTACCGGTTCGTCGCCACGGCGCTGGCCGGTCGTGCCGCCGACAATCTGCCGCACACCAGCCAGGCGTTTGCCGCCGTGTTGTGCTCGGCGGCGGGCTGGAACAGCAGCCTGGAGGAGCAGAGTGCGCTGTATCAGCGCTATGTGAATGAAGGCCCGTACGTGCCGTGGGCCGTGGACTTCGGTCACCAGTGCCCGTACCCGGACTTCGAGAATGCCGACAAGCGCTACGTCACGCAGGTGACCGATTCCGTGCGTTCGGCATTGCGGCCGTACAAATGGCCGGTGCAGATCGGGGCGCTTGTGGTGTTCGTCGCCGCCGCGTTGCTGATGATCCGGCGCCAGCGCAAGGCCCGCAAAAGCTAAGCCTGCTGGATAAACGTCAGGCGCACCGCAAAGCCGATCAACAGGCTGCCGAACAACCATTGCTGGACTCGCTGGGCCGTTGGACTGTGTTGCAGCCAGCGGCCCAGCGCGGCGCCCGTCAGGGCATAGGCACTGTCGAACAGCAGGCCGACGCCCACCAGGATCACGCCCAGCACGGCGAACTGGCTCAGCACCGGCGCGCCATCGGCGACGATGAACTGCGGCAGCAGCACCGAGCAGAACAACAACGCCTTGGGGTTGAGCAGGTTGGTCAGCAGGCCCCGGCGGATCGCCTCGCGCCACTGTGCACGGGCGTCGGGCACGCTGTTGGCGCGCAGATCCGGCAACAAGGTGCTGCGCAGACATTGAATGCCGATCCACAACAGATAAGCCGCCCCGGCCAGGCGCACCACGTCGAATGTCCACGGTGCCGCCTTGAACAGAGCCGCCAGCCCCAACGCCGCCAAAGCCACATGACAACCCCGTGCGACTGCCAAACCCACTGCCGTGGCGAGCGCTGCGCCGCGACCCTGGCGGGCGCCGGTCTGTAACAACAGGATCATGTCGGGGCCGGGCAACAGATAGACCACCGCCAATGCCAGGAAAAACAGCCAGAGACTTGCCACGTTGCCACCCCTTTCGTTGTCGATTCGGTGACGTCAGTCTATGGCCGAGGGGCAGGGCAGGTGCTTGCGTAGTTCGCTTCAAAGTCATTCAGGATTGGCATAACCTGCTTTCTTTTTGCCGTGAAACTATCAGGATCTGCCAACCATGAAACTCGACGCCTTCGATCGCAAGATTCTCGCCGCGCTGCAACGGGACGGGCGCCTGAGCAATGTGCAACTGGCGGACGAGATCGGTCTGTCCGCTTCGCCTTGTCTGCGCCGGGTGCGGATGCTCGAAGAGGCGGGGGTGATTCGCGGTTATCAGGCGAACCTCGATCGCGACGAGGTGGGGTTGGGGCTGACGGTGTTTGTCGGGGTGAAGGTCGAACGCCATAACGACGAGCAGGCCGAGGCGTTTCACCGGGCGGTGACGGCGTTGTCCGAGGTGATTTCGGCGTTTCTGGTGTCCGGCGAGTCGGATTTCCTGCTGCAAGTGGTGGTGCCGGACCTGCGCGCCTATGACCGTTTTCTCACTGGCTGCCTGCTGAAGTTGCCGGGGGTGAGCGATATCCGCAGCAACTTCGCGATCCATACGGTGAAGACGCCGGGGGCGTTGCCGTTGGGGCATCTTCCGCAGTAGACCGGGTTGTATCCCCTCGCGGGCAAGTCCACTCCCAGAAATGCGGGATCGGGCTTGCCCGCGAACGCGATCGGCCAGTCACGGATGCGCCAAAGCCTTACATCTGCGTCGCCATCCCCTCCACATTCATTGCTGCCTGGCGCAATGCCTCGGAGCGCGTCGGGTGCGGGTGGCAGGTGAGGGCGATGTCCTCGGCCGAGGCGCTGAACTCCATGGCCACGCAGAATTCACCGATCATTTCGCTGACGCTCGGCCCGACCAGATGCACGCCGAGGACTTCATCGGTGCGTTCGTCGGCGATGACTTTGGCAAAACCCTCGGTCTCGTGGTTGATCTTCGCCCGGCTGTTGGCGGTGAACGGGAATTTGCCGACCTTGTAGGCCCGGCCTTCGGCCTTGAGCTGCTCTTCGGTCTTGCCGACGCTGGCCAGTTCCGGTCGGGTGTAGATCACGTTGGGGATCAGCTCGTAATTGACTTCCCCGGCCTTGCCGACGATCTGCTCGATGCAGGCCATGGCTTCGTCTTCCGCCTTGTGCGCGAGCATCGGCCCGGACGTGACATCGCCGATGACCCACACGCCGGGCGCTTCGGTGCGATGCTGTTTGTTGGCGAGCATGCCGCGTTTGTCGGTGCTCAGGCCGACATTCTCCAGCCCCAGGCCCTTTGTGTAAGGCCGGCGACCGATCGCCACCAGCACGTAATCGGCTTCCAGCAGCTCGGCGGCGCCACCGGCGGCAGGTTCGACGCTCAGTTGCACGCCGCTGGCGGTCGAGGTGGCGCTGGTGACTTTCGAACTCAATTTGAAGGCGATGCCTTGTTTGCTCAGAGAGCGTTGCAGGGTTTTGCCGGCCTCGCCATCGACACCTGGGCAGATGCGGTCGAGGTATTCGACCACCGTGACCTGCGCGCCCAGGCGCCGCCAGACCGAACCGAGTTCGAGGCCGATGACCCCGGCGCCGATCACCACCAGATGCCGGGGCACCTCGTTCAGCGACAGGGCGCCGGTGGAATCGAGGATGCGTTGGTTGTCGATGTCCACGCCGGGCAGGGGTGTGGGCTCGGAGCTGGTGGCGATGACAATGTCCTTGGCCGTCAGCTCGATCCGGCTGCCCTGATCGCCAGTCACACAGACCTTGCCCGGGCCATCGATGTGGCCCCAGCCCTTGATCCAGTCGACTTTGTTCTTGCGAAACAGAAATTCGATGCCCTTGGTCAGTCCCGCCACGCTTTCGTCTTTCTGTTTCATCATTTGCGCGAGGTTGAGGATCGGTTGGACCTCGATACCGAGGTTGGCGAACTCCGTACCCGTGGCCGCTTCGTACAGCTCCGAGGCATGCAGCAAGGCCTTGGACGGCATGCAGCCAACGTTCAGACAGGTGCCGCCGAGGGTTGCGCGACCTTCCACGCAAGCGGCCTTGAGGCCCAGCTGACCGGCGCGGATCGCCGCGTTATAACCGCCCGGGCCACCGCCCAGAATCACCACGTCATAGTTGCTCATGCTCTTGCTCCTGACTGAAGGATGCGGATCGATAACAGTAGTTCGGAGTAAAAATTATGAACGTAATATGAGCGTTTCCAGCGATTTCGGTCAAGGCTTCAGGCAAGCGACAGGTTGCATGGCGTTCAGGTTGGGAAAATGAGTACAAATATTTCACAGCTTTCGTTATATCGTAACGATATGTGCAGTGAGCCAAGTGTGAGTTCGGGGGGATATGCAAGTCGATCTGGAGGTTGATGGCACGCAAGTGACCGGATTGCCGCGCTTTCAGCAAGCGGCGGCGCAGGGGCGGCGCTTGCGCCGGTTGGCGATTGGCCTTGGCGGGCTGGCGGCAGTCGGTTGGGTGCTGGCGTTCTTCGTTGGCCTGTTTGCGGCCCAATCCTTGTGGCCGGCGCTGCTGGTCAACCAGAGCGCGGCGTTGCTGGTGCTCGCAGCCGGGCTGCAATCGGCGGGGTGGGTGACGCGCTGGCGGGAGCGAGTGATCCATCCGCCGTTGACGGTCGCTGCCGCGCCGGACGATCAGCCTGCCCCGGACGGCTGGTACGAACGCCTGCTCGATCGCTTGAGCCAGCGCAGCCTGCATCTGCTTGCGCAGATCGGCGCCGCTACATTGTGGCTGGGGGGTTGGGCGCTGTTGGTGTTGCTCGGCATCGAGCAGACGTGGAACCTCACCTTGCCGTCGGCGGCTACCGGTTTGTCCGCCACCGTCGGTGCGGCCGTGGCGCTGCTGCTGGCGTTCGGTTTGTTGGTGCTGGAGCGGCAACTGGCCCAGGAAAACCCGGCGCAATGGCCCGAAGCCGGCGCATTGGCACAACTGACGCGGGTGACGATCATCACGCTGGTGCTGGGCGCATTGTGTCTGTTGTTTGCCAGTGAAAATGCGGTCTGGCCTGTGCGCCTGGCGGTGCTGATCGGTCTTTTGCCGGGGTTGGTCGCTGTCGAGTTACTGCTGCGTGCCTTGCTGTCGCTGTTCAGCCCGCGCCGCGAACAGCTCGAGCCGACGCTGCTGGCCCGCAGTTTCGTCGCCGATCTGCTGCGCTGGCCACCCCAGCCGCTGCTTGCGTTGCAGCATGAATTACACAACCGTTTCGGCATCGATCTGCGCCAGATCTGGGCCTTCAGTTACATGCGTCGTGCGTTCTGGCCGGTGCTGGCGCTGGTCGCGGCGGTGGGTTGGTTGCTCACCGGCATCCATGAAATTCCTCTGCAAAGCCTTGGTATCTACGAGCGTTTCGGCAAACCGGTGCAGGTGTTCGGTCCGGGTCTGCATGCCGGTCTGCCCTGGCCGCTGGGGCGGGTGCTGAGCGTCGAAAACGGTGTGGTGCACGAGCTGGCGACCAGCGTTGGAGAAAATCCCGCGCCGCCGCAGCCGGACCCGGCGGAAGGCCCGGCGCCGCTGACCGCCAACCGCTTGTGGGACGCCAGTCATGTCAACGACAAATCCCAGGTCATCGCCAGCCGTCGTGGCGATCAACAAGGCTTGCAGATCGTCAACATGGACGTGCGCTTCGTCTACCGCATCGGCCTCAGCGATCAAGCGGCGCTCGCCGCCACTTACAACAGCGCCGATGTGCCGACGCTGATTCGCAGCACCGCCAGCCGCATTCTCGTACACGACTTCGCTTCGCGGACCCTCGACGGTTTGCTCGGCGAGGACAGGGAAGGGCTGGCCGAAGAAATCGGTCGCGCGGTGCAAAGCGATCTGCAAAAACTCGACAGCGGCGTGGAAATTCTCGCCACCGTGGTCGAAGCGATTCATCCGCCGGCCGGCGCGGCGAATGCCTATCACAGCGTTCAAGCGGCGCAGATCGGCGCGCAGGCATTGATTTCCCGCGAGCGCGGCGCCGCCGCCGAAGCGAACAATCAGGCACAACTTCAGGCCAGCCTTGTTCAGGATCAGGCCAGCGCCAGTGCCCATGAAATAAACGCCACGGCGCGCGCGGCGGATCTGAAGTTCAGCGCCGAACAAAAAGCCTATGCCAGCGCCGGCCAGGCGTTCGTGCTGGAGCAATACCTCAGTCAACTCAGCCAGGGTTTGAGCAAGGCCAGATTGCTGGTGCTCGACCATCGCCTGGGCGGCAGCAGCAATGCGCCGACCATCGACCTGCGTACGTTCACGCTGCCGGCAGATCCCGCGCCGGCGCGCGCCACCGCTCAACCAGGAGCCACCCATTGAGCCAGTCGCACACTCACGATCACCATGACCACAGCGGCCACGATCATGCTCATGGCGGTGGACACCACCATCACGGGCATCATCACCATCACCACCACGGTGCGCCGGAAGAGGCGGGGCCATTCCCCTGGCGGCGGATGGGCTGGGCCGTGTTGCTGGTGGCCTTTGCCGTCGCGGCGGCGAGCCTGGTGCAGGTGCGCTCCGGTGAGGCCACGGTCATCACCCGTTTCGGCAATCCGTCCCGGGTGTTGCTGGCGCCGGGTTTGAGCTGGCGCTGGCCGGCGCCGTTCGAGGCGGCGATTCCGGTGGACCTGCGCTTGCGCACGACTTCCAGTGGCTTGCAGGATGTCGGCACCCGCGACGGTTTGCGCATCATCGTTCAGGCGTATGTGGCGTGGCAGGTGCAGGGCGATCCGGACAACGTGCAGCGCTTCATGCGCGCGGTACAGAACCAGCCGGATGAAGCGGCGCGACAGATTCGAACCTTTGTCGGTTCGGCGCTGGAAACCACGGCCGCCAGTTTTGATCTGGCGAACCTGGTGAACACCGATGCCAGTCAGGTTCACATCGCCGATTTCGAAGCGCAGTTGCGCCAGCAGATCGATCAGCAGTTGCTCGCCACTTATGGCGTGCGTGTGGTGCAGGTCGGTATCGAACGCTTGACCCTGCCTTCGGTGACGCTGACGGCGACGGTCGATCGTATGCGCGCCGAGCGTGAAACCATTGCCACTGAACGTACCGCCATCGGCAAGCGTGAGGCGGCGCAGATCCGTTCCGCCGCCGAACGCGATGCGCGAATCGTACAGGCCGATGCGACGGTGAAAGCGGCGGAAATCGAGGCGCAATCGCGAGTCGAAGCGGCGCAGATTTATGGTCGCGCTTACGCGGGTTCGCCGCAGCTGTATAACCTGCTGCGCTCGCTGGACACCCTCGGCACCATCGTTTCGCCGGACACCAAACTGATTCTGCGCACCGACGCCGCACCGTTCCGCGTGCTGGTGGACGGTCCGCCGAATCTTGACGGTAAAAGTGGAACACAGCCATGAGCGAAGAAGTTCCACGTGGAACACAAACGTTGAACAGTCCGTGGATTCAGGCTGGACGCCTGGCGTTTTTCGCACTCTACGGTGTGACAGTACTGGCAGCGTTGGCCTGGGCGTTTTCCAACGTTCGGCAGATTGATCCGCAGAATCGCGCGGTGGTTTTGCACTTTGGAGCGTTGGAGCGCATTCAAAATGCCGGCCTGTTACTGGCGTGGCCGCAGCCGTTCGAACAGGTGGTGTTACTGCCGGCGGCGGATCGGGTGATCGAGCGGCGAGTGGAAAACCTGCTGCGCAGCGGTGCTGCCGTGCAGGCTGATCGCGTCGCGACATTCGCCACGCCGTTGAGCGATGCACTGGCCGGCTCCGGCTATCTGCTCACCGGTGACGCCGGGGTTGTGCAACTGGATGTGCGGGTGTTCTACAAGGTCACCGATCCGTACGACTTCGTGCTGCAAGGCGAGCACGTTTTGCCAGCACTGGATCGGCTGGTGACCCGCAGCGCGGTGGCCCTGACCGCCGCGCGGGATCTGGACACGATTCTGGTAGCGCGCCCGGAATTGATCGGCTCGGACAACCAGGCTGCCGAGCGCCGGGAACGGCTGCGTGGTGATCTGGTTCAGGGTATCAATCAGCGACTGGCCGAATTGAAGGCGAGCGGGCAGGGCATCGGCATCGAAGTGGCCCGGGTCGATGTGCAATCGAGTTTGCCGGAGCCGGCCATCAGCGCGTTCAACGCGGTTTTGACCGCCAGTCAGCAAGCCGACAAGGCGGTCGCCAACGCCCGCACCGACGCGGAAAAATTCACCCAGTCCGCCAACGAACAGGCCGACCGTACCGTGCAAGTCGCCCATGCCCAGGCCGGTGAGCGACTGGCGAAAGCGTCTGCCGATACCGCGACCGTTCTGGGTCTGGCCAAGGCCCAGAAACAAGGCACTGACCCGCAAATGTTGTTGCGCCTGTATCGCGAGCGGATGCCGAAGATTCTCGGCCAGGCCGGTTCCGTGACCACGGTCGACCCGAAAGACGATTCCCGCCTGATCATTCAGGGAGCCAGTAAATGACCGCGACTACCGCCGCTCCGAGCCTGTTGTCCTCGGCCGAACAACGCCGCGCCGCGCGCCAGCTGACCCTGGCGATGCTTGCCCTCGGGCTGCTCGGTCTGGGTCTGATCTGGCGCTGGTTGCTGCCGGAGCAGACCGGTGTCAGCCAGTTACTGCTCGGTTTCGCGTCCTTGCTGGTCGCGGTTCCGGTGATGCGTTCGGCGTGGTTCAGCTTGCGTTACCCGAGCCTGCACGGCATCACTGACCAGTTGATCGCCCTGGCGATGCTCGGTGCCTGGGCTACTGGCGATCTGCTCACGGCGGCGTTGTTGCCGATCATCATGATCTTCGGCCATGTGCTGGAAGAGCGCAGCGTGATCGGTTCCCAGGAAGCGATTCATGCGCTTGGCCAACTGACCCGCAGCCATGCGCGCAAGGTTCAGGCGGACGGCACGATCATCGAGGTCGATAACGGCACGCTCAAGGCGGGCGATACGGTGGAGGTTCGCGCGGGCGACCGGATACCGGCAGACGGTCGGGTATTGGCCGGCCAGGCCAGTCTGGATACTGCGTCGATTACCGGTGAGTCGGTGCCGGTGGAGGCGGGTGTCGGCATGCCGGTGTTCGGTGGGGCGATCAACCTCGACGGCCTGCTGCGCATCGAGGTAACGCGAACCGGCGACCAGTCGACCCTCGGCAAAGTCATCGCGCTGATGCAAAACGCTGAGCGCTCGAAACCGCCGATCACCCGTTTGCTCGAGCGCTATGCCGGCAGCTACATGGTGCTGGTGTTGCTGCTGGCGGCGGTGACCTGGTTCATCACCAACGACGCGCAGGCGATGCTCGCCGTTCTGGTGGCGGCGTGTCCTTGCGCATTGGTGTTGTCGGCGCCGGCCACGGCGATTGCCGGGGTCGCGGTGGCGGCGCGCCACGGGATCCTGATCCGCAGTTCGGCGTTCCTTGAAGAGTTGGCGGACCTCACCTCGCTGGTGGTGGACAAGACCGGCACCCTGACTTACGGCACATTGCGTTTGCAGTCGATCGACAGCCCGCAGGTGGATCACACCTCGGTGATGGCATTGGCCGCCAGCCTGGGGGCGGCGAGCAGCCACCCGGTCAGTCGCGCCTTGGCGGGGCTGGTCGGCTCGGAAGATGTCCTGGCCTTGACCGACATTCATGAACGCCAGGGCCTCGGCGTAGTGGCAATGACCGCTGACGGCGAAGCGGCGCTCGGGCGTCCGGAGTTGTTTGCCCAACTCGGGATCAGCACCTCGGCTGTTCCCGACCACGATGGCCCGATTGCCGGGCTGGCGCTGAACGGTAAATTTCTCGCCTGGTTGTTGTTGGCCGACAGCGTCAAACCCGAAGCGCGTTTTGCGCTGGGGGAGTTGCGCGAATTGGGCCTGGGGCGCCAGTTGCTGTTGACCGGCGACCGCCAGAGTGTCGCGCAGACGCTGGCGCGGGATGTCGGTCTGCACGAAGTCGAAGCCCAGGCGCTGCCTGAAGACAAGCTCAATCGCGTGCTCAAGGAGATCGACAACGGTTTCCGGCCGATGGTGGTGGGCGACGGCATCAACGATTCCCTGGCGCTCAAGGCCGGGGTGGTCGGGGTCGCGATGGGGGCGGGCGGCGCGGACATTGCCCTGGCGTCCGCCGACATCGTGCTGATCGGCAGCGACCTGCGTCGGCTCGGCACCTGCGTACGCCTCAGTCGTCAATGTCGGCGCACCTTGCAGGTGAACGTGATCATCGGCCTGGGCTGGACGCTGGCGATCGTGGTGTTCGCCGCGTTCGGCTGGCTCGGTGCCGCCGGAGCAATGATTGCGGCCCTGCTGCATAACCTCAGCACGCTGCTGGTGCTGGGCAACGCCGGGCGGTTGCTGCGCTTTCAGGAGCCGCTGCTCAAGCTGAAGGAAGAAAACTGAAGTTTTTTTTCGAACCTCTGTAACGCCATCCAGATGACGATCTCTAGTGGCGTGTCGGGACTGAACAACCTTCCAGCCGACACCCCTGTTGATAATCGAGGATACAAAAATGAACGTCAAAACCGCCTCTGCCGGTGCTGCTCTCGCTCTCGCTGCTGCCACCCTGTTTGCCGGCGTCGCCACCCAGGCACAGGCCGCCGATGCCGGCGCCAAGGTTCACTGCTACGGCGTGACCTCGTGCAAAGGCCAGAACGATTGCAAAACCAAGGATCACGCTTGCAAAGGCCTGGGCGCTTGCAAAGGTCAGGGTTTCAAGGCCATGACTCAGGAACAGTGCATGAAAGAAGGCGGCAAGGTCGGCGAATAACCGCCTCGAATGCGGCCGCAGTGGTGACTACCACTGCGGCCTCTTTGCAAGGAGTCCGCAATGAATGCACTTCTGCCATTTCCGGGTTACGGCCTGGGCCTGAGAAGCGAGTACTACCAACAGATCCTTGAACAGTCGCCGGCGGTGGACTGGTTCGAAGTGGTCTCCGAGAATTTCATGGTGCAGGGCGGCAAGGCCTTGTACTACCTGGACGCAATCGCCGAACGCTATCCGCTGGTGATGCACGGTGTGTCCTTGTCCATCGGCGGGCCGCACGCCCTCGATCCCGAATACCTGAACCAACTCAAACGGCTGGCCGAACGAATCAAACCCGAATGGGTTTCCGATCACTTGTGCTGGAGTCGCGGCAACGCCCATCAACTGCATGACTTGCTGCCGCTGCCTTACACCGACGAAAGCCTCGCGCACGTCGCCGCCCGTGTCCGTCAAGTGCAAGACGTGCTGCAGCGGCCGCTCGTGCTGGAGAACGTTTCCAGCTATGTGCGTGCTGCGGGGGATGACTTCACCGAGTGGGAATTCCTCGCGGCGCTGACCCGCGAGACCGGCTGCGAGCTGCTGCTCGACGTCAACAATGTCTACGTCAGTTCGCGCAATCACGGATTTGATCCATGGACGTTCATCCAGAGTCTGCCCGCGCGCCAAGTGCGCCAGTTGCACCTGGCCGGCCACAGTGATTATGGCGACTACGTGATCGATACCCATGACCAGCCGGTGTCCGACCCGGTCTGGAGGCTGTACCAAAGAACCCTGGAACATCTGGGTGCGGTGGCCACGTTGCTCGAGCGCGACGATCATTTCCCACCCTTTGAAGCGCTGCTTGATGAGCTGCAAAAAGCCCGGGAATTGGGCAACGCGGTGTTGGCCGGGAGGCTGGAATGCGCCTGAATGAGTGGCAACTGGCGTTCGAGGCTTTCCTGCTGGATCCGTCGTCGGCGGCCAATCCGCTGTTGAGCGACAGCCTGATCGGTGGCCCGACGCTGGACGTCGGCACCGGATTGGCGATCTACCACAACGCTTATCACAGTCGCTTGCTTGAAGTGTTGCGTCACGACTATCCGGCCATTCGGTACTGGTTGGGTGACGATGAGTTCGATCAACTCATGACAACGTACATCCGACAGAGTCCGTCGGTGCATTACAGCCTGCGCTGGCTGGGCAAGGGAGTCGGTGACTTCGTCCACCGCTATCTGGTGCCGGAACAAGGTGCCGCCCTGGCCGAGCTGGCGGTACTGGAATGGGCTTTCACTCTGGCGTTCGATGCGCCCGCCGGCATGCCCCTGACCATCGATACGATGGCAACTCTCGCCCCGCACGAATGGCCGGCGTTGCGTATCAAGCCTACACCGTCGGTCCAGTGGCTCGAGTGTCGCTTCAATACCCTCGCCGTATGGCGCTCGGTCAAGGAAGAAACCGATTTTCCGCACAGCCGGCTGCTGGATGCGCCCGAAGTCTGCGTGATCTGGCGTGCCGATCTCGTGTGCCATTTCCGCAGCCTGGAATCGGCGCAGGCCGATGCGCTGAATCTGATGTTCAACCAGAGCTTCACTTTTGCGGAATTGTGCGCGGAATTGGCAGTCATCTATGGAGAGGGTGCATCGCTTTTGGCCGTGACCTGGCTTAAACAGTGGCTGCAGGATGGCCTGGCGGAGCGTCTGGAACCATAGAAAAGGCTTATCAAATCGATAGCCTGCTATTTTTTCAAGGATGGTCTACCCTCAGATCAGACGTCTGAAACCAGGGGGATATTCCATGCTCGCGCAACTTCCACCGGCCTTACAGAATCTGCAGCTGCCGCTTCGCCTGCGACTCTGGGACGGCCATGAATTCGATCTCGGGCCGGAGCCCAGCGTTACCATCGTGGTTAAGGATCCACAGATGGTGGCTCAGCTCACCCATCCAAGTCTTGATGCGCTGGGGGGCGCATTCGTCGAGGGCAAAGTCGAACTGGAAGGTTCGATCAGCGAAGTCATCCGGGTCTGTGATGAATTGAGCACCGCGCTGCTCGATGAAGATGAAGACAGCCAGCCGGTGCGAACGCTGCACGACAAGGCGACTGATGCCAAGGCGATTTCCTATCACTACGACCTGTCCAACGAGTTCTACCAGCTATGGCTGGACAGCAACATGGTGTATTCCTGCGCGTATTTCGAGACCGGCAGTGAGTCTCTCGAGCAGGCTCAGGAAGCCAAGTTCCGCCATCTGTGTCGCAAGCTGCGCCTGCAGCCTGGTGAATACCTGCTGGATGTCGGCTGCGGTTGGGGTGGATTGGCCCGCTTCGCTGCGCGCGAGTTTGGCGCCAAAGTGTTTGGCATCACCCTGAGCAAGGAGCAACTGGCGCTGGCCCGGGAACGGGTGAAAACCGAAGGCCTGGAAGATCAGGTTGAACTGCAACTGCTCGACTATCGCGATCTGCCGCAAGACGGTCGGTTCGACAAAGTGGTGAGCGTCGGCATGTTCGAGCACGTCGGCCACGCCAACCTCCCCGAATACACCCGGATTCTGTTCGGTGCGGTGAAGGACGGCGGGCTGGTCATGAATCACGGCATCACCGCCAAGCACACCGATGGCCGCCCGGTGGGACGCGGCGCCGGGGATTTCATCGAGAAGTACGTGTTCCCCAACGGTGAGTTGCCGCACCTGTCGATGATTTCGGCGGCCATCAGTGAAGCGGGTCTGGAAATCGTCGACGTCGAGAGCTTGCGCCTGCATTACGCGCGCACGCTCGATCATTGGAGCGAACGGCTTGAAGATAATCTCGAGGCCGCCGGGAAAATGGTTCCGGAACAGGCACTGCGTATCTGGCGCCTGTACCTGGCCGGTTGCGCCTACGCGTTTGCCCACGGCTGGATCAATCTGCACCAGATCCTCGCGGTGAAAGCCCATCCGGATGGCAGCCATGAACTGCCGTGGACCCGCGACGACATCTACAACCCTTAGAGAATCGGTGAAATGAGCCGGGCGATCCGCATGCCGACCTGTTGCAGGCGGTGGATCTCCCGGCTTTCTTCTTTGGCGATTTCGTAGGCTTGGGCGAAGTCTTCGCTGAGCATCTGTTCCACGTGGCGGGCGAACTCGCTGTCGACAGTCAGCAACATCACTTCAAAATTCAGCCGGAACGAACGGTTGTCCAGGTTGGCGCTGCCAATCGCGCTGATCTCGTTGTCGATCAACACCACTTTCTGATGCAGGAACCCCGGTTCATAGCGGAATACCCGCACCCCGGCGCGTACCGCTTCGAACGCATACAGGCTGGAGGCCGCATAGACGATGCGGTGATCCGGGCGCGAGGGCAGCAGCAGGCGCACATCGACACCGCGCAGCACCGCCAGGCGCAAAGCGGCAAACACGGCTTCGTCGGGAATGAAATAGGGGCTGGTGATCCACACCCGTTCATTGGCGGCGTGGATCGCTTCGACAAAGAACAGCGAGCAGGTTTCGTAGGCGTCCGCCGGGCCGCTGGCGAGCAACTGGCAGAGCACGCCGTCCTCGGGGTAGGCGTCTGGCAGGATCAGCGGCGGCAACGAACGGGCAGCCCAGAACCAGTCTTCGGCGAATGACTCCTGCATGCACGCCACCACCGGGCCGCGCACTAGCACATGGGTGTCGCGCCATGGCGCCAGCGGTGGTTTCTCGCCCATGTATTCGTCGCCGACGTTATGGCCGCCGACAAACCCGACCAGCCCGTCGACCACGACGATCTTGCGGTGGTTGCGGAAATTCACCTGGAAACGATTGAGCCAGCCGCTGCGGGTGGCAAAGGCTTTGACCTCGACCCCGGCATCGCGCAGGCTCTGCACGTAGCTGTGGGGCAGGGCATGGCTGCCGATGCGGTCGTAGAGCAGATGGATGGCCACGCCCTCGGCGGCCTTCTTCAGCAGAAGATCGCGCAGGCGCTGGCCGAGGCGGTCGTCATGGATGATGAAAAACTGGATCAGCACCGCTTCCCGCGCCTGACTGATGGCGTTGAAAATCGCTTCGAACGTTGCGGAACCGTTCACCAGCAACTGCACTTCGTTGTTTGCCAGGCACGGCATGCGTCCCAGCTTGGGCATCGCGCGTAATGAGTCGTAGGCGTTCGATGCGCGGGCGGTCAGGGCTTCTTCCACCCAGGGTCGCCAGTTGAGTTCGGAGATTGCCTGGCGCATGTGCTCGTTGGCCTGGCGCCGGGCCTTGATGTAACCATCGAAGGTACTGCGCCCGAACACCAGATACGGAATGAGCGTCAGGTAGGGAATGAAGATCAGCGACAGCGCCCAGGCGATCGAGCCTTGGGCGGTGCGTACGGTCAGCACCGCATGGATCGCGGCGATCGAGCCTAGCGTGTGTATCAGGGCGATCAGATAACCGAAAATGTGCGGTCCGAAATAATCCATGGGGCAACCTTGCTCCTGAAGATTCAATGCTTAACAGACCATGTTCTTATGCGATTGTCGCTATTTGTTTTTCAGCCACGAACGCCGGCCATGAACCGAAACAAGCGGCCGGCGTCTAACGGCCACAACTGATCAGGAGTTTTTCAATGAACGTTCGTCTGCTGGGTTTGGCGCTGGGCCTGGGGTTGGCCTTGCCGTGGGTTGCTCAGGCGCAAATGCTGCAGCCGGGATTGTGGGAAATGACTTCCAGCAACGTAAAGGTCGATGACCAGGCGATGGACGTGCAATCGATTCTCGGCCAGATTCAGGGCCAGATCACTCCGCAGCAGCGCGCGGAGCTGGAGAAGCAGGGGATCAACATCGGCGGCAA
Organism: Pseudomonas sp. B2M1-30; assembly: GCF_025447575.1. Lineage (NCBI taxonomy): Bacteria > Pseudomonadati > Pseudomonadota > Gammaproteobacteria > Pseudomonadales > Pseudomonadaceae > Pseudomonas > Pseudomonas sp. B2M1-30. The sequence goes on along the minus strand of NZ_JAOEJT010000001.1, from coordinate 603,254 downwards.
GGGCATCCGTGCCTGTCTGACGCCGCAGCAAGTGGCAACCAATGACATCCCGCTGGCCGATCCGCAATCGGGCTGCAAACAGCAGATCACCGAGCGTAGCGGCAACCAGTGGAAATTCCGCTTCAGTTGCCCACGGGCGCAGGGAACGGGGGTCGCGACGTTCCTGAGTGACCGTGAATTCACCACGGTTGCCAACGGCACGTTCAATGCCATCGGGATCAATCAGAAGGGCAGTCTGGAAACCCGCGCGGTGTGGTTGGGTCAGGATTGCGGCGCGGTCAAACCGCGCGCTTAAACGCTTCGCGAGCCAGCCCGACACCCACGGGAAATCTCTGGTTTATCCAGATCCCGTGGGAGCCGGGCTCGCCCGCCAAGGCGTCAGCGCATAAACCGCAATGGCAATCCCTGACATCCGTCATGAATCCGGTTGTCATGCCAGGCCACTTGCCCCGACACCAGCGTCGTCTTCACCCGATGGCGAAAGCGGCGACCGGCAAACGGCGTCCATCCGCATTGCGACAGGATCGGCTGACGTGACACATCCAGCGGCTGCGCCTCCACCAACACCAGATCCGCCCAATACCCTTCCCGCAAATACCCACGATCCGGAATCGCAAACAGATCCGCCACGCGATGGCTGGTCTTCGCCACCAGCGTGGCGATTGGCAGCACACCGTCGGCCACCAGTTCCAACAGCGCCGGCAGGGCGTGTTGCACCAACGGCAGGCCGGACGGCGCCTGAGCATACGGGCGCTGTTTTTCCGCCCAGGTGTGGGGGGCGTGATCGCTACCAATGACGTCCAGTCGATTGCTCAGCAATGCCTCACGTAACGCGTCACGGTCATGCTGCTGCTTGATCGCCGGGTTGCATTTGATCAGGTTGCCGAGGGCCGGATAGTCGCGATCATCGAATAACAAATGGTGCAGACACACCTCGGCAGTGATGCGTTTTTGCGCCAGTGGCTTGTCCTCGAACAGTGCGAGTTCGTGAGCGGTGGTCAGGTGCAGGACGTGCAGGCGAGTGCCGTGACGCCGGGCCAGATCCACCGCCAGGGAGGACGAGCGATAGCAGGTTTCGGCATTGCGGATCAGCGCATGAGCGTCCGCCGGCAGATGCTCGCCAAACCGTTCGTGCAGTTCGGCGGCATTGGCGTCGATGCTGGGCGTGTGTTCGCAATGGGCCAGCAAAATCGTCGGCACCTCGGCGAACAGCCGTTCGAGGATCTGCGGATCGTCCACCAGCAGGTTGCCGGTGGACGCGCCCATGAACACTTTCACGCCGGCCACTTCACAGGGATTGAGCGCCGCGACGGTGTCGAGATTGTCCTGGCTGACACCGAAGTGAAAGCCGTAATTGGCCACCGAGTTGATCGCCGCCCGACGTTTTTTATCGGCCAGTGCTTCGAGGGTGAGGGTGGCCGGTCGGGTGTTGGGCATGTCCATGAAACTGGTGATGCCGCCCGCCACCGCCGCGCGGGACTCGGTGTAGAAGCTGCCCTTGTCCGGCGACCCCGGCTCCCGGAAATGCACCTGATCGTCGATCATCCCCGGCAACAGCCATTGGCCGTTGGCGTCGATTTCCAGGGTGGCGTTTTCGCCCTCGATGCTACGGGCGATCTTGACGATGCGCCCATGGCTGACCAGCAGATCGCCATCGAACTCGCGTCCCTCATTTACCAGGCGCGCATTGCGAATCAACACACTGCTCATGATTCAGAACTCGTTCTGCAGGGCCTTGTAGCCGCGCACCAGATCGACGTTGGTGCGTGCCACGTCCTCGGAAAACTCCGAAGCGCTGACGCTCACCGGTGGGAATTGCGAGAGATCGGTGTTCGGGCCGATCCGGGTGGTGGAGGGCACGTAGAACGCATCCGGCAAATCCCGGCCATCGACCACCGAGTTGTGGCGCACCACGCAACCATCGCCCACCGCGCAGTTGAACAGCACGCTGTTGAAGCCGATGAACACCCGGTCACCGACGGTGCATGGGCCGTGCACGATCGAGCGGTGGGCGATGGAGCTGAACTCGCCGATGGTCACCGCCGCGCCGGACTTGGAGTGAATCACCACGCCGTCCTGGATGTTCGAATTGGCGCCGATGATGATGGGCTCCATCGTGCCCGAAGCGTCCACTTCGTCGGCACGGATCACCGCGTAGGGACCGACGAACACGTTCTCGCCGATCACCACTTTGCCGCAGATGATCGCGGTTTTATCGACGTAGGCAGACTCGGCAATTTGCGGCAGATCGCCGGAAGGATTCTTGCGGATCATGGTTGGCTCAGCGCGTTGTAGAGGGTGTTGAGGTTGTATTCGAACAGCCCGGTGAAGGTGCTGGCCGGGCCGCTGGCGGCGAGGGCGTCGGAGTACAGTGTGCCGCCGATCTTCGCGCCGCTTTCGTCGGCGATCTGCTTGAGCAGGCGCGCGTCCTTGATGTTTTCCATGAACACCGCTTTGACCTTGGCCTGGCGGATCTGCGTGATCAGTGCGGCGACTTCGCTGGCGGACGGCTCGCGTTCGGTCGACAGCCCTTGTGGCGCCATGAAGTCGATCCCGTAGGCCTGGCCGAGATAACCGAAGGCATCGTGGCTGGTGACGATCTTGCGATTGCCGGCGGGGAGGGAACCGAGCTTGGCCTTGGCTTCGGCGAGCAGGGCGTAGATCTGTTTCAGATAGGCTTTGCTGTTGCGTTCGTAGTCGGCCTGGTTGGCCGGGTCGGCGGCGATCAGTGCCTTGGTGATGTTGGCGATGTACAGCTCAGTGTTCGCCAGGTTGTGCCACGCGTGCGGATCAGGAACGGTTTCGCCGTCCTCGTCCAGCGCGCGAGGAATCACTCCGTGGCTGGCGCTGATCACCGTGGCTTTGGTGTCGGTGCTGGTCACCAGCCGATCCAGCCACGGCTCGAAGCCCAGGCCGTTTTTGACGATCAGCTTCGCCTTGAGCAGGGCCTTGGCGTCATCCGGTGTTGGCTCGTAGGTGTGGGCATCGGCGTCGGGACCGACCATGTTGGTGATCTGGATATGCTCGCCGCCGACCTGATGCACCATGTCGGAAAGAATGCTGAAGCTGGTGACCACCGGCAGTTTTTCCGCCGCCGACAATGACATCGACAGCAACAGGCTGAACAGCACGAGTAGAGCGCGCATCGGGAAACACCTCATGGGGATGTGAGCAAGGGTGGGCGGCGCAGCAAGCCGTGCACCGGCCCGAACACCACGGACAGCAGATAGCCGATGCCGGCGACCAGCACGATCGCTGGGCCGCTGGGCAACGAGTAGTAGAACGACAGCAACAGACCGAGCCATACCGACAGGCAGCCGATCAGCCCGGCGATGGCGATCAGGACCGGCAAGCGCCGGCTCCAGAAGCGTGAGGCGATGGCGGGCAGCATCATCAGTCCGACCACCATCAGCGCTCCGATGGCCTGGAAACCGATCACCAGATTGAGCACCACCAGGGTCAGGAACACGCCGTGGGCGATCGGGCCGAGGCGGCTGACGGTACGCAGGAAAAGGGGATCGAGGGTGTCGAGCAGCAGCGGTTTGTAGATCAGTGCCATGGCGCTCAGGCTGATGGCTGAGACCCACAGCATGCCATTCAGGGTGGGACCGTCGACGGCCAGCGCCGAGCCGAACAGCAAGTGCAACAGGTCCAGGCGCTTGCCGGCGATACCCAGAATCAGCACGCCGCTCGCCAGGGAGATTGGATAGATCGCCGCCAGGCTGGCGTCTTCACGCAAGCCGGTGCTGCGGGTGATCCACGCGGCGAGTCCGGCCATACCGAGACCCGCGCCGAGGCCGCCGAAGGTCAGCGCCGGCAGGCTCAGACCGGCGAACCAGAAACCCAATGCGGCGCCGGGCAGAATGCCGTGGGCGACCGCATCGCCGATCAGGCTCATGCGCCTGAGGATCAGAAACACCCCGAGTGGTGCCGTGCTGCAAGCCAGCAGCAGGCCTCCCAGTAATGCCCGTCGCATGAACACGAATTCGTGAAACGGTTGCCAGAAATGCATGAGGGTGAGCATCAGGCCACCCGTGCGTCAGGTGTGGGTTGGAGCAGTTCGGTGCTGGCGCCAAACATGCAGTCGCCGCTTTTGAACAACAGGGTTTGCGGGATGTGCTGGCGGACGGCGGGCAGGTCATGACACACGACGAGCAGAGTCCGGCCTTGTGAGTGCCACGCCTGAAGGTGTTGCCAGAGCAGCGACTGACCGAGCTCATCGAGCGCTGCGTCCGGCTCGTCGAGCAGCAGGACGGGCGCGTCGGCGAGGCTCAATCGGGCGAGCAGGGCACGTTGCAGTTCCCCGCCAGAGAGGGCCATCAGCGGACGCTTTTCGAGTCCGCTCAGGTGCCAGTCTTCCAGCGCGGCGGCCAAACGTTGAGTACGCAACCGCCTCGACAGTCGACGTCCCCAGAATCCTGCGGCGACCAGTTCTTGCAGGTTGATCGGGAATTGTCGATCCAGATGCTGTTGTTGCGGCAGGAACGACAGGCCACTTTGACGGGGCACACTAAGACTGGCTTTGCCGGACAGCGGCTTCTGCAACCCGGCGATGACTTTCAGCAGGCTGCTTTTGCCACAGCCGTTCGGGCCGACGATGGCCGTCAGGCTTCCGCTGTCCAGACGCAGATTCAAGGGCGGGGTGAGGGGCTGGCCGGGTGCTCCCCAACTCAAGGCTTGGCACCGGATCATGGTAATTCCCGAGTCCAGGTGCTTTCCGCCAGGGCATCGTGCGCGTGGAGGCTTTCGGCGTGGATCACTCGCAGGTGGAATTGGCAGATACCTGGCGTGCGACGCAGCGCCAGGTTCAGTCGACGGGCTGCGTCTTCGCAGAACATCAGGTTCTGTCCGTTGGCCAGAGCGAAGGCTTGTTCATCGGCGCGTTTTACAGCGGTTTGCACAGCCGTGCCGAGGGCGGCTTCGGCGTCGTTGATGATGGCATTGAGGGGCAACGCATCGACGAACTCATCCAGATGAACGTGCAGTTGTGCAGTGCTGCGTTGGCTGTGGGGAGTTGCGACGATGCCTTGAGTCGAGCCGAGCCAGTTCAGAACGTCGGCATGCTGCAGTGGCTTATTGGCGAAATCATCGATGAATTGCTGCTGAATCAACTGCCGCGCCAGAGCCGCCGAGCAAGGGCAGGTTGAGGAATATTCCACATCGATTTTCAGTTCCACGTGGAACACTTTGTTTTTCAGGCTGGCCGCAATCGTGACCGGATAAGTTTTCCAGCCGCTGAGCGGGCTGATGAGTGCCGGCTGTTTTAGCAGCAGATCGGTATGGATATTCAGGTAGGCGCTGGTGGACAAGCTTTCATGGCTCCGCAGGAATTCCTGCAAAACCTGATACAGAAGAGTCGGTGAAAGGTTCTGCCGCTCCAGCATTTCCAGAGCCAGATACAGCCGAGACATATGAATGCCCCGGGCCTCTCCATCATCAAGACTGACGCCCGCATCGGCCTTGGCAACCAGGCGTTGACCCTCGATTGAAACGGGCAGAGCAATGCCACGCATACCCACCCATTCGAGTGGCAGGGATTGGCGGGTGGCTTGCGCGGCGATATCCGGCAGCGTCAGCGCATTCATGATGAGATCCATTGTGGTGATTGAATTTGATGTTACATTATAACAATTCAAACCACGATGCCTTTTTCATGAACAGGCTTTCATATGCATAGGCGCCACCTGCTTAACCTGATTCTGGCGAGCGCTACGTTGGCTCTGCCGTTTACTGTTTCGGCTACGCAAATTCGTAATGCCCGGCTCTGGCGTTCGGAGAACAAGCTACGGTTGGTGTTCGATCTGAGCGGGCCAGTGCGCTACAAGACCTTCTCTTTAGGTTCACCAGAGCGCTTGATCGTCGATCTGAGTGGTGCGACCTTGAGTGGAGATTTCAGCCAGTTGGCGCTGGAAAATTCGGTCATTCGCTCGATCCGCTCGGGGCATTTTGGGCAGGGTGATACGCGCATCGTCCTCGATTTGAGTGAGCCAGTGCAGTTGAACAGCTTCTTGCTCGCCCCTCAGGATGGGCAAGGTCATCGGTTGGTGCTGGACTTGATCAGTGCTGCACCGGCCAAAATCGCGCCCATGGTTCCACGTGAAACACCCACGCAAAAGACTCATGCCAAACGCGACATCATCGTTGTGGTCGATCCTGGACACGGCGGCAAAGACCCCGGTGCGGTGGGCGCCAAAGGTGAGCGGGAAAAAGATGTGGTGCTTTCCATCGCCCAATTGCTTGCGCGACGGTTGAAGCGAGAGAAAGGATTCGACGTGAAACTGGTGCGCAATGACGATTTTTTCGTCCCGTTGCGCAAGCGCGTGGACATTGCCAGGCAGCATAAGGCCGACATGTTTATCTCTGTACACGCCGACGCAGCGCCACGCCTGACTGCCTCCGGTGCTTCGGTGTATTGCTTGTCCGAGGGTGGGGCCACATCGGCCACCGCGCGCTTCATGGCGCAACGGGAGAATGGTGCGGACTTACTGGGTGCTACCAGCCTTCTCAATCTCAAGGACAAGGACCCGATGCTGGCCGGGGTGATTCTCGACATGTCGATGAACGCGACCATCGCTGCCAGTCTGGAACTGGGTGGCACGATTCTGGGCAGTTTGGCGGGAATTACCACACTGCATCAAAAACGCGTGGAACAGGCTGGATTTGCCGTGCTGAAGTCGCCGGACGTGCCATCGATCCTGGTGGAAACCGGCTTCATTTCCAATGCCCGGGACAGTCAGCGACTGGTCACGGCGCGTCATCAGCAGGCTGTGGCGGACGGATTGTTCGCGGGATTACAGCGCTATTTCGAGAAAAACCCACCGGCCGACAGCTACATCGCCTGGCAGCAAGCGCAGAAAAATGGACAGGTTTAGCAGCCGGTAATGCGGCTGCAAGTGAACTTCGCGCTGCTCCCGCCGGAGCTGGAAAACCGGTTGATCGTCGTCCAGCCCACCCGGCGGTTGTAACCCACCCACGCTTCGCCATCTGAAGCGATGCCGGTAAAGAACGTCAGTTGCCCGTAGCGACTGTTGGTCTGCGCCCAGTATCGCCGACCGACCTTTTCGAAACCACGCAGATACATCGTACTGCCCACCGTGTTGACGCTGTAGGCATTGCCTTCGGCGTCAATGCACGCCAACAGGTTGGCGGTGCGGGTGCAGGTGGCAAGCCCTGGAATCTGGCCCCAGGCATTGAAGGTCAACAGCGCGAGGCTCAGGAGCGAGCATTTCAGCGCAATTCTCATGGCGTGTTCCGGCAGGTGAAAGAGATCCAGCTTCGTACCCTGTTTGCATTTGGGCAAGAGCAAAGGTGGATTGTTCATATTGTTATACTATAACATTAAATCCGACCTGTTTTCCGTGACCCCCTGTTTTCAAGCGCCTGCTTCCTTGATTGGAGCCCAAGAGCGCCTTTTCGCTGCCAGGCGACTGATTGATGAGGATTATCCAATGTCTTACCCACTTCCCGTGACCGTTTTGTCCGGCTTCCTCGGCGCCGGAAAAAGTACACTTTTGAATTACGTACTACGTAACAGGGACGCCTTGCGCGTTGCTGTAATCGTCAATGATATGAGTGAGATCAATATCGATGGCAGCGAAGTTCAGCGCGATGTCAGCTTGAACCGTGCAGAAGAGAAACTGGTCGAGATGAGCAACGGCTGTATCTGCTGTACGTTACGCGAAGACCTGCTGGAGGAAGTGAGCAAGCTCGCCCGCGATGGCCGCTTCGATTACCTGTTGATTGAATCCACCGGCATTTCCGAGCCGTTGCCGGTGGCCGAGACCTTTACCTTCCGTGACGAGCAGGGGCAGAGCCTGGCCGATGTCGCGCGCCTCGACACCATGGTCACCGTGGTCGACGGCATGAACTTCCTCCAGGACTACTCAGCCGCCCAGAGCCTTGCCTCTCGCGGTGAAACCCTGGGCGAGGAGGACGAGCGTTCAATCACCGATTTGCTGATCGAGCAGATCGAGTTCGCCGACGTGCTGTTGATCAGCAAGATCGATCTGATCAGCCAGCGCGACCGGGAAGAGCTGACGGCGATCCTTAAGCGGCTGAACGCCCAGGCCGAGATCATCCCGATGGTGATGGGTGAAGTCCCGCTGGAGAAGATCCTGAATACCGGCCGCTTCGACTTTGAAAAAGCCGCGCAGGCCCCAGGATGGTTGCAGGAACTGCGCGGCGAACATGTCCCGGAAACCGAGGAATATGGCATCGCCTCCGGTGCCTATCGAGCGCGGCGGCCGTTCCACCCGGAGCGCTTCTTCAACTTCATCGACCGGCCATGGCCGAACGGCAGGTTGCTGCGTTCAAAGGGCTTTTTCTGGCTCGCGAGCAAGCCGTCGGACGCAGGCAGCTGGTCGCAGGCGGGTGGTCTGATGCGTTACGGATTTGCCGGGCGCTGGTGGCGTTATGTGCCGAAAGATCACTGGCCGCAGGATCAGGAAAGTACCGCAGCGATCATGCAGAACTGGACCGCCAGTGTCGGGGACTGCCGTCAGGAACTGGTTTTCATCGGGCAGAACATCGATTTCGAGCAGCTCACCTCGGAGCTGGATGCCTGCTTGCTGACCGATGAAGAAATGGCCATCGGCACCGAAGGCTGGCGCTCGCTGGTCGACCCTTTTGGTCCGTGGAGCGAAGAGGCGGCCTGAGGTTCAGGGCTTGAGCCACTTGCCCTGGCTCTGAGTCTCGCAGTACGGCTGCAAGTACGCGGCGTCGGTGGCGATGCCGTAATAGTGGATATCCTGGCGATAGGGCATATTGGCGACCTGGGCGTTGCTGCATACGCCGAACGCGCCGCCGGGGCACTGGTCGACGTATTGCACGTCGACTTTCTGCCCGGCCAGGGTCGGTTGGCAGAAACCGTCGTTGAACAGCTTTTCCGGGATGTTGCGGTTCTGCTGGCAGACCTTGACGTCCAGTCGCTCGGCCTGGCTATGAACCACACAGGCTTGCGCCAGCACCTGCCCCGACAGCAACATCAACAGCAACCAACCTCCCAACCACCGCATCAACGACCTCCAGAAAAACGCCACGCATGCTGCAGAACATTCCTACCCACGTCATCGCAGGCCCCTTGGGCGCCGGCAAGACCAGCCTGATCCGCCAACTCATGGCCCAGCGTCCGGCCGGCGAACGCTGGGCGGTGCTGATCAACGAGTTCGGCCAGATCGGTCTCGATGCCGCGCTGCTGACCCGCGACGTCGATGGTATCGCACTGGGCGAGGTCGCCGGGGGCTGTTTGTGTTGCGTGAACGGTGCGCCGTTTCAGATCGGTCTGGGGCGTCTGCTGCGCAAAGCCAGGCCGGACCGACTGTTTATAGAGCCTTCCGGATTGGGGCATCCGGCGCAGTTGCTCAAGCAGTTGAGTGAGGCGCCGTGGCTGGGCGTACTGGCGGTTCAGCCGTGTGTGCTGGTGCTGGATGCGCAGGCTCTGGCGCAGGGGAAAACACTCTCGGCCCCGCAACAAGAGGCCTTGGCGAGCGCGGGTTTATTGCTGTTGAACAAGTCTGAGGGTGTCGATGAATCCGTGCGCCCGGCGATCATCGGACAACTCCCGCCAGTCCCGGTGATCTGGACGCAAAACGCCGCACTGGCGTTGAGCGAGCTACCGGGATTGGCGGCAAGGGCTGTAGCAGGGGCGGACAATCCGGTGCTGCCGAAAGGATTGGCGCAGTTGCCAGCGGTCTGGAGCGACCCGGCGCAGCCGATTTGTCTGAGCCAGGCGCAGGAGGGCGGTTGGAGTATTGGTTGGCGCTGGCATCCCGACCAGACCTTCGACGCGGGGCGCATTGCTCGTTGGCTTGAGGGTCTGGTCTGGCGCCGCGCGAAACTGGTTATCCACAGTGCCCGGGGCTGGGTTTCGGCGAATGCCCTGGAGAATGCCGAGCTGAACTGGCAGACGAGCGAATGGCGGCGGGATTCGCGGCTCGAGCTGATTTTCACCGATCCGCAGGATGTCGAGTTGCTTCAGGCTGGTTTGGCCCGCTGCCGGGTGGCTTGAGTCAGCTCACGGCTTCCACTTGGTGTGTTCCTGGCGCCACTGGCTCAGCTCGATCACCTCGGCCCGTGGTTTGTTCACCTCGACCACCGGCGGAGTGTCATCGAACGGGGCCGGGTAGGGCGCCAGTTCGATCTGTGCGCTGTGCGCGCCGAATTGAGTAATGGTGCCGTTGTGACGGGTTTCGCCGGTCACGGTGAATTCGAAATTGTAGACCCGCGCCAATCGCCGGCGACCGCTGGCGTCCTTGATGAAACCAATCTTTTTCAGTGCGACGTTGCCGTCGAGCAGCTCCACGCCGACGTTCACGCAATGTTGCTTGACCCGTTCCAGCGCCCGCTCGCGCAAGCCGTGGTTGTGCCACAGCCACGCGCCAGCAGCGGCGAACAGCATCAGCACGAAGATGTTTTCGAGGGTCAGCATCAACAAGTAACTCCAAAAGAGGGCATCAGCTTAACTGCGTCGCCGGTCTGTCGTACAGGCTGCGTTTCGTCGCATACTGCGCGGCTCGAATTTCAATCGTTTTACGGAAAAACCCGAATGAAACGTACGCCTCACTTGCTCGCCATCCAGTCCCATGTGGTGTTCGGCCACGCCGGCAACAGCGCTGCGGTTTTTCCGATGCAGCGGGTCGGGGTGAATGTCTGGCCGCTCAACACCGTGCAGTTTTCCAACCACACCCAGTACGGCCAATGGGCCGGGGAAGTGCTGGCGCCGCATCAGATCCCGGAACTGGTGGAAGGGATCGCCGCCATCGGCGAGCTGGGCAACTGCGACGCGGTGCTGTCCGGATATCTGGGCAGCGCGGCCCAGGGGCGGGCGATTCTCAGTGGCGTGGCGCGGATCAAGTCGGTCAACCCCAAGGCGTTATACCTGTGTGATCCGGTGATGGGGCACCCGGAAAAGGGCTGCAGCGTACCGGCCGAAGTCAGCGATTTCCTCCTGGAGGAAGCGGCGGCGGTGGCGGACTTCATGTGTCCGAACCAATTGGAGCTGGACAGCTTCTGCGGGCGCAAGCCGCAATCGTTGTTTGATTGCCTGGCCATGGCGCGCTCGCTGCTGGCACGCGGGCCGCAGGCGGTGCTGGTCAAGCATCTGGATTATCCGGGCAAGCCGGCGGAAGCCTTTGAAATGCTGCTGGTGACCGCCGAGGGCAGTTGGCATCTGCGCCGTCCGCTGCTGGCGTTCCCGCGTCAGCCGGTGGGCGTGGGCGATCTGACTTCCGGGCTGTTCCTGGCGCGCGTGCTGTTGGGGGACAGCCTGGTGGCCGCGTTCGAATTTACCGCGGCGGCGGTGCATGAAGTGCTGCTGGAAACCCAGGCGTGCGCCAGTTATGAGCTGCAGCTGGTTCGGGCGCAGGATCGGATTGCGCATCCTCGGGTGAAGTTCGAGGCGACGCCGATCAGTCTGTAAGACCGCGCTACGCCCATTCACGAGCAAGCCCGCTCCCCCAGATGATCACGGTCAACTGGGGGAGCGGGCTGGAGGCTATCTATAAAACGACATCACCCCAAAGGGCCGATCAGGCGTCGCCCTTGATCTCCTGATAGCGCTTTTCCAGCTCCTGACGAATCTGCCGACGCTGCTGCGCCTGCATATAGCGGCGCTTGTCTTCACTGTTTTCCGGCTGCAGCGGTGGCACCGGCGCCGGTTTGCGCTGGTCGTCGACGGCGACCATGGTGAAAAAGCAGCTATTGGTGTGACGCACCGAGCGCTCGCGGATGTTCTCGGTCACGACTTTGATGCCGACTTCCATCGAGGTGTTGCCGGTGTAGTTGACCGACGCCAGGAACGTCACCAGTTCGCCGACATGGATCGGCTCGCGGAAAATCACCTGATCCACCGACAGTGTCACGACGTAGCGGCCGGCATAGCGGCTGGCGCAGGCGTAGGCGACTTCATCGAGGTATTTGAGCAGGGTGCCGCCGTGGACATTGCCAGAGAAGTTGGCCATGTCGGGGGTCATCAGTACCGTCATCGACAGCTGGGCGTTTCCGGGTTCCATAACATTCTCACGGGTCAAGGCAGGGTTGCTGGAGGAACACCTCTGCGGGTGTCTGGTCGCTTTCAAAAACCACCATTATCGGGACGCCAGGCGACCGACCGCCGTCACGCCCGAATCGATCTGTTTCCATATATTGCACCGCCTTTCAGCCGGAAGTCGCGGTGTTACCCTGCAAAAGCCCACCCCAAGGGCGATTCCTACATCAAAAGCGGATATTCATTCAGCTCGCCCAGACATTTCCCATGTTGGCGCGGGCCTCTTCATTCAAGGAGCCCACACCATGCATGCCATCAGCTTTATTCAGGATCTGGCGGTGATCATGCTGGTTGCGGGCGTGGTGACCGTACTGTTTCACCGCTTCAAGCAGCCGGTGGTGCTCGGTTATATAGTCGCCGGCTTCATCATCGGCCCGCACACGCCGCCCTTCGGGCTGATCCACGACGAAGAAACCATCAAGACCCTCGCCGAGCTGGGGGTGATTTTCCTGATGTTCTGCCTTGGCCTGGAGTTCAGCCTGCGCAAGTTGTTCAAGGTCGGCGCCACGGCGTTTATCGCGGCGTTCATGGAAATCGTGCTGATGATCTGGATCGGTTACGAAATCGGCCGCTGGTTCGACTGGAATACCATGGATTCACTGTTCCTCGGGGCGATCCTGGCCATTTCCTCGACCACCATCATCGTCAAGGCGCTCAACGACCTGAAAATGAAAAACGAGCGCTTCGCCCAACTGATCTTCGGTGTGCTGATCGTCGAGGACATCCTGGGCATCGGCATCATCGCGCTGCTGTCGAGCATCGCGGTCAGTGGCACGGTGAGTTCCGGCGAGGTGTTTTCCACGGTCGGCAAGCTGTCGCTGTTCATGATCGTTGCGCTGGTGATCGGCATTCTGCTGGTGCCGAGGCTGCTGGCATACGTGGCGAAATTCGAAAGCAACGAGATGCTGCTGATCACCGTGCTGGGTCTGTGTTTCGGCTTCTGCCTGCTGGTGGTCAAGCTCGAATACAGCATGGTGCTGGGGGCATTCCTGATCGGCGCGATCATGGCCGAGTCGCGGCAGTTGCTGAAGATCGAGCGCCTGATCGAACCGGTTCGCGACCTGTTCAGTGCCATCTTTTTCGTCGCCATCGGCCTGATGCTCGACCCGATGATCCTGCTGCAATACGCCTGGCCGATTGCGGTGATCACCGTCGCCGTGGTGCTGGGCAAGATGCTGTCCTGCGGCCTCGGTGCGTTTATCGCCGGTAATGACGGACGCACCTCACTGCGAGTCGGGATGGGTCTTTCGCAGATTGGAGAATTCTCCTTCATCATCGCCGCACTGGGCATGACCCTGCAGGTCACCAGCAACTTCCTCTATCCCGTTGCCGTGGCGGTTTCGGTGATCACCACGTTGCTGACGCCGTACCTGATCCGGGCTGCCGATCCGCTGTCGATCAAGCTGTCCGCCGCCATGCCGCAGCGTCTCGGTCGGGTGTTCGGGATGTACGGCGAATGGCTGCGCAGCATCCAGCCGCAGGGTGAAGGCGCGATGCTGGCATCGATGATCCGCAAGATTCTGCTGCAGGTCGGGGTCAATCTTGCGCTGGTGATCGCGATTTTCTTTGCCGGGGCGTACTTCGCCGAACGGATTTCCGCTTCGCTGGCGGAGTGGATCAGTGATCCGAGCTGGCAGAAAGCGCTGATCTGGGGCGGGGCGCTGCTGGTCTCGCTGCCTTTCCTGATCGCGGCTTATCGCAAGCTCAAGGCGCTGTCGATGCTGCTGGCGGAAATGGGCGTGAAACCGGAGATGGCCGGGCGTCATACGCAGCGAGTGCGCCGGGTGATCGCCGAAGTGATCCCGCTGCTTTCGCTGTTGGTGATTTTCCTGCTGTTGGCAGCCTTGTCGGCCAGTATTCTGCCGACCAACAAGTTGCTGGTGCTGATTGCCGTGGTCGCGGCCGCCGTGGCGGCGCTGCTCTGGCGCTGGTTCATCCGGGTACACACACGGATGCAGGTGGCCCTGCTGGAAACCCTCGACAACCACAAGGAATCATCGGGGCATTGACCAGCCGGGACGAACGACCGGTCAGCTTTCCAGCCAGACGTCCCGCGCCCAGTGCCAGACCGACTCCCAGGACTCTTCGGTAATCAGCTCTTCTTCGCCGGACCACAGCACCACGGTGCCGTCTTCTTCGACGCAGTAGTAGTCATTGCCGTCCTGGCAGATCGGGATCAGGTCCCGTGGCACGCCAGCGTCCCAGGCGTTGGCCGCGACATCCGGCAGGTAGGTGTGGGATTGCGGGTCGGTGACGGTCACCGGCTCCAGGCTGCCGTAGACCACATCGCTGACGGTCAGCAGAAACTCTTTGAAGACGAACGGAATGTTGATGAAGAGTTCTTCTTCGACCTCCACCAACTGGTCTTCGTCGGGCAATTCCAGAGGAACCGGCACCCGTTCGTTGGCTTCGCGCAGTTGTTCGATGATTTCTTCCACGTCCGGGGATCCTCTTGCTTGAATGGCGCGGTTTATATGGGGCGGTTTATACAGTAGCTCGCTATAGATGCAACCGCGAAATAGAAAACCCCGGACAAGTCCGGGGTTTTCGTTACGGCGGGTAAAACGTCGAAGGTGATCAGCCGTTCTGGCGGATACCGGCGACCAGCCAAGGCTGGTTGTCGCCCTGTGGACGTTCCATGTTCCAGCTTTCGCTGAACACTTCACCCTGGTCGAAACGCGAGGTTTTCGACACGCCGCTGAAGGTCAGGGTCGCGATGGTCTTGTCCGCACGATCATCCACGCCGTCCAGTTGAACCTGGAGGTTGTCGATGTAGGTGGACTGGAAGCCGTCGCCCAGGTCCGCACGCTCACGCTTGAGGAAGTCGAGCATTTGCGGGGTCACGAACTCGGCGATCTTGTCCATTTCGTTGGCGTCCCAGTGCTGCTGCAGGGCCTGGAAGTGGCTGCGCGCGGCTTCGAGGAAGCGTTGCTCGTTGAACCAGGCCGGCGCGTTGATCACCGGACGGGCGGCAGGTGCTGCCGAACCACCGAAGATCGAACCCATGGCGGCCGGCTTCTGCTCGAACACCTCACGCTGCATCGGCGCGTGACCGGCCGGAGCCATGTGCTCCTGCTGCTTGCGTCGACGGGCAGCGATGAAGCGGAAGATCACGAACGCGATCACGGCCATGATCAGGATGTCGAAGATCTGCATGCCCTGGAAGCCGCCGCCCATGAACATGGAAGCGAGCAGGCCACCGGCGGCGATGCCGGCCAGCGGGCCGAGCCATTTCGATGCGCCACCGGCCTTGGCCGCAGCGCCGGCGGCACCGGCTGCACCCGCGGTCGCTGCTGCGCCGCCCATGCCAGGGGAAGAAGGCGCCATCTGGCTGGTCTGGTGCGTCGGCGCGGCGCCGGCGCTTTTGCCACCACCAAAGCGCTTGGCGTTGGCGTCGAGGCTCATCGTCAGGCCGATGCACAACGCCATGGCGATGCTAAGAAAACGTTTCATAAAGGGTATTCCCGTTTGTGGAGAGCACGCGCGCCATGTTGCACAGCTGAAGTGACACTGGCTAGCGACAGAGTGTTTCGGGCTTTTGCCTGACAGGTTACGTTCAGCTCGGTCGAGGCAATAAGGCGATGTACTTTTGTCTGTAGGAAAAGCAGCTGGGTTCAGTGGGATTGCTGGTTAGCGACGTAACGCCAGCATCACCACACCGGCGGTGATCAGACCGATGCCGCCCCATTGGCGCAGATCGAGTTTCTCGCCCAGCAGGATCGCGCCGAGGATCGCCACCAGCACCACGCTGAGCTTGTCCACCGGGGCGACCAGCGACGCCGGGCCGAGCTTCAACGCGCGGAAGTAGCACAGCCACGAAGCGCCCGTGGCCAGGCCCGACAGCAGCAGGAACAGATAGCTTTTGGCGGAAATCGATCCCAGAGACTGATATTGGCCCGTGGCGTACAAAATCAAGGCCAGGCTGACCAGTACCACGATGGTGCGCAGCAAGGTGGCGAAGTCGGAGTTGACGTTTTCGATGCCGACCTTGGCGAAGATCGCGGTCAATGCGGCGAACGTGGCCGAGAGCAGCGCCCAGAATGTCCAGGAAGAGAAAAAGCCTGAGCCCATGAAATTCGTCCTGATGATTGACGCAAACCTTTTGGGAGCGAGCTGGCTCGCGAAGCGGGAGGGTCAGCCAACGAATGTATTGAATGAAAGACACATTCGCGAGCAGGCCCGCTCCCACCATTGCCCTGGGTCGCGCTTCAGATCGCTTCCAGCTTCGCGTAACCGAGCATCAGCCACTTGCTGCCTTCGCTGAAGTTCACCTGAACCCGGGCCTGTGCGCCGGCACCCTCGAAGTTGAGGATCACGCCGTCGCCGAAAATCGAGTGGCGCACGGCCTGACCAAGGCTGAGTCCGGTGTCCGGAATCTCGCTGCCGCTGAACAGGTTGCTGCCGCTCATCGACTGGTTGCCGCCGAACGGACGGCTGACGCTGTTCGACAGACGCACTTCCTGAATCAGGCCTTTCGGCACTTCCCGTACGAATCGCGACACCTTGTTGTAGGTTTCACTGCCGTACAGGCGTCGGGTTTCAGCGTAGGACATCACCAGATTCTGCATCGCCCGGGTGATGCCGACGTAGGCCAGACGCCGTTCCTCTTCAAGGCGACCCGGTTCTTCCAGGCTCATCTTGTGCGGGAACAGGCCTTCTTCCATGCCCACCAGGAACACGTAAGGGAATTCCAGGCCCTTGGCGCTGTGCAGGGTCATCAGTTGAATGCTGTCTTCATGCTCGTCGGCCTGAGTGTCACCGGCCTCCAGCGACGCATGACCGAGGAATGCCGCCAGGGGCGTCAGCTCTTCGTCTTCTTCAGTGTTCTCGAAGTTGCGCGCAGCGCTGACCAGTTCCTCAAGGTTTTCCACCCGGGCCTGGCCTTTCTCGCCTTTCTCCGCTTCGTGATAGGCGATCAGCCCGGACTGCTCGATGACGGTTTGCGTCATCAGGTGCAGCGGCATCTCTGCACATTTGGCGGCCAGGTTCTCGATCAGCTCGATAAACGCACCGAGGGCGCCCGCCGCGCGGCCGGTCAGGCCTTTGTTGGCGACCAGTTGGCGCATGGCTTCCCACATGGAAACATCGCTGTGGCGCGCATGCTCGCGGATCGCCTCGACGGTTTTCTCGCCGATGCCACGGGCCGGTACGTTGATCACCCGTTCCAGTGCTGCGTCGTTGCCGCGACCTTCGAGCAAACGCAGGTAGGCCATGGCGTTCTTGATTTCCGCCCGCTCGAAGAAGCGCTGGCCGCCATAGATGCGGTACGGAATGCGCTCGCGCAGCAATGCTTCTTCCAAAACGCGGGATTGGGCGTTGGAGCGGTAGAGAATCGCGATATCGCTGCGAGACAGGCCGGTTTTCAGCGCGCTTTCGATGGTTTCGACAACGTAGCGTGCTTCGTCATGTTCGTTGAACGCGGCGTACAGATTGATCGCTTCGCCGTCGCCGCCATCGGTCCACAGCTCTTTGCCCAGACGCCCGGTGTTGTTGGCAATCAGGGCGTTGGCCGCCTTGAGGATGCCGGCGGTGGAGCGGTAGTTCTGTTCCAGGCGGATGGTTTCGGCATCCGGGAAGTCGGCGGAATACTGGTGGATGTTCTCGATTTTCGCCCCGCGCCAGCCGTAGATCGACTGGTCGTCGTCACCCACCACCATCAGGCTGTCGCCGCCCTTGGCCAGCAGACGCAGCCAGGCGTATTGCACGGCGTTGGTGTCCTGGAACTCGTCCACCAGAATATGCCGGAAGCGCTTCTGATAGTGCGCCAGCAGGCCCGGATGGTCGCGCCACAGGTCGAGGGCACGCAGCAGCAGTTCGGAGAAGTCGATGACGCCCGCGCGGGCACAGGCAGCCTCGTAGGCCTCGTAAATGCCGCGCATGGTGGCCAGGAACAGATCGCCGCTGGCCTGAATGTGTTGCGGGCGCAGACCTTCGTCTTTCTGCCCGTTGATGAACCACTGCGCCTGGCGGGCCGGCCAGCGCTGTTCGTCCAGCCCCAGCTCGCGGATCACCCGCTTGACCAGCCGTTGCTGGTCGTCGCTGTCGAGAATCTGGAAGGTCTGGCTCAGGCCGGCTTCCTGCCAGTGCGCCCGCAGCAAGCGGTGCGCCAGGCCGTGGAAGGTGCCGACCCACATGCCCGCCGGGTTGATGCCCAGCAACTGTTCGATGCGGTGACGCATCTCGGCAGCGGCCTTGTTGGTGAAGGTCACCGACAGAATGGAGTGGGGCGAGGCGTTTTCGACCTGGATCAACCAGGCGATACGGTGCACCAGCACTCGGGTTTTACCGGAACCGGCACCGGCCAGGACCAACTGACGGCCAACGGGGGCCGCTACGGCCTGGCGTTGGGCATCGTTGAGGGAGTTCAGCAGAAGGGAGAGATCATCGCGCATCGGGGCATTCTAGGGTGCGCCGCAGGCCCGGGCAAACCGAGCTTTGCATTAGCCGATGAAACTGCTGTCGATGACGACCGGTCGGTCACTGGTCGCAGGCATCGGCCCGTCTCGCTCTGCGGGTTTTGCCGGTGGCGCGGGGGGCAAAAGTTTCGGCGAAATTATGATCTGGAGCAGTTTGGCAAGTGAATGGGCTTGTGTATGCTCCGTCCACGTTTCGGGCGCATGCTCATTTTAATAAGAACAAGAACATTGCCTATGACCCTCAGCTCTGACCTGTCGGGCCCCTCTGTGGAGCCTCGGGTTATCCGCAAGCACTACGCCACGCAGATGGCGGTCGAGCGCACGCGCCTTCTTTATCAGGGCTCGCTGCTGCCCACGCTGTTCATGTTGATCAATGGTCTGGTCTGCGCCGCTCTGCTCTGGAGCCCGCAGCGCTACTTCGTGGTCAGCGTCTGGCTGGTGTGGCTGCTGTCGCTGGTGGCGTTACGGGTGATTCAGGTCGCCGCGTTCGATTCGGCCATGCCCGACCGTCAGGCCCAGCCGATCTGGGGGCGAATGTTCTTGCTCGGTTCGACCTTGACCGGCCTGACCCTGGCCGGTGCCGGTATCGCGCTGGTGCCGGCCGACAACTTCCTGCAACAGGCCTGGGTGTTCGGCCTGATCGGCGCCGCCACGCTGTCGGCCAGCGTCGCCTATGCGGTCAGCCTGCCGGCGTTTCTGTCCTTTACCTTGCCGTGCCTGCTGCCGGCCATCGGCTATCTGTTCTGGGGCGGTGACGATCTGGCGCGCGGCTGGGGCTGGCTCGGGCTGATTCTGCTCGGTTCGTTGAGTGTGGTGGCGTGGCAGATCAATCGACTGATCGATCGTGGGTTGCTGCGACGCTTTCAGAATCAGCGGCTGATCGAGCACCTGCAACAGGCGCAGACCCGCAGCGAGCAACTCAACCAGGAGCTGGCAAAGGAAATCGAACACCGCCGCTGCGCCGAGGGCAAATTGCGCGAGGCGCAGGTCGATCTCGAAGACCGTGTCGCCCAGCGCAGTCGCGAACTGGATGCCGCCAACCAGGCCCTGAGCAAAAGCGAAGCGCGGCTGGCCCTGGCGTTGAAAGCCAGTGAGCTTGGGCTGTGGGACTGGAATCTGCAAACCGATGAAGTCCACCACACGCAGATCCAGGAGTTGTTCGGCATCGACCCGGAATACGTCACCGGGCTGCTACGGCATCTGCGACCGCGCCTGCACCCGGAAGACGTGCCGTCACTCAAGCACGCCTTGATCGAGCATCTGAAGGGTCGCACCGAGGATTATCAGATCGAGTACCGGGTGCGGCATGGCGATGGCCACTGGGTATGGATCGAAGACCGTGGCCGGGCGGTGGAGCGCAGCGACAGCGGGCGGGTGATCCGCATGGTCGGCACTCGCCGTGACATCAGCGCCAGCAAAGGCCTGGAAGCCCAGCAGCAACTGGCGGCGACGGTGTTTGAAGCGGCCAGTGAAGGCATCGTGATTCTTGATCCGAATTACGAACTGATCGCGATCAATCAGGCGTTCAGCCGCGTCACCGGTTATGACATCGACGACATGCTCGGGCGCAACGTCGTCGAACTGCCGTGCAGCCGCGATGCCCGGCGACATTATGTTGCGATCCGCCAGGCGCTGGAGCAGCACGGCAGTTGGCAAGGCGAACTGGTGGAAACCCGCAAGAACGGCGAACTCTACCCGCAATGGCTACAACTGAATGTGGTGCGTGATCGTCGGGGAAATATGAGTCATATCGTGGGCTTCTTCGCCGATCTGTCAGCGCGCCGCGAGTCCGAAGAGCGTATGCGCTACCTGACCCACTACGACGAGCTCACCGGTCTGGCCAACCGCTCGCTGTTTCGCGAACGGCTGCACGAAGCCCATCAACGGGTGCGCCAGGGCGGACGCCGCAGCCTGGCGTTGCTGCACATCAATCTGGACCGCTTCAAGCTGCTCAACGACAGTCTTGGTCATGAAGTCGCCGACCAGTTGCTGCAAAAAATGTCGCGGCGCCTGATCAATGCCTTGCCCGAGGCGGACACCATCGCCCGGCTGTCCGGCGATGAGTTCGCGGTGTTGTTCGACGCCTACGGCAACCTGTCGAGCCTGGCGCGGGTCGCCACGCGGCTGGCGACCAAACTGCGCCTGCCGCTGACGGTGGAAGGGCATGAACTGGTGGTCAGCGCCTCGATGGGCATCAGCATGCTGCCGGACAATGCGCGGGAAATCTCCGAGCTGGTCAGTCAGTCGAACATGGCCATGCAACATGCCAAGCACCTGGGCGGCAACAACTTCCAGTTCTATACCGACAGCCTGCAAGCCAGCACCCTGGAACGTCTGCAACTGGAAATCCAGTTGCGCAAAGCCATCGAAGACAAGCAACTGAGCGTGTTCTACCAGCCGAAGCTATGTCTGGAGACGGGCCGCCTGAATGCGGCAGAAGCACTGGTGCGCTGGGATCATCCGACCCTGGGCCGGATCTCTCCGGGGGATTTCATCGGCCTGGCCGAGGAAACCGGGTTGATCGGCCCGATCGGCGAGTTCGTGCTGCGCCAGGCGTGCAGGCAGGCCTGCGAGTGGCAGCGCCAGGGGCTGGCGCCGATCCGGGTGTCCGTGAACCTGTCGGTGCATCAGTTGCGTCAGGGCAAGCTCGCCAGCCTTGTACGTCAGGTGCTGGAAGAAACCGGGCTGGCGCCGCACTATCTGGAGCTGGAACTCACGGAAAGCCAGTTGCTCGACAGCGTCGAACACATCATCGCCACCTTCCAGCAATTGCGCGGACTGGGGGTGAAACTGGCGATCGATGATTTCGGTACGGGTTATTCGTCGCTCAGTTATCTGAAGCGCATCCCGGTGGACTACGTGAAGATCGATCAGGCTTTCATTCGCGGCCTGGCGCAGGGTAGCGAGGACGCGGCGATCACTCGCGCGATCATTGCCATGGCCCACGGCCTGTCGCTGAAAGTAGTGGCCGAAGGCGTCGAACGTCCGGAGCAACTGGAGTTTCTCAAGGCCGAAGGCTGCGACGAAGTGCAGGGATACCTGATCAGTCGTCCGGTGCAGGCGGCAGACCTCGCCGGGTTGTTGCGTGGGCAGGAAAACTCCCTTTAGGGCTACATCAAGGGGAGATGCGCCTGATACGGGGGCATCCAGTTACGCATTGAGCGGGCAAAAAGACGATTCATGTAGTATAACTACAAGCTTGCTACATCTTCGGCATCTGCCCATGACGCTTATTCCATAACACTTATTTCATAACAAGAGTCCAGCCCCTTGAACCTGCTGCAGCACATCGCCCAGTCACGTCACCTGTTACGCAAGTCGGAGCTCAAGGTCGCCGACCACGTGCTGCTTGACCCTGCGGCGGTGATGCACAGTTCCATGGCCGACCTGGCCCACAGCGTCGGCATCAGTGAGCCGACCATCGTGCGCTTCTGCCGGGCCATCGGTTGTTCCGGCTTTCAGGATCTGAAACTCAAACTGGCGCAAAGCCTGGCCGCCGGTGCCAGCTTCGGCCAGTTCGCGATCCATGAAGATGACTCCGTCGCCGACTACAGCCTGAAGATTTTCGACACCACCCTGCACACCCTGATGGAGGTTCGCGAGAAACTCGATCCGCTGGAGTTGCAGCGCGCGGTCACGCTGATGTCCCAGGCCCAGCGCGTCGAGTTCTATGGCTTCGGCGCCTCCGGCGCGGTGGCGGCGGATGCGCAGCACAAATTCTTCCGGTTGCTGCTGACCGCTGCGGCGTATTCCGATCCGCACATGCAAGCGATGTCGGCGGTGACGTTGAAGCCGACCGACGTGGCGATCTGCATTTCCCAGTCCGGGCGTTCCAAGGATCTGCTGATCACCGCCAACCTCGTTCGCGAGAGCGGCGCCTCGCTGATTACCTTGTGCCCGAGCCAGACACCGCTGGCCGAGCTGTCGACCGTCAACCTGGCGATCGATGTGCATGAGGACACGGAAATCTACACCCCGCTGACCTCGCGTATCGCCCACCTGGTCGTGATCGATGTGCTGGCGATGGGCGTGGCCATGGCGCGCGGGCCGAGTCTGGTCAACCACCTCAAGAGCGTCAAGCGCAGCCTGCGCAGCTTGCGTCTGTCGCCCAAGTCGGTGAAAGCGCTGGACGATTGAATCCGGAAGTCGTTGCGACCTTCATCCGCGGGCAAGCCCGCT
Organism: Pseudomonas sp. B2M1-30; assembly: GCF_025447575.1. Lineage (NCBI taxonomy): Bacteria > Pseudomonadati > Pseudomonadota > Gammaproteobacteria > Pseudomonadales > Pseudomonadaceae > Pseudomonas > Pseudomonas sp. B2M1-30. Next base: position 580,616 of record NZ_JAOEJT010000001.1, on the reverse strand, counting down.
TCCACAAAACGGTGGGAGCGGGCTTGCTTGCGAAGGCGTCCTCAAAAACACCGGCGCCATCGCGAACTTTCACCTTTCTGTAACCCCGACGCAGCCAAACCGTCATCCCTCACGCCTATCGTGAAACTCCCGTACTCGCCTTGGGAGACTCGAAATGGCTCAGCCCTACGAAGAACGCAACAGCGCCGCGAAAACCCGTCGTCAGCAGGAAGACCAGCGCCGCATGGAGTTTCGCCGCGCTATCGAAGATCGCTTCGAACTTCGCCAGCTTCAGGCCGAGATCGGCGATTTTCCCGAGGAAATCACCCTCCACCATTGGCAGGCAGCGCCGACCGCTTCCCGTCGAAGCGCTCAACCAGCGCGCTGATCTGGATCCGCTCGCTGCGGACAAATGCCAGGAAGGCGTGCGCCACTGGTGACAGTCGTTTGGCCTTGGCTTGCACCAGGCACCAACTGCGAAACAGCGGTAACTCCTCGACCGGCAGTTCCACCAGGCCGCCGGTCGCCAGCTCCAGGTTCAGGGCGTGGCGCGTCAACAGCGCCACGCCCAGACCCGCCACGACACACTCTCGCTGAGCTTCGGCCGAGGCCACTTCCTGAGTCTGGGTGAAGTGCACGCGCTTCTCCTTGAAGTACTCTTCGCAGGCCATGCGCGTGCCTGAGCCCGGTTCGCGAATCAGCAAGGTGTAGGGCTCCAGATCCTGTAAGCGCAGCGGCCCCATGTGTGACAACGGATGATCCGGCGGTGCCACGGCGACAATCGGATTGTTGAGGAACGGCAGGAATTCCAGGCCCATGTCCTGCGGCACCATGGACATGATCACCAGATCGTCGCGGTTATCGGAGAGGCGGCGGATCACCTGGCCCCGATTGACCACCGTCAATTGCAGGTTCACTTCCGGATGCTGGCGCTTGAATGCGGCGAACAGGTGCGGCACGAAGTATTTGGCACTGGACTCCACTGCCAGTTTCAATTGGCCTTGCAGCGAGCCCTGCATGTCCGAAAGCTGCATGTCGAGGTTTTCCAGGCGCCCGAAGATGTCCCGGCTCGCCCGTTGCAAGGCTTCGGCGGCTTCGGTCATGTAGAGTTTTTTGCCGACGTAGTCGAACAATGGCTGGCCGATCAGCTCTTCCAGTTGACGAATCTGTAGGCTGACGGCCGGTTGCGTGAGAGACATTTCTTCAGCCGCTCGGCTGTAGGAGCGTAAATCACACACCTCGTTGAAGATCTGCAATTGACGCAATGTCATACGCATCAAAGACTTACGCATTTTCTACCGACTCTGGCCGCTGGCTGATGCGTTGACTATAAGTCTTTACTTATGCACGACCCAATTTTTATTCATTTTTGTTAATCCCTTGTGAGCGCTAGTGTGAAGCGGCGACCAAATTGAAACATTTGGTCACGCGTCGACCTGGGTCTAGCAGGTCGTGGGTACCACCGGCTCAAGGGAACCTCCAAGTGATAACAAAGATCCTGATCGCCAACCGTGGTGAGATTGCCGTACGAATCGTGCGTGCCTGCGCCGAGATGGGCATTCGCTCGGTAGCGATTTTTTCCGACGCTGACCGGCATGCCTTGCATGTGAAGCGTGCGGACGAGGCCCACAGCATTGGTGCCGAGCCGCTGGCCGGTTACCTGAACCCGCGCAAGCTGGTGAATCTGGCCGTGGAAACCGGCTGCGATGCGCTGCACCCTGGCTACGGCTTCCTTTCGGAAAACGCCGAACTGGCAGACATCTGCGCCGAACGCGGAATCAAATTCATTGGCCCATCGGCGGAAGTCATTCGCCGCATGGGCGACAAGACCGAAGCGCGCCGCAGCATGATCAAGGCTGGCGTACCGGTCACGCCGGGCACCGAAGGCAACGTCTCGGGTATCGAGGAAGCGCTGGCCGAGGGCGACCGCATTGGTTATCCGGTGATGCTCAAGGCCACTTCCGGTGGCGGCGGTCGCGGTATCCGTCGTTGCAACAGCCGTGAAGAACTCGAACAGAACTTCCCTCGCGTGATTTCCGAAGCCACCAAGGCCTTCGGTTCGGCGGAAGTGTTCCTGGAAAAATGCATCGTCAACCCGAAACACATCGAAGCGCAGATTCTCGGCGACAGCTTCGGCAACGTGGTGCATCTGTTCGAGCGTGATTGCTCGATCCAGCGCCGCAACCAGAAGCTGATCGAGATCGCCCCGAGCCCGCAACTGACTCCGGAACAGCGGGCCTACATCGGCGACCTGTCGGTGCGCGCGGCCAAGGCTGTGGGCTACGAGAACGCCGGCACCGTGGAGTTCCTGCTCGCCGAGGGCGAGGTGTACTTCATGGAGATGAACACCCGGGTGCAGGTGGAACACACCATCACCGAAGAAATCACCGGGATCGACATCGTCCGTGAACAGATCCGCATCGCCTCCGGCCTGCCGCTGTCGGTTAAACAGGAAGACATCCAGCATCGCGGTTTTGCCTTGCAGTTCCGGATCAACGCCGAAGACCCGAAAAACAACTTCCTGCCGAGCTTCGGCAAGATCACCCGGTACTACGCCCCCGGCGGCCCGGGCGTGCGCACCGACACGGCGATTTACACCGGTTACACCATTCCACCGTTCTACGACTCGATGTGCCTGAAACTGGTGGTCTGGGCCTTGACCTGGGAAGAGGCGATGGATCGGGGCCTGCGCGCCCTCGACGATATGCGCCTGCAAGGGGTCAAGACCACTGCCGCGTACTACCAGGAAATCCTGCGCAACCCGGAATTCCGTAGCGGCCAGTTCAATACCAGCTTCGTCGAAAGCCACCCGGAACTGACCAACTACTCGATCAAGCGCAAACCCGAGGAGCTGGCCCTGGCCATCGCCGCCGCCATCGCCGCCCACGCAGGCCTGTGAGGAATAGAACAATGAGCAAGAAGATCTTTGTAACCGACACCATCCTGCGCGACGCCCACCAATCGCTGCTCGCCACCCGCATGCGCACCGAAGACATGCTGCCGATCTGCGACAAACTCGACAAAGTTGGCTACTGGTCGCTGGAAGTCTGGGGCGGCGCGACGTTCGACGCCTGCGTACGTTTTCTGAAGGAAGACCCGTGGGAGCGCCTGCGCCAGCTGCGCGCCGCGCTGCCCAACACCCGTCTGCAAATGTTGCTGCGCGGGCAGAACCTGCTGGGCTATCGTCACTACAGCGACGACGTGGTCAAGGCCTTCGTCGCCAAGGCTGCGGTCAACGGCATCGACGTGTTCCGCATCTTCGACGCGATGAACGACGTGCGTAACCTGCGCGTGGCGATCGAAGCGGTGAAGGCTGCCGGCAAACACGCCCAGGGCACCATCGCCTACACCACCAGCCCGGTACACACCATCGAGGCCTTCGTCGCGCAAGCCAAGCAGATGGAAGCCATGGGTTGCGACTCGGTGGCGATCAAGGACATGGCCGGCCTGCTGACCCCGTATGCCACCGGCGAGCTGGTCAAAGCCTTGAAGGCCGAGCAATCGCTGCCGGTGTTCATCCATTCCCACGACACCGCCGGCCTCGCCGCAATGTGTCAGATGAAGGCGATCGAAAACGGCGCCGACCACATCGACACCGCGATCTCCAGCTTCGCCTGGGGCACGAGTCACCCGGGCACCGAATCGATGGTCGCGGCCCTCAAGGGCAGCGAATTCGATACCGGCCTGGATCTGGAACTGTTGCAGGAAATCGGCCTGTACTTCTACGCCGTGCGCAAGAAGTACCACCAGTTCGAAAGCGAATTCACTGCCGTTGATACCCGTGTTCAAGTCAACCAGGTTCCGGGCGGGATGATCTCCAACCTCGCCAACCAGTTGAAAGAGCAGGGCGCGCTCAACCGCATGAACGAAGTGCTGGCGGAGATCCCGCGAGTACGTGAAGACCTCGGCTTCCCGCCGCTGGTGACCCCGACTTCGCAGATCGTCGGTACCCAGGCGTTCTTCAACGTGCTGGCCGGTGAGCGCTACAAGACCATCACCAACGAAGTGAAGCTTTACCTGCAAGGTGGCTACGGCAAGGCGCCGGGCACCGTGGACGAAAAGCTGCGTCGTCAGGCCATCGGCAGCGAGGAAGTGATCGATGTACGTCCGGCGGACCTGCTCAAGCCGGAAATGACCAAGCTGCGTGCCGACATCGGCGCACTGGCCAAGTCTGAGGAAGACGTGCTGACCTTCGCCATGTTCCCGGACATCGGGCGCAAGTTCCTCGAGGAGCGTGCCGCCGGCACCCTCACGCCGGAAGTGCTGCTGCCGATTCCAGAGGCAGGCAAGGTGGCCTCGGCGGGCGGCGAAGGCGTGCCGACCGAGTTCGTCATCGACGTTCACGGCGAGACCTACCGCGTGGACATCACCGGTGTCGGCGTCAAGGCTGAAGGCAAGCGTCATTTCTATCTGTCCATCGATGGCATGCCGGAAGAAGTGGTGTTCGAGCCGCTCAACGAATTCGTCGGCGGTGGCAGCAGCAAACGCAAACAGGCTTCGGCTCCGGGCCATGTCAGCACCACCATGCCGGGCAACATCGTCGATGTGCTGGTCAAGGAAGGCGACAACGTCAAGGCCGGTCAGGCCGTGCTGATCACCGAAGCGATGAAGATGGAAACCGAAGTCCAGGCAGCGATTGCCGGCAAGGTCACCGCCATCCACGTCGCCAAGGGTGACCGGGTGAACCCGGGCGAAATCCTGATCGAGATCGAAGGCTGAGATAACGGCCGCGATTACAACGCTTTAAACCTCGGGGGAGCATGTGCTCCCCTTTTTTTGTCTGCGGGAGCCGCCGCCCCCACAGAAACCTGCCTCAGAACGCCATTCGCCACTGGCCGGAAATGCCGTGATTGCGGCTGTCGGTGCCGATCTCTCCAGTCAGGCCGAGTCCCAGGGTGTGGTGGGTCGATACGCTCAGATCCAGCCCGGTGTCGAGCGTCAAGCTATTGCGATCCAGCTCGGCGCCATACAGGGTGTAGTCGCGACCGCCGGTAACCAGGCGTTGGCGAGTGCTGGTTTCAGTGTCGCCGTAAACGTGTTTCCAGCCAGCGCTGAACCGTGGCGTCAGGCGCATGCCGTTATCCAGGGTGGCGACTTTTGCCAGGCGCAGGCCGAATGTGCTGTTCAGGTTGCCCTGGGTTTGATCCTGCACCTTGAGCGCCGCCGCTCCGCCGTTCTCGGTATAGCCATCGTGTTGATAGCGCTGGTAACCGACGCTGGCGAAAGGCTCGAGACGGACACCGCCTCGTCCCAGGTTGTAGCCCAGTTCGGCGAAGGCTTGCTGGGTGCTGGCGTCGTAGTTGCCCTTGAGGCGATCGGTGAATCGGCCGAAAGCGACTTGGCGTCGGGTGCTGCCCTCGTGGCTGCTCCAAGTCGCGCCGAGCCGTAGCGACATCGGTCCGGACTGGCGCAACGCGTAAGCGCCGAGGTGCCAACTGTCGAGTTCGCCGTCCAGTTCGCGGCTGTCCATCCGGGTATCGGACGTGCCGCCCATGACCCCCAGTCGCCATGCTTCATTGAGGCGCCAATCCGCGCCCACCAGCAGGCCCTTGGTGGTGTGCTGCATGGGCTCCACGTCACGATCCAGCTTGCCTCCGTGCCCCAGGGCCTGAAGCCAGACTCTGCCGGTGTCTGCGCTGCCTGCCGCGTGGCGTGGTGCGTTTCTTTGGCTGCCGTGGAAGTTGTCGAGCTGGTGCATGGCCGAGAGCAGGCTGGCGTTGACCGGAGTAACACTGCTCAGGGTTGCCTTTGCGAGGTTGGCGTTGCCGCTGCCGGCCAATTGTTCGAGGGCGATGACGGCCGTGGCTTTGTCGGAGGTGAGCAGGGCGGCGACGGCTGCGTTGCCTGGAATGGACGACGCCGCAGCCGTGGCGGGAGAGGTTGCCGCGTGAGTCAACGCCGCTGGCCGGGACGTTTGGGGCTGGGGCGCCTGGGACTTCTGAGCGTCAGGCTTGGCTGCGCTTGGCCGGGCCTGTGGTTCATCAATGCTTTTGCCGAGCGCTTGAGCGTTTTTTGAGCCGGAAACATCTTCAAAGCGCACATCGTTGCGGGCATAGGTCAGCGTCGCTTGAGTATCAGAGTAGGCCAGCGTCGGGGTCATGAAAGCCAGACTGCTTTTGACCTGCCCGAACTCACCTTCAATCTTGCCGGCATTCAATACCGTGTAGTCAGTACGGGGCGCATGGTCACCCGGTATGCCAAGAACGTTCAGCGTGGCATTGCCGAGGGTCGCGGTCCCGTTGACCACGATGGGCGAGGCGCCCTCGCTGGCCGACACCACGTAGATCACCTCTGCGCCTCTGGATAACGCCAGGTTGCCCCTGATGGTTGGGCCGTTGTCTTTCAGGGCGAGCAGGGCGCCGTTCACGTACAGGTTCTGCACATCGCCGTTACCGGCATAGGTCGCCGAGGGGTCAACAAGGGCATCTCCTTTGATCGAGCCATTGTTCACCAGCGCCGCGCCGGCCTTGACCTCGGCGCTACCGTTGAAATCATGGCCGAGGGTCCAGGCCCCTTTGGCGACCCGTACCTCTTTGAAGTTGTTCGTCCTGCCGATCTCGCCACCTTCTCGGGCGTTCAGCAGCAAACCGTTCTGGCCGGCGCCGCCGTCAATGAGTCCGTCCCACCGGGCGCCGTTGTTGATCACGAGCAGATCATCGGCCTCGCCCAGCTGCAGGGACAGGCCTTCGTTGTTTTCGAGTCTTTCTGAAAGCGGGGTGTGCTGGGTGGTGTAGGCGTGCTGAAAACTGTCGAAGTTGTTTTCTGTGGCGACGCTAGCATTCGTTGGCGTGGGATGATCGAACCCCACCGCTTCGTAGAAGGCCTCATCGAATACGATGGGCGCGCGGGCAACGATGGGTTCTGCTGTCGCAGTCACCTGGGCGTCAATTGATGGGGCGGGAGAAGAAGGTGTCTGCTCGAGCTGGGCGCTCGGCTCGTCAGAGCCAGCAATGGGCGGTGTGGACTTGGCGGCGTTCTTGCGCTTTTTCTTGGGTTTCACCTCCACATCGACCTGCGGTTCCACTTGCTCGGCCTGCGAAACCCCGGCACAGCCGACGGCCAGTGCCACTGCCAGGACAAGATGTTGGAGCTTGTATCTGTGTTGAATGAGCATCCAGTGCGACCTCCGATTTCAGGAAGCCAAACTGTACGAAGACGGGCCAGGTGGCGGCTGTCAGCCGCTTCTTGCAGCGACGCGGGGCACATCGCTTTCTGTTCTGCGGAAAATGTCCTGTGATGTTGAAAGCGCTCGTCTTGCCCCGTTGTCGCGGTGCCCTTTCCTACGAATTTTCCGGACGTTGTCGGATTGCCAGGTCATTCGCCCCTTCATCTCATTCACGTCGCAGATACGCCTTCCCGTAATGTCGCTCCATCCGCGCCTGTATCAACTCCAGCCCGATCGACATTACCCAGTAAATGATGGCAGCGGTCGTCAGCATCTCGATGTAGCGATAGCTGGAGCGTCCGTATGACTGCGCCAGAAACATCACTTCCCACACGCCCATTACCGATATCAGTGACGAATCCTTGAGCATCGAAATGAATTGGTTGGTGGTGGGCGGGATGATGGTGCGCATCGCTTGAGGCAGCGTGACGCGCCAGAAAATCACGGTTTCGCGCATGCCCAGTGCCAGTGAAGCCTCGCGCTGGCCGTAGGGAACACCAAGGATGCCGGCGCGGAAGATTTCGCTCAGGTAGGCGCCGTAGTTCAGTGACAACGCGATGATCCCGGCAACGACAGCGCCTGGCACGATACCCAGCTGCGGCAAGCCGAGGTAGATCAGCAGGATCTGGATCAGCAGCGGCGTGCCACGAAAGAACGAGGCATAAAAACTGGCAATGCCGAACGCCACCGCGCTTTTCGAAAGGCGGGCGAGGGCTGTGACAAAGCCCAGTAACGACGAAGCGACAATCGAGCACAGGCACAAAAACAGCGTCAGTACCGCGCCTTGCAGGAAGCCGTTGGGTGCGAGGTGCAGACCGACCAGATTGGGCAGCTTGTCGAGGATGATCGAGAACTTCAGGTCGAAGCTCAGGAAGAATCCGGCGAACAGGCAGAACATCGCCGCCCATGTCAGGTACAGGCGTGTGCGAAACCCGAAGAGTCGTCGCAGACGTGATTCAGCCACCGGTTGCGGTGGCTGTGGAGGTGTCGGGAAAGAGGTCATTTACTGATGTCGGCGCCGATCCATTTCTGCGACAGCTTGCTCAAGGTGCCGTCCTGTTTGAGTTGGGCGAAGACCTCGCGCACCTTGGCATTCCACTGCGCATCACCCTTTTCGATGGCGACCGAGTTCGGCTCCGAGTACAGCGCCTCGCCGGCCAGCTTGAAGCGCTTGTCTTCGTTCAGCCGTGGTTGCGCGGTGACGAGGTTGGTCAGTACGGCATCCAGGCGCACGCCAGCACCCAGCCCCAGGTCCTGGAAGGCCACGTTGTCGGTATCGTACGGCGCGATCTGCACGTCTTCGAACGGGTATTGCAGGCGCGTGTCTTCGGCACCTTCGATGACCAGATTCTTGTTCAGATAACTTTCGTAGCTGGAAGCGCTGGTCAGGCCTACTTTTTTACCGCTCAGATCCTTGGCGCCGTGAATGCGATCATCCTTGGCGTTGACCACGATTACCGCTGGCGAGGCGTAATACTCGACCGGAAAATCAAAGACTTCGGCGCGGGCCTTGCTCGGGGTCATGGAGCAGATACAGATGTCGTAGCGTCCGCTCCAGTGGCCGGCCGCGATGACATCCCAGGACGGCGTTTCGAGGCGTAGCTTGACTCCCAGTTTGTCCGCGACGGCTTTGGCGACATCAACGTCAAAGCCGTCGAGCTGGTTTTGCTCGTTGAGAAACGAGAAGGGCGGGTAGCTTTCCATCAGGACCCCGACCAGTTCTTTCTTCTGCTCGACGCGATCCAGCGTGACACCGCCAAAGGCTTGGCCGGAGATGGCCAGAATCGTCAGGCCTGCGGCCAGTAGCGGTTGTAGTTTCACGGTCGGTCCCTGATAAAAAATAGGTTGTGATTAACGGAATGGTGGGTATTAAATAGTTATAAGAGCTACTCTGGTAGTGAGTTATTTTCATAAGCATATGAGCGAAAAGCATATGGGCGCAGGAAGCACGGTAATTCTTGATGGCGGCATGGGCCGTGAGTTGCAACGCGCCGGGGCGCCATTCCGGCAACCCGAGTGGTCGGCGTTGGCGCTGATCGAAGCCCCGCAAGCCGTTGAGGCGGTTCATGCCGCCTACATTGCCAGCGGTGCCCATGTGATCACCAGTAACAGTTACGCCGTCGTACCGTTTCACATCGGTGAGGAGCGTTTCGCCGCAGACGGTCGCGTGCTGGCGGCGTTGGCCGGTGAGCTGGCGCGGCGTGCGGTGCAGGCTTCGGGGAAAAACGTGCGGGTGGCCGGGTCGTTGCCGCCGCTGTTCGGCTCCTACCGGCCGGATCTGTTCGACGCCACGCGGGTGACTGAATTGCTGGAGCCCTTGGTCAACGGTCTGGCACCCCATGTTGATCTGTGGCTGGCGGAAACCCAAAGTTCGATCATCGAGGCGCGAGCGATCCATGCCGGGTTGCCGAAGGATGGCAAGCCATTCTGGCTGTCTTTCACCTTGAAGGATGAGGACACGGATGAAGTGCCGCGTTTGCGCTCCGGTGAAGCCGTAACCGAAGCGGCGGCGGTGGCGGCCGAACTGGGTGTCGAGACATTGCTCTTCAATTGCAGCCAGCCTGAAGTGATTGGTGTCGCGATCGATGCGGCGCGCGACACGTTTGAGCGTCTTGGTGTGAAGATTCACATCGGCGCTTACGCCAATGCTTTTCCGCCCCAGCCGAAAGAGGCGACGGCCAATGACGGACTGGACCCGTTGCGCGAGGATCTTGATCCGCCGGGGTACTTGCATTGGGCGCAGGACTGGCGACTGCGCGGCGCCAGCCATTTGGGCGGTTGCTGCGGAATCGGGCCGGAACACATCGCCGTGCTGGCACAGAAACTTGCTTGAATGAAAATCAAAAGATCGCCGCCTGCGGCAGCTCCTGCATGAGACTCAGGTAGAAGCTGCCGCAGGCGGCGATCTTTTGCTTTGCGGGTTTTAACCCCGACACTCAACCAATCCCTTCACCTGCCCGTCCGCCGCCTGATTCTCATCGCTCAACCACCGCTCGAACCCGGCGGCAATTGCCGGCCATTCCGAGTCGAGGATCGAGTACCACGCGGTGTCGCGGTTCTGGCCTTTGACAACCATGTGCTGGCGGAACACCCCTTCAAAACTGAACCCCAGGCGCTCGGCGGCGTATTTGGAGCGGGCGTTGCCGTTGTTGCATTTCCATTCGAGGCGGCGGTTGCCGAGGGCGAATGATTCTTTCGCCAGCAGGTACACCGCTTCGGTGCTTTTCGGCGAGCGCTGCATCGGCGCGCCGAAGGTGACGTGACCGATTTCGATACGGCCCTGGGCCGGGACGATCGACATCAGGCTGAGGATGCCTTGCACCTGGCCGCTGGTGCGGTCGATGATGCTGAAAAAATATGGGTCGCTGTGGGCCGCGTGATTGTTCAGCCAGTCATTGAAGGCGCTGCGCTCCGGGAACGGGCCGTAAGGCAGGTAATCCCAGAGTTTCGGGTCGGCGCCGGGGCCTTGCAGGGCGTTGAACAGGTCATCGCCGTGGCGCGCCGGGTCGAGTTTTTCCAGACGGATGAAGCGGCCTTCGATCAGGGTGGTCGAAGGCGCCGCGACGCCTTTCCAGTCAGCAAGTGAAGTGGTCATGAACGCTGTTCCTTAAATGGCTTTGCGAAACTGGATGAAGCCCGGGCGCTCGGCGATGCGCTCGTAGAGCTGGATCGCCGTGGCGTTGGTTTCGTGGGTCAGCCAGTGCACCTTGCAGCAACCGTCGGCCTTGGCCGTGGCGTAGACATGCTCGATCAGCAGACGACCGACGCCGGTGCCACGGGTCTGTGGCTCAACCAGCAAGTCCTGCAGGTAGCACGAGTTCTCGATACTCCAGTTCGAACGATGGTAGATGAAATGCACCATCCCCACCGCTTTGCCATCGGCCCAGGCGAGGGCGGCGTGGGTCGGTTCGTCGGGATCGAGAAAACGTTGCCAGGTGCTCTGGCTGACGGCGGCCGGCAGTTCGGTGTTGTAGAAACGCAGGTAAGCCTGCCACAGGGGCAGCCAGGCCGCGTGATCGTCGGCGTTGACCGGGCGGATGTCGATCTGACTCATGGAGATTTCCTTAACGCATCAAGTGGGCGAGGGTCTGGTCGGTGACGTCGGGGCTGGCGGCCAGCCCTTCGCGTACACCGGCGATGTCGGCGGGGCTGCGGTTCTGGCTGAGCTTGCGCTTGCCTTCGAGACGATCGATGGGAATGGCAAAACCGACGATCGCCTTGAGCATGCCGTCGATGTAGTCGGCGGGCGTGTCATCGACTTTCCACGGTTGCGCGCGGCCGGATTCGTGGCGGTCGGTGAGGGTGCTGACGATGTCGAGCAGTCGTCCGCCGTCGCTGAAGGTTTCGGCGTGACCGTAGGCGTGGACGGCGATGTAGTTCCAGGTCGGCACGACTTTGCCGTGTTCGGCCTTGCTCGGGTAAAAGCCCGGGCTGACGTAGGCGTCGGGGCCGGCAAAGATCACCATCGCTTCGGCGCCGTCGCGCAGGTCTTTCCACTGTGGATTGGCCTTGGCCAGGTGCCCGTACAGCGTGCCGTTCTCGCCTTGTTCGCGATGCAGCAGGACCGGCACATGGCTGGCCTGCAAGCCGTGTTCGCCGTGGGTCACGAGAATCGCGAGGCGGGTGGCGAGGATCAGTTCGTGCAGTTGGGACAAGTCTTCGATGGCGAAGGCGCGAGGCGTGTACATGGAGAATTTTTCCTTGGCGAATGCCTGCATCCTAGGCAGGCTATTGGTCTGTTGTAAGAGCCATTCAAGACCAATTTCATAGGTCCATTGCCATGCCTGAATCGCCCGTGTTGTCGCTGCCGTTCAACCCGGCGGGAATCGAGCTGGATCGTCGCAAGGGTTTGAGTCGTCAGCTCTATCAGGCCCTGCGCATGCGCGTGCTCGACGGGCGACTGGCGGGCGGCACGCGGTTGCCGGCCAGCCGCGATCTGGCGGCGGCCCTGGCAATTTCCCGCAACAGCGTCGTGCGAGCCTACGATCAGCTTTACGCCGAGGGTTTTATCGAGGGCCGAGTCGGGGACGGAACCTATGTGGCGCAACTGCCGCAGAAGCAGCTTGCGAGCAAAAAATTATCCACAAAATTATCCACAGGGTTTTCAACAGGCTTACCCACAGCTTTATCCACAAATTCGCCGGAATTACCTGGGCATTCATCCAGTAAAGTTATCCACAGCGGCGCGTTGCAGCGCCTGGAAAATAACCATTTACCCCGCCCGCCCAGTGGCCCGCCCCGTGCATTTCGGGTTGGCGTGCCGGCCTTCGATCTGTTCCCGTTTGACGTCTGGGCCAAGCTGAATGCGGCTTTCTGGCGCAAACCGGATTTGCAGCAGCTGTGTTATGGCGATCCGGCGGGTGACAGGCGTTTGCGCGGTCTGATCGCCGCTTATTTGCGCAGCTCGCGCGGCATGCAGTGCTCGGCTGAACAAATTGTGATCACCAGCGGCGCACAACAGGGCATCAGCCTTTGTGCACAGTTGCTGGTGGAGCCGGGCGACGGTGTGGGCATCGAAAATCCCGGTTACCGCGCCGCCGGTCATGCCTTTGCCGTGGCCGGCGGCAAACTGCGGGGTATTGCGGTGGACGAGGAGGGCATGGACTGCGCGGCGCTGGCGGCAGCCGGTGATTGCCGCGTGGCCTACGTCACGCCTTCCCATCAATACCCGACCGGCGTGGTCATGAGTCTGGCGCGGCGCCTGGAGCTGCTGGCCTGGGCCGAGCGCACGCAGGGCTGGATCGTCGAGGACGACTACGACGGCGAGTATCGCTACACCGGCGCACCGCTGGCGCCGTTGGCGGCCCTCGATCGGCAAGGTCGGGTGCTGTATGTCGGGACGTTCGGCAAGGTCGCTTTTCCGGCGCTGCGCCTGGGGTATCTGGTGCTGCCGCCGGGCCTGGTGGACGCGTTTTCGCAACGGCGCGCGGTGGATGTCCGGCACTCGGAGGTGAGCACCCAAGTGGTCATGGCCGAATTCATGGCCGCCGGGCATTTCCAGCGGCACATCCGGCGCATGCGGCGCGCGGCCCTCAGTCGGCGCAATGCCTTGCTGGCCGGTTGGCCGGACGTCGCGGGTGTCGGCCCGTTGCCGTCGGTGGCGGCGGGGCTGCACCTGACCGTGAGGGTCGAGAGCATGGCCCGGGAGTGTGAGTTGGTCGAGTTCGCGCAGGGTGTCGAGGTCGAGGTCAATGGCCTGAGCAAATACTGGTTGCCGGGCAGTGAAACCCCACCGGATCAACGGGCCGGCCTGGTGTTGGGCTTCGCCGCCGTGCCGGAGGCCGACATCGCCGACGCGCTGGCCCGCCTGAAAAAGGCCTGGGGTGGGTAGTCGATAAATTACCGCAGATTGATGGGCAGGGCGGCGTTCCCTGGAGGCTGCCCCGTCATCGAACGATGACGGGGCAAGTGTTGCGCAGGCGATGGCTCAAGTGCCGGATTTGATCTTGGTCCAGGCCCGGGTACGTGCCCGCTCCGCATCACGCGGCAACGGTTGCAGGGTGTAGAGCGTGCTCATGGCGGCGTCGGTCGGGTACAGGTTCGGGTTGTTGCGGATCGCCGGATCGACCAGTCCGGTGGCGTCTTTGTTCGGGTTTGGATAACCGACAAAATCGCTGACCGGCGCAATCACCTGCGGTTGCAGCAGGTAGTTGATGAAGGTGTAGGCGTCCTGCGGGTTCTTCGCGCCTTTCGGGATGGCGAGCATGTCGAACCAGATCGGTGCGCCTTCCTTCGGCAGACGCATGTCGACCACCACGCCGTTCTTCGCTTCCCTGGCACGGTTGGCAGCCTGGGAGAAGCTGCCGGAGTAACCGACCGCGACGCAGATGTCCCCGTTGGCGATATCGGCCATGTACTTGGACGAGTGGAAGTAGGTCACGTACGGGCGGATCTTCATCAACAGCGCTTCAGCCTTGGCGTAGTCCGCCGGCTGCTTGCTGTTCTGATCCAGCCCCAGGTGTTGCAGGGCCAGCGGCAGGATCTCCGACGGCGAGTCGAGCAGCGCCACGCCGCACTGCTTGAGCTTGCTGATGTTTTCTTCCTTGAAGATCAGGTCCCAGCTGTCCACCGGTGCGTTGTCGCCCAGCGCAGCCTTGACCTTGGCCGGGTTGAAGCCGATCAGGATGGTGCCGTACATGTACGGTACGGCGAACTTGTTGCCCGGATCGTTGGCCTCGATCAGCTTCATCAGTTTCGGGTCGAGGTGGTTCCAGTTCGGCAACTGGCTGCGATCCAGCGGCTGGAACACCCCGGCCTCGATCTGCTTGGCGAGGAACACATTGGACGGCACCACCACGTCATAGCCGGAGTTGCCGGTCAGCAACTTGGCCTCCAGCGCTTCGTTGGTGTCGAAGATGTCGTAGACCAGTTTGGTCTGGCTGTTCTGTGCCTTGAAATCCTCCAGGGTCTTGGGGGTGATGTAGTCGAACCAGTTGTAGACGCGCAACGTGCGTTCTTCGGCGTGCGCCGCGCCGCCAAGCAGCGCGGCGCACAGCGTGGGGGCGATAAAGCGCTTGAGTCTGTTCATGGTGGTTTTCCTCATTGAGCGCTTTCGAAGCCTTCGAGCACGTTCACCGCGTTGATGCCGATTTCCTCCACGGCGTAGCCACCTTCCATGACGAACAGGGTTGGCTTGCCAAGGGCGGCGATGCGCTTGCCCATTGCCAGGTAGTCCGGGCTGTCGAGCTTGAATTGCGAGATCGGGTCGTCCTTGAAGGTGTCGACGCCGAGGGACACGACGATGATGTCGGCGCCGTAGGTGTCGATCTCGGTGCAGGCGCGATCCAGCGCCGCGCTCCACACATCCCAGCCCGAGCCGGCGGGCAATGGATAGTTGAAGTTGAAGCCTTCACCGGCGCCTTCGCCCAGCTCGTCGTCGTAGCCGAGGAAGAACGGGAACTCCGCTTCCGGGTGACCGTGGATCGAGGTGAACAGCACGTCGCTGCGCTCATAGAAAATCGATTGGGTGCCGTTGCCGTGGTGATAGTCGACGTCGAGGATCGCGACTTTTTTATGGCCCTGATCGAGGAAAGCCTGAGCGGCGATGGCGGCGTTGTTGAGGTAGCAATAACCGCCCATCAAGTCGCCGGCGGCGTGGTGTCCCGGTGGGCGACACAGGGCGAAGGCGCTGTGGGCGCCGCGCTGGATTTCCGCCTGGGCGGTCAACGCCACCTGCGCGGCGCTGTAGGCCGCTTGCCAGGTGCCGGCGGTGATCGGCGCGCCGCCGTCGAAACTGTAATAACCGAGCTGGCCGTGCAGGCTGGTCGGTTTGACCTGGCGCAAGGTGCGCGCTGGCCAGGTGTAGGGCAGGAGGTCGCCGTCGGTGTTGAATTCGCTCCAGCGCGCCCATGCGCCTTTGAAGAAGTCGAGGTAGTCGCGGCTGTGGATGCGGGCGATCGGTTCGAGGCCAAAGTCCTTCGGTGCTTCCACCGGGCCGAGGCCCTGGCTCCGTACCCGTTGCAGCACATGGTCGGCGCGGGACGGCATCTCGAAGCAAGGTTTGAGCTGGCCGTCGATGAGTTCGCAGCGACCGTGGTGCAGGTGGTGATCGTCAGAGTAGATCGTCAGCATTTGTTGTTCTCCGCAGGGCTGATTCGGTTGCCCACAGTGTTGCGGCGCACGACGGATCGGAGAACGGCGGGAGCGGCCAAAAGGAGATCGATATGGCCAAAAATGCTGACCTGAATTCGCCCCTTTTCAACACGGGCCGCCCCATTCAGGCGCGGCGTGCAGACCCGCAAAAAGGGGAAACTCAGTGCGGGCGGAACTGGCTCGGCGCCACGCCGCTCCAGCGCACAAAGGCATGGCGGAAGCTCGCGGTCTCACTGAAGCCCAGCGTCTCGGCGATGCGATAGATCGGCAACTGATCCTCGCACAGCATCTGCTTGGCCCGTTCGAAACGCAGTTCGTCGAGCAGTTCCTGATAGCTGCAACCCATGTCCTTCAGGTGCCGGCGCAGGGTGCGCGGCGAGCAGTTCATCTGCTGCGCCAGCCCTTCCAGCCCCGGCGCGGCATTCAGCTGTGCGCCGAGCAACTGGCGGATGCGCCCCAGCCAGGCCTGGCGGCCGGTGAACTCGGTGTTCTGTTTGCGGCAGCGCTCGGCCATGGCCTGATGGGTGATGACGTCGGCCAGCGGCAGCGGCTGATCGAGCCAGCGTCGGTCGAAGGCAAACGCGTTGTCTTTGGTGCCGAATTGCAGCGGGCAGGCGAAAGGTTCGGCGTAGCTGTCGCGATAGTCCGGTGCCGTGTGCTCGAAACGGCTGGCGAGCAGTGGCAGCGGATGGCCGAGCAAGTCATCGCAGATGACCTTCAGCGACACCAGGCAGAACTCGGCATTGAACGCCGCCATCGCCGGGCTTTCACGGTAGTCGGCAGCGACAAACCAGACTCGCTCGCCGTCGTCTTCCAGGCTCAGTTCGAAAAGTGTTCCCAACAGCGCCGGATAACGGATCGCCAGGCGCAAAGCGTCACCGAAGGTGGCACTGGTGAGCAGCGCGTAACCGAGCATGCCGTAGGACGACACATGCATGCGTCGGCCCAGTTCGAGGCCGATATCGTGCTTGAGCGCGACCGCATTGGCGCAGACCTGCATCTCCTGATTGGTGGTGATGCGCGTGTCCGCCCGGCTCAGATCCGCCGCACTGATACCGCTGCCGGCGAGCAACGCCTCGCTGGACAAGCCTTCGGCCTTGAAGGTGTTGAGCACCAGAGAGACGGCGTTGAGGGTGGTGAGGTGGGAGTGCAGCATAGGGGCGTTCCAGGCGAGGACGGGTAAAAGGCAGCAAGTAATGTGCCGTATCTATCATCGACAAACTTTCATTATTAAATGATGTGGTTACTTTGGTTTATTAATAATTAACTTATTAATATGAATGTATTTTGATAGAGCTTTCCCCATCTAAATTTTAAGTTCAGGTGTTTGCGCTGTCTACTGTCAGAAGTAACAGGTTTTTCTTGAAATAACGACCGTTTGTCGCGTTGTATCTGGTTCGTCGGAATTCAATTTTATTTTTTGACGGAGCATCCCCGTTAAACTAGTTTGCGAGTGTGCTTGTTAGGTAGTGGGTTGTATATCGGCACGGAGCATAATTAAGAATCAAGGAGAACTTTATGAATGTGGCAAATAAAACCAGCTATTCAAAAGATGTTTTCAGCAGTCTGGCCAGTGCCAGTGGTGAAATCACCGTAGAAGTGAATGGCGTTACAAAGAAAGGTCCGGTTTCCGGCGCTGAAATCCGTCCTGAAGACATTGCGGTTAATTTTGATATGAACCCGGGAGGTCCGCTTAACTCACTGATTGCCGTGCTTGTAAAAAAAGAGGCACTGAATCAGAAAATCCAGTTACCAAGTCCTTTTGTGTATTTTCTATATCAGGATCCTCCGCAAGAGTGGGTGGCGGAGAAGGGGTGGATTCGTGTGGAGTGGGTAGCCGGAAGCAAAAAGGTTCAAGGGTTGTTTGACGGTATTACCAGTGATCGGCCAGAAAGTGCGAAGCTGAATCACGGAAAGTTTGAATTTACGGTCGATTAGCTTTAATTGAACCTTCCTGTACCCAAGTACAGGAAGGTTTCTTACATGGCTGTTTTCAGCTCAGTTCGCCACACAGATCGAGTTCTACCAGCCGGCGTACTTCCTGTGTTTCCAGCCCGGCGCCCAGCAAGCCGTTCAACTTGCCGAACGCTGCCTCGCGGGTCATACCGCCACCGGACAGCACGCCAACCCCACGCAAGCGGCTGCCGGCCTCGTACACATCCAGTTCGACTCCGCCTTCATGGCATTGCGTAACCGCCACGACCACCACGCCCTTGTCCCGCGCGCGACCGAGGCTGGCGAGGAATTGCGGGTTATCGCTCGGGCCGGTGCCGCTGCCGTAGCACTCCAGCACCAGGCCCTGGATGCCGCTGGCGAGCAGGCCATCAATGACTTCGGCGCCGATCCCGGGAAACAGCGGCAGGATCGCGACGTTCGCCAGTTGCTTGGGCTGGTTGTAATTCAGCGCGGCAGGCAGCGAAGTGGCTTTCACGCCGCCGCCCTGACGCTCCAGGCGTTTGAACGGATGGCGGCCGAAGCTGCGGACTTTGGCGCAGCGGGTCGGCGCCAGCAGCTCACCATGGAAGTACAGGTGCACACCCGGTGCCAGGCCCTGTCCGAGGGCAACCAGTGCGCCACTGAGGTTTTCCCAGGCGTCGCTGTCGGTGACACCGGCCGGCAGCATCGAACCGGTGAAGCACACGCGTGCGTGCAAGCCGAGCAACTGAAAGCTCATCGCCGCCGCGCTGTAGGCGAGGGTGTCGGTGCCGTGGAGGATCAGCACGCTGTCGCAACCCTGCACATCCACGGCATCGACCACCGCTTCACGCAGTTGCTGCCAGTAGGCCGGGGTCATGTTGGCGCTGTCGATCAACGGCGACATCTCGCGAAAGCGCCACTGTGGCACCACCAGTTCAGGCTGGCTGTGCAGGTAGTCACGCATCCGTGCTTCGAAACCGGAGGCCGGGGCCAGGCCATTGGCGCTGGCCTGCATGCCGATGGTGCCACCGGTGTAGAGCACCATGACGTGCTGGGCGGCTGGGTAGGTCGAAGGGTTCATGGGATTCTCCGGGAGGATGGGGTCCTGTGGGAGCGGGCTTGCCCGCGAAGGGGCCATCAGAGGCAACATGAATGTCGACTGATCCACCGCTGTCGCGAGCACGCTCGCTCCCACAGTTTTCCGAACTTTAACTGACGGGCGCAGAGGATGCGCCCGTCATTTACCGGTCAGCGTTGCGCTGCCGGTACGCCTTGCGGCTGAGCTTCAGGGTTGGCAGCGGCGGGCGGGTTGGCCGGCCATGCCTGAGGGTCCAGGTCCAGATCGGAAAATTTGCTCGAGTCGAACACGGGCTGGCTGATGCCGGCGCGGCGCTGCTCGTCGTAGTCGCGCATCACGCGCATGCCGACCTTGAACAGCAGGGCCAGGGCCATCAGGTTGACGAAGGCCAGGCAGGTCATGGTGATGTCGGCGAAGGCGAACACGGTCGACAGGTCCTGCATCGAACCCCATACCACCAGCGCCAGCACCAGGCCGCGGAACGTCATCAGCGCGGCGCGGTTGCGGGTGAGGAACTGCAGGCTGTTCTCGCCCAGGTAGTAGTTGTAGAGGATGCACGTGAAGACGAACAGCGACAGCGCGACGCTGACGAACATGCGGCCCCAGTCACCGACCACGGCTGCCAGCGAGTTCTGGGTCAGGACGATGCCGTCACCTTCGAAGCCCGGGGTGTAGAAGCCCGACAGCAGGATCAGCAGCGCGGTGCAGGTGCAGATCACGAAGGTGTCGAGGAACACGCTGAAGGCCTGGACCACGCCTTGGGCACCCGGGTGCTTCACGGCAGCCACGGCGGCGACGTTAGGCGCACTGCCCAGGCCCGCTTCGTTGGCGAACACGCCACGCTTCACGCCCATGACGATGGCGCTGCCGAGCAGGCCGCCGAAGGCCGGGTCAAGGCCGAAGGCGCTCTTGAAGATGGTTTCGAGCATGGCTGGCACGTGTTCGATCTGGGTGCCGATCACGTACAGGGTCACGCCGATGTAGGCCAGGGTCTTGATCGGGACCAGCAGGTCGGACACCGAGGCGATGCGCTTGATGCCGCCGATGAAGGTGATGGCCAGCAGTACCGCCAGGACAATACCGGTGTGTTGTGGATCGAAGGCAAAGGCGTTCTGCAGCGAGTGGGTCACGGTGTAGGACTGCAGGCCGATGAAGGCGAAGCCGTAGGTGACCAGCAGCAGGATCGAGAACACCACCGCCATGCCTTTGAGCTTCAGGCCGTGCTGGATGTAGTAGGCCGGGCCGCCACGGTACAGGCCGTCGCCGTCGGCGCGCTTGTAGACCTGGGCCAGCGTGCATTCAAAGAAGCTGCTGGACATTCCGACCAGTGCGGTTACCCACATCCAGAACACCGCACCCGGCCCACCGAGGGTCACGGCGATACCGACACCGGCGATGTTGCCTGCACCGACGCGGCCGGCAAGGCTGAGCATCAGGGCCTGGAACGAGCTGAGTTGCCCGGCGCTGCCTTTGAGGCTGTCGCGGAACACCGCGAACATGTGGAAGAAGTGGCGCAGTTGAACGAAACGCGAGCGAATCGTGAAGTAGCTACCGAGCCCGACAATGAGCACGATCAGTACTTTCCCTGAGAGGAAGTCGTTAATGACTTCGAGCATGGATTTTTCCTCGCTGTTTTTTGTGTAAGCAATGGCTGGAGTGGAAGAAACATCGTGTTACATCGGTGTGCGCGCGGCACGCCGCTGAGGCGAAGGTTTCGTCCCGGTTCCATATCGCGGGTTTGTTATTAGTTCGGGGTTTCACATGGGTTTGGGCCTCGTTACCGACGACCGCTCATGCGAAGAGGGGCGGCACTATACCTATCAGTGCGGCGCCCGTCTGCACAGTTGTGGTGCAAGCGACGAAACGAGGCTTTGAAGCACCCGACGTTACCGGCGTCGGGTTTGTGCAGGGACTGCTCTCACATGCAGCAATCCCCAGACATACGGTTCTCAGTGTCAGATAGTTAAAAAAAAGGGCCTGGGGAATCATCCCCAAGCCCTCAAAAGGTGAGAGGTGTCTAGTCCCTCGACCTGGTGAGCGGTGCTGCAAATAACGCGTCGGCTCAGGCTTTGAGCGGAACCAGACGCGGAGCGATCATGTTTTCCGGGCGCAGGATGTCGGCGAGCATGGCTTCGTCGAGCAGGCCTTCTTCGCGCACCAGTTCCAGCACGCCACGGCCGGTTTCCAGCGCGATACGGGCGATGCGGGTGGCGTTTTTGTAGCCGATGTACGGGTTCAGTGCGGTGACCAGGCCGATCGAGTGCTCGACCAGTTCACGGCAGCGTGCTTCGTTGGCGGTGATGCCGACGATGCAGTGCTCGCGCAGCATGTCCATGGCGCGTTGCAGCAGGCGGATCGAGTCGAGGATCTTGAATGCGATCAGCGGCTCCATCACGTTCAGTTGCAGTTGGCCGCCTTCGGCCGCCATGGTCAGCGCCAGGTCGTTACCGATGACCTGGAAGGCCACCTGGTTAACGGCTTCCGGAATCACCGGGTTGACCTTGCCGGGCATGATCGAGCTGCCTGGCTGACGGGCCGGCAGGTTGATTTCGTTGATACCGGTGCGTGGGCCGCTGGACAGCAGGCGCAGGTCGTTGCAGATCTTCGACAGCTTGACCGCGGTGCGTTTGAGCATGCCGGAGAACAGCACGAAGGCGCCCATGTCGGAGGTCGCTTCGATCAGGTCGGCAGCCGGAACCAGCGGCTGGCCGCTGATCAGCGCCAGGCGTTTTACCGCCAGCGCCTGATAGCGTGGGTCGGCGTTGATGCCGGTGCCGATCGCGGTGCCGCCCAGGTTCACTTCAGTCAGCACTTCCGGAGCCAGCGTCTTCAGACGGGCCAGGTCTTCGCTCATGGTGGTGGCGAAAGCACGGAACTCTTGACCCAGGGTCATCGGTACGGCGTCTTGCAGTTGGGTACGGCCCATCTTCAGGACGTGGTTGAATTCTTCACCCTTGGCCGCGAACGCCTGAATCAGGCTGTCGAGGCTGGCCAGCAGCGCGTCGTGACCCAGCAGCAGACCCAGGCGGATCGCGGTTGGATAGGCGTCGTTGGTCGACTGCGCCATGTTCACGTCGTCGTTCGGGTGCAGGTACTGGTACTCGCCCTTCTGGTGACCCATGGCCTCCAGCGCGATGTTGGCGATGACTTCGTTGGCATTCATGTTGGTCGAAGTGCCAGCGCCGCCTTGAATCATGTCCACCACGAACTCTTCGTGGAAATCACCGCGGATCAATCGTGCGCAGGCTTCGCTGATGGCAGCGTGCTTGGCTTCGCTCAGATGGCCCAGTTCACGGTTGGCGTCTGCAGCGGCCTGTTTGACCATGGCCAGACCGACAACCAGTTTCGGGTAATGCGAAATCGGAACACCGGAGAGGCGGAAGTTGTTCACCGCTCGCAGGGTCTGGATGCCGTAATACGCTTGAGCCGGTACTTCGAGGGCGCCAAGCAGATCGTTTTCTGTGCGGAAAGATGCAGCGGAGGACATGATAGAAATCATCTCGATATGGACCCGGTCTGTGCCGGAACGCTGCGAATGCTAGGCTTGTGGGAAATTTTGGGCCAATGCTGTTAAGCACTGACCTATGCACATTCGGCATAATGCCCGTGTGACGCCGCTTGCGCGGCAGACGTGTGACCTATTTTGGTGCGCCCCGGAGGGTGTGATGAATCTGGAAAGCAAATGGCTCGAGGACTTCAGTGCTCTGGCCGCCACCCGCAGCTTCTCGCAGGCGGCCGAACGGCGCTTCGTGACGCAGCCGGCCTTCAGCCGGCGGATCCGCAGCCTGGAGGCGGCGCTGGGGCTGACGCTGGTCAACCGCTCGCGCACGCCGGTCGAGCTGACGGCGGCGGGGCAACTGTTTCTGGTGACCGCCCGTACCGTGGTCGAACAGCTCGGCGAAGTGCTGCGCCATCTGCATCATCTGGAAGGCGGGCAGGGCGAAGTGATTCAAGTGGCGGCGGCGCACTCGCTGGCGCTGGGCTTCTTTCCGCGCTGGATCGCGCAGTTGCGCAACGAAGGCCTGAACATCGCCACGCGGCTGGTGGCGACCAACGTTGGCGATGCCGTACACGCCTTGCGCGAGGGTGGTTGCGATCTGATGCTGGCGTTCTACGACCCGGACGCGGCGATGCAAATGGACCCGGAAATCTTTCCTTCGCTGCATCTGGGGCAGACCGAAATGCTTCCGGTGTGCGCGGCGGATGCCAATGGCAAGCCGTTGTTCGATCTGGAAGGCGAGGCCAGCGTGCCGCTGCTGGCCTACAGCGCCGGGGCGTTTCTCGGGCGTTCGGTCAATGGTTTGTTGCGTCAGCGCGCGCTGCGTTTCACCACGATCTATGAAACCGCTATGGCCGACAGCCTGAAAAGCATGGCCCTGGAAGGCCTCGGCATCGCCTGGGTGCCGCAATTGAGCGTGCGGGCCGAGCTGGCCCGTGGCGAACTGGTGGTCTGCGGCGGTCCGCAATGGCATGTGCCGCTGGAGATCCGCCTGTACCGCTGCGCCCTGGTGCGCAAAGCCAACGTGCGGTTGCTGTGGCGCAAACTGGAGGGCGGTGCTGCACAAGGCGCTTGAATTGCGCGGATTCGTGGTCCCTCGGCGCTGACCTTGAGGTCAATAAAACCGGGCCTTTCGCTCATTTGACAGATGGTCGCATCGGGGGCTGTTTATTGCTTTCTTTGCGGTATACTGCGCGGCCTTCGGCCGGTTCGTCCGGCCATTTTTCCTACAACAAGCCACGCAATTCTGCGTGGCTTGTTGTTTTTGACGCGCCTGCGGGCGCCCAGAGAGAAGAGGCGCGACGATGAGTGCACTGGTTGGCGTGATCATGGGCTCCAAGTCCGATTGGTCCACCCTTAGCCACACCGCCGATATGCTGGAAAAGCTCGGCATCCCGTACGAGGTCAAGGTGGTTTCTGCCCACCGTACCCCGGATCTGCTGTTCCAGTACGCCGAAGAGGCTGAAGGTCGCGGCATCGAGGTGATCATCGCCGGTGCCGGTGGCGCAGCCCACCTGCCAGGCATGTGTGCGGCCAAGACCCACCTGCCGGTGCTGGGCGTGCCGGTGCAGTCGGCGATGCTCTCGGGCGTCGACTCGCTGCTGTCGATCGTGCAGATGCCGGCCGGTATTCCGGTCGCCACCCTGGCCATCGGCAAGGCGGGCGCGATCAACGCCGCCCTGCTCTCGGCGAGCATCCTGGGCGCCAAGCATCCGCAATTCCACGCGGTACTGAAAACCTTCCGTGCCGAGCAGACAGACAGCGTCCTGGACAATCCAGACCCACGTATTGCCTGAGGTTGTTGAGATGAAGATCGGTGTAATCGGTGGCGGCCAGTTGGGTCGCATGTTGGCCCTGGCGGGCACCCCGCTGGGCATGAACTTCGCTTTCCTCGATCCAGCGCCGGACGCCTGCGCGGCGGCGCTGGGCGAACACCTGCGGGCCGATTACGGCGATCAGGATCACCTGCGTCAGCTCGCCGATGAAGTCGATCTGGTGACCTTCGAGTTCGAAAGCGTCCCGGCCGAGACCGTGGCGTTCCTGTCGCAATTCGTGCCGGTCTACCCGAGCGCCGAAGCCCTGCGCATCGCCCGTGACCGCTGGTTCGAAAAGAGCATGTTCAAGGACCTGGGGATTCCGACCCCGGCGTTCGCCGACATCCAGTCGCAAGCCGACCTGGACGCCGCCGTGGCTGCCATCGGTCTGCCTGCCGTGCTGAAAACCCGCACCCTCGGTTACGACGGCAAGGGCCAGAAAGTCCTGCGCAAGCCGGAAGACGTGGTCGGCACCTTCGCCGAACTGGGCAGCGTGCCTTGCCTGCTGGAAGGTTTCGTGCCGTTCACCGGCGAAGTGTCGCTGATCGCCGTGCGTGCCCGCGACGGTGAAACGAAGTTCTACCCGCTGGTCCACAACACCCACGACAGCGGCATTCTCAAGCTGTCGGTCGCCAGCTCCGATCACCCGTTGCAGGCCCTGGCCGAAGATTACTCCAGCCGCGTGCTCAAGCAACTGGACTACGTTGGCGTGATGGCGTTCGAGTTCTTTGAAGTCGACGGAGGCCTCAAGGCCAACGAAATCGCTCCGCGCGTCCACAACTCCGGGCACTGGACCACCGAAGGCGCCGAGTGCAGCCAGTTCGAAAACCACCTGCGGGCCGTCGCCGGTCTGCCGCTGGGTTCGACGGCCAAGGTCGGCGAAAGCGCGATGCTCAATTTCATCGGTGTGGTTCCGCCGGTTGAAAAGGTCATCGCCATCGCCGATTGCCATCTGCACCACTACGGCAAAGCCTTCAAGGCCGGACGCAAGGTCGGCCACGCCAACCTGCGCTGCGCCGACAAGGCGACGCTGGAGCAGCAGATCCTCAAGGTCGAAGCGCTGATCGCCGAGTAACTTACCTTTCATGTGGCAACGGTGGAACCAATAGGGACCGGCGTTCTCTGATGGCAGGATGCCAAAGTCTGACTAGGCTTTGGCATATCGACCAATTCAGAGGGAAATGCCATGGGAATTATCGGAACCATCTTTATCGGCTTGATCGTCGGCCTGCTGGCGCGGTTCCTGAAACCGGGCGATGACAGCATGGGCTGGATCATGACCATCCTGCTCGGTATCGGCGGTTCGCTGGCGGCCACTTACGGCGGCCAGGCCCTGGGCATTTATCAGGCGGGTCAGGGCGCAGGCTTCTTCGGCGCGCTGGTCGGTGCGATTGTGCTGCTGGTGATCTACGGCCTGATCAAAAAGAACTGATTCAAGCGACATGGCCCTCTGCGCCAAAGCGGCGCGGAGGGCTAGAATGCTCGGCGATTCACCTTCCTTCCTTTTCCGAGCATCTTTACCGAGCACTTTCATGCGCCGTCTTTTATTGACTCTCCTTTTGCTGGGCAGCGGTCTGGCCCACGCCGGCGAACTGCCGGAAACCGACTGGCTGGAACTGATGCCCAAGTCGGATCAGAAAGCCCTCGAGGCCATGCCTGAGATCGACCACAACTCACCCGAGGCCACCGGCACCTTCACCCAGAAGGGGGGGATGAAACAGGCCAAGGGACTGCCGGCGGTGATGTATTCGACCAAGACCGTGGCGTCGATGAACGACAAGCACATCCGCATCGGCGGGTATCCGGTGCCGCTGGAGTCCGATGCCAAGGGCCGCAGCACGCTGTTCTTCCTGGTTCCCTACCCGGGCGCGTGCATCCACGTACCGCCACCGCCGCCGAACCAACTGGTGCTGGTGCGCTATCCCAAGGGCCTGAAACTGAACGACATCTACACGCCGCTGTGGGTGACCGGCACGCTGAAGATCGAAAAGGTCAGCAATGACCTGGCCGATGCGGCGTATGCGCTGGAGGCGGACAAAGTGCGGGTGGTGCAGGAGTCGGATCTCTAACCAGCACTCAAAAAAATTGTGGGAGCGGGCTTACTCGCGAAAACGGTGTATCAGTCGCTGGATTGGTTGACTGAGACGCCTTCTTCGCGAGCAAGCCCGCTCCCACATTTCGTTTTGTGCTGTGGCTTAGAGCGGCTTGCTGCCGATGCTGACGCCCATGGTGTGGCTGGCGTTCGGAGCCAGATTCACCACGTCATCCATCACGTTCGCCGTCTCGATGCACAGCATGCGTTGCCAGCCGTCGTTGTCCATGTCGCTGAACGCGGCGGCGCGGTCGATCCATGGATTCCAGATCACCGCCGTGCGCGAGCCGGTGGCGGTCAGCACGATCTGCCGTTCCCACGCCGGGTCGACGATGCTTAGCTGCGGTGGCGCATTGAGGTAGATGCGGTCGGTTTCGCCGGCAAAATGCAGATCGCCTTTCTGGGTGACGGTTTTCCAGTCGTCCAGGGTTTCGATGTAGTTCAAGCCATCCACCCCGGCGACCCGCACGTTACGCACGTCGCTGACGGCGAAATAGGTGTGCAGCGCCTGGCTGATGCTGACGCTGTCGGCGCCACGGTTGTGGCTGGTCAGGCTCAGGTGCAGTTGCTCGTCGAGGCGCAGGGTCAGGGTCAGGTCCACCTGATGCGGCCAGCCCGGCAGGCCGCCTTCGGGGCAGGGCAGCGTGAACTCGACCTTCAGGCCGTTGCCTTCGGCTTCGATGCCGCCCAGCTCCCAATCCATTGCCCGCACCAGACCGTGGGCGGGCGCCGGTTCCGCGCTGACGCGCATGGCCTTCACGCTTTGCGGGTTACGCTCGAAGTTGCCGAACCACGGCCAGCACACCGGCACGCCGGCACGGATGCTCTTGCCGGTCTTGAACACCGCCTTGTCGTTCAGCCAGATCACTGGCGGCTGGCCGTCGATCTGATAGCTGAGGACATGCGCGCCTTGTTGGGCCACCAGTACTTCGGCCTGACCGTGGCGAATGCGCCAGCAGTTCAGTTCATCCAGTTTCACGGCTTCAACATTGGGCGTGTTCATGGGGCGGCTCTCGATCAGAAACTTGGGACGACTATCGACCGCAGAACGGCCGCGAGGTTTAACGCGCGCGAGGCGGAACCGAACGGGTGCGTCCGCTGCCGTCGATGGCCACGAACACGAAGACCGCTTCGGTCACTTTACGCCACTCGCTGGACAGCGGATCGTCGCTCCATACTTCGACCATCATCTGGATCGAGCTGCGGCCGATTTCCAGGGTCTGGGTATAAAAGGACAATTGCGCGCCGACGGCCACCGGCACCAGGAAGGCCATGCGATCGATGGCGACAGTCGCCACACGGCCACCGGCTACTCGGCTCGCCATCGCGGTGCCGGCCAGATCCATCTGCGCCACCAGCCAGCCGCCGAAAATATCGCCAAAGCCGTTGGTTTCGCGGGGGAGTGCGGTGATTTGCAGGGCCAGGTCGCCTTGCGGGATTGGATCTTCTTGTTCGAGCTCTATCATGCCGGGGGTGCCTCTGACCCGTGACTCTTCGTTGGTATTGCTGGTGGTAGCCGTCTTCGGGAAAAACGATTCAGCACCGAACATACACGTTCGTCACGTTTTCCATCAGGCGTCTAAAGGGAAACTCTGCGAAACCGACTGCCTCCGGACCGGGAGCGACCAGCAACGTTTTCGCACAGCAACCCCTGTAAACCGGAGCAAGGTTGCGAGTATATCGGTCGGTAGACTCCGCGACGACCGTCCGGTTCTCATTTCAACCGTCAAATACGCGCCTCTATGTGCTTTTTCGAACAATTTGCTATGGTGCCGAACCTGTCCGCGCCACAGCCAGCGTTGTTGTGGCGGCAGATCCGACTATAAGAGAAGACCTTGCCATGACCACAGCGCCATCGAGCCTCGCGCAGCCCGAGCAACCCGCACGCCCCTTGACCCGCAATGATTACAAGACTCTGTCGCTATCGGCCCTGGGCGGCGCGCTGGAGTTCTACGATTTCATCATTTTCGTGTTCTTTGCCACCGTGGTCGGCAAACTGTTCTTCCCGGCGGACATGCCCGAGTGGCTGCGCCTGATGCAGACCTTCGGCATCTTCGCCGCCGGTTACCTCGCGCGGCCGCTGGGCGGCATCATCATGGCGCACTTCGGCGACCTGCTGGGCCGCAAGAAGATGTTCACCCTGAGCATCTTCATGATGGCCGTGCCGACCCTGATCATGGGTCTGCTGCCGACCTACGCGCAGATCGGCATGTGGGCGCCGATCCTTCTGCTGCTGATGCGGGTGATCCAGGGCGCGGCGATCGGCGGCGAGGTGCCGGGGGCCTGGGTCTTCGTTTCCGAACACGTCCCGCAGAAGCACATCGGCTACGCCTGCGGCACGCTGACCAGTGGCCTGACCGCCGGCATCCTGCTCGGCTCGCTGGTCGCTACGGCGATCAACAGCATCTATACGCCGGTGGAAGTCTCGGATTACGCCTGGCGGATCCCGTTCCTGCTCGGCGGTGTATTCGGCCTGTTCTCGGTCTACCTGCGCCGCTGGCTGCACGAAACGCCGGTGTTCGCCGAACTGCAACAACGCAAGGCGCTGGCCGAAGAAGTGCCGCTGCGTGCAGTGCTGCGTGATCATCGCGGGGCGATCGCCATTTCGATGCTGCTGACCTGGCTGCTGTCCGCCGCCATCGTCGTGCTGATCCTGATGACCCCGACCGTGCTGCAAACGGTCTATCACTTCTCGCCGACTACCTCGCTGCAAGCCAACAGCCTGGCGATCGTGTTCCTGAGCTTCGGCTGCGTCATCGCCGGTGCATTGGCTGACCGCTACGGTGCCGGTCGGGTCTTCGTGTTCGGCTGCACGGGCCTGCTGGCCTGCTCCTGGACCTTCTATCACAGCCTGGCGGATCACCCGGACTGGCTGTTCCCGCTGTACGCGCTGACCGGCCTGCTGGTCGGCACCATCGGCGCGGTGCCGTATGTGATGGTCAAGGCATTTCCGCCGGTGGTGCGCTTCAGCGGCCTGTCGTTCTCCTACAACGTCGCCTACGCAATCTTCGGCGGCCTGACCCCCATGGTGGTCAGCCTGCTGCTTAAAGAAAGCGCGATGGGGCCTGCCTACTATGTGGCGGTGCTGTGCGGGATGGGGATTGTGGTGGGGGCGTGGCTCTGGAAGAAGGGGCGCTAAATCACTGGCCTGTGGGAGCCGGTCAGCTCCCACAGGGTTTCCTGTCTTGTCCGGCCTATCGACGAATCATTCTGTAAAACCTCGATACTGGCCTTTCATCCAATTGTCATATTTCAGCCATAGAGTGTTCACACGGCCTGCTGATACTTGGCCCCGACTTAACACACCCTATCTGCTAGGAGTAAGGCATGAAACTGAAGCGTTTGATGGCGGCAATGACTTTTGTCGCTGCTGGCGTTGCGACTGCCAACGCGGTTGCCGCTGTTGACCCTGCTATCCCGAGCTACACCAAGACCACTGGTGTGTCGGGCAACCTGTCCAGCGTCGGTTCCGATACCCTGGCCAACCTCATGACCCTCTGGGCTGAGAACTACAAAAAAGAATACCCGAACGTAAACATCCAGATTCAGGCCGCTGGCTCCGCCACCGCGCCACCTGCGCTGACCGAGGGCACCTCCAACCTCGGCCCGATGAGCCGCAAGATGAAGGACACCGAACTGGCTGCCTTCGAGCAGAAGTACGGCTACAAGCCAACCGCTATCCCGGTTGCCGTGGACGCCCTGGCAGTATTCGTACACAAGGACAACCCGATCCAGCACCTGACCATGGAACAGGTTGACGCGATCTTCTCGTCCACCCGTCTGTGCGGCGCCAAGGCCGACGTGAAAACCTGGGGCGACCTGGGCGTGACCGGCGACCTGGCCAACAAGCCGGTGCAACTGTTCGGTCGTAACTCGGTATCCGGCACCTACGGCTACTTCAAGGAAGAAGCCCTGTGCAAAGGCGACTACAAGCCTAACGTCAACGAACAACCAGGTTCGGCTTCGGTCGTGCAGTCGATCAGCTCCTCGCTGAACGGCATCGGTTACTCGGGCATCGGCTACAAGACCGCCAGCGTGAAAACCGTTGCTCTGTCGAAGAAAGGCAGCACCGAGTTCATCGAAGACTCGGAAGAGAACGCCCTGAACGGCAAGTACCCGCTGTCCCGCTTCCTGTACGTATACGTCAACAAAGCCCCGAACAAGCCTCTGGCCCCGCTGGAAGCCGAGTTCGTGAAACTGGTTCTGTCCAAACAGGGCCAGGAAGTTGTGGTGAAAGACGGCTACATCCCACTGCCAGCCAAGGTCGCTGCCAAAGCACTGGCTGACCTGGGTCTGCAGGAAGGCGGCGCTGAAGTCGCAAAAAAGTAACAAACTGAGTCAGGGGTGAACCCCGCCTGACTCACGTGTGGGGCCCGGCCCGCAAGCGGCCCGGCCCCCACACTCCCCGAATTCTTTTATCCACTGCCAGTGCCCTGCTGGCGGCGGATTTGGTGCGTCACTGCATTGTCATCTTTCTGTCATACAGGATCGCTAGGGTGTGCGCATGAATGATCTGGCCAATTCCAAAATGACTACGAACCCTCCCAAGCGCATTGACTTCAATACGCCTGAGTTGCAACGCAAGCGCCGCATTCGTGCGCTCAAGGATCGCTTCACCCGTTGGTACGTCCTCGTTGGCGGCCTGGCGGTGCTGGCGGCCATCACCCTGATCTTCTTCTTTCTCGCCTACGTGGTCGCGCCGCTGTTCAAGGGTGCCGAGCTGACGGCCAACGACGCCATTACTCCGGCCTGGATGCAGGATGCCGGCAAGCCGCTGATGATTTCGCTCGAAGAGCAGAATCAGGTGGCCATGCGCGTTTCCGACAAGGGCCAGGCGCTGTTCTTCGAGATCGACAGTGGCGCCGAACTCAAGCGCGTCGATCTGCCGGTCCCGGCCGGCGTCACCGTGACGTCCATCGGTGAAGACCAGCCAGGTCATCCGCTGGTGGCCGTGGGTCTGTCCAACGGTCAGGCGCTGGTGTTCCGTCACACCTATAAAGTCAGCTACCCGGAAGGCAAGAAAACCATCACCCCGGCCATCGAGTTCCCGTACGGCGAAACGCCGATCGCGCTGAACGAGAGCGGCGGGGCGCTGGAGCACGTCAGCCTCAACGCCACCGATTCGACCCTGATGCTGGTCGGCGCCACCGGTTCGCAACTCAATGTGCTGTCGCTGACCAGCGAAGAAAACATGATGACCGGCGAAGTCACCAACGAGCAGAAGCGCATCGATCTGCCGCAAATGACCGAACCGGTGAAAAACATCTTTGTCGACCCGCGTCAGCAGTGGCTGTATGTGGTCAACGGTCGTGCCCAGGCCGACGTGTTCAACCTGCGCGACAAGAGCCTCAACGGTCGCTACAAGCTGCTGGAAAACGCTGACGCCGAAGTCACTGCTTCCACGCAACTGGTGGGCGGTATCTCGCTGATCGTCGGTGACTCCAAGGGTGGTCTGGCCCAATGGTTCATGGCCCGTGACACCGATGGCGAGCTGCGTCTGAAGCAGATCCGTACCTTCCAGATGGGCACCACGCCGATCGTGGAAATTACCGCTGAAGAACGCCGCAAGGGCTTCGTCGCCCTCGATGCGAGCGGTAAGCTCGGCGTGTTCCACAGCACCGCGCATCGCACCTTGCTGGTCGATCAGGTGGTCGAGGGGCAGGGTCTGTTCGGTCTGTCGCCGCGCGCCAACCGTGTGATCGTCGAAGCGGGCGGCAAGCTGCAACCGCTGCTGCTCGACAACCCGCACCCGGAAGTTTCCTGGAGCGCGCTGTGGAGCAAGGTCTGGTACGAGAACTACGACGAGCCTAAATACGTCTGGCAGTCGACGGCGGCCAACACCGACTTCGAACCGAAACTAAGCCTTTCGCCTCTAACCTTCGGCACCCTGAAAGCCGCGTTCTACGCGATGCTGCTGGCGGCGCCACTGGCGGTTGCCGCGGCGATCTACACCGCGTACTTCATGGCCCCCGGCATGCGCCGCAAGGTCAAACCGGTGATCGAGCTGATGGAAGCGATGCCGACGGTGATCCTCGGCTTCTTCGCCGGTCTGTTCCTCGCGCCGTATGTGGAAGGGCATCTGCCGGGCATTTTCAGCCTGCTGATGCTGTTGCCGATCGGCATTCTGGTCGCCGGCTTCACCTTCAGCCGCCTGCCTGAATCGATCCGTCTGAAAGTGCCGGATGGCTGGGAAAGTGCGCTGCTGATTCCGGTGATCCTGTTCGTGGGCTGGCTGTCGCTGTACATGAGTCCGTTCATGGAGAACTGGTTCTTCGGCGGTGACATGCGCATGTGGATCTCCCACGACCTGGGCATCACCTACGACCAGCGCAACGCTCTGGTGGTCGGTCTGGCCATGGGCTTCGCGGTGATCCCGAACATCTACTCGATCGCCGAAGACGCCGTGTTCAGCGTACCGCGCGGCCTGACCCTGGGTTCCCTGGCTCTCGGCGCCACGCCGTGGCAGACCATGACCCGCGTGGTGATCCTGACCGCCAGCCCGGGCATCTTCTCGGCGCTGATGATCGGCATGGGCCGTGCGGTCGGTGAAACGATGATCGTGCTCATGGCGACCGGTAACACCCCGGTCATGGAGATGAACCTGTTCGAAGGCCTGCGCACCCTGGCGGCCAACGTCGCGGTGGAAATGCCCGAGTCGGAAGTCGGCGGCAGCCACTACCGCGTGCTGTTCCTCTCGGCGCTGGTGCTGCTGCTGTTCACCTTCGTCATGAACACCCTCGCGGAACTGATTCGTCAGCGTCTGCGCAAGAAATACTCGTCGCTTTAATAAAGGTAGAAGTCTGTGAAACAGAACTCCCTGAATGGATGGTTCAAGAGCGGCGCCCCGGGCGTCTGGATCAGCGGTGGCGCGGTGTCCATCGCGGTCATCATGACCATTGGCCTGCTGGCGGTGATTGCCGTGCGCGGTCTGGGTCACTTCTGGCCGGCGGATCTGGTGCATGCCAGCTACGACGTACCGGGCCAGGCCAATCACCTGGTCATCGGCGAAGTGGTGCAAAAGGAAGAAGTGCCCCGCGCCCGATTGAAGAGCGCCGGTCTGCCGGTGCCGGATCAAGGCCCGGAATTCATGACGCGCGAGCTGATCAAGGTCGGCAACCGTGACCTGAACGGCAACGACTTCACCTGGATCGTCGGCGAGTGGCTGACCAACCAGAAGACGCCGCCGGAGCTGATGGCGCTGGAGCGTCGCGAGTGGGGCAACTTCTACGGCTACCTGGTCAACGTCAAACAGGACGGCAAGGTGATCGCCGAGGGCGAGGCCGCCTGGCCTGAACTGCAAGCGCGGATCGACCGCGTGAGCAAGCTCGCCGCACAGCTCAAGTCGCTGGAAAAAACCGATATCGGTGCGATCAACGCCGGTCTGGAGCGCATCCGTCTGCACGGTCGCAAACTGGAGCTGGAAGGCAAACTCGACGCCACCGCACAAGCGGACATGGATGCCGAGCGCGCCGAGCTGAACGCCCGTTATCAGGACATCGAAGCGCGTCTGTCCGATCTGCACGCGCAGTTCAACCGTGACGCCCTGACCGCCCGTGACGCCAATGGCAAGGAAATCGAGATCGGCCTGGGCAAAGTGGTTCACGCCTACCAGCCGAACGCCATGGGCACGTTCACCAAGCTTGGTTTCTACTTCAGCAAGGTCTGGGAGTTCCTGTCCGACGACCCGCGTGAAGCGAACACCGAAGGTGGTATCTTCCCGGCGATTTTCGGCACCGTGATGATGACCCTGATCATGGCGATGATCGTCACCCCGTTCGGCGTGCTGGCGGCGGTGTACCTGCGTGAATATGCCAAGCAGAACGCCCTGACCCGGGTGATCCGCATCGCAGTGAACAACCTGGCGGGTGTGCCGGCGATCGTCTACGGCGTGTTTGGCCTGGGCTTCTTCGTCTACGTGCTCGGGGGTTCTCTCGACCGTCTGTTCTTCCCTGAAGCGCTGCCGGCACCGACCTTCGGTACTCCGGGCCTGATGTGGGCTTCGCTGACCCTGGCGCTGCTGGCGGTGCCGGTGGTGATCGTCGCTACCGAGGAAGGTCTGGCGCGGATCCCGCGTACCGTGCGCGAAGGCTCGCTGGCCCTCGGCGCGACCAAGGCTGAAACCCTGTGGAAGATCGTCCTGCCAATGGCCAGCCCGGCGATGATGACCGGCATGATCCTCGCGGTGGCCCGTGCCGCCGGTGAAGTGGCGCCGCTGATGCTGGTGGGTGTGGTGAAGCTGGCGCCGTCGCTGCCGGTGGACGGCAACTACCCGTACCTGCACCTGGATCAGAAGATCATGCACCTGGGCTTCCATATTTATGACGTCGGCTTCCAGAGCCCGAACGTCGAGGCGGCGCGACCGCTGGTGTACGCCACCGCGCTGCTGCTGGTGCTGGTGATCGCAACGCTGAACCTGTCGGCCGTTTATATCCGTAACCATCTGCGCGAGAAGTACAAGGCGCTGGACAGCTGATTACCGCCTCAAGAATTGAAGTGCTGCCGGCCGCTGCCGGCAGCCCACTGAACCGAATTTGTTAGCACAGGGAGCCTCCCATGCAGCACGAAACACATACCCACGGCATCAACATGTCGGCCCTGGGTCGCGACAAGCAGAGCCTGAGCCTCGAGCAGGAAACCGTGGCCATCGAAGTGCCTGGCCTGAGCCTGTTCTACGGCGAGAAACAAGCGCTGTACGACGTCAGCATGAACATCCCGAAACAGCGCGTGACGGCGTTCATCGGCCCGTCCGGCTGCGGCAAGTCCACGCTGCTGCGCACCTTCAACCGCATGAACGATCTGGTTGACGGCTGCCGTGTCGAAGGCGCGATCAACCTGTACGGCAACAACATCTATCGCAAGGGCGAAGACGTTGCCGAACTGCGTCGCCGCGTAGGCATGGTGTTCCAGAAGCCGAACCCGTTCCCGAAAACCATCTACGAAAACGTGGTCTACGGCCTGCGCATCCAGGGCATCAACAAGAAGCGCATTCTCGACGAAGCGGTCGAGTGGGCCTTGAAAGGCGCGGCGCTGTGGGACGAAGTGAAGGATCGCCTGCATGATTCGGCACTAGGCCTGTCCGGCGGCCAGCAGCAGCGTCTGGTGATCGCCCGTACCATCGCCGTCGAGCCGGAAGTCCTGCTGCTCGACGAACCGTGCTCGGCCCTCGACCCGATCTCGACCCTGAAAGTCGAAGAGCTGATCTACGAACTGAAATCCAAGTTCACCATCGTCATCGTGACCCACAACATGCAGCAGGCGGCGCGGGTGTCCGATTACACGGCGTTCATGTACATGGGCAAACTGGTGGAGTTCGGCGACACCGACACGCTGTTCACCAACCCGGCGAAGAAGCAGACCGAAGATTACATCACCGGTCGCTACGGCTAGCAGAGCGCGCGCGGGCCGAGCGGCTCGGGTACGTCAAAAATCAGCTTGCAGCTTGTAGCCTGCGGCTCCTGGTTAAACGCTTTTGCGGAGTGAACACAATGATTTCTAAGGAAGGCCTCACCCACCACATTTCCGCGCAGTTCAACGCCGAACTGGAAGAAGTGCGCAGCCACTTGCTGGCCATGGGCGGGCTGGTCGAGAAGCAGGTCAATGACGCCGTCACCGCGCTGATCGAAGCGGATTCCGGCCTCGCCCAGCAGGTGCGCGAGATCGATGACCAGATCAACCAGATGGAACGCAACATCGACGAAGAATGCCTGCGCATTCTGGCCCGTCGCCAGCCGGCGGCGTCCGACCTGCGTCTGATCATCAGCATCTCCAAGTCGGTGATCGATCTGGAGCGCATCGGTGACGAAGCGACCAAGATCGCCCGTCGCGCGATCCAGCTGTGCGAAGAAGGCGAAGCGCCGCGTGGTTACGTCGAAGTGCGTCACATCGGCGATCAGGTGCGCAACATGGTCCGCGATGCATTGGACGCGTTTGCCCGCTTCGACGCCGACCTGGCGCTGTCGGTGGCGCAGTACGACAAGATCATCGACCGCGAATACAAGACCGCCCTGCGTGAGCTGGCGACCTACATGATGGAAGACCCGCGCTCTATCTCGCGGGTCTTGAGCATCATCTGGGTGCTGCGCTCGCTGGAACGTATCGGCGACCACGCGCGCAATATCTCCGAGCTGGTGATTTACCTGGTGCGCGGCACCGATGTGCGCCACATGGGCCTCAAGCGCATGAAGGAAGAAGTTGAAGGCACAAGCGGTGAAACCGCTAATGTTCCGGGCGAAGCTGACGATAAGTAAGATTGCCCGAGAAAAGCGCCCGGCCCTTTGGCCGGGCGTTTTTTTTACGGCTTTCGAATTCAAAAGCAGCACCCGCGAACGAAAAGTCCCGGCGTGACTGAAGAGTTTTGGCAAAGTGCCATCATTAAAGCGTTATGCTTGCCGGGATTTTTTTTAGGGGTGTTGGATGAGCAAGATCAGTGTGTTGGTCGTGGACGATGCGTCGTTCATTCGTGACCTGGTGAAAAAGTGCCTGCGTAATTACTTCCCGGGGATCCGCACCGAGGACGCCGTCAACGGCAAAAAGGCTCAGGCGATGCTCGCCAAGGAGGCTTTCGACCTGGTTCTGTGCGACTGGGAAATGCCGGAAATGTCCGGTCTGGAACTGCTGACCTGGTGCCGTGAGCAAGACAACCTCAAGACCATGCCGTTCATCATGGTCACCAGCCGTGGCGACAAGGAAAACGTGGTGCAGGCGATTCAGGCCGGCGTTTCCGGCTACGTCAGCAAGCCGTTCACCAACGAGCAGTTGCTGACCAAGGTCAAGCAGGCGCTGAACAAGATCGGCAAGCTCGACACCCTGATGAACAGCGCGCCGACCAAGATGAACTCGGCATTCGGCAACGACTCCCTGAGCGCATTGACCGGCGGCAAGGCTGCCGTGGTCGGTGCTGCGCCGGCTGCGGCTGCGGCCAACCCGTTCGCCAAGCCAGCCGCTGCTGCACCGGCAGCGGCCGCCGCGCCGTCCCGTGGCGGCTTGCTCAACAGCCCTCCGGTCAAGGCCCCGACAGCCTCCGCCGCCCCGGCCAGCGGTCGTGGTCAGGGCCAGTTGCGTCTGCCAAGTGGCAACCAGCAGTGCGTGATCAAGGCCCTGAGCATCAAGGAAGCGCTGCTGGTGGTTAAGCGCGGCGAGACCCTGCCACAGGTACTCGACAGCGCCGTGCTCGACCTGGAGCAGGGCGACAACGCCGAAATCGCCCGCCTCAACGGCTACCTGCATGCCGTCGTCGCCCACGAGCCGAAGCCGGACAGCGAATGGCTGCAACTGACCTTCCGCTTCGTCGACCAGGACGCGCAGAAACTCGACTACATCTCCCGCCTCATCGCTCGCGGCACGGCGCAGAAGCACTTCGTTCCGGGCGCGTGATCGTCGTCGCCTGACAGTCTGCTCCCACATTGAAATGTGTTGCCCTTGTGGGGGCGGGCTTGCCCGCGACGGAAACCACCGTCCATCCCTCGCTGTGCCAATTTTGAAACATCTGTCGACTAGCCTGGTCTGTCTCAGCTGCTAGGCTCTTTTCAGGCCTTCCTTCGACAGAACCTTTGCCCATGCTCGTGCGCCTGCTGTTTTTCTGTGGTCTGGTCATGGCTTCCACCGCGACGGTGGCCATGACCATCTACAAATCCACCGATGCCAATGGAGTGGTCTCGTACAGCGACCGTCCAAGCAAAGGCTCGCAGGTGTTCGTGTTTCAGGACCGGATGGTCGAGCGCCTGGAGCGTCAGGTGTACCTCGACATCAAGAAGCAGAAGGGCGTGGACGTGGTGTTCGTGCGCAACGACCTGTATGCGCCGGTCGAGGTTGCGCTGGCGTTTACCGGGATGAGCAATGTGCGTGGCGCACCGGCCCAAACGATCCGTCGGGTGCTGCCGGCGCGCAGCAAGACGCGGCTGGCGCTGTTGACGGCGGTTTCCGGCGGCAAGCCGCTGGTGTATACGCCGCAGTTCCACTATTCCCTTGGCGACCCGGCTGGCGCGGCTCAGAGCTATCGCTACCCGTTTCCATGGCGTGGCGGGCCGTTCCGGCTGAGTCAGGGCGCTAATGGCGACTACAGCCACTTCGGGCCGAAGAACAAGTACGCAATGGACATCGCGATGCCGGTGGGTACGCCGATCATCGCCGCGCGGGCGGGGGTGGTGGTGAAGACCGAAAACTCGCAGACCGGCCGTGGCAATGACCCCGCCGGCAACTTTGTGCGGGTGCTGCACGACGACGGCACGATGGGCGTGTACCTGCATCTCAAGCAAGGTTCGGTGAGCGTGCGCGAGGGGCAGCGGGTGACGGTGGGCAGCCCGCTGGCGCTGTCCGGCAACACCGGCAACAGCAGCGGCCCGCACCTGCATTTCGTGGTGCAGCGCAATACCGGGCTGGGGCTGGTGTCGATTCCGTATCAGTTCAACCAGCCGCTGGGGGCGTTGCCCAACTTTGCGTTGGGCAAGCAGTAAACCCCGTCAGTCGAGCATCAGCACCTTGGCGAGGATGATCTTCGGGCCTTTCATCTTCTTGATGATGATCCGCAGACCTTCGACTTCCAGCACTTCTTCCTCTTCCGGCACCCGTTTCAGGGTTTCGTAGATCAGGCCGGCGAGGGTTTCGGCTTCGATGTGGTCGAGGTCGATCCCCAGCAGGCGCTCGACCTTGAACAGCGGTGTGTCACCGCGTACCAGCAACTTGCCCGGCTGATACGCGAGAATGCCGCGTTCGGCCTTGCGGTGTTCGTCCTGGATATCGCCGACCAGCACCTCCAGCACGTCTTCCATGGTCAGGTAGCCGATGATGTTGCCGTCGGCCTCCTCGACCACGGCGAAGTGCGAGCCTCCCTTGCGGAACTGCTCCAGCAACTGCGACAGCGGCATGTGCCGCGAGACGCGCTCCAGCGGGCGGGTCAGCTCGGCCAGGTTGAACGACTCGGGAATGTGGTCCAGCGCGGCCAGTTCCAGCAGCAGATCCTTGATGTGCAGCAGGCCGACGAACTCCTGGCGCTCGCTGTCGTACACCGGATAGCGGCTGAACTTGTGGCGACGGAACAGCGCGAGGATTTCCTTGAGCGGTGCGTTGAATTCGAGCGTGATCAGGTCTTCCCGGGAGTTGGCCCAGTCGACCACTTCCAGTTCGCCCATTTCCACCGCCGACGCCAGTACGCGCATGCCTTGATCGCTCGGATCCTGGCCACGGCTGGAGTGCAGGATCAGTTTCAGTTCTTCGCGGCTGTAATGGTGTTCGTGGTGCGGGCCGGGTTCACCCTGGCCGGCAATGCGCAGGATCGCGTTGGCGCTGGCGTTGAGCAGGTAGATCGCCGGGTACATGGCCCAGTAGAACAGGTACAGCGGCACCGCCGTCCACAGCGACAGCAGCTCGGGTTTGCGGATCGCCCAGGATTTCGGGGCGAGTTCGCCGACCACGATGTGCAGGTAGGAAATGATGAAGAACGCGGTGAAGAACGAAATCGCCTTGACCACTTCGGCCGACTCGACCCCGACCGCGCTCAGTACAGGTTCCAGAAGGTGCGCGAACGCCGGTTCGCCGACCCAGCCCAGGCCGAGCGAGGCGAGGGTGATGCCGAGCTGGCACGCCGAGAGGTACGCATCGAGCTGACTGTGTACGGTGCGCAGGATATGCCCGCGCCAGCCGTGTTGTTCAGCGATGGCCTCGACCCGGGTCGAGCGCAGTTTGACCATGGCGAATTCCGCCGCAACGAAGAAGCCGTTGAGCAAAACCAGGATCAGAGCGAAAAGAATCATGCCGAAATCGGCGAAAATCGTAGCGAGGGACAAGCCAGGGGAAGGGTCCATGATGGAGTTTTGCGGGTTCCGTGTGATTCGAAAAAGAGATAAATCCGCACCTGAAAGGCAGGCGCAAGTCAGCCAATGTAGCGGCTGACTTGGCGATTGCCTAGTGGTGTGTGCCCGTCGGTCTTACTCGGTGGCGCTGATCGCCCGCGCCTGAGCCACCTGGGCCGGGGCGAAATGGCAGGTGAACGTGCTGCCGTGACCCGGCACGCTGCTGATCTCCATCCGCGCCCGGTGGCGCAACAGCACATGCTTGACGATCGCCAGGCCCAGGCCGGTGCCGCCGGTGTTGGAGTTGCGGCTGGAGTCGACGCGGTAGAAGCGTTCGGTCAGGCGCGGCAGGTGTTTGGCGTCGATGCCGATCCCCGAGTCCTGCACGCTCAGGTGGGCGCCTTGCTCGTCGCCCCACCAGCGAATGCGGATATTGCCTTCGGATGGGGTGTATTTCACCGCGTTGAACACCAGATTGGAGAACGCGCTGCGCAACTCCGCCTCGCTGCCCTTGAGCTGAATCCGCGAGTCGGCTTCCAGGGTGATGCGCTGGTTTTTCTGGCCGGACAACTGCTGGGCGTCGCTCTTGATTGATTGCAGCAGGGTGTCGATCGGCACGGGCTGGTTGTCCGACGGGTAATCGGTGGCTTCCAGTTTGGCCAGCAACAGCAGGTCGTTGAGCAGGGTCTGCATGCGTCCGCCCTGTTGCTGCATCTGCTGCAGGGCGCGGCTCCAGCGCGGGTTCACGTCTTCGACGTTGTCGAGCAGGGTTTCCAGGTAGCCGCAGATCACGGTCAGTGGCGTGCGCAGTTCGTGGGAAACGTTGGCGATGAAGTCTTTGCGCATCTGTTCCAGTTGATGGATGCGCGTCACATCGCGCACCAACATCAGGTGCTCGTTGTTGCCGTAACGGGTGATGTACAGCTGGATGCGCATCCGGTCGTTGGTCGGCGACGGGATTTCCAGCGGCTCGGCGTAATTGTCCTGCTCGAAGTATTCCTTGAAGCGCGGATGGCGGACCAGGTTGGTCACGGGCTGGCCGCTGTCTTGCGGGGTCTTCAGGCCGAGCAGGGTTTCGGCGGCGCGGTTCCACCATTCCAGATTGCCCTCGCTGTCGAGCATGACGACGGCATCTTTCAGCGCGGCGGTGGACTCCTGGACCCGGTCGATCACCGCTTGCAGACGCCCGCGTACCCGTTGGTCGCGGCGTTGCAGGTGATAGATGCTGTCAAATACCTCGCCCCACAGGCCATAGCCATCGGGCGGTGCTTCATCGGGCTGATGCAGGCGCAGCCATTCGTGCAGACGCAGCAGCTGCTTGAGTGTCCAGGCCAGGTACAGGCCCAGGCCCGCCGCGAGGCTCCAGCCGTAATAGCCGGTGATCAGGCCGATCACCAGGCAGGCGGTGACCAGCAACAGCATGTGGCGAATCAGGGTGCCATGCCAGTTTTGGTTCACGGAAAATACGGTCCTTGTCTACGGGGCTGACGCTCGGATCAGGCTTTGGTAGAGAACCGGTAGCCAGTGCCGCGCACGGTTTGTACCAGATTTTCGTAGGCATCGCCGAGGGCTTTGCGCAGGCGGCGGATGTGGACGTCGACGGTGCGCTCCTCGACATAGACGTTGCCGCCCCAGACCTGATCCAGCAACTGGCCACGGGTGTAGGCGCGTTCCTGATGGGTCATGAAGAATTGCAGCAGACGGTATTCGGTCGGCCCCATCTCGGCCGGACGGCCGTCGATGGTCACGCGATGGCTGATCGGATCGAGCAGCAGGCCGCCGACTTCGATAGGCGCTTCGCCATCGGTCGGGCCGGCGCGGCGCAGTACGGCTTTGAGACGTGCAACCAGTTCGCGCGGGGAGAAAGGCTTGGTGATGTAGTCGTCGGCGCCGACTTCCAGACCCTGGATCTTGTTGTCCTCCTCGCCCTTGGCGGTGAGCATGATGATCGGGATGTCCCCGGTCAGTTCGTCACGCTTCAGGCGGCGGGCCAACTCGATGCCGGAGGTGCCGGGCAGCATCCAGTCGAGCAGGATCAGGTCCGGCTTGCGGTCGACGATGATGGCGTGGGCCTGCTGCGAGTTCTCGGCCTCAAGGCAGTCATAGCCGGCCATTTCCAACGCAACGGCGATCATTTCGCGAATGGGCGCTTCGTCGTCGACGATCAGAATGCTCCTGCCAACCATGCCTTAATCCTCTTGTCATTTAACTGTCTTGCGCCGCATTAGATAACGGAATTATTGCAGTCGTGTGACAGTATTTTAGTCCAGCGGCGATTGTGCGGATCCTGAACTAAGCTCTAAGTCCGAATCCTGACAACCACAAAAGAAGGTTTCCATGACTCAAATGACTGTTTCCCTCAAAGCCCTGTTGCTTGCTGCTGCCGTTGCTCTGCCGGGCATGGCGTTCGCCGCCGAACCGGCCATGATGAAAGACGGCATGATGGTCGATCACAAAGGCATGACCGTTTACACGTTCGACAAGGACGCTGGCGGCAAATCGATGTGCAACGGTGACTGCGCCAAGAACTGGCCGCCGATGATGGCGCCGGCGGGTGCCAAGGCTGAAGGCAAATGGACGGTCATCAAGCGCGATGACGGCATGATGCAATACGCCTACGACGGCAAGCCGCTGTACACCTTCGTGAAGGATGAAAAGCCTGGAGAAATGAAGGGCGATGGCATGAAAGACGTGTGGCACGTGGTTCACGAGCACAAGTAACCGCGAAACCCCTGTGGGAGCGGGCTCGCCTGCTCCCACATTCATTGGTGGATCAGCGCAGCGCGTAATCCAGGACGATGCCGACGAAGATCGCCAACCCGGCCCAGTGGTTGTGCAGGAACGCCTGGAAGCAACGCATCCGGTCCTTGTCGCGGGTGTACCAGAATTCCCAGGCGTAGCACCCGGCGGCCACCAGCAGGCTGAGGTGGAACCAGATCCCCAGTTCGAATTTCGACCCGGCCAGCAACAGGCAACCCAGTGACAAGGCCTGCAAGGTCAGGATGATCACCCGATCCGCCTCGCCGAACAGAATCGCCGTGGACTTCACGCCGATCTTCAAGTCGTCATCGCGGTCAGTCATCGCGTAATAAGTGTCGTAACCCACCGTCCACAGCAGGTTGGCGATGTACAGCAGCCACGCCGCCGCCGGCAGTTCACCGGTTTCGGCGGTGAACGCCATCGGCATGCCCCAGGAAAACGCTGCGCCCAGCACCACTTGCGGGTAATAGGTGTAGCGCTTCATGAACGGATAACTGAACGCCAGCGCCAGACCGCCGAGAGACAGCCAGATCGTGGCGGCATTGGTACACAGCACCAGCAGGAAGCTCACGCCCATCAGCAGCGCAAAGAACACCAGCGCCTCTTTCGAACTGATCTTGCCGGCCGCCAACGGACGTTGCGCGGTGCGTTTGACGTGGCCGTCGACCTTGCGGTCGGCCCAGTCGTTGATCACGCAACCGCCGGCGCGGGTCAGCACCACGCCGAGGACGAAGATCACGATGTTGGCCAGCGACGGCGAGCCTTTGCCGGCAATCCACAGTGCCCACAGCGTCGGCCAGAGCAGCAGATAAATGCCGATCGGCTTGTCCATGCGAGTCAACTGGATGAAGTCCCAGGCGCGCGGGTTCAAGCGGTTCAGCGACTTGAGCAGGCTCTGATACATCAGCGATTCTCCGCATGGGCGCGGGCGGCGTCCCACAGGCTCGGCAGGAAAATTTCCGCCACCAGCACACTCAGCGCGCCACGGTCGAAGCGCGAACGACGGCCCCACAGTTCGGGCGCTCGGGACGTTGGCGGCAACCACGCCTCAGGGTAATGACAGACTTCGATGGCGCGACGCTGGAAGGCGTGATCGCAGAACAGCAGTTCGCCCAGCGAGCGGCTGCCCAGTTCATCCATGTGCAAGCCGTCGCCCTGCAAGGCACTGCGCGACGCCACGCTGCGGGCAAACACCCAGGCCTCGCCGTGCCCGTGCAGATACACCTCGCGCACCCAGCCCTCGCTGCCTTCGGCCAGGTCCAGCGCCGCGCATTCGTCGGCACGCAACGCCTGCCAGCCTTCGAACAGTGGCGTGATGCTGAAGCCGTCATTCGACAGGCGGGTCAGGCGGCGGGTCAGGGAACCTTCATCGAACAGCCAGTCCAGCGTGGACGGGTCGGGGAGGGGCGTCAGGCTGTCCTGGGTCAGCCACAGCGGCGCCGGGAACGAGGAGTTTGAATGTTGCACAATGAGTCAGTATTGGCCGCAAATGAGGTGGCGAGCTTACCATGGCGGCCCGCGATATTGATTGACCCGGATGCCTGCATGCCGAACAGGCTTGCATCCGGGCGACGCGGTCAGTACAAAAACGCCTGAGCCGGATGGCAGCGCATCACCATCGACCGTCCGCGCCGGCAAAAAAAGCCTGAATCCTGAGGAAGTACCTGAATGAAGAAGTGGCAATGTGTGGTCTGCGGCCTGATCTACAACGAAGCCGACGGCTGGCCGGATGACGGCATTGCGCCGGGCACCGCCTGGCAGGACGTGCCGGAAGACTGGCTGTGCCCCGACTGTGGCGTCGGCAAAATGGACTTCGAAATGATCGAAATCAACTGAGAAAAACTGAGGAGTAGGGCATGAGCGCACCTGTCGTAATCGTTGGCACCGGGCTTGCGGGTTACAACCTGGCCCGGGAGTTTCGCAAGCTC
This sequence comes from Pseudomonas sp. B2M1-30, assembly GCF_025447575.1. Classification (NCBI taxonomy): domain Bacteria; kingdom Pseudomonadati; phylum Pseudomonadota; class Gammaproteobacteria; order Pseudomonadales; family Pseudomonadaceae; genus Pseudomonas; species Pseudomonas sp. B2M1-30. Next base: position 536,005 of record NZ_JAOEJT010000001.1, on the reverse strand, counting down.
GATGGCGAAACCCCGCTGCTGCTGATTACCGCCGATGACGGACGCTCCTACTCCAAGCCGATGCTCTCCACCGGTTTCGGCAAGAACAAGGACGCCGACGGCCTGAGCATGGCCGAACCGGGCGCCATGGCCGAACAGTTGAAGGCCGAGGTGCGTACTCACACTCGCATCAGCGGCATCGATCCGGGCCACAAACGCCTGTGGATCGGCGAGGAAGCGGTGAGCTACCGCGACCTGATCCTCGCCTGGGGCGCGGAAACCGTGCGTGTGCCGATCGAAGGTGATGCGGCGCAGCTGGTATTCCCGATCAATGATCTCGAAGACTATGCGCGCTTTCGGGCGGCGGTGGCGGGCAAGCGCCGGGTGCTGCTGCTCGGTGCCGGTCTGATCGGCTGCGAGTTCGCCAACGACCTGATCCTGGGTGGCTACGAAGTGCAACTGGTCGCCCCGTGCGAGCAGGTGATGCCGACCCTGCTGCACCCGGCCGCTGCGGCGGCGGTGCAGGCCGGGCTGGAGAGCCTCGGGGCGCGTTTCCATCTCGGCCCGGTGCTGACGCGCCTGCAAAAGGTCGCCGATGGCCTGGAAGCGCACCTGTCCGACGGCCAGACCATCGCCTGCGATGTGGTGGTGTCGGCCATCGGCCTGCGTCCCCGGATCGATCTGGCGGCGGCTGCCGGGATTCAGGTCAATCGCGGCGTGGTCGTCGACCGGCACCTGCAAACCTCCCACGCCAACATCTACGCCCTGGGCGACTGTGCCGAGGTCGATGGGCTGAATCTGCTGTACGTGATGCCCCTCATGAGCTGTGCGAGAGCGCTGGCACAAACCCTGGCGGGAAACCCGACCGCCGTGAATTACGGCCCGATGCCGATCACTGTGAAGACCCCGGTCTGTCCGTTGGTGGTGTCGCCGCCGCCACGGGGCGCCGAAGGCATCTGGACGGTGGAGGGGCAGGGCGCGGACATCAAGGCCCTGTGTCACGACGCCGGCGGGCAATTGCTCGGTTACGCGCTGACGGGTGCGGCGGTCATGGAAAAACTCGCTCTGAACAAGCAGCTTCCGGCCCTGCTGGCGTAAATACCGGTCGTTCTGTCGGAATCACCCCGCTTTTGCCCCTACAAAGGTCGCCCTGAGACTGGCGCCGCCCCGGTGGGCGTGCCATCCTCACTCCCGTCTGCCGCAGAGTAGAGCCTGCGGCGCCTTGGGCGCTGTTCCAACGAGAACAGCACGGACATAACAACAAAAAACCGTCAAAGGGGCTTCACTAATGCGTAAACCAGAACTCGCCGCTGCAATCGCTGAAAAAGCGGATCTGACCAAAGAGCAGGCCAACCGCGTTCTCAATGCCGTTCTCGAAGAAATCACCGGCGCCCTGCACCGCAAGGACAGCGTCACGCTCGTCGGCTTCGGCACCTTCCTGCAACGCCATCGCGGTGCCCGTACCGGCAAAAACCCGCAAACCGGCGAGCCGGTGAAGATCAAGGCCAGCAACACCGTTGCGTTCAAGCCAGGCAAATCGTTGAAAGACAGCGTCAACCCGTAATTACGGCGCACTCCCTGAATAACGGGGAGAACCGTAATTAAAAAATGGGCATGCCGACTGCGTCGGATGCCCATTTTTTGTGCCTGTCGCCATTGTCTGGATCAGGCCGAGAAGAAGTACCGGGTCAGGTGGAAGAAAATCGGCGCGGCGAAACAGATCGAATCCATCCGGTCGAGCATGCCGCCGTGGCCCTTGATCATCGTGCCCCAGTCCTTGGCGCTCAGGCTGCGCTTGATGGCGGACATCACCAGCCCGCCAAGGAAACCCATCACCACGATGACCAGCGACATCAGCAGCGACTCCCAGAAGCTGAAGGGGGTCATCCAGAACATGCAGCCGCCGATCAGCGTGGCCGACAGGCCGCCACCGACCAATCCTTCCACGGTTTTCGACGGGCTCACCAACGGCGCGACCTTGCGTTTGCCGAACAGCTTGCCGAACACGTACTGCAGCACGTCGCTCATCTGCACCACGAACACCAGATAGAACAGCAGTAAAGCGTTCTGCCCGTGGAAGCCTTGCAGGTCCAGCAACAGCAGCGCCGGAGCGTGGCTGATGCAGTAGATGCAGATCATCACGCCCCACTGGATCTTCGCCGTGCGCTCCAGGAAACCCTCGGTGTCCTGGCTCAGGACGGCGATCGCCGGCAGCAGCAGGAAGGCATACACCGGCACCAGCAAGGTGAACATCGAATACCAGTGCGTGCCGATCAGGAGGTATTGCAGCGGGATCAGGATGAAAAACGCCGAGAACAACGCATTGTGGTCGCCGCGCGCTGTGGGCGTCAGGGTGATGAACTCGCGCAGTGCGAACAGGGAAATGAAGCCGAACAGCACCACCGTGGCGTTGGGGCCGAGCAGCCACGACACGAAGAAAATGATCACCATCCCCCACCAGGCATTCACCCGCTGGTTGAGGTTTTCGATGGTCGCGATCGAGCTCTCGGACTTGGCCCGTCGGGCCAGGACGCGACCGATCAGCGAAGCCACCGCCAACAGGCAGGCGATTGCCGCGAAGAACCAGAGGAACTTGGTTTCCAGACTCATTTCGACAACCTCACGATGGCTTCACGCGCGCGCTCCAGGAACGCCTGTTTCTCTTCGCCGGCCATCCGTGGCAGCGGGTCGCCGATGCGGATCGTGCAGATGATCGGCAGCGGTACGTGTTTGCCCTTGGGCATCGAGCGATGCAGGTTTTCCAGGTAGATCGGCACCAGATCGACCTCGGGAAAGGTCTCGGCCAGACGGAAGATTCCGGATTTGAACGCCCCCGGCAGCGGTTGGGTGGAGCGGGTGCCTTCGGGGAAAATGATGATCGAGTGGCCGGCGCGCACCACCTCGAAAATCGGCTCCAGCACGTTGGTGCCCGGTGCCGGGTTGCGCTCGATCAGTACCGCGTTCAAGCCTTTCTGGGAGATATACGACAGAAAGCGGTTCTTGCCCCAATAGTCGGCGGCAGCCACCGGTTTCACGTTCAGCCGAGCCTCCGGCGGCAACGCGGCAATGATCGCCAGGGTGTCCATGTGGCTGGTGTGGTTGGCGTAGTAGATGCGCTGGCGTGTGAGGTCCGGCGGGCTTTCCCAGCGCGCGGTCACACCGATCAAGAAGCGCAGCACTGAAATCAGCGCATTACTGATCCACATGGGCATTCCCCTTCAGTTGGCTGGAGATCGCCAGCGTACGGGTGATGCAGGTCGCGACCGAGCCGATGGCGATGATCGTCAGCGCGATCAACAGGACGTAGTGCGTGTCGTAAACGCGCGTCTCGACCATGTTCAACAGCAGCCCCACGGTTATCACCGCCATTCGATGCTGCTTGGCCATTGGCCCCATGAAATTCTGCTTGAGCCCGAGAGAGCCGCCGAATACCCGGATGTAGGCCGTCAGCGCGGCGACCAGCGCGGCGAACCAGCCGAGGTCGGACTGGCCGATGGCATAACCCAGCCCGACGATCAGCAGGCTGTCCGCCACCCGGTCCGGAAACTCGTTGTACAGGCTGCCAATGGCCGATTGCTTGCCGCCCTCGATGGCCACCATCCCGTCGAACAGGTTGCACAGCAAGCGCAGTTGAATGCCGATGATGCAAAGGATCGAACCGGTCACGCCGATATCGATGTTCAGCGTCAGCGCGCCGAACAGCGCGAAGAGCATGCTGACGACGGAAATCTGGTTGGGGGAAATATCGCGTTTCACCAGCGTCTCGGTGAAACGTTTCGCCCAGCCCGCTGAACGGGTCTTGATTGGCCTTCTGTTTTCATCCATTTGCAATGTCCATATTCAATGATGGGCGCTCGTCACTTGACGTCGCCGGGCGACAATATAATGACTTTTTGCGCGGACGACGCAGGTGGCTTGGGAAACAAATTGATGTAAGAACATTCCTCGGTATTTGTCAGAGAAAATCTCGATAAGATTTCCGCATGATCAAGGCAAATCGGCGTTTATTGTCGCGTTATGAAGTTTTGCTGTTTTAAGTGACATCAAAATGATGGCACTTTTAGTTCCGGCTGATGTCGTTCCGAATTCGTCGATAGATAAGCGCCTTCTTTCGGAAGATTCCTACTTCTATTTCTTTCAAGAGTTGGCATGCTTTGCGACAGGTTTTGGCACGAACGTTCGAAGTGTATTGGGGGTGAACGGTGGGGCGCTCTAGGTCAATGGTTGCAGGGGATTTCGGGGAATGGAGGGGATATAAGTCGCTCTCGGGGAATCCCCTGCGATATATAGGGCGATCTCCTACAGCTGACGTTGAACACTTCGTCTTGTTGTTTAATCAGATGCTTGCTAGTGGCCATCATACTGATTACGATGCGCGCTCTTGATAGAGCACAAAACTCAAACGGATGAGTCGCTTCACCGCTCTTCGATACTGTCCGCGCCGTTGCAACTCCAATAGGCGCCCGACCGTTATCCAAATAAAAGGCCATGGATGTCCTACTCAAGCAAACTTTCCGCCCATTACCTCGAACTCGCAAAAGTCTCTGTTTCCAAAGAGAATTTCGCGGGCGAAGACGTTCGTTTTTCGAGCGAATTCGAGGCCCTGGAAAGCGAGCTCGCCAAAGCCTCGTCGATGCACGAAAGCGGCCAGATCGACTGGCTGAAAATCCGCGAAAACAGCGAATCCCTGCTGCGTACCCAATCCAAGGATCTACGTGTCGGCGCCTGGCTGACCTGGGCGTTGTACCAGCGTGAATCCTTCCCCGGCCTGCTGGCCGGCCTTGGTTTTCTGCACCACCTGTCGGAAAACAACTGGGCCGACGTTCACCCGCTCAAACCCCGCACCCGGGCCGCCGCCGTTGGCTGGCTGGTGCCGAAGCTCGAGCAGGTCATCACCGAAAACGTTGCGATCAAGGAACAGCTGCCGATGTTCCGGCAACTGTCCGAGCATCTGGAAGGCCTCGACGCCGCCTGCTCCCAACACCTGGGCGATGAGGCGCCCCTGCTGCTGCCGATCTCCCGCCGCCTGAAAACCATGATCCAGCGTGCCGCCGACAATCAGCCGGCGCCCGGTGTCGTGGGCGCGGCGGTCGCGCAGGTCAAGCAGGCCGCGACCCAGTTGCTCACCCCCGGCGCGCCGATCGACAACGAGAAAGACGCCTACAAGGCATTGCGCGCCCAGCAAGAAAGCGCCCGGCCGCTGTGCGCCTGGTGGCTCAAGCAGAAGGCCACCGACCTGCGCGCCCTGCGCCTGAACCGCACCCTGCTCTGGCTGCCGATCGACGTGGTGCCGGAGCGCAACGCCGAGCAGATCACCGTGCTGCGTGGCCTGCCGATCGAGAAACTAAAGCTCTATCAGGACCGCTTCGACCAGGGCAAATACGCCGACCTGCTGGTGGAACTGGAGGCGAGCCTGGCGAAGGCACCGTTCTGGTTCGATGGCCAGAGGATAGTCTGGGAATGCCTCCAGAACCTCAACGCCGAGATGGCTATGCGCGAAGTGGAAATCCACTTCGCGCTTTTGGTTCAGCGCCTGCCAGGTATCGCCGAGCTGCGCTTCCATGACGGCGCGCCGTTCGCCGATCCGGCCACCCGGGCGTGGATCGCCGCCAACGTCATGCCGCACCTGCAAAGCGCCAGCGCGCCGCGCAAGGTCGAGGTCGATGTCGCGACCCAGCCCGCGTGGGAAAAGGCCCTCGAAGACGTCATGCCGATCCTGCGCAAGGACGGCCTCAAGACGGCCGTGCAGACTCTCAAGCAGGGTCTGCAGTCCGCCCATGGCGGGCGCGAGCGCTTCTTCTGGCAGTTCGCCCTCGCGCGGCTGTGCTTCATGGCCAAGAAGTACGAACTGGCCAAGAACCAGCTCGAAACCCTCGATCAGACATTACAGGACTCAGGCCTGCACGCCTGGGAGCCCGATCTTGCATTGGAAGTGCTGCACCTGCTGCACAGTTGCTGCGAGTTGTTGCCGCAGAACCATGCAGTGCGTGAACGCAAGGAAGAGATTTATCGCAGGCTGTGCCACCTCGACCTCGAAGTGGTACTCGAATAGGCCCCAGGGCCACAACCGCAAGGAGAAAAGCCATGGCCAAAGAAGGCTCGGTCGCCCCCAAGGAACGCATCAACGTCACCTTCAAACCCGCTACCGGCGGTGCTCAGGAAGAGATTGAACTGCCGCTGAAACTGCTGGCAATCGGTGACTACACCCACCGCAAGGACGATCGCAAGATCGAGGATCGCAAGCCGATCAGCATCGACAAGATGACCTTCGACGAAGTGCTCTCCAAGCAAGAGCTGAGCCTGACGCTGAGCGTGCCGAACCGTCTGCAGGAAGATGGCGAGGCCGATGAGCTGGCTGTGCAACTGCGCGTCAACTCGATGAAGGACTTCAACCCGGCCAGCCTGGTCGAGCAAGTGCCTGAGCTGAAGAAACTGATGGAACTGCGCGACGCGCTGGTGGCCCTCAAAGGCCCGCTGGGTAACGCCCCTGCGTTCCGTAAAGCCATCGAAGGCGTGCTCGCCGACGATGAATCCCGTGGTCGCGTACTCGGTGAGCTGGGCCTGAACGCCGCAGCCCCGGACGCCTGAGACTAGAGCAGCCAAGGAAGCCAACACAATGAGCACTAGCGCAGCACAACAGAACGCCGCCGAAAACGGCGAGTACAGCATTCTCGACAGCATCATCGCCGAAACCCGCCTGACCCCGGACGACGAAGCCTACGACATCGCCAAGCGCGGTGTGTCGGCGTTCATCGAAGAGTTGCTCAAGCCGCAGAACAACGGCGAGCCGGTCAAGAAAGCCATGGTTGACCGCATGATCGCCGAGATCGATGCCAAGCTCAGCCGTCAGATGGACGAAATCCTGCACCACCCGGACTTCCAGTCGCTGGAGTCGTCGTGGCGTGGCCTGCAACTGCTGGTCGACCGCACCAACTTCCGCGAAAACATCAAGATCGAAATCCTCAACGTCTCCAAAGACGACCTGCTGGACGATTTCGAAGACTCGCCGGAAGTCATGCAGTCGGGCCTGTACAAGCACATCTACACCGCTGAATACGGCCAGTTCGGTGGTCAGCCGGTTGGTGCGATCATCGCCAACTACTACCTGTCCCCAAGCTCGCCGGACGTGAAGCTGATGCAGTACGTGGCCAGCGTATCCTGCATGTCCCACGCGCCGTTCATCGCTGCTGCCGGCCCGAAATTCTTCGGCCTGGAAAGCTTCACCGGCCTGCCGGATCTGAAAGATCTGAAAGACCACTTCGAAGGCCCGCAATTCACCAAATGGCAGAGCTTCCGTACCTCGGAAGACTCCCGCTACGTTGGCCTGACCGTGCCGCGTTTCCTGCTGCGCAACCCGTACGACCCGGAAGAAAACCCGGTCAAGTCGTTCGTGTACAAGGAAACCGTTGCCAACAGCCACGAGCACTACCTGTGGGGCAACACCGCGTTCGCGTTCGGCACCAAGCTGACCGACAGCTTCGCCAAATTCCGCTGGTGCCCGAACATCATCGGCCCGCAGAGCGGTGGTGCTGTTGAAGACCTGCCGCTGCACCATTTCGAAAGCATGGGCGAAATCGAAACCAAGATTCCTACCGAGGTTCTGGTTTCCGACCGTCGTGAATACGAACTGGCCGAGGAAGGCTTCATCTCCCTGACCATGCGCAAAGGCTCCGACAACGCGGCGTTCTTCTCCGCCAGCTCGGTGCAGAAGCCGAAGTTCTTCGGCATCAGCGCAGAAGGCAAGGCGGCAGAGCTGAACTACAAGCTCGGCACCCAACTGCCGTACATGATGATCGTCAACCGCCTGGCTCACTACCTCAAAGTGCTGCAGCGCGAGCAACTCGGTTCGTGGAAAGAACGTACCGACCTCGAGCTGGAACTGAACAAGTGGATCCGCCAGTACGTGGCCGACCAGGAAAACCCGAGCGCCGAAGTGCGTGGCCGTCGTCCGCTGCGCGCTGCGCAAGTGATCGTCAGCGACGTTGAAGGCGAGCCGGGCTGGTATCGCGTCAGCCTGAACGTGCGTCCGCACTTCAAGTACATGGGTGCCGATTTCACCCTGTCGCTGGTTGGCAAGCTGGACAAAGAGTAAGAGCGACTCATGGACGGATACGGCAGCCTTTTCGAACGCCTGAACGGCGATGCGGATCAACGCGCCGGCTGGAGCCGCGAGGCTTCGGCCATGGCGTCGGTGGCTGCCCATCTGGCCAAAATGCTCAGCACCCGGGCGGGCAGCGTGCAAACGCTGTCCGACTACGGGTTGCCCGATCTCAATGACATGCGCCTGAGCCTGCACGACTCCCTGAGTCAGGCCCGCCTGGCCATCGAAAGCTTCATCGAAGCCTACGAACCGCGCCTGAGCAACGTGCGTGTCATCTCCCTGCCGCGTGATCACGATCAGCTTCGCCTGGCCTTCAGCATCGAAGGCCTGCTGGAAGTGGATGGTTTCAAGCGTCAGGTCAGTTTTTCCGCGCGCCTGGATGGCAGCGGTCAAGTGAAGGTCAAGTAAGGAGAATCCCGATGTCCGGTAAACCCGCAGCACGCGTATCCGACCCCACCGCTTGCCCGCTCCCAGGCCACGGCACCAACCCGATCGCCGCCGGTTCCGGCGACGTGTTCTTCGACGGCCTCGCGGCCGCCCGCCAAGGCGATGCCTCGGCGTGTGGTGGTGCGCTGGTCGGCGACCTTGCCACTACGGTTCTGATCAATGGCAAACCGGCTGCGACCGTAGGCTCGGTGGGAGCGCACGGGAACAAGGTTACGGCCGGTTCCGGGACGGTAATTATCGGGAATTCGCATTCGCCGGCGCCGTTTTCGGGGCTTGCCGCCCTTGCGGTCGCCGCTGCTCTGGATTACCGACTGGGTCTGAAATCGGGTGGCAACTCGGTTCTGACGCCGCTGGAGATACCGGACTTCGATGAGCTGAAATCCGGAGCATCGAAAAACCGTGAGCTTGTCGACTTCGTCGTCGAGAACCGCATGGATGCGGCAGACAGTGTGAAGCTGGAAGTCCTGGATGGTGAAAAGCCGGTCTACACCGAAGCCAATACCGCCCCGTTCTTGCCCCCTGGCAAGCATCCGTGGCAATGGGATGGGTACGACACTGCCGGCATCCTCGACACCAAAATCCTGAAAAGCCCGAACCTCAAAGTCCGCCTGACCGCGACCGGAGCGGGCAAGCAGCAAGTCACCGAAGTGAAGCTCGCTTGTTCGGCTGAAGAGGTGAAATGGGTCGATGTGCGTATTGATCGCAATGCCAAGACCGTGGAAGTGACACTGCGCCCGAGCTTCTCGGAGGGTGGCAGCAGTGGTTCCACGCCTGGCCTGATGCCTACGCCATTCAGCACTTTGCTGGATTGGGCGAAGGAAGGCATCGAATTGTATTGGTCGCGCAATGGTTCGCGCGGTGGTGGTATTGCCGAAGGGATCACGACCAGCAAAGGCGTCTACAAAGTCACGGTCAAGGCCGAGGTGAATGTCGAACCCAAGGCCGGGAACTTCCCGTTGATTGATTCGTTGGCCAAGGACTTTGGCCGTTCGACCAGCCTGGCGATTGCCCGGAAGGTCTATCACAACGCCGGCTATGCCTTTGACCAACTCGTCAGGCGTCAAGGCCTTACGGCTGCGGATGCTGCCAACTATGCACAGGAAGAGTTCAAAGAGACCTCGGCCCATGAATTCGGGCATCTGATTCTCAACGAATACGGGGGTGGGCTGATCCCCAACTACTCGTGGACGCACAAAGAAACGTCAACGTTGATGCAAAACCCCAAGGCAAACCACCCGACACCAAACACGGGCGAGGTGGATGTCATGCATTACTTCAGCAGTTACACCCAGACGGCCAACAACCTGCAGAAGCGCATGGCCGCCTCTGAACAGGACGTGAAAAGCCTGCTTTGGCTGGCCAGGGTTGAATTCGATGACTAGGTTCGCCGGTTTTATCCTGCTGTTTGTCTCCCTGTACGGCTGCGCTGCGCAACAGGTCTACAACAACCATGTGTATATGGAAAACCGTTGTGGCCAGCCACTCGAGATGAAGATTTCCAACAGCTCAAACATGCACTCACTGGATCGCAACCTGACGGTTAAAGCAGGCGCGCGCGCGCTCGTGGCGAGTTTTGCCTCTTACGGTGAAGACGTGATCGAACAGATCCCGAGCAACTATCAGCTGACCATCAACGACGCTGCGGGCAGTAAATCCATTGACGCCACTCAGTTGAAACAGCGCCTGGCAGTCGTCGAGAAAGTCACTGAAGGGACCCAGCGAGAGTGGACGATCCGTGAGGCTTCGATCTGCCCATGAAGCGTTTTTTCGGATCAGCTCCATGAAGCTCAGAGCCTGGCAATGCCTTGTAACTTTTCTCAGCTCGGTCGGTTTACTGGCGATTCTGGTCGGCCTTGCGTTGTTATTGCGAATGGAACGCTCCACCGAGCCCAAGCTGTTCGCCCATCCCGATGCTCTGTGGATTGGTGCTGAGGATGGCGGGGTATTCGTTGAAATTACCAGGAACGAGGCACCGGACTACTACGTTGAGATCCGCCACGAGAGTGGTGGGATGTGGACCGAAGGTTGGATTCGTTACGGCACACGGGACAGTCATCCGCTCAGCGCAGCGGCTATAGGTGGCTATGACGGTGACCAACTGTATGTGTACTCGGGCATCGCAATCACTCCTGAAAAACTGGGAGTTGCCCAGCGATGAACATTTATGTGCGTTTTGCGCTGTGCCTGGCAATTCATGCCGCGGGATGCGTGGCCTACGTGTTTCTGAACAACGCAGTCGTTGTGGCCTACAAGGCGTTCAACGGTGGATTCACTGCCCGTGGGGTGGCGATTGGCATCGCTCATTACATGTTCATCTACATATTTTTTGGAATAAACACACTGGTCGCGATTATCCCGAAGCTGTGGGCCAAGCTCGGCCTGGTCGCTCTGATGGTCGCCTGGATTCTATTCATGATGGTGCCCGACAACCCGCTGCGGGCGCTGTTCTACACCGTGGCCCAGGGCGGGATGACGTTGCTGGCGATTCTGGCTATGCAGCTCATTGAGCTGCGCCTGGAAAAGCGCGCGTTGCTGCGGCAGGCATTGCCTGCGATTGCTTCGCAGGACGTGAGTTCGAGGATGAGGGCTTGCCCGTGATCGGTGTATCGAGCGAGATGCCCTTCCTCAGCCGCGCGCAGCTGAGTTTCTTCATGGGTGCCTTGTGGACGCCATTCTTGGCCATGCTGGCGTTTTCATCCTATGGCCTGTGGATTGGCGAATATTCGACATTCGATTCGTCCAAGACCCACTGGGTGTATCTGTTGTGGTTCGGCATGCCCGGGCTGCTGTTGTTTGCGCTGTGGGTATCGCGGACCGCGAAGAGCCGCAATGAGCAGCAGGCGCTTCGGATGGTCTGGCTGGCACCGTTGAAGTTCATCCCTTTTTACGCGGTGCCCTGGATGCTTTATGGCTTGTGCAGTCTGGTCGTCGGGCCATTCGACAATGCTTTCATGGCCTACGGCTGGATCCTGCTCGTGCCGTACCTACTGATCGCCGGTTACTTCTGCGCCGGCGTGACGGTTGCGCTCTACAGGATATTTTTTTGATGAGTTCCACTACCAGGCAGGCAACCCATGTCCTTTAACCACTACTACCAAAGCGAACTCACCGCACTGCGCCAACTGGGTCGCCGTTTCGCCGAGCGTAGTCCGGCGTTGGCGCCGTTCCTGGGGCAGGCCGGGCGGGATCCGGATGTGGAGCGGTTGCTGGAGGGCTTTGCGTTTCTGACCGGGCGTCTGCGCCAGAAGCTCGATGACGAACTGCCGGAACTCAGCCATTCCCTGATGCAGTTGCTGTGGCCGAACTACATGCGGCCGCTGCCGGCGTTCAGCATTTTGCAGTTCGATCCGCTCAAGCGATCCGGACCGGCGTTGAAGGTCGAGCGCGATACGCCGATCGAGAGCGTGCCGATCGATGACGTGCGTTGCCGCTTCCGCACCTGCTACCCGACCGAAGTCCTGCCGCTGGATCTGGCCGCGCTGAACTACTCGGTGAAGGGTGACGGTTCGCTGCTCAGCCTGCGTCTGGAGATGAGCGCCGACGGCCACCTCGGCGAGCTGGAACTGAGCAAGTTGCGCCTGCACTTCGCCGGTGAGCGTTACATCAGCCAGATGCTCTACCTGAGTCTGTTGCGCAACCTTGAAGGCATCGAGTTGATCCCGCTCGACGGTGCCGGCAAGCCTATCGATGGCGTCAGCGGCAAGCCGATGGCGTTCAAGATTCCCGGCGACCGCGTGAAGCCGGTGGGGTTTGCCGAAGAAGAAGCGTTGATCCCGTATCCGCTCAACACCTTCCGTGGTTATCGCTACCTGCAGGAATATTTCGCCTTCCAGGACAAGTTCCTGTTCGTCGACGTCAACGGCCTGGACATCCTCAAGGCGCTGCCGGAAGACACCCTCAAGCAGATGCGTGGCCTGGAATTGCGCTTCGATATCCGCAAGAGCGGGATCATGCGCATGCGCCCGACCCTGGATAACGTGAAGCTGTTCTGCACGCCGATCGTCAACCTGTTCAAGCACGACGCCCTGCCGATCCGCCTCGATGGCAAGCAGGACGAATACCTGCTGCTGCCGGCTGAATACGACCTGCAGAACTGCGGCGTGTTTTCGGTGGAAGGCGTAACCGGCTGGAAGCCCGGCGGCCTCGGTTATCAGGAGTACGTGCCGTTCGAATCCTTCGAGCACGACCCGAGTTTCGACGTGCCTAACAGCCGTCCGCATTACAGCATCCGCCAGCGTTCCTCCTTGCTGCACGACGGCCTCGACACCTACCTGAGCTTCGGCATCCGCCACACCGAAGCCCATGAAACCCTGTCGATCGAGCTGATGTGTACCAACCAGAACCTGCCGCGCAAACTCAAGCTCGGCGACATCTGCATGGCCAGCGAAGAGACTCCGGAGTTCCTCAGCTTCCGCAACATCACCCCGGCCACGTCGAGCTTCGCGCCGCCGCTGAACCGTGACTTCCTGTGGAAGCTGATCAGCAACATGTCGCTCAACTATCTGTCGCTGGCCGACGTCAACGCGCTGAAGGTGATCCTCGAAACCTACGACCTGCCGCGCTATTACGACCAGCACGCGGAAAAAGTCAGCAAACGCCTGCTCGGCGGGCTCAAGCACATCAAGCATCACCACGTCGACCGACTGCACCGAGGCCTGCCGGTACGCGGCTTGCGCACCGAGCTGACCATCGACCCGGAAGGCTATATCGGCGAGGGCGACCTGTTCGTTTTCGCTTCGGTTCTCAACGAGTTTTTCGCGCTTTACGCCAGTCTCAATTCGTACCATGAGCTGCGGGTAAAAAGCACACAGGGAGAGGTGTACCAATGGACACCACGTATGGGCCTGCAGCCCCTGCTTTAAGCGGGCTGAGCCGGGTAATACGCGAGTACTCGCTGTTTCAGGCCGTGCTGCTGGTGATCGACCGGCTGCGCGAGGCGCACCCGCACCTGAGCGAAGACGACCTGTACGACCAGGTGGAATTCCAGGCCAACCCGAGCCTGGGTTTTCCTGGCAGCGACGTTGATCGCGTGGAGTTTTTCGAAGAACACGGGCAGATGCGCGCGCGCATGCGCTTCAACCTGATCGGCCTGGTCGGCTCCGGTTCGCCGCTGCCGGCGTTCTATGGCGAACAGGCCCTGGGCGACAGCGAGGACGGCAACCCGACGCGCAACTTCCTCGACCTGTTCCACCATCGCCTGCAACGGCTGCTGCTGCCGATCTGGCGCAAGTACCGCTATCGCGCAAGTTTCCAGAGCGGTGCCATCGACCCGTTCTCGTCGCAGCTGTTCGCCCTGATCGGTCTGGGCGGCGACGAGATCCGCAAGGCCAAGGAACTGAACTGGAAGCGTCTGCTGCCATACCTTGGCCTGCTCAGCCTGCGGGCGCACTCGGCGGCGCTGATCGAAGCGGTGCTGCGTTACTACTTCAAGCACGAAGAGTTGGTCATCGAGCAGTGCATCGAGCGCCGCGTGGAGATTCTCGACGAGCAGCGCAATCGCCTCGGTTTCGCCAACAGCGTGCTCGGTGAAGACCTGGTGCTCGGCGAACACGTGCGCGACCGCAGCGGCAAATTCCGCATTCACATCACCGAACTCGACTGGCAGCGATTTCATGAATTCCTGCCCATCGGTTTCGGCTACCAGCCGCTGTGCGCGCTGGTGCGGTTCACCCTGCGTGACCCGCTCGACTACGACATTCGCCTGGTGCTGCGCCAGGAAGAAATCCGCGAACTGCGCATCGGTGAGCAGAACGCCTGTCGCCTCGGTTGGACCAGTTGGCTGGGCCGCGAAAAAGCGGACGGCGTGGTGACCCTGGGCAGCAAAATTCATTAAGGACGTGAGCCATGATCAACGTAGACCTGCAACAACTCATCCAGGCGCTGGACGCCGAAACCCGTCGTGATCTGGAGCGTTCGGCCGAGCGTTGCGTCGCCCGTGGCGGCAGCAAGATTCTGGTCGAAGACTTGCTGCTGGGCCTGCTGGAGCGCCAGAACGGGCTGCTGTCGCGCGCCTTGCAGGATGCCGATGTGGATGCTGGCGAACTGAGCGCCGCGTTGCAGACTCGGGTCGAGCACAGCGCGTCGCGCAACCCGGTGTTCGCCCCGGAACTGGTGCAGTGGCTGCAAGACGCGCTGCTGGTGGCCAACCTCGAATTGGGCCAGACCCAGGTCGAAGACGCTGCGCTGATCCTCGCGTTGCTGCGCAACCCGATGCGTTACGCCGGCAGCCGCTATCAGCCGCTGCTCGCCAAACTGAATATCGAGCGCCTGAAGGAGTTCGCTCTGTCGCAACAGCCGCAGACCCAGGCCGATGGCAAGCCGGTTGCCCAGGGCGAATCGCTGCTGCAGCGCTTCACCCACAACCTGACCCAACAGGCCCGCGACGGCAAACTCGATCCGGTGCTGTGCCGCGATGGCGCGATTCGGCAGATGGTCGACATCCTCGCCCGTCGCCGCAAGAACAACCCGATCGTGGTCGGTGAGGCCGGGGTGGGTAAAACCGCCATCGTCGAAGGCCTGGCCTCGCGCATCGCTGCCGGTGAAGTGCCGCAGGTGCTCAAGGGCGTCGAGCTGCTGTCGCTGGACATGGGCCTGTTGCAGGCCGGCGCCAGCGTCAAGGGTGAGTTCGAGCGCCGCCTCAAAGGCGTGATCGACGAAGTCAAAGCCTCGCCGAAGCCGATCATTCTGTTCATCGACGAAGCCCACACCCTGATCGGTGCCGGTGGCAATGCCGGCGGTTCCGATGCGGCCAACCTGCTGAAGCCGGCGCTGGCCCGTGGCGAATTGCGCACCATCGCCGCCACTACTTGGGCCGAGTACAAGAAATATTTCGAGAAAGACCCGGCCCTGGCCCGTCGCTTCCAGCCGGTGCAGTTGCACGAACCGACAGTCAGCGAAGCGGTGACCATCCTTCGTGGTCTGGCGCAGGTCTACGAGAAGAGCCACGGCATCTACCTGCGCGATGACGCGGTGGTGTCGGCCGCTGAGCTGTCGGCCCGTTACCTCGCGGGTCGGCAGCTGCCGGACAAGGCAGTCGACGTCCTCGACACCGCGTGCGCCCGCGTGCGCATCAGCCTAGCCGCCGCCCCGGAAAGCCTTGAGCGCCTGCGTGGCGAACTGGCTGAAGGTGGCCGTCAGCGCCAGGCCCTGCGCCGCGATGCCGAGGCTGGCCTGCTGATCGACCACGAAGCGCTGGATGCTCTGGAAGCGCGGCTGGACGAGGCCGAAACCGAAATGGTCGCCTTGGAAAGCCTGTGGACCGAGCAGAAGCAGCTGGCCGAACGCCTGCTGGAGCTGCGTCAGCAACTGGCGAAAGCCCGTGAAGCGGCGGCGGTCGAGCCGACCATCAGCGTCGAGGAAGACGCTGAAGGCACCGTGATCGAAACCCTGGTTGCCGAAGTCGATGAGGCGCTCAGCGTTGAAGCGCTGGAAGCCCAGCTCAACGAAACCCACAGTGCCCTGACCGCCGCGCAGGTCAAGGAGCGTCTGGTCAGCTTCGAAGTCTGCCCGCGTCTGGTGGCCGAAGTGATCAGCGCCTGGACCGGCGTGCCGCTGGCGCAACTGGCCCGTGAACACAACGCCAAGGTCGCGAGTTTCGCCACCGACCTGCGCGCGCGTATCCGTGGCCAGGAACAAGCGGTACACGCGCTGGATCGCTCGATGCGCGCCACCGCCGCCGGTCTGAACAAGCCTGACGCGCCGGTTGGCGTGTTCCTGCTGGTCGGCCCGAGCGGCGTCGGCAAGACCGAAACCGCCCTGGCCCTCGCTGATCTGCTGTACGGCGGCGACCGCTTTATCACCACCATCAACATGTCCGAATTCCAGGAGAAGCACACCGTTTCCCGTCTGATCGGTGCGCCACCGGGCTACGTCGGTTACGGCGAGGGCGGCATGCTCACCGAAGCGGTGCGGCAGAAGCCGTACTCGGTGGTGCTGCTCGATGAAGTCGAGAAGGCCGACCCGGACGTGCTCAACCTGTTCTACCAGATCTTCGACAAGGGCGTGGCCAACGACGGCGAAGGGCGCGAAATCGACTTCCGCAACACGCTGATCCTGATGACCTCGAACCTGGGCAGCGACCGCATCAGCGACCTCTGCGAAGACGGCGCACGGCCGACCGCCGAAGTGCTGGAAGAAACCATTCGCCCGGTGCTCAGCAAACACTTCAAACCGGCCTTGCTGGCACGGATGAAAGTGGTGCCGTACTACCCGGTGGGCGGCCCGGTGCTGCGCGAGCTGATCGAAATCAAACTGGGCCGTCTCGGCGAGCGCCTGAACCGTCGTCAGCTGGATTTCAGCTGGTGCCAGAACCTCGTCGATCACCTGTCCGAGCGTTGCACCCAGAGCGAAAGCGGCGCACGCCTGATCGACCATTTGCTCGACCAGCACGTGTTGCCACTGGTGGCCGACCGCTTGCTCGACGCCATGGCCACCGGTGAAAGCCTCAAGCGTGTCCATGCGACGCTCGACGGCGACGCTGGCGTGACGTGCGAGTTCGCCTGAGGTGGGCGTGATGTTCACTCAAGTGCCGCAGCCGCTGGTCTACGCCGAAGCCTTGCTGGCGCAGTTCGCCAGCCTGTCGCGGGCGGCGGACGGCGCTGCGCTGCTGGGTGACTTCGTGCGCGGCCTGGCCGAGCTCAGCGGTTGTGAGTTGACGCAGTTGTACCTGCTCGACGCCACGCACACCTGCCTGGGAATGAATGCCGAGTGCCTCGACGGCTTGCTGCAACCCCGGGAAGCGGCGAGCCTGCCGGCGGACTACAACGGCGAGCAACTGCTGCAATTCGCCCTGTGCCAGAACCGCGTGGTGTGCCTGAACGAGTTGAGCGGCAGCCTGCACGAAACCAGTTTCCTGCCGGCGGCGGTCGCGCCGTGGCAGTCGCTGTTGTGCGTGCCGCTGGTCAATCAGCAGAAATCCGTCGAAGGCCTGCTGCTGTGCGCCAGCCGTCGTCATGTCGACCTGCAAGGTTTTGCCGACTCCCTCGGTCAGCTCGGCTCGTTCGTGCTCGGTCAGCTGCATTTGCTGCAACGCCTGCGGCAACCGTTGAGCGACCAGCCGCCGGCCCTGCGCAATATTCCGAGCGCCAGCGGCTACGGGCTGATCGGCAAGAGCGCGGCGATGCGCCAGACCTACTCGCTGATCAGCAAAGTCCTGCACAGCCCGTACACCGTGCTGCTGCGTGGCGAGACCGGCACCGGCAAGGAAGTGGTGGCGCGGGCGATCCACGATTGCGGCCCGCGCCGCTCCCAGGCGTTCATCGTGCAGAACTGCGCGGCGTTCCCGGAAAACCTGCTGGAGAGCGAGCTGTTCGGCTACCGCAAAGGCGCTTTCACCGGCGCTGATCGCGACCGTGCCGGGCTGTTCGACGCGGCCAATGGCGGCACTCTGTTGCTCGATGAAATCGGCGACATGCCGCTGTCGTTGCAGGCCAAGTTGTTGCGCGTGTTGCAGGAGGGCGAGATCCGCCCGCTGGGTTCCAACGACACCCACAAGATCGACGTGCGCATCATTGCCGCGACTCACCGCGACCTGTCGGTGCTGGTCACCGAAGGCAAGTTCCGCGAGGACCTGTACTACCGCCTCGCGCAGTTCCCGATCGAACTGCCGGCGCTGCGGCAGCGTGAAGGCGACATCCTCGATCTGGCCCGGCACTTCGCCGACAAGGCCTGCACGTTCCTGCAACGTGATCCGGTGCGCTGGTCGGAAGCGGCGCTCGAACATCTGTCCGGCTACAGCTTCCCCGGCAACGTGCGCGAACTCAAAGGTCTGGTCGAGCGCGCAGTGCTGTTGTGCGAGGGCGGCGAGTTGCTGGCCGAGCATTTTTCCCTGCGCCTGGACCCGGCGCCGGACGACAACAGCAGCCTGAACCTGCGTGAACGTCTGGAGCAGGTTGAACGCAATCTGCTGCTCGACTGCCTGCGCAAGAACGACGGCAACCAGACCCTCGCTGCCCGCGAACTGGGCCTGCCGCGCCGCACGCTGCTGTACCGGTTGGGGCGCCTGAATATCAATCTGGGGGACTTCGATGGCTGATCGCCGATTGTTGTCCTCCTCCCGGAGGATGACGCGAAGGCCGCAATCCAGAGCCTTCGCGATCCACCCGGTCATCAATTTCAGCGCCGCCCGAGAGGGTCGGCGCTTTGTGCTTTGTCTAGCCCTGGAGACTCTCTGATGTCTGTTCGTCACTGGCACGCCGCCTTGCTGGCCCTCGTCGTTCTATGC
Source organism: Pseudomonas sp. B2M1-30 (assembly GCF_025447575.1). Classification (NCBI taxonomy): domain Bacteria; kingdom Pseudomonadati; phylum Pseudomonadota; class Gammaproteobacteria; order Pseudomonadales; family Pseudomonadaceae; genus Pseudomonas; species Pseudomonas sp. B2M1-30. The sequence continues at coordinate 517,256 of NZ_JAOEJT010000001.1, read as the reverse complement.
GGCCTCGGCGGTTGCAGCGGCAATTACAAATTCAACGACAACGACTATCGCCCGTTGGGTGATCCGCAAGCGGTCAATCGCGGCAAGTGACCGCAAGGAGCATCAAACATGGAACTGGTTTTCGAAATGCTGAACACCAAGCAGTTCGTGCCCACCGAGTTGTGCCAGAAGACCTTCAAACAGGCCGGCGGCGTGATCGGGCGGGGCGAGGACTGCGACTGGATCATCCCGGACCGCAAGCGTCACCTGTCCAACCACCACGCGATCGTCAGCTATCGCGAGGGTACGTTTTTCCTGACCGACACCAGCAGCAACGGCGTGCAGGACGGTGACAGCGGTGCGCGTCTGCACAAGGGCGAGCCGGTGCGCATCGAGCATGGCAGCACATACGTGCTGGGCGACTTCGAGATTCGCGCGCGTCTGGTGCGCGACCCGGCGACCTTCGACGGTGAGGCGGGGCGCCCGCGCGCGGCCGGCAGCATCATCCCGGACGACGCGTTCCTCGACCTCGATCCGCTCAACGCCCTCGAACAGCAGGAGCGTGTGTATTCGGAAATCGACGAGCTGCTGGCACCGAACACCAAGCCGGAAGACTCCCGTCAGCGTGCCGACTACGCGCGCATCGACATGGAAAGTCTGATGGTGCCGGAGCTGATCGTCGCTCCCGCTGAACCTGCGCCTGCTCCGGCCCCGAAAGCCGTCGAGCGTCAGAGCGAAGGTTTCTGGGAGAAGTTCGGCGCTGCGTTGGGCGTGGATGTCAAAGGCCTGGATCACGACGCCCGCGAAGCCCTGGCGCTGAACGCCGCGCGTCTGCTCAAGCAAAGCGTCGGCGGTTTGCAGCAGAGCCTGCGCACCCGTTCCGAGCTGAAAAACGAACTGCGTCTGGCCCAGACCACCGTGCAAGGCACCAACAAGAACCCGCTGAAATTCGCGGTGGATGCCAGCGAAGCCCTGGACATCCTGTTGCAGCCGCACAAGCCGGGGCACCTGCCGGCCGAGCAAGCCATTTCCCGGGCGTTCCGCGACTTGCAGGCGCATCAGGTGGCGCTGCTGACCGCCAGTCGTGCAGCGGTTCGCGGCACCCTGGAGCACTTCTCGCCGGAGCAGTTGACCCTGCGTTTCGAGCGCGACAACAAACCGTTGATCGCCACCTCCGGCGGGCGCTGGAGAGCCTTTGGCCGTTACCACCAGGCGCTGCGTCAGGACGACGACTGGAGCGAACGCCTGCTCGCCCGCGATTTCGCCCAGGCCTACGAAGAACAGATTCGCCTGATTTCCACCCTCCACACCGACCACCAAGGATGATGCGCATGTCTCGCCGCTCGACCGCTTTTTTCCAGACGCTGACCGCGCTCACCTTGCTGGTGCTGCTCGCCGGTTGCTCGTCGCTGTCGCCGTATTCGAAAGTGACCAAGGTCAACCTGAAGCTGACCGGCAGCGATCAGTTGAACCCGGACCTCAACGGCCGCCCGTCGCCGATCGTGGTGCGGCTGTTCGAACTCAAGCATCCGGTGACCTTCGAGAACGCTGACTTCTTCAGCCTTTACGAGCGCGCCAAGGAATCCCTCAACCCGGATCTGGTGGCCAGCGAAGAACTCGAACTGCGCCCCGGTGAAACCGTGGAAATGAAACTCAGCGTGGAGGAGGGCAGCCGTTATGTGGGCATCCTCGCCGCGTATCGCGATCTGCCGGAAACCAAATGGCGCTACACGATCCAGCTCACCCCGGTGGAACTCAACGAGGCTGACCTGACCCTCGACCAGGCCGGTATCCGCAATACCCACGAAGTGCTCGCCAAGGCGGATGACTGATCATGAATACCCATAAAGTCATTTGGCAGGAAGGCATGTTGCTGCGCCCGCAGCACTTCCAGCACAACGACCGTTACTACGATCATCAGATGAAGACCCGCACCCAGTTGCTGGGTGGCTACACCTGGGGCTTCCTCAATCTGGAGATCGACCTGCAATTCCTCAACATGGGCAAACTGGTGATCAGTGAAGCCTCGGGGATCCTGCCGGACGGCAGCCTGTTCGAACTCGGCGGCAACACCGAGCCGCTGGCGCTGGACGTGCCGCCGAACACCGGCAACACGCCGATCTATCTGGCGCTGCCGCTGGTTACCGGCAACCACATCGAAGCCCGCCGCCCGGAGCAGTCCGACGTGCTGGCGCGCTACACCGCCTATGAAACCGAAGTGGCCGACTCCAACGCCGGCGACGACTCGTCGAGCCAGGTCAAATGCGGTCGCCCGGACTTCAAACTGTTGCTCGGCGAGCAGCAGAGCGACCAGGCTTATGTGAAGCTGAAGATCTGCGACGTGCTCGACACCACGCCCGACGGCGTGATCAGCCTCGATCCGGATTTCGTCCCGACCTACATTCAGGCCCATGCCTCCAGCTACCTGCTGTCGTGCCTGAAAGAAGTGATCAGCATGCTCAACCACCGGGGCGACACGATTGCCGAGCGCATTCGTTCGAACGGCAAGGTCGGCGGCGCGGAAGTCGGCGACTTCATGATGCTGCAACTGATCAACCGCACCGAGTTGCTGCTGCGCCACTACCTGGGCCTGGAGCAAGTACACCCGGAAGAGCTGTATCGCACGCTGCTGACCATGCTCGGCGATCTGGCGACCTTCTCCAGCGACAGCAAGCGTCCGCGTCTGGACAGCCGCTACTCCCACGCCGACCAAGGCGCGAGTTTCCGCAAACTGATGGAGTCGATCCGTCAGGTGTTGTCGATGGTGCTGGAACAGCACGCCATCGAACTGATCCTGCAAGCGCGTCAGTACGGGATCATCGTGTCGCCGTTGCACGACCACAAACTGCTGGGCTCGGCGTCGTTCGTGCTTGCGGCCAGTGCCAACTGCGACTCGGAAGAACTGCGCCACCGCTTGCCGGCGCACCTCAAGGTCGGCCCGGTGGAGCGGATTCGCCAACTGGTCAACCTGCACCTGCCGGGGATCAAGGTCAAACCGTTGCCGGTGGCCCCACGGCAGATCGCGTTCCACTCGAACAAAACCTATTTCATCCTCGAACTCAGTTCCGAAGACCTGGCGCAACTCGAACGCTCCGGCGGCTTCGCGTTCCACGTGTCCGGCGAATTTGCCGAGCTTGAACTGAAATTCTGGGCCATCAGGAACTGACCGACATGATCAAGGACATGGAACACAACCAGGACGACAAAACCGTCCTGCTCGACCGTCAGGGCCATGGCCCGGCGTCGAGTCCGCTGACCGACTTCGCCGCGCCGCCGCGCTTCGAGCAACTGGAAGAACGGATGATCTACGCCGCGCGCCTGCGCCCGGCGGAAGCCTTCAACATCAGCCTCAATTCGCTGGTGGCCGCGTCCTCCGAGCTGCTCTCGGAAGTGGTGCGCCTCAAGCACAGCGAAACCCGCGAGGACCTCTACGCGCTCAACGAGCGCCTGACCGCCGGGCTCAAGCTGTTTGAAGTGCGCGCCCTGCACAACGGCGCCGAAAGCAGCCAGGTGATGGCCGCGCGTTACGTGCTCTGCACCGTGGTCGACGAAGCCGTCGTCACCACGCCGTGGGGCAACGAGAGCGAATGGTCGCAGATGAGCCTGCTCAGCAGCTTCCACAACGAAACCTTCGGCGGCGAGAAGTTCTTCCAGCTGCTGGATCGGCTGTCGAAAAACCCGGTCAAGCACCTGCCGATGCTGGAACTGATGTACCTGTGCCTGTCCCTCGGTTTCGAGGGCAAATACCGCGTGCAGGCGCGCGGCATGCTCGAACTCGAAGGCATCCGCGACGCCTTGTACCGGCAGATCCGTCAGTTGCGTGGCGACGTGCCGCGCGAACTGTCGCCGCACTGGGAAGGCCTCAACGATCAGCGCCGCAGTCTGGTGCGCATCGTGCCGGCGTGGATGGTGGTGCTGTTCACCTTCGTCTGCCTGGTGATGATGTATTCGGGTTTCGCCTGGGTCTTGGGCGAGCAGCGCGACACCATTCTGCAACCCTATCAGCCGATCGATCCGGTTGCGGTCCAGCCGCAGTCGCAGCCGTAAACAGGGACGTGTGATGAAAAAGTTTTTCAAGAAAGTCGGCGCCTTCCTGCGCCAGACCTGGGTCTGGACCCTGCTGCTGGTGCTGTTCGTGGCGCTGCTGGTGTGGTTCGTCGGGCCATTGCTGGCGGTCGATGACTACAAGTTCTGGGAAGGTTCGACCTCCCGCCTGCTGACCATCAGCGTGCTGTTCCTGATCTGGGGCCTGACCATGGTCTTCGTCAGCTGGCGCGCCGGAGTGCGCAAGAAAGCTGTCGAAGCCACCGAAGACGGTCAGGATCGGATTCGCCGCGAAGAGCTGATCGACGAAGAGCAGAAAGAGTTGAAGGCGCGGTTCAAGGACGCGCTGAAAACCCTCAAGACCTCAAGCCTGTATCGCGGCCGCAGCGAACGCTGGCGCAGTGACTTGCCGTGGTACTTGCTGATCGGCCCGCAGGCCAGCGGCAAGACCAGCCTGCTGGACTTCTCCGGGCTGGAATTCCCGATCAACAAGATCGACCGCAAGCTGACCCGTGACACCCTCGGCACCCGTCATTGCGACTGGTACTTTGCCGACCACGGCGTGCTGGTCGACACCGCCGGGCGTTACACCACCCAGGCCGATTCGGAAGTCGACGGCAGCGCCTGGACTACCTTGCTCGAACTGCTGCGCAAGTGTCGTCGCGGCCGTCCGCTGAACGGCGTGCTGGTGACCATTCCGGTGGAAATCCTCACCGGTGGCAGCGAGCAGGAGATGGAAACCCTGTCCCGTCAGGTGCGCGCGCGCCTGCAGGACGTTTATCAGAAGCTGCACGTCGATGTGCCGGTGTATCTGGTACTGAGCAAGGCTGACAAGCTGCTCGGTTTCGACGAGTTCTTCGACCAACTGACCCGCGAAGAAAGCGATCAGGTACTCGGCACCAGTTTCCGCAAGGATCAGGTCGGCACCGACGTCGCCGTGCTGCGCGGCGAGTTCGAAGAGCTGCTGCGTCGCCTCAACAGCCAGGTGATCATGCGCATGCACTCCGAGCGCGACACCCAGCGCCGTGGCCGCATCCTCGACTTCCCGCATCAACTGGGGCAGATCGGCGAGCGCCTGTGCCTGTTCGTCGACATGGCGTTCACCGGCAACCGCTATCAGCGGGCAACGCAACTGCGCGGTTTCTACCTGACCAGCGCCCCGCACCTGACCCAGGAGATGGACTCGACCACCGCCGGCATCGGCGCCAGCCTGGGCATGAACGCCGGTGTGCTGCCGACCTTGCGCAGCGGGCGTTCGCGGTTCATCCACCACTTGCTCAGCCAGGTGATTTTCCCCGAGGCCGATCTGGCCGGTCTGGACAAGCGCGAACGCAGCCGCATCCATTGGGGCCAGCGCGCGTTGTACGTTGGCGCACTGGCGGCGCTGGCGCTGTTCGGCATGCTCTGGGCCGGTGGTTTCTCGGCCAACTACGAGCGTCTGGAAAACCTGCGCAACCTGGCGCAGAGCTGGACCCAGCAACGTTCGGCGCTGTCCCCGCGCGATGACGCGATGGGCGTGCTGAAAACCCTCGACACCAGCTACGCCGCGACCCAGGTGTTCCCGAAGAAGGGCGACGTTTCGTACCACGAACGGGGCGGTCTGTATCAGGGCGAAGACGTCAATCCGCTGGTCAGGGAGGCTTACGAGCGCGAGCTCGAGAAGCAACTGTTGCCACGGGTTGCGACCCTGCTGGAAGGCCAGATCCGCGCCAACATGAAGGATCGCGAACGCCTGCTCAACAGCCTGCGCGCGTACCTGATGCTGAACATGAAGGATCGTCGCGATCCGGCGTGGCTCAAGGACTGGATCGCCACTGACTGGTCGCTGCGCTACACCGGCAACACGGCGGTGCAGAACGGTCTGAACACCCACCTCGAACGCCTGCTGAAGCAGCCATTCATCTACCCGCTCAACGACCAGTTGGTCGCCCAGGCGCGTCAGGTGTTGCGTAGCGAATCCCTGGCGAACGTGGTGTACCGCATGCTCCGCGAGCAGGCGCGCAACCTGCCGGAATACCGTTTCAGCCAACACCTCGGCCCGCAGGGCTCGCTGTTTGTCGGCACCGACTACGTGATTCCGGGTTTCTACACCCAGCAGGGCTACCAGCAGTATTTCTCGGTGCAGGGCTCGGCGCTGGTTACCGACATCCTGCGTGACAACTGGGTGCTGGGCGAAGGCGCGGGCATCAGCGACATGGACTTGCGTCGCCTGATGGTCGAGCTGGAGCAACTGTACTTCCGCGACTACGCCAACTACTGGAGCGAGGCCGTTGGCCAGGTGGCATTGCCGCCGATCAGCGATGCTGGCGAAGGCGCCGAGCAACTAGCGGGTCTGACTTCGGCCAACTCGCCGGTGCTGGCGCTGCTGACCGAAGTGCGTGAGAACACCCGTTTCCCGGTGGTTGCCGATCCGGTCGATGAAGCGGGCGATGCCGCTGATGCGTTGGCCGGGCAAAAAGGCAAGCTGGGTAAAGTCGGCAAACTGGCGTCAGCCGTGGCGGACAAGGCTTCTGCGCTGGCCGTGGCGAAAAACCTGCCGGACACCGCGAAGAAATCGCTGCAACGTCGCTTCGAACCGCTGCATAAACTGCTCGACGACAACAACGGCCCGGCGGCCGACCTGACGCCTGCGCTGAACGCACTCAACGACCTGCAACTGCAACTGGCCAGCCTGGCCCGTTCCAGCTCGCCGGAACAAGCCGCGTTCGAACTGGCCAAGACCCGCATGAGCGGCCAGCGCGATGCGCTGACCAACCTGCGCAATGCGTCCGGGCGTCTGCCGCGTCCGCTGAGCGTGTGGTTCAACGTGCTGGCCGAAGACTCCTGGCGCCTGGTGCTCAACGATGCCTACCAATACCTGAACGGCCGTTATCAGAACGAGCTGTACAGCGTGTATGGCAAGACCATCAGCAAGCGTTATCCGTTCAGCGCTTCGAGCACCAGCGACGTGGCGATCAGCGACTTCCGCGAGTTCTTCAAGGCTCAAGGCATCGCCGACCGCTTCTTCGACACCTACATGCGTCCGTTCGTGAGCGGTGATCCGGGCAACTACCGGATGCGCAGCGTCGACGGTCACAGCCTGCCGGTGTCCAAGGTCTACCTCGACCAGATGGCCGCCGCGTTGACGATTCGCCAGAGCTTCTTCTCGATCAACCCGGCCGAGCCGACCGTGCAGTTCAAACTGGAGCCGTACACCCTCGATCCGGCGGTCAGCCGTTCCGAGTTCAAGTTTGGCGACAAGGTTATGGAATACCGCCACGGCCCGATCCTGCCGATGTCGTTCAAATGGCCGACCGATGCTGAAGACGGTCGTACCAGTCTGGTCATGGACAAAATGGCCGGTCGCCCGATCGGTATCGAGAAGAACTCCGGCCCATGGTCGCTGTTCCGTCTGTTCGACCTGATGCAGACCGAGTACCTGACCGGTCGCGACGTGCTGGTGCTGAAAGCCGATGTGGGTGGCCTGCGCGCCAACTACCTGCTGACCAGCCAGCGCACGCCGAACCCGTTCGACATGGGCGTGCTGCGTACCTTCCGTATGCCGGTGCAGCTCTGATGCTGGTGGCCAGTCCCTGGCGCAGCGCGGCGCGTACCGACCCGGGCAAGGTGCGGGCGCGCAACGAGGATGCCTTCCTTGACTCCCCACAGCATGGGCTGTGGGTGGTCGCGGACGGCATGGGCGGTCATCAGGGTGGCGACATCGCCAGCCAGTTGATCGTCGCCAGCCTGGCTGAACTGCCGCAGCAGGACGATTTCGACGAACGCCTCAAAGCCATCCGCCAATGCCTGCACTGGCTGAACCGGCGCCTGGGGCAGGAGTTGACCGTCACCGCCGGGCGTCACGACAGCATCATGGGCAGCACCGTCGTGGCGTTGCTGGTGGACGGCAATCGCGCGGCCTGCATCTGGGCCGGCGACAGCCGTTGCTATATGTGGCGCGGTCAGCGGTTGTATCAGCTGTCCAAGGATCACTCGCTGCAGCAGCAACTGATCGACGAGCAACAGATGAGCGTCGAGCAGGCGGCGGCGCACCCGGCGGCACAGGCGTTGACCCGTGCGGTCGGCGCGGCGGAACAACTGACCCTGGATGTGCTGGAACTGGAGGTGTATCCGGGTGATGTGTTCCTGCTCTGCAGCGATGGTCTGTATCAAGGGCTGAGCAGCGATGCCATGGGCAACGCCCTGAGTCTGAGTGCGCCGCATGTGGCGCTGGAACGTCTGTTCGATGGCGCCCTGCGCGGTTCCGCGCGGGACAACCTGACTGCCGTGGTGATCCGCCAATGAGTGAAATCGAATCGCCGATCGATGACTTGCTGATGAGCGAAGAGCAGGCCAACAACCTGACCTACTTCGCCTTCGCCAAGGCCAATCAAGCAGAACCTTTGCTGGCGCCGACCAAGGCCAGCATCGGTGCGCTGCCGGACGTTCTCGCCGGCCGCTACCACCTTGAGCGCCTGCTCGGGGCCGGCGGCATGGGCGCCGTTTACCGGGCACGGGATCTGCTGCACGAGCAGTTCGGCGATCCCGATCCTTACATCGCGCTGAAAATCCTCAGCGAAGAATTTGCCGAGTCGCCGGACGCCAGTGCCTTGCTCTACAGCGAGTTCGCCCTGACCCGACGCCTGCGCCACGACAACGTGCTGCGACCGCACACGTTCGAAGTGGACACCGACTGCCAGCGGGCCTTCATCACCATGGAGCTGATGCGTGGCCTGACCCTGGACAAATTGCTCTGCGAGCGGCCCCTGGGGCTGCCGTGGAAAGAATTGCGCGACATCGTGTTGCCGCTGCTCGACGCGCTGGCCTACGCCCACCGTCGCGGCGTGCTGCACGGTGACATGAAACCGAGCAACGTGATGCTCAGCGAAGACGGCGTGCGCCTGTTCGACTTCGGCCTCGGCCAGGCCGAAGAGGGCATCCTGCCCGGCCTGCCGCACCTGAGCCGCGAGCGCTTCAACGCCTGGACCCCGGGCTACGCCGCCCCCGAACTGCTTGAGGGCCAACCGCTATCGGCCAGCGCGGACGTGTACGGCGTGGCCTGCGTGATCTATGAACTGGCGGGCGGCAAACACCCCTTCCGCCGCCTGCCCTCGACCCAGGCCCGCGACGAGCACCTGGAGCGCGAGCTGCAAGCCCCGCGCAACCTGCCCGGACACTGCTGGCCGGCGCTGCGCACGGCGCTGAGTTTCAACGCGGCAGATCGCAACATCACGGCTCAACAATTGCGTGACGCCATGGGCGCCACTTCGTCCTGGCTGCAACGTCTGCGACTCGGGGCGTAACGGATGACATTCGAACAGGGAGCACTCTATGTTCAACCCAGCTAACGAAACCCACTTCAGCCTGACGGTCGAGGACTACACCAGCGACCTGCAAGTGCTGTCGTTCACCGGCACCGAAGGCATCAGCCAGCCGTTTCGTTTCGACCTGGAACTGGTCAGCGAAAACCCCGACCTGGATCTGGAAAAACTCCTGCACAAGCAGGCGTTCCTTGCGCTCGATCCGCAGGGTTCCGGCATTCATGGCCAGATCTATCGCGTCGCCCAGGGCGATGCCGGCAAGCGCCTGACGCGCTACAAAGTCTCGCTGGTGCCGCAGCTGCAATACCTGCATCACCGCACCAACCAGCGCATCTACCAGCAGATGTCGGCGCCGAAAATCATCGCGCTGATCCTCGATGAGCACGGCATCAAGTCCAACGCCTACAGCTTCCAGCTGAGCCAGCCGTGCCCGGATCGCGACTACTGCGTGCAGTACGACGAAACCGACCTGCACTTCGTCCAGCGCCTGTGCGAGGAGGAGGGTATCCACTACCACTTCCAGCACAGCGAAAAATCCCACCTGCTGGTGTTCGGCGACGACCAGACCGTGTTCCCCAACCTCGGCCAGCCAACGGCCTACGTGCAGGGCAGCGGCATGGTCGCCGAAGAGCCTGTGATCAAAGGCTTCAAGCTGCGTCTGGAAACCCGCACCAGCCGCACCACGCGCCGCGACTACGACTTCGAAAAGCCGCGCCTGCAAATGGAAGCGGCCTACAAACCGGATGGCGAAAGCACTGAACCGGATCTCGAAGACTACGATTACCCCGGCCGCTTCATCGACCGCGCGCGCGGCAAGTTCCTCAGCCAGCGCGCCCTCGAACGCCATCGCGCCGACTATCGCCAGGCCGAAGGTCGCGGTGACCAGACCAAACTGGTCAGCGGCCACTTCATGGAAATGTCCGACCACCCGCGCAGCGAGTGGAACGACCTGTGGCTGCTCACCGAAATCTTCCACGAAGGCAAACAGCCGCAAGTCCTCGAAGAGTCGGTGACCAGCGACACCACCGACAACAAGGACGACTTCCACCAGGGCTACCGCAACACCTTCCTCGCCACCCCGTGGGACGTGTTCTACCGCCCGGCCCTGGAACACCCGAAACCCCGCGTCCTCGGCAGCCAGACCGCCATGGTCACCGGCCCCAAAGGCGAAGAAATCCACTGCGACCAATACGGCCGCGTCAAAGTGCAATTCCACTGGGACCGCGAAGGCCTGGCCGACGACAAAACCAGCTGCTGGCTGCGCGTCTCCAGCGCCTGGGCCGGCGATCGCTACGGCGCCATCTCCATCCCGCGCATCGGCATGGAAGTCCTCGTCACCTTCCTCGAAGGCGACCCCGACCAACCCCTCGTCACCGGCTGCCTGTACCACAAGGAAAACCCGGTGCCCTACGCCTTGCCGGCGAACAAAACCCGCAGCGTCTTCAAAACCCTCAGCTCCCCTGGCGGCGGTGGCTACAACGAACTGCGCATCGAAGACAAAAAAGGCGCCGAACAAATCTTCATCCACGCCCAGCGCGACTGGGATGAAAACATCGAGCACGACCAGAAGATCCGCGTCGGCAATGAACGCCACGACACCGTGGTGAAGAACACCTACACCGAGCTCAAGGCCGAAGAACACCGCACCACCATCTCCGACCGCAAAATTGAAGCGCGTAAGGACGATCACCTAACTGTGGGACAGAACCAACACATCAAACTTGGCACTGCCCAGTTGACCAGTGTCGGAAAGGAAATCCATCTGAAGTCTGGCGACAAGATGGTAATCGAGGCTGGAACCGAACTGACCATTCTGGGCGGCGGGAGCTTTATCAAGCTCGATGGCGGCGGCGTGACGGTGGTTGGGCCGGTGGTGAAAATCAATGCCGGAGGTTCGGCGGGAAGCGGCACGGGAATCGGGATTCTGGCACCGGTCATTCCGATGATTGCGGATCAGGCTCGGGCGGGGAATACGCTTAAATCCGGCACCGCCAATAGCCCGAAGTTTGACGAACAAATTCGCTTTGTGACCGGATTGGGGCAACCGATCAAATCTGTGAAGGCGGCCGTTATTCTCCCTTCGTCGGTCGCACCGAAAATTTCAAGAAGCGATGCGGATGGCCGGCATCCGCGTGTGGTGACCGACAGCGAGGAAACCGCTGAAGTTCATCTGATGTGGGACGAACTCATCGTGCCGGAAGGCTCCGACGATTACGAAACGAGTAGAAATAAATGAGCGCACCCGTTGCTACATTCAAAACAAACAATCAGAACTGCTCAGTTCAAGAAATCACCTTGAAATGCGACAAACTTTGGACGATGGGGCAGCAAGAGGCTATCAATCGACTGAGCGTGGTGGAGACGAGCTGGTTTTCTTCGTCGAGCAAAATGGTGTTGGTGGGTGACTTCAGCGCACGAGCCGCGCGCATCGCTGCAGCCTATGCTGAGTTCTATCTAGAGCGCGGTGAGGACGGCAAGCCTGATTTAAAGGGACGCTTTTACTGGATGGGGTTAGCGGCTTTCGCAAGCAAGCAAGTCATGTGTGGTCTGGATTACATCCCTTCGGAACCGTATCTGACAGGTATAGTGCCGTTGCCATTTCAGATCCCCTACAAAATAGGCAAAAACGGCCTCGGCATGGGTAATTTTTGGCTGTTCCAGGATATTTTTGTCTGGCATTGGTTCTATAAAAAATATCCGGAGCAGTTTAATGACTGTGCCCCGAAGCGAAATGCGAAGAGCTGCGATGCGCAAGTTCAGATGAATATCGATGAGTTGCCTTGGGCAGATGAGGCACTACCCGTTCTGAAAAATTTGGGACTGACTCCTGATATCACTGCAGGCTTCAACCTCATAAAAAAATCCGAGACGACACCTGATCCGGTTGCGAGACGAAATCTTCAGCAGCAATCGCTTTTGGCAATTGCTGACCATGAGCAAAGAAGGATACTTCAACCGCTTATCTATAACGGATTTCTGTTTCAGAAGGTTCTGCAGGCACAAGCTACTGCCGAAGGCGCCCCTTTCGTACCTTTGCGGGTTGCCTCCTTTAGTTCTGCCTGCGATGTGAATAATAAAGAGCTGAGGGTTCAGATGACGAAAGGCGACTTGTTTAACGAGTCTGATCGAATGGAATTTATTCAGGAAATTGCAGGGCAATATCATAAAATGATGGGGCAAAAGAAAGATTATATGGAGCAGCAAATAGGGATGATTTCTACCTGGAAAAACCGGAAATGAAATTTTACGGTTTATTGGTTTTTTTATTGCTTGCTGCATGCGGCGATTCAGACAGTGTAGGAGTTGGCTCCATGGCGAACAGAAATCCGCTAATTAGTATTGAAATTGGCGAAGAGATTAATGATCTACTTTCTAACTCCCCAGTACCTTTCTCAAAAGAGTGCATTTCTGATGTAGACATGTGCTGGTATAAGGTTAAGAAGTCGTTCGGTGATGATGACCTTCCGTCAGTTGAGGTGAATAAGGCTTTGCGACTGAATCAAGTTGCCAGTGTCAGCGCTGCCGTGGATGGTGAGGTAGGTACGACTGTAGAGAACCTCGACTTGTCAGTTCGCAGCCTCCCGGATGGCAGCAAACATGATGAATATCGAGCGTTTCTATACGGGTTGATAAAGGATATAAAGAAAGCGGGTTGGGTGCATTATTACGCACCTTCTGATCCTAGAGTTTCGGGCAGTCAGATTGACAAAATTAGCTCACCTGATGAAGTCATGGGTGATTACGTGTTAAGTCATCCGTGGCTAGATCCAAACTACGAGCTAGATATTGAGCGGTGGTTGAAGGTTGGAAAGTTTTATAATTGGCTTTTTTATAAGGATGGTAATCATCTTACGCTGAAGGCATGGCGGCGAGACTCTGATGATGCTCCTAATGAGCGCGGAACGTATTTGGTTAGCTTGAGTTTCACCACCGAGCGTGAATATTGGAGCGCTGCTTTTCCCGAGGCTGAAGAAAAAAAGCGCTGGAAAGAACTGCTGCCGGCCAAGTTGAAAGAGTACGCTGCTATTCGGCAGTCTCGAGAAGATAGGGCGGAAGAAGCTGGTATTCAAATTGAATTGAATTATCAAGATCCATCCATAAATGCGCTGAAGTAACCAATTTGAATTTTTGCTAAATCATAGGGCAGATTTTTTCTTAAATAGATCTGCCCATTTTTTAATGGCCTGACGCCTGCTTAATTAGCGCGACGATAGGGCATGCTCACCAACCGTCGTAGGCTCGGGAAAAAGCAAGCGGTGAAAGAGATGCGCCGCGGCACTAGCCCGTGGGGTTATGGACCTCTATAACATGAAAAATTTTTGCTTTCTTTTTTTTGCGCTATTTCCTTCAGGCGCCAAGAGCGCAGTCACCAGCGAATCACTCTGCTTCGAACTTTCCCAGTCGAGCCCGGTAAAGTTCGAACTCCGCACCTACTACGACGAAGCCAGCAAATGGTCAGGCGGCTTTGTTAAGTACGCCAAATCCAGCGAACCTATTTCCATTGTGCTGACGAACTCCCAAAACGAGGTGCTCGCCCCGGATGTACCTTGGCAGGTCACCACCACATGGGCTGAGGTCGTGGACGCCAAAGTCACGGGAGTCTATGAACTCGTGACTCAAGGGCCACAGATTGTCTCGATGTCGTACACGAAGAAACTCAACGGTAAGAAGTACGATTTTCTTGCCAATACCAGCGTCGATTCCTCCTCGGAGTCCGGTTGCAAGTGGGAGTAGGGCGAGTACATGCATTTCAAAAAATCAGGGGCGTTACTGCTAGGCCTGCTCTGGACGTTCCCGGCGTTGGCCGAGGTGACCAAGTTCAGCCCAACCCAGGGCACCGAAGCGACGCTTGCACTGGAGGGGACCACGCTTGTGCTTTCGGTCATAAACAATGGCCACAACGAATCCCGAACAATCACCTTCGAAGCCGAAAACGAACTGCGTGTGCAGCTTGATGATTTCAATTTCGACGGCATGAAAGACTTCGCGGTCTGGCAGGTTGATGACGGCATGGGCACGTACACCATCCACAGGATTTTTGTTTATCAGCCCGACACCGCCACCTTCCAGGAGCTACAGCCCGCTTGCGGCGATGGTTTCGTCAACCTCCGTGTCGACAGTAAACGCAAAGTATTGCTCAGTGCTTATTGGGGAATGAATGGCCCCAAGCAATGCACAACCCGCTTTGCCAAGCGCAAAATCTGAATGATCTGAATGAGTCAGGGATTGAACACATTGAACCGTTTTGTTTTCGCATTAATCGGCGCGTTATTGCTGCCGGTGTCGGCGGTGTATGCACAGGATGACTGCACTCAGGTTTCTTCAAGTCTGGAAATGCTGCCGTGTTCCGAGTCGGCGAAAAAGTCTGCTGATACGCAGTTGAACGTCAGCTATCAGCAGTTGATGGCACGGCTTGAGACACAGTATCGGGCGGATCCTGCGCTGGGCTCGGCATACGCCGCGAAGGTCAAAGAGTCGCAACGTGCGTGGCTGAAATTGCGCGATGCGAATTGTCCTTTGGAAGCGTTCGAAATTGAGACCGGCCAGCCGGCGTATGTGACCACCGTTAACTTGTGTATCGCCAGGATGAGTCGCGATCGGTCGGTGTTTTTGGACAATATCGCGTCCGATAGCGGCAGTGGCTTGGCATTTGGGCGTGGCTCGTGCCCTACGCAAGACTTCGCCCAGTTTCTTCCAGCCTTCTCCGCCAATGCCGAATCGCAAAAGCGACTGACTGCGCAAGCGGTGAAATTATTGGTGTTGAAGGGGACGTCGGATATAGGACGGATAGTGACTCACGTCACCGCAGAGGTGGGACGCGACATGGCGTTTCCCTTAATGGCTGTGGTGCCTGATGGGAAAGTCGAAGGGATAGAAATCGAGAAGGTGGACGATCGTCACGTTGACGTTGTGGATAAACGTGCCGGAAACAGCAATATCAAGATCTTCAACTTTTCGCGCAAAGCCTGCTGGACTCTTGACGGGGTTGAGGACTGGTCGATTCCCGAAAAGGAGCTTTCTGTAGCCAGTACGCGTTCATTAAGTCGTGAGGAAAATTTTTGCTCACAGCGTGCGCAAGGATTCGCTGGCTTAGGTGGTCTTGAGCAATACCGTCTGACAGGAGAACTTTTTGAGGCTGCTTTGGAAAACTATCTGTGTGCGGCTGCTTCCGGCGATCCAATCTCCAGTGAAACTGCGGCTGGACTGAGTCTGTCGGGTATGGCTCCGCAGTTGGAGTACAGCAAGGTTGAAGCTCTTTTCAAAGCTGCCGCTGTTAACTCACCAGGTGGGGCAGAGTCTCTTGCAGGCTTTTATTGTTTCGGCAACGAAACCGCTGGGAGAGGGCCGTGCCAGCGGCCAGCTGACGTGGAGAAAGAGCTTATTCGCGCCGGCTCCATGGGGTCGGCGCATGCAATCGTTTCGCTTGGCGACTATTGGAAGAGTGGCGATCTCGGCGAGAAGGATATTCCTCGTGCCTTGGCGTGTTACCAGCTTGCCGCCGATAAGGGCTACGAGTCAGGTCTCAGTGCGGCTAAGCGACTTCAGTCGGAAGTGATTGAGCCGATAGCTCCGAGCAAATGCTATTAGTACGCCTCATCTGAGTCTTCGCGAAACCATCGATGAAGAGGTTTAGGGTTGTTTTGGAAAACTCGGGCTCATTCTCGGCCTGGCCGATGGTGTGGAGGCGATCCACGAGAAAGGGGACTTAACGTCCCCTTTTTCAATTTCACGGCATGCAGCCCATCAACCCGGCATACGCCGCATCTCCCGCTCTTCCTGATAATCCAGCGCACCTTCGACCATCAACCGCGCGCCGTCGGCCATTCGGCTCAGGGCCAGGGCGACGGAGCGGCGGGTGCCGTCGAGGTCGTCGGCCAGGTCGGCGGCGATGGCGCTGATGGACAGCAGGTCCTGGGAGGCGTTGGACATCAGGGCTTCGGCGTCGTGGTCGGCGGAGAGGGTGAAGAGGGCGCCTTTGTGTTTTGGGCGGGATGGTTGGGCACAGGGCTTGAAGTGGTGGTCGAGGGCGCGTTCGGCCGCGTCGTGGAATTTCTTCGAGTCGGGGGATTCGTAGGGCGAGGTTTCGGGGTTTTCGGGAGGATTTGGGGTTGGTTTGATCATTAGGGCTTACTCCAGATTTAAGGAGCCGACACCAATTCGCTCGCACTTCGAAAGTGGTGGCAGCTGTGCATAGGTGTGCAAGACCGGTGGAGTTACCCGGCAGGCCCGAAGACCTCCCATACACAGCAGCCATAACGATTCGCGAGCATAGAAAAACGCCCGATGAATTGCCATAACCGAATGTGTACTCCGCCGAACTTGCACGTTCGAGCCGCCGATTTTGCGGCGACAGCCAGAGATTATCGACGATCCCTCACCCCGCCTAGTTCATGCACCGCCCGGCGATTTGCAGGACATTTCCCACGTTTTTGCAGGGCGGCGGTGCAAAAGATCGCAGCCTTGGGCAGCTCCTACAGGATTGTGTTTCTTCAGGTGTAGGACGATGGCTCGGCATGACGCCCAGCCTCACGGGATGCATCTGCGAGGCGAAACAGGGAGGCGATCAACCCCAAACCAAAAAGCGTGACTTGGTAGTCATCAGTCGAGAAAAGCGCTGCATCGTCTTCTATCAGTGCCGGATAGTGGCGAATCCGTCCGAATCCCTTACACTCCCCCAGCCGTTCATTTTCCTTTTGAGGCTGTGCGCATGAAATTTCGTTTTCTTCTGTGGATGCTGGGTCTGTTGATGGGCAAGGCCAGTCGGACCAATCCTGCGTTCCAGCAGCAGTTGGGTGACAAGGAGCTGGTGTTTCAGCTACAGACCCTGGACGGCAAGGTGGCGCGGCATTTCCGGGTGAAGGATCAGCGGATTACCAGCCAGTCTGGCGTGTATCCCGAGCCGGCGTTTGCCATTGCCTTCAAGGATGCGGCGTTTGGTTTTGCCACGATGCAGGCGAAGAACAAGCAACTGGCGTTCATGCAGGGGATTCAGGACAAGACGATCCAGATCAAGGGCAACCCGGCGCTGGTGATGTGGTTTCAGGGGCTGACCAAGTATTTGAAGCCGAAGAAGGCCAAGCCCAAGGCCTGAATCAAGTTCGAACAAGGCCAGTATTCGAATGATGGAAGGGGACCCAAGGTCCCCTTTTTCATGCGTGCGAAACTCCCTCGACAGCCGGTTTTCCACTCTGGATGGATACACACCTGTCAGATCTGACAGGTGCCAGCTCCGGGTTATTGGTGTTCCATCAGCGTGGTGTCCTGCAGTGGAGGACTTCTGACACTCATGGAGAGCACGACGATGAATCAAGCACTCGGCATCAAGCAGCCAGGTACATTCGATCCAGCATTCAACAAGGGAAAGTTTCTCGGACTGCCCTTTTCTGGACGCTCCGAACTTTCGGCGGACGGGGTCCTGGCGTTGCCGGAGGGCAAGGCGATCATCCTTTCCCGATCCTGGGAAACTCCCGAGAAGTATGTGCTGGCGCGATTGAACGCGGATGGTTCTGCGGATACGCAGTTTGGAGAAAACAATCAGGGCATTGTCGAGGTACGGATCAAAGGCCTCATTGACCTGATGATTTTCAGCATCACCCACACTGAGAACGGTGGGTGGCTGGTTTTCGCACAGGGCACCTTTGAGCAGTACACCGCGTTGCTATTGATTCGCCATCTCCAGGACGGTGAGCTGGATTTAACGTTGAACGGCAACGGGATTCTCAACATTCCTTACGGCAATTTCGGTAACTCCGGTTATGACGCCATACCCGTAACCGCTTCCAGTCGGATTGATGCTCAAACCTCGAACAGCGCCGGGCAGCTTTCCCAGGGCGGCGCAGTTCCGGTGATTGCGCAGGCTGACGGCAAGATTGTCATCGTCTCCAATGCTTACAACCGATCCGGAAAGATCCAGGCCATCGTCTTGCGACGTAATGCGAATGGTTCCCGCGACACGAGTTTGAACGAAAAAGGTTCTGCATTCGTCGAGCTTGAGGGGGTCATGTATGACTGGAGTACGGGCATGGGGGTAGCCCTTCAGCCGGATGGACGCATTGTGGTTTGCGGCGATTTTTTCAATCAGGAGAGAGGCATATCCGGCGTGTTTGTAACGCGCCTTACCTATGCCGGCAAGGGCGACAATGAATTCAATGAAGGACGCCCTGTAACGCTCACCAGTGGCTTTTCGATGCGTTTGCACTCGGTATCGCTAAGGGAAAGTGATGGCCGGATCGTCGCAGTCGGCAGGTCCAGGGAGGCGCTGGAAGAGCGCCAGAAAGGGTTGATCATGGTTTTGAACAAGAGCGGCTCTTACAGCCTCCCTTTCAATAAAGGCAAGCCGCTGTATTCAGGGTTTCTTTCTCAAGGGCTCAACTGGCGCTACTGCGTATCACAAGAAGACGGCGCGATCGTTGTGGGTGGAAGCGTCGGAGCCGGCGTCATTGATGACGAATTGTCTACGGTGGTCGCGCGTTTTCTACCGGACGCCACTCTGGACCCGATTTTCGGCGGAAAAGGCTACAGCGTGTTCAATGAGAGCGAGTTCATTGAAGAACCTGCCGGCATGGCGATGCGCGATGAACGACTCTTTATGTGCGGTTCTTTTTGGCAGGATCAAGACCCGTATCCCAGCGTAACTGGCGGATTTGTTCTGTGTTATCTGTTGCGATGAACATTGGATAAGCCAGGGTCACGGTTTTTCGCGAGCAGGCTCGCTCCCACAGGGATTGCGTAAACCCTGGGGAGCGGGCCTGTTGCGTATCAGGCCTGGCTGAACTGCGAAGCCAGTTCGCGCAGCAGCACTTCCGCTTCCAGCACTTTGCTGACCACGTCGTTGGCCTTGTCGCGAGTCAGACCCACACGCTCCAGCAACGCATCCGGAATGTCTTCATCCGGCCCCGAGCCAATGCCGCGACTGCGCAGCAGGCGCACGGCCAGGCACACGAGGTTCGGGTACTCGGCGTAGGCGCCGTCGTAGCTCGGGTCATGCTGGAAGCGCAGGGCGGTGGCCAGTTCGTCCGGCATGTCCCAGTAGCGCATCAGCCAGGAGCCGATCTGTTCGCGGCTGATGCCCAGCAGGTGTTGCTCGACATAGCTGTGGCACAGGTGCGGATTGACCTCCAGGTGGCGGCAGATCAGCGAGAAGTGCGGCGGGAACACGTGGGCCAGCAGCAGGTAGCCGAAGTTGTGCAGCAGACCGGCGAGGTAGGTCAGGCCGGCTTCCGGGCGCTGGGCGCGCGGCATGGCGCGGGTCAGGCCTTCGATGACGGCGGCGGTGTAGATCGACTGCTGCCAGTATGGCGTGGTGTGTTGTGGGTGGTCTTTGGGCAGGCTCAGGGTCTTGCCCAGGGCCAGGCCCAGCGCGAGGTTGATCACCAGATCGAAACCGAGGACGCGGACGATGGCGTCTTCCACCGAGCGGATCTTGCCCGGCGAAGCGTAGTACGGCGATGCCGCCCAGCTCACAACCTGCGCGGCCAGCGCCGGGTCGGTTTCGACCACGCCGGTGATGTCGTCGATGGTGGCATTGGGGTCGACGCGCAGCTTGATGATTTTCTGTGCGGTTTCGGCCAGCGGCGGAATCTCGATGGTTGCTTCCAGGCGTTGCTGGATGCGTCGTGCGGTGAACGCCTGCACGGCCTGGGTGATTTCCTCGCGGTCATCGTCGGGGCGGTCGAGGTTCGGCCGGATGCTGCTCAGGGCTTCGCCGAAGTTGGCGGCGCTGGCCTTGGTCAGCATGGTCTTGAAGGCTTCGCTGGTGATTTCCAGCAGCACGCCCGGCTCGCCGGAGTTGATCAGCAACTTCGGCTCGCGCAGCAGGCCTTCTTCGTAGAGGCACGGCGAGCTGGTCAGCGCCGGCAGGCCCGGCAGCAGGCTCAGGCTGTGTTTGCCGAGCATCTTTTCCAGGCGCTCGGTGGACACGGCGGTGAGGCGGCGGCCCGTCAGTTCGGCGAGGCGGTTGAGGTCCAGCAACTGGCTCTGCGGGAACAACACCATCAGCGCTCCGACCGCGTCGTCCAGCAACACGGCCTGCACCTTGCGCGAGGCATTGAGGCCGTGGTGGTCGAGCACTTCTTCGAAGGCAATGCCGAGTTTGTCGAGCAGCAGCCGAATGACTGACGGAGCGTGCGGAGTGTCGGGGGCGAGAGCAGCTTCGGTCATGGTCTGTATCCGTTTTTGAAACAATTACCGGAGTATAACCAGCTTGCTCGGAACGAGCTGTCAGAAACTGCGACGGTGCTCACACTTGGCCGTATTGCTGCCCGTGGCGCAGCCAGCGGTCGAGCAACGGGCTGACGTGGGTCGGCCAGCGTTCCAGCAACGCCTGGGCGGCATCGCGCACGGCGGGCAGCAGATCGGCGTCGCGCATCAGGTCGGCGACCTTGAATTGCAGCAGGCCGGTCTGGCGGGTGCCGAGCATTTCGCCGGGGCCGCGCAGTTCGAGGTCTTTTTCGGCGATGACGAAACCATCGTTGGTTTCGCGCATGATGCCCAGGCGCTGACGACCGATCTGTGACAGCGGCGGGTGATAGAGCAGCACGCAATGGCTGACCGCGCTGCCCCGGCCGACCCGGCCGCGCAACTGGTGCAGTTGCGCGAGGCCCAGGCGCTCGGGGTTTTCGATAATCATCAGGCTGGCGTTGGGCACGTCGACGCCGACTTCGATCACCGTGGTCGCAACCAGCAGTTGCAGGTTGCCGCCCTTGAATTCGGCCATGACGGCGGCTTTTTCGGCGGGCTTCATGCGGCCGTGGATCAGCCCGACTTTCAGCTCGCCGAGGGCGGCGGTGAGGTCTTCGAAAGTGGTTTCGGCGGCCTGGCAGGTCAGCTCTTCGGACTCTTCGATCAGCGTACACACCCAATAGGCCTGACGCCCTTCGGCGCAGGCGCTGCGCACCCGTTCGATGACTTCGACGCGACGGGTGTCGGTGACGAGTACGGTGTTGACTGGCGTGCGGCCCGGCGGCAGTTCGTCGAGGATCGAGGTGTCGAGGTCGGCGTAGGCGCTCATCGCCAGGGTTCGCGGAATCGGCGTGGCGGTCATGATCAGTTGATGCGGACACATGCGCCCGCCAACGCCTTTCTGCCGCAGTGCCAGACGCTGTTGCACGCCGAAGCGGTGCTGTTCGTCGATGATCACCAGCGCGAGGTTCTTGAACTGCACTTCGTCCTGGAACAGCGCGTGGGTGCCGACCACCATCGGCGTGCCGCTGGCGATCTGCTCCAGCGCGGCCACGCGGTTCTTGCCCTTGAGCTTGCCGGCCAGCCACGCCACCTCGATGCCCAGCGGTTCGAGCCAGCGCTTGAAGGTGATGAAGTGCTGCTCGGCAAGAATCTCGGTCGGCGCCATCAGCGCGACCTGATAACCCGCCTCCAGCGCTTGCAGCGCGGCGAGGGCGGCGACCACGGTCTTGCCGGCGCCGACATCACCCTGGATCAGGCGCAACATCGGTTCGTGCTGGCTGAGGTCGTAGGCGATTTCGTTGCCGACGCGCTGTTGGGCGCCAGTCGGATTGAAGCCGAGGTTGGCCAGGTATTTGGCCGGCAGCTTCGTGGCTTTCGGCATCGCTGGCGCGCGCAGGGAACGCATGCTTTCGCGCAGGCGCTGCTGGGAGAGTTGGTGAGTCAGCAGCTCTTCGAAGGCCAGACGATGTTGCGCCCAGTGATGACCGAGGGCCAATTCGTCGACGTCGGCGTCGGCGGGCGGGTTGTGCAGGTAGCGGATCGCGTCGGCCAGTGGCGCCAGTTGATAGTCGCGGGCCAGTTCGGTCGGCAGCCAGTCGGGCAGGGTGGCGGGCTTGAGCAGGGTCAGGGTCTGCAGGCACAACTGGCGCAGACGCTGCTGGGTCAGGCCTTCGGTCAGCGGGTAGACCGGGGTCAGCGTTTCATCCACCGGCGGCGGTTCGTCGCCGTTGATCGCGCGGTATTCCGGGTGGTAGATCTCAAGTCCCGAGGCGCCGGGCCGGGCTTCGCCGTAGCAGCGAATCCGTGTGCCGCGCTTGAGGCCTTCCTTCTGCGCATTGCTGAAGTGGTAGAAACGCAGGCTGAGGCCGCCGGTGCCGTCCTGCAACCGCACCACCAGGCTGCGCCGTCGGCCCATGACCACATCGGCACCGCTGACGGTGCCTTCGACCACGGCGTCCTGTCCCGGCCGCAACGCGCCGATCGGCACCACGCGGGTGCGGTCCTGATAGCGCAGCGGCAGGTGGAACAGTACGTCCTGCAAGTTCTCCAGGCCGACCTTGGCGAGTTTCTCGGCCATGGCTTCGCCGACACCCTTGAGTGCCGTCACCGACACTTGCGACAACTCGCTCATGACGTTCGCTTAACCCGCCGTGACCGGTGCCGCTGGCTTGGCGACCGAGCACAGGCGAATGGAGTCGGCGAGGATTTCGATAGCTTTCGGCCGTGGGAAGCTCGCACGCCAGGCAATGGCGACGGTGCGGAACGGCACGGGCGCCGACAGCGGCCGCACTTCGATCACGCCCGGTGCGTAGTGATGGCTGTCCACCGCCGACAGCGGCAGGATCGAAATGCCCAGGCCCGAAGCGACCATGTGGCGAATGGTTTCCAGCGAGCTGGATTCAACCGTGGTGTGCTTGGCGCCGTCGTTGCCTTTGGTCAGGGTCGGGCAGGCCTCGAGTACCTGATCACGGAAGCAGTGGCCTTCGCCGAGCAGCAGCAGGCTCTTGTCGTTGAGCAGGCCGGCGTCGATGGATTCCTTTTGTGTCCACGGGTGCTGGGCCGGCATCAGGACGTAGAACGGCTCGTCGTAGAGTTGCAGGGTCAGCACGTCGGCTTCGTTGAACGGCAGGGCGATGATGATCGCGTCCAGCTCGCCGTTGCGCAGTTTGTCGCGCAGCACGTGGGTGAAGTTTTCTTCGATGTACAACGGCATCTGCGGGGCGACCCGGTGCAGTTGTGGGATCAGGTGCGGAAAGAGGTACGGGCCGACGGTGTAGATCGCGCCGACTTTCAGCGGAGCGGTCAACTGGTTCTTGCCAGCCTGGGCCAGTTCGCGGATGCCCTGGGCCTGTTCCAGTACCTTCTGCGCCTGGGCAACGATGCTCTCGCCGACCGGGGTCAGGCGCACGGCGCTTTTGCTGCGCTCGAAAATCAGCACACCGAGTTCGTCTTCAAGCTTTTTCACGCCCACCGAAAGGGTCGGCTGGCTGACGTGGCAACGCTCGGCCGCGTGGCCGAAATGCTGCTCTTGGGCGAGGGTAACGATGTAGCGTAATTCTGTGAGAGTCATAGCAAGCGTCCATGAAGATGCGGGCCAAGCATACCGGCTGCAATCGATAGACGCACGTTATCAGACTGAGTGAGGCGTGCGACACCGGGCAATGCCGGTTTGCCAGGGATAGATAAGCAAAAGGCACCTTTCGGTGCCTTTTTTGGCTGGAGCTATTGGTTGGTGCATCAGCCTGCGGAAGATCAGCGACGTTTTTCCAGCGAGTACACAAACGGCGCAACAATTTCGATCGAGCCATTGGTCAACATGTCGGCCGGTGGCTTGGGCAGCGGTTGGGCGCGGCGGATCATTTCCAGGGTGGCCCGGTCCAGATCGGCGTTGCCGGAGCGGCCCACCAGTTCGAACGACAGCACGTTGCCTTCGGCATCGACCACGAAGCGCAGCCGGTTCAAGCCTTCCTTGCCCCGCGCCTGAGCGCTGGCCGGGTACTTCTTGTACTTGCCCAGGTGCGCAAGCAAGGTGCCCTGCCAACTGGCTTTGGCCGCCATTTGCGCAGGCGACGGGCCTGGCGCAGGTTGGGCGGATTTCTCCGTCGGCGCCTGGGTCGGCTGGGTTTCCGCCGGTTTTTCCTCGGACGGTTTTTCCTTCACCGGTTCCGGCTTCTTCTCCACCGGTTTGGGCGGCTGAGGTTTCGGCTTCGGCTTGGGTTTGGGCTGAGGTACGGCGATCTCGGCCTTCGGCGCCTCAGCCAGTTTCGGCAGCGGCAACTCTTCGACCGGAGCCGGTGGCTGCGGCGGTGTGACGACTTTCGGCGGAGCAGGCGGTGGCGGGGCCGGAACCGGCGCCAGCTCGACCATCATGGCCTGGGGAGGCAACTCGATGGGCGGGCGGGCGGTCCAGTTCAGCGCCAGCGCGATGGCCAGCGCGTGAACGCCCAGCACCACGACCAGGCTACCGCTGTAACGCGTCAGCTTATGGCGCGTCGTGATCATTTCTTGGCTGCCGTCTCGAGTCCGACCAGACCGACTTTCAGGTAACCGGCCGAACGCAGGTTGTCCATCACGCTCATCAGGTCGCCGTAATCCACGCCTTTGTCGGCCTGGAAGAAAATGGTCGTGTCTTTCTTGCCTTTGGTCCGGGCGTCGAGGGTCGCGCCGAGGGCTTCGGGCTTCACTTCGTCTTCACCGAGGAACAGGCGCTGGTCAGCCTTGACGCTGAGGAACACCGGTTTCTCCGGCCGTGGCGCCGGTTTGGCGGTCGAGGCAGGCAGGTCGACTTTGATGTCCACGGTGGCCAACGGAGCGGCCACCATGAAGATGATCAACAGCACCAGCATCACGTCGATGAACGGTGTGACGTTGATTTCGTGGTTCTCGGCCAGATCGTCGTCTGCGCCTTCTTTCAAATGCAGGCCCATGGCCGATTACCCCACTTTGACCATGTGCGGCTGCGAGCTGCGCTCAGGCTGGTGGTCGAGGTCGCGGCTGACCAGCAGCAGGACCTGTGCCGAAGCATCGGACACCTGCGCCTTGTAACCGGCGATGGAGCGGGCGAACACGTTGTAGATCACTACCGCAGGAATCGCCGCGACCAGACCCAGTGCGGTGGCCAGCAGCGCTTCGGCGATGCCCGGTGCGACAACGGCCAGGTTGGTGGTCTGGGTTTTGGCGATGCCGATGAAGCTGTTCATGATGCCCCATACGGTGCCGAACAGGCCGACGAACGGTGCGGTGGAACCGATGGTGGCGAGTACGCCGGTGCCGCTGCTCATGTTGCGGCCACAGGCAGCCACCAGGCGCTCGAGGCGGAAGCTGACGCGTTCCTTGATGCCTTCTTTCTCGCGGGCGTTGGCCGACAGGCGCATTTCTTCGAGGGCGTCATGCACCAGCAGGTTGGCGAGGGTGCCTTCCTTGCCGGCGGTGGCGCTCGCTTCTTTAAGGGTGACGGCTTTCTTCAGGTTGGCGATTTCACCGCGCAGACGACGCTTGGCGCCCATCAGCTCGAAGCCTTTGGCGATCCAGATGGTCCAGGTGATGATCGAAGCGATGGCCAGACCGATCATCACGATTTTCACGATGATGTCGGCGTTCTGGTACATGCCCCATGGCGACAGGTCGTGGGCCATGCCCAGGGTGTTGTCGGCTTCGAGGACTTCCGGTGCGGCGTCGACAGCCGAGGCATCGACAGCCTGAACCGGATCGGTGACGACTGGCGTGGTAGCCGGGGCGGCATGTTCGGTCGCGGCCGGGGTGGCTGGCGCTTGTGCGTCAGCGAACGCGGCGACCGGCGCCAGCGTCAGGCTGAGCAGCAGGGCGACCACGGCGCTCCAGGCGCTGGCTCGTTTGGTTGGCGAAGCGGAGGTTTGATTACGTGTCATGCTGGCCGGACCTGAGATAGAAAAACGGTGATGCTCTTCCAGGCCTCGTGAGGCCGAGAACAAAAGTGGCGTGCATTATTGCAAGTAATTCTTGTTAACAAAAGTAATAGAGTAGCTTTTTTTCCTGCATTGCTAGCCGCTCGTCCCTTGCCGAGGCTAGTCTGTGGCTTTCCGATGGGAGATTTTTGATGTCCGCGCCTTCTGTTTTGATCGCCGGCTGCGGTGATGTCGGCAGTCGTCTGGCTACGCAATTGCTGGCCGGGAACTGGCAGGTTTATGGTTTGCGTCGCTCGATTTCGCGTTTGCCGGCCGGGGTGATCGGTGTGGCGGGTGATCTGTTCAACGCCGAGTGCCCGGCTGACTGGCCGTCGGGTTCGCTGGATTATCTGGTGTACAGCGCCGCCGCCACCGAACATGACGAGGCGGGTTACCGCGCCGCTTACGTCGAGGGTTTGCAGCATGTGCTGGGCTGGCTGAAGCAGCATGGCCAGCAGCCGAAACGGATTCTGTTTGTCTCCAGCAGCAGCGTTTACGGTCAGCAGAATGGCGAATGGGTGGACGAGTCCTCCGAGACGGTCGCGGCCGGTTACTCGGGGCGCTTGATGCTCGAAGCCGAGCAGGTGGCGCTGACCAGTGGCATCCCGGCGAGCATCGTGCGCCTGACCGGCATCTATGGCCCTGGCCGCGAATGGTTGCTGACCCAGGTGCGTCGCGGGTATCGGGTGGCGATCGATCCGCCGCTCTATGGCAATCGCATTCACGTCGATGACGCGGCGGGGTTGATGGCGTTTCTGCTGGAAACCGATCGACGTGGCGTCGCGCTGGATGACGTCTATATCGGCGTGGACGACGCGCCGGCACCGCTGGCCGACGTGGTGGCGTGGTTGCGCGAGTATCTGGGTGTCACCGAATGGGCGGAGGACGCCAGTGTGCGTCGCACCGGCAGCAAGCGTTGCAGCAACGGGCGGGCGAAAGCGCTGGGCTGGACGCCGAGGTATGCGAGTTTTCGCGAAGGTTATGCGGCGATTCTTGAAGGGCGCTGCTGACGTTTAAACGCTGAAAACGACTGTGGGAGCAAGACTGCTCCCACAGGGATTTCTACGGCTTTATTGCTTTTCGAGCAGCCATTTGCGTTCGCCGGGGGTGAACTGCGGCTGTTCGTCCGCCAGCGCCGTGTTGACGGCCTGCAGGATTTCCAGCTCTTTGCCCTTGCGCACGAAAATCCAGTTGTTGCCCTGGCCGTTCTGTTGCAGCCACATGCTGTCATTGCCGCCGCTCATTGATGCGCAATCACCCGCCAGGCACAGGGCATAGCGGTCGGCACCCGGCAGGCCGGACACCTGGCCGTCGGCCTGAAACTGCACGGCACTGCCTTCGCCCTGGCCGTTGACGATTGTCCAGTTGCCGCCCAGATAGGCCGCGTAAAGCGCACGCTCGAAGCTGGCGCCGATCGGTGCGCCGTCCGGCACTGGAATCTGTGCGCGGTCGAAAAGCTGTTCCGGCTCGTTTTCGCTGGCGACCTGTTGCAACTGGCGGCCGTCGCGTTTCAGCTCGCTGGCGGAGCTGCCATAGAAGTCGACTTTCCAGGCGCCGGACTGTTCGCCCAGCAGCCGTCCTTCAACATTCTCGAAACCATTGGTGTAGCGGGCCTGGCTGGCCTTGGTGTTGACGTCCCATTCCAGGTTCGGGCCGTAGGCCTGAAGCGCTTCGCGCAGGGGGCCGCCCTTGGCAGCGGCATCGATGGCGACCTGATTGATCCAGGTGCCGCTGATGTCACGGTCGGCAGGGTTGCTGGCGCAACCACCGAGGAAAATGGCGAGCAGCGAGAGAGCAAGCGCTTTGCGCATGGTGGAATCCTTTCAAAACCTTTTCTTTACCGCAGAGCAGTCGGCGCGGCGTTTGAAGGCCGCGCCGTGCGCATTACTCGATGACCAGGATGGCATCCATTTCAACCTGCGAACCCTTCGGCAGGGCAGCAACGCCGATGGCGGCGCGAGCCGGGTACGGCTGGTCGAAGTACTTGCCCATGATCTCGTTGACCTTGGCGAAGTGGCTCAGGTCGGTGAGGAAGATGTTCAGCTTGACGATGTCCTTGAACGAACCGCCGGCTGCTTCGGCCACGGCTTTCAGGTTCTCGAACACCTGGACGGTCTGGGCTTCGAAGCCTTCGACCAGTTCCATGGTTTTCGGGTCCAGCGGGATCTGGCCCGACATGTACACGGTGTTGCCGGCCTTGATCGCCTGGGAGTAAGTGCCGATGGCGGCCGGGGCCTTGTCGCTGGTGATGACGGTTTTGGTCATGTATGACTCCTTGTAATGGCTGGAGGGCTACGCGCGCATACGGGTGATGCGGATCACGCCGGTCAGGGCGCGCAGTTTCTTGATCACGCGGGCCAGGTGTACACGGTCGTGAACGCTGACCACCAGTTGAACGACGCTGATGCGACCATCGCGCTCGTCCATGCTGATTTTCTCGATATTGCCGTCGGCCGCGTTGACGCTGCTGGCCAGCAGGGCGATAAGGCCGCGCTGGTGTTCCAGTTCGACGCGCAGTTCGACGTTGAATTCGCCGGTGACATCCTTGGCCCACGAGAGCTGGATGCATTTTTCCGGGTTGTGGCGGATTTCGCTGATGTTGCGGCAGTTGTCCAGGTGCACCACCATGCCTTTGCCCGCCGACAGGTGCCCGACAATCGGGTCGCCCGGGATCGGCGTGCAGCACTTGGCGTAGCTGAGTACCAGGCCTTCGGTGCCGCGAATTGCCAGCGGGCCTTCGGGGCTTGGCAGTTGCTCGCCTTCGCCGAGCAATCGGCGCGCCACGACATAGGCCATGCGATTGCCCAGACCGATGTCTTCGAGCAAGTCTTCGATCACTTCGAGGCGGTACTCGGTGAGCATGGCCTGGACGCGTTCGGCGGAAATCTGTTCCAGCGAGCTGTCGAAGCCGTTGAGCACCTTGTTCAGCAGGCGTTCGCCGAGGCTGATGGACTCGGAGCGGCGTTGCAGTTTCAGCGCGTGACGGATGTGCGTGCGGGCCTTGCCGGTGACCACGAAATTGAGCCACGCCGGATTCGGCCGCGCGCCGGGAGCGCTGACGATCTCGACCGTGGAGCCGCTTTGCAGCGGTTCGGACAGCGGTGCGAGACGACGGTTGATCCGGCAGGCAATGCAGCTGTTGCCGACGTCGGTGTGGACCGCGTAGGCGAAGTCGACCGCCGTAGAGCCTTTCGGCAGCTCCATGATCCGGCCCTTGGGCGTGAACACGTAGACCTCGTCCGGGAACAGGTCGATCTTCACGCTCTCGATGAATTCCAGCGAGTTGCCGGCGCGTTGCTGCATTTCCAGCACACCCTTGACCCATTGGCGGGCGCGGGCGTGGGTGCCTTTCGGCTGTTCGTCACCGCTGGACTTGTACAGCCAGTGGGCGGCGATGCCGTTGTTGGCCATCTCTTCCATTTCGCGGGTGCGGATCTGGATCTCGATCGGTACGCCGTGCATGCCGAACAGCGTGGTGTGCAGCGACTGATAGCCGTTGGCTTTGGGAATCGCGATGTAATCCTTGAAGCGTCCCGGCAACGGCTTGTACAAATTATGTACGGCGCCCAGCACGCGGTAGCAGGTATCGACCTTGTCGACGATGATCCGGAACGCATAGACGTCCATGATCTCGTTGAAGGCCCGACGCTTGCCGCGCATTTTCTTGTAGATGCCGTAGAGGTGTTTCTGACGGCCGCTGACTTCGCCCTGGATGCCGTCGATCGCCAGGCAGTGCCCGAGTGACTCTTCGATCTTGTTGACGATTTCCTTGCGGTTGCCCCGGGCGCGCTTGACGGCCTGGTAGATCCGCGCGGAACGCATCGGGTGCATCGCCTTGAAGCCGAGGTCTTCGAATTCGATACGCACCGAATGCATGCCCAGGCGGTTGGCGATGGGCGCGTAGATTTCGAGGGTTTCCTTGGCGATGCGCCGGCGTTTCTCGCCGGACAGCACTTCCAGCGTGCGCATGTTGTGCAGGCGGTCGGCGAGCTTGACCAGGATCACGCGGATGTCGCGCGCCATGGCCATGGCCATTTTCTGGAAGTTTTCAGCTTGGGCTTCGGCCTTGGTCTCGAAGTTCATCTGGGTCAGTTTGCTGACCCCGTCGACCAGTTCGGCGACGGTTTCACCGAACTGCGCTTGCAGCGCTTCCTTGGCGATACCGGTGTCTTCGATCACGTCATGCAGCATCGCGGCCATCAGGCTCTGATGGTCCATGTGCATGTCGGCAAGAATATTGGCCACGGCAAGAGGATGCGTGACATACGCCTCGCCGCTGCGGCGGCGCTGGCCGTCGTGGGCCTGTTCGGCGTAGAAATACGCTCGGCGGACCAGATTGACCTGGTCCTGACCGAGGTAGGTCGATAAGCGATCGGCGAGGGCGTCTATGCTCGGCATGATGACTCCTGCCGCAAGCTGTGATCCCGCGCCGTGCTACGTCGACCAGGCATAGGCTTAAACGGCCTCGTTGGACTCGTCCTCGAACGCAGCGAAGACCGGGTCTTCGGTGACGATTTCTTCGGCGGCGATGAACTCGGGGGTGCAGATGCCTTCAGCAATTTCACGCAGGGCAACAACGGTAGGCTTGTCATTTTCCCATGCGACTCGCGGCTCTTTGCCACCGGTCGCCAGTTGACGGGCACGCTTGGTAGAGAGCATGACCAGCTCAAAGCGGTTATCCACGTGTTCTAGGCAGTCTTCAACGGTTACGCGGGCCATGGTCTTCCTCGTAGCAAATGCAATATGCGCGGTGCCCGGATGGGCGAGCGGACTCAGCAGTTTAAAAAAACACCAGCGATTAGGGAAGCGCTGATTTTTTGACCAACCTTTCCAACGCGCTACAAGTGCCAATGTAAAGCCCTTGCAGCGGTTTTGGGAAGTGTCGGTTAACCCAGCAATTCAGCCAGCAGTTTGCCGAAACGCACTTGCTGGCGTTTCTGTTGCAGCTGGTTGGCGCGGAAAATCGCTTTCAGATCGTCCAGCGCGTGGGCGAAATCGTCGTTGATGATCAGGTAGTCGTACTCGACGTAGTGGCTCATCTCGCTGACCGCTTCGCGCATCCGCCCGTCGATGATTTCGTCGCTGTCCTGGCCACGGTTGGTCAGGCGCTGGTGCAGGGCCTGAAGCGACGGCGGCAGAATGAAGATCGAACGTGCCTGCGGCATCAGCTTGCGCACCTGCTCGGCGCCCTGCCAGTCGATTTCCAGAATCAGGTCGTGACCTTCGTCCAGAGTCTGCTGCAGGCGGCTTTGCGAGGTACCGTAGAAGTTGCCGAAGACTTCGGCGCGTTCGAGGAAATCGCCGTGCTCGCCCATCTTCACGAACTCTTCGCGGCTCACGAAGTGGTAGTTCACGCCGTCCACTTCGCCCGGACGCATGGCACGGGTGGTGTGGGAGATCGAGACGCGGATCTCTGGATTGGCGTCGGTCAGGGCCTTGACCAGGCTGCTCTTGCCCGCACCCGATGGGGCGGAAATGATGTACAGGGTGCCGGTGCTGTGGGTCATGTCGGGGTAGCCTTACTCAATATTCTGCACTTGTTCGCGCATCTGCTCGATCAACACCTTGAGGTTGACCGCCGCCTGGGTGCTGCGCGGGTCGAAGGCCTTGGAGCCCAGTGTGTTGGCTTCGCGGTTGAGCTCCTGCATCAGGAAGTCCAGGCGCCGTCCGGCGGCACCGCCGGACTTCAGAACCCGGCGAACTTCGATGATGTGGGTGCTCAGGCGATCCAGTTCTTCGGCCACGTCGCTCTTTTGCGCGAGCATGACCATTTCCTGTTCCAGGCGCTGCGGATCGAGCTCGGCCTTCATGTCGGCGAAGCGATCGAGCACCTTCTGGCGCTGGGTGGCGAGCATCTGTGGAACCAGTTCGCGCAGCGTCGTCACGTCTTCCTCAATGGAAGTCAGGCGTTCGTTGATCAGGCGCGCCAGCTCCGCGCCTTCGCGCTCGCGACCGGCCTTGAGCTCTTTCAGGCCCTGATTGAACAACGCCAGGGCTTCGGCGTTCAGCGCCTGCGGGTCGCTCGCGTCGGCCACCAGCACGCCAGGCCAGGCCAGCACTTCCAGCGGGTTCAGTGCGGCGGGATTCTTGATCAGCCCGGCGACGGTTTCGGCGGCGGCGACCAGTTGCGCGGCGCGCTCGCGATCCACTTGCAGCGGTTTGCCGGTGCTTTCCTCGGTGAAGCGCAGGGTGCATTCCAGTTTGCCCCGCGACAGGCCCTGACGCAGCGCTTCGCGCACGGCGCCTTCGAGGTCGCGGAACGACTCCGGCAGGCGCAGATGGGGTTCCAGATAGCGGCTGTTGACCGAGCG
Source organism: Pseudomonas sp. B2M1-30 (assembly GCF_025447575.1). Classification (NCBI taxonomy): domain Bacteria; kingdom Pseudomonadati; phylum Pseudomonadota; class Gammaproteobacteria; order Pseudomonadales; family Pseudomonadaceae; genus Pseudomonas; species Pseudomonas sp. B2M1-30. The sequence goes on along the minus strand of NZ_JAOEJT010000001.1, from coordinate 485,015 downwards.
CAGCTCCCAGCTCAGGGTGCCCTGGGCGCCGGCTTTCTCGACGCGGGCGAAGGCGGTCATGCTGTGCACCATGGCGGTGACCTCGCAATGCAGATCGGCGCGGAACATGTGCTCCGCAAGCCCGATATCAATGAATTTAAGCCGACTGGCAGCAAAGGCGCAGGATTGTAGCGCAGTGCGGCGGATGCGCCCAAACACACGGTGTGACAAAGGGCTGCAGGCCGTCGGCGATGTACGTTTCAGGGCCTTCAGTCGTCGGTCGGAATTTTTAGGCAGTGCCCAGGCGCGGTGCGCGGCCCTATAATGCTCCGCAGTTTTCCGTCCCCAGTACAGGTATCTCCTATGAAACGTCCAAGTGGTCGCGCTGCCGATCAGCTCCGCTCGATCCGCATTACCCGCAACTACACCAAGCACGCCGAGGGATCGGTACTGGTCGAATTCGGTGATACCAAAGTCATCTGCACCGTCAGCGTCGAGAACGGCGTGCCACGTTTCCTCAAGGGCCAGGGCCAGGGCTGGCTGACCGCCGAGTACGGCATGCTGCCGCGTGCCACCGGCGAGCGTAACCAGCGTGAAGCGAGCCGTGGCAAGCAGGGCGGCCGCACTCTGGAAATCCAGCGTCTGATCGGTCGTTCCCTGCGCGCTGCGCTGGACATGTCCAAGCTGGGTGATGTCACGCTGTACGTCGACTGCGACGTGATCCAGGCTGACGGCGGCACCCGCACCGCGTCGATCACCGGCGCCATGGTTGCGCTGGTCGATGCGCTGAAAGTGATCAAGAAGCGCGGTGGCCTGAAAGGTGGCGATCCGCTCAAGCAAATGATCGGTGCCGTGTCGGTGGGCATGTATCAGGGCGAGGCCGTGCTGGATCTGGACTATCTTGAAGACTCCGCCGCCGAGACTGACCTCAACGTAGTGATGACCAGCACTGGCGGCTTCATCGAGGTGCAGGGCACCGCAGAAGGCGCGCCGTTCCAGCCTGAAGAGCTGAACGCGATGCTGGCGCTGGCGAAGAAAGGCATGAACGAGATTTTCGACCTGCAAAAGGCGGCGCTGGCCGACTGAGCAGGCACACAACCGCAAGGAGAACGCGATGAGTGATGAACAAGAGTTGCTGCCCAAACCGAGCCAGGAAGTTCGGCAATGGGCGATGTTTTGTCACTTGTCCGCCTTGCTGGGGATCTGGATTCCGTTCGGCACGCTGATCGGGCCGCTGGTCCTCTGGCAGATGAAGCGCGAGATGGACCCGTTCATCGACGCCCAGGGCAAAGAGGCGCTGAACTTTCAGATCACCGTCGCGATTGCCTCGCTCATTTGCTTCCTGCTGATGGTGCTGATTATCGGCTTCGTGCTGTTTGGCCTGGTGGCGATTGGTGCGCTGGTGCTGACGATCATCGCCGGGGTGAAGGCTAACGACGGTTTTCCGTATCGCTATCCGTTTACCTGGCGCTTGATCAAGTAGCCCACTCCCGCGCACAAAAAAACCGACATCGCTGTCGGTTTTTTTGTATCTGCGAAAAGACGCCTCAGATGGTCAGCGTCCAGTCGTAGTCGACGATCAGCGGCGCATGCTGCGAGAACCGAGGCTGACGCGGCAGGCGTGCGCTGCGCACGAAGCGCCGCAGGCCCGGGGTCAGGATCTGGTAGTCGAAGCGCCAGCCGAGGTTGAGCATCTCGGCCTGTTCGTTGTCCGGCCACCAGCTGTACTGATCGCCTTCGCGGCTGACTTCGCGCAGGGCATCGACATAACCCATGTTGCCGACAATCTCGTCCATCCAGGCGCGTTCAGGCGCGAGGAATCCCGGGGATTGCTGGCTGTCGCGCCAGTTTTTGATGTCGAGCTTCTGCTGCGCCACGTACAGCGAGCCACAATAAATGTACTCGCGACGTTTGCGCCGCTGTTTGTCCAGGTACTTGCCGAAGTCGTCCATGAGCTTGAACTTCTGGTTCAAGTCCTCATCGCCGTTCATCCCCGAAGGAAGCAGCAAGGTGGCAATACTGACTTTGTCGAAATCTGCTTGCAGGTAGCGCCCGTAGCGGTCGGCCGTCTCGAAACCGAGACCGCTGATGACAGCCTTCGGTTGCAACCGCGAATACAAAGCCACGCCACCTTGGGCAGGGACTTCAGCATCGCAGGCATAAAGGAAGTAGCCGTCCAGTTGGAAGGCTGGGTCATCCAGTTCAAAGGCGGAGGCACGGGTGTCCTGCAGGCAGATGACGTCGGCATTCTGTGCTTGCAGCCAACTGAGCAAACCTCGCTCGACTGCAGCCTGAATACCATTGACGTTCACACTGATGATCCGCATAAATGGCCCCAAAAATCGCGTGCGTGTATGATACACGGCGTCAAGCTAATTAGCTAAATCCGTGGTATTTGGGGTTTTTTTCATGCAAGCGTATCAGCGCGATTTCATTCGTTTTGCCATCGATCGCGGCGTTTTGCGCTTCGGTGAGTTCACCCTGAAGTCCGGGCGCACCAGTCCTTACTTCTTCAACGCCGGCCTGTTCAACTCGGGTTCGGCCCTGGCACAGCTGGGGCGTTTCTACGCCGCCGCCATCGCTGAAAGCGGTATTCCGTTCGACGTCCTGTTCGGTCCGGCCTACAAAGGCATCCCGTTGGCGGCGACCACCGCCGTGGCACTGGCCGAACATCACGACCGTGACCTGCCATGGTGCTTCAACCGCAAGGAAGCCAAGGCCCACGGCGAAGGCGGCAGCCTGGTTGGCGCCCCGCTGACCGGCGAGGTGCTGATCATCGACGACGTGATCACCGCCGGCACCGCGATCCGCGAAGTGATGCAGATCATCGCTTCCCAGGAGGGTGCCAAGGCCGCCGGCGTGCTGATTGCCCTGAACCGTCAGGAGCGCGGCAACGGCGAACTGTCGGCCATCCAGGAAGTCGAGCGTGATTTCGGCATCCCGGTGATCAGCATCGTGTCGCTGAATCAGGTGCTGGAATTCCTCGCGGACGACCCGCAGCTCAAGCAACACCTGCCAGCCGTGGAAGCGTATCGCGCGCAGTTCGGCGTCTGATTGATAAAAAAGGCCCTGTGAATCAGGGCCTTTCTTTGGGTGCTGCTTAATGTAGCTCGCGCCATTTGGTCAGTAGTCGAACGCATATCCAAATGTTGAGTGCCGCAAATACCAATAGTGCATACGCCACCATTACAAAAAGTGTATTTCCTACATCAAAGTCCCACAGGTCGAGCGTACTGCTACGCATGATTTTTACCAAGGGCGGCAAGTTAACGTAAAACAGTGCTACGAAGGCAATTGCCAGTGGCAATGCACAACTGAAAAAGGTGCTCAACACTTTCTTTCTGCTGCGTTTTCTAGCGAGCTCGCCGGGTTGCGCCCCGTCTAGCTCGAGGGCTTCGTTCAATTTTGGCCACGCCAAATTGAACATGAACGTAGTCAGGGTTAACAGCAGGCCACTAATGGCAACAATGTCACTAAACGACATCTAGACCGAGCGTCCGGCGTAGTAGGGCGTGAGAATCCTCGCTGATCTCAAACTGTCCAGCGCTACCTTTGCGCTTTGTTATTGGTTTGAAAGTGGGTTCGTTTTGCGTGATCAGCATATTCAGCTCATCCCGGATGACGTCAGAACTGATGACCACCAGATAAACCGTTTGCGAAAGTCCCGCGGACTCAATGACGGCCCTCATGCTGTTCTGCAGTGTTTCGTCGAGCTGATTACGAAAGCGAGAAACTGTGTTCTTCAACAGTGTTTTGCTTTGGCTTTGTGTCAGTTGGAAAATTGTCGAAATCTGCGATTCAGTTGGCAGTGTCTGCCCAAAATAGCTTTGAATAAGATAAAGCAGACGATCCTGTTTTGCCTCGTCAGCCCGGCTTGGCATTCCGCCTTCTACTAGCATTTTAAGGTATTCGGTCAAGCTGGCTTTGGCTATCCGCTGTAGAGCATCGGCAATTTCATGGTCAGAAATTCTGAGGGTCTTCTTGACGGGCTCTCTTTGCTCTCGATCGAATGCCTGTGAATCAATCGTAAACGAGATATCCATGGCTCAGACTCCTTGATCTGTTGTTGTTTTTCGGAGGTAAGGGGCGTCTTCGGCATCGCCTTCGTTGAAGCTGTTTCTTCAACGGTTCGATATGTCACCCGCATCTAGTCGTTAGAAGCGTAGAGGTCTGTAGAGGATTCGCCACGTCAGCTCAAGTATTTCTTACGCGCACAAAAAAGACCGCAGACTTCAGCCATATCAAGGAAAATTACGCACAGGGTGCGATTTCCCAAAACGCGCTGGTGAGGTCTGCGGTCTTTTAACGGTTTTCTATCAGTGACGTTTGCGATTGCTGATCAGCGTACCCACACCGGTATCGGTGAAGATTTCCAGCAGGATCGCATTCGGCACGCGGCCGTCGATGATCAGCGAGCTGCCTACGCCGCCCTGGACCGCTTCCAGTGCGCAGCGGATCTTCGGCAGCATGCCGCCGTAGATGGTGCCGTCGGCGATCAGGTCGTCGACCTGCTGGGTGCTCAGGCCGGTCAGGACCTTGCCCGACTTGTCCATCAGGCCGGCGATGTTGGTCAGCAGCATCAGCTTCTCGGCTTTCAGCGCTTCGGCAACCTTGCCTGCCACCAGGTCGGCGTTGATGTTGTACGACTCGCCGTTTTCGCCGACACCGATGGGCGCGATCACCGGGATGAAGTTGCCTTTGACCAGCAGGTTCAGCAGTTCGGTGTTGATCCCGACCACTTCCCCGACATGGCCGATGTCGATGATCTCCGGCTGGGTCATCTCCGGCGTCTGGCGGGTCACGGTGAGCTTTTTCGCGCGAATCAGCCCGGCGTCCTTGCCGGTCAGGCCGATGGCGCTGCCGCCATGGCTGTTGATCAGGTTGACGATGCTTTTGTTGACCTGGCCGCCGAGGACCATTTCCACCACGTCCATGGTCGCCGCGTCTGTAACGCGCATGCCATCGACAAAGTGGCTTTCGATCGACAGACGCTTGAGCAGATCACCGATCTGCGGGCCGCCGCCGTGAACCACGACCGGGTTGATGCCCACGGCCTTCATCAGCACGATGTCGCGGGCGAAGCCGGTTTTCAGCTCCTCGCTTTCCATCGCGTTGCCGCCGTATTTGATCACCAGGGTCTTGCCGACATAGCGTCGGATGTAAGGCAACGCTTCGGACAGGACCTGGGCGGTGTGGGCGGCAGCTTCGCGTTCGAGGGTCATTCAGGGCTCCGGGTGGATCAGAACGGTAGTTGGAGATCAGGTGCAACGCGTTTCAGTTGGGCGTGGAACACATCCTTGATGCGCTGCAGTTCAGCCTCGTCATCGGCCTCGAAGCGCAGCACCAGCACCGGTGTGGTGTTGGACGCGCGCACCAGGCCCCAGCCTTTGGCGTAGTCGACCCGCACGCCGTCAATGGTGGTCAGGTCGGCGCCTGCGCCCCACTGTGCGTCGTGCAGTGCATCAATGATGCTGAATTTGCTCTCTTCGGTCACATGGATATTGATTTCCGGCGTGGAAATATCATTCGGGAAGGTCGCGAACAGCGCTTCCGCCGTGGATTTTTCCTTGCTGAGGATTTCCAGCAGCCGTGCGGCGCTGTAAATGCCATCATCGAAACCGAACCAGCGTTCCTTGAAGAAGATATGCCCGCTCATTTCACCGGCCAACAGCGCGCCGGATTGTTTCATTTTCTTTTTGATCAACGAGTGACCGGTCTTCCACATTAGCGGCCGACCGCCGTATTCCTTGATCAGCGGCACCAGGCGACGGGTGCATTTGACGTCGAAGATGATTTCCGCGTCCGGGTTGCGCGCCACCACGTCGCGGGCGAACAGCATCAGCAGGCGATCCGGGAACACGATGCTGCCGGTGTCGGTCACCACGCCGACGCGGTCACCGTCGCCGTCAAAGGCCAGACCGATGTCGGCTCCGGTTTCCTTGACCTTGGCGATCAGGTCGACGAGGTTTTCCGGTTTGCCCGGGTCCGGGTGGTGGTTCGGGAAGTTGCCGTCCACTTCGCAGAACAGCGGGATGACTTCGCAGTTCAGCGCTTCGATCAGTTGCGGGGCGATCACGCCGGCCGCGCCGTTGCCGCAGTCGACCACCACCTTCAGGCGCCGGGCGAGCTTGATGTCCTGGACGATTTCGGTGGTGTAGCGGTCGAGGATTTCGACCTGGGTCACGCTGCCCTGGCCGCTGCTCAGGTTGTTGGTCTTGATGCGCTCGTGCAGCACCTGGATCTGTTCGTTGGCAAGGGTGTCGCCGGCGATCACGATCTTGAAGCCGTTGTAGTTCGACGGGTTGTGGCTGCCGGTGAGCATCACCCCGGACTTGCCGGCCAGCACGTTGGCGGCGTAGTACAACGCTGGCGTCGGCACCAGGCCGACATCGCTGACGTGGCAACCGCTCTCGGCGATGCCGCGAATCAGCTCGGCAACCAGCTCCGGACCGGACAGACGGCCGTCGCGCCCCACGGAAACGTTCGGTTCACCCTGGGCCAGGCTCTGCGAGCCGATGGCGCGACCGATCCAGTAGGCGGTTTCGGCATTGAGGAATTCCGGCACGGTGCCGCGAATGTCATAGGCGCGGAAGATGCTGTCGGGCAGCTTTGGGGCAATCTTGGCTGGGGTGCTCATCTGCGGAAATGCTCCATCTCGAAAGTGACTGGACTCGCCGGCGACTCATTCGACGGCAGGCTCAAACTGAAGGGTATGACGGTGTTTTCCACAGAGAGTTCGTGGTGTGAAAGGGCCATGACGCCACGGCTGGCGTGGCTTTGCCCGGTCAATGCCTTGATTTTCGGCGGTAAAACTCACAGATGACAATTTGAGTTTTGTGCCGGGGAGCAAGCTCCTCGGCACAACGATCACTTGGTGCCGGAATGACCGAAACCACCGGCGCCGCGCTCGGTTTCGACGAATTCCTCAACCATCTCGAAGTGCGCCTGCACCACCGGCACCAGCACCAGTTGTGCCAGACGCTCGCCGACCGGCATGGTGAATTCGCTCTGGCCACGGTTCCAGCAGGACACCATCAACGGGCCCTGGTAGTCGGAGTCGATCAGGCCGACCAGGTTGCCCAGCACGATGCCGTGCTTATGGCCCATGCCGGAGCGCGGCAGGATCAGCGCGGCGAGGTTCGGGTCGCCGATGTACACCGACAGGCCGGTGGGGATCAGCACGGTTTCACCCGGTTTGATCACGATGTCCTGTTCCAGCATGGCGCGCAGGTCGAGGCCGGCGGAGCCTGGCGTGGCGTATTGCGGCAGCGGGAATTCGGTGCCAATGCGTGGGTCGAGGATCTTGGCTTGCAAAGCGTGCATGTAAATTAAACCTGGTTCAGACGTTCGGCGATAAAAGTGACCAGTTGGCGAGCGATCTTGCTCTTGCTGGTCTGGGCGAAAACCGTGGCATGAAGCGCACGGTCGATGACGCTGCAGGCGTTTTCCTCGCTGTTGAAACCGATGCTCGGATTGGCGACGTCGTTGGCGACGATCAGATCGAGGTTCTTGTCCTTCAGCTTGCGTGCAGCGTAGTCGAGCAGGTGTTCGGTCTCGGCGGCGAAGCCGACACTGAACGGACGGTCGGGACGGGTGGCGATGCTCGCCAGGATGTCCGGGTTGCGCACCATTTGCAGGACGAAGCCGTCACCGCTCGTAGGGTCTTTCTTGAGTTTTTGTGGGGCGACGACTTCCGGACGGTAGTCCGCGACCGCCGCCGAGGCGATGAAGATGTCGCAAGGGATCGCGGCTTCACACGCGGCGAGCATGTCGCGGGCGCTGACCACGTCGATGCGTGTGACGCGATCCGGGGTCGGCAGATGCACCGGGCCGCTGATCAGTGTGACGCGGGCGCCGGCTTCCACCGCCGCTTCGGCCAGGGCGAAGCCCATTTTTCCGGAGCTGTGGTTGGTGATGTAGCGCACCGGGTCGATGTTTTCCTGGGTCGGGCCGGCCGTAATCACCACATGCTTGCCGGTCAGCGCCTGACGCTGGAAGCAGTCCGCCGCGCATTGCGCCAGGTCGGTGGCTTCCATCATCCGGCCCATGCCGACGTCGCCGCAGGCCTGGCTGCCGGAGGCCGGGCCGAAGGTCTTCAGGCCACGACTTTCAAGGAGTTGCAGGTTGGCCTGGGTCGCCGGGTCGCGCCACATGGCCTGGTTCATCGCCGGGGCCACGGCGACGATGGCGTCGGTGGCCAGCACCAGGGTGGTCAGCAAATCATTGGCAATGCCCTGTGCCAGACGGGCGAGCAGGTCGGCGGTGGCCGGGGCGATCAGCACCAGATCGGCCCATTTCGCCAGCTCGATGTGGCCCATTGCGGCCTCGGCGGCCGGGTCGAGCAGATCGAGGTGAACCGGGTGGCCGGACAGCGCCTGCATGGTCAGCGGGGTAATGAATTCACTGCCGCCACGGGTCATGACCACGCGCACTTCGGCACCCTGGTCGATCAGGCGGCGAACCAGATCGGCGCTCTTGTAGGCAGCAATGCCGCCGCCGACGCCCAGAACGATGCGTTTCCGATACAGCCGCTGCATAGGTCTGCCTTTCATTTCGTTGGTGACAAGCATGGCGAAACCCCCTCCCCATGGTGAATTCGCCCGCAAAAGTCGGGTAGCCCCATTCCATTGCTGGAATGAGGCCCCCTAAGAACCGTACGTGCGCCTTTCAGCGCATACGGCTCAAGCCTTGCAAAACCTCATCAAGAGGCCGGTTTGTTCACTGTCAAACCCAATGCATGGAGTCGCTGGTGACAAACTGGGTGCAATAATACTCGATTGCTTAGAGAGTCGTTACCGCCGTGTGTACGGTAGACAATGTGATGATCATGCCATCCCGTTACTTTGGAAATCGACTGCTCACATAGAGCACACTTTCCATTCTGACTTCGGAACAAACTGAGAATCTGCGTACGATATTTCAGCTTTTTCAGCATCCGCTCCATACGCAGTTTCTCGCCCATCCCTTCCATTGAAGGGTCGAAGGGGTTGTATCCTCCGCTGACTTTTCGGTGACGCTCAATGGGTGTAGCGGCTATAGAGTACAGCTTGAGAGGCATCTGCTCTCCCTTGCTGTTTGTTACTGTTTTGGCGAATACCCAGCTTTTCTGCGCCTGTGCGGGGAAATATTTTCCTTTCACCCAGGTTGCGTCCTTGTTGGGATGTCGCCGTTTGGCCCAGCGCCAAAGCGCGAAGTTAATCACATGGTCCATTCGACTGTACGCTTGCTTGGCGACTACTGGCTGGTGATATAACGCCCAGCCTCGCAGTATCGGGTTCAGCAATCGAATCAGATCCTCTTGCCTAACCGTCTTGTTGGTGCTGATGACCTCCTTCACCTTGCGATAGAACGTTTGTACGTTTTTCTTGCTTGGCTTGATCAGGAGCTTCCCGGAGTACTTGCGGAAATTCCATCCCAGAAAGTCAAAGCCTACGTCTATGTGTGCCACACGGGTTTTCTCGGGTGACAACTGCAGTCCTCGCACAGCGAGGAACTGCTCAACCCAAGGTTTGATCTCATTTTCCAGCATCTCTTTCGATTCTCCGGTAATCACAAAATCGTCCGCGTAACGCACCACATTGATTTTCAGCTTTTTGGCTTTCGTCACGCCCAGATGTTGCTTGAGCTGTGCTTCCAGACCGTCCAGCGCCATGTTTGCCAAGGTAGGCGAAATGATTCCGCCTTGTGGCGTACCGGCATCCGTTGCCTGAAGCTGGCCTTTATGTATCACTCCAGCTTTCAACCATTTCCGAAGGATCGCTTTGTCCGTAGGGACGTTGGCGATCAGCCAGTCATGGTTGATGTGGTCAAAGCAGCCTTTGATGTCCGCTTCCAATATCCATTGGGCCGAAACCTTTTTGGATAAGCATACGAACAGCTGTCCCATCGCATCCGCCGTCGAACGTTCAATCCGAAAGCCATAGCTGTTCGGATCACCTGTGGTTTCTGCAATGGGCGCCAAGGCCAGCAAATACAGCGCTTGCATGGCCCTGTCAGTCATGGTTGGAATGCCCAGAGGGCGTTCTTTCCCATTCGATTTCGGGATAAAAACCCGCCGTAGAGGCCGTGGTTTATATCCGTGGCGCTTTAGTCCATCTACCGCTTTCCATTTGGCATCGGGTGTGTCCCAGAGCACGCGATCGACTCCCGCCGTGCGCTTGCCCTGGTTTTCAGTGACTCTTCGAACGGCCAAGTATCTGGCCGAACGAGAGCGGGTCAGCATCCGCTGAAGGGTTTTCACCCGACGTTGGTTGCCTTCTCGACAAGCCTTCGCAATCCGTACCTGTATTGCCCGAACATTCCGCTGAACGCGACACCAGTCGATGTCATGCCAACTTTGCGGAACGTCGGATGGCGCAGACACGGCTATAGCGCTGTGTACTAGCATGCAGCCTTCCTCTCAAATGCCCCGAGCTGAAGACGTACGCATCCCCTGACGGGGATGGACGCTCCCGTCAGGGTTGGATTAATGGGAGGCCATTACGGCTGGCCTCTTGGATCATTGAGACAGGTTCAGTCAGTGTTCATGCGACGCAAGACCACGCAGAAGTCTGCCCGGTTTCCCGTGGAGTAATGTTTCAACTCCTATCCAGACCATTACAGCCCGGCTTTCGCTTTCTCTGCGATCCCATACCCGCACAGCCAACAGATCCCCTTGCGGTTCACCTGCCCTAAGGCAGCTGTTCGGGCTTACCACGTTCCCTGCCTGTCACACGATTGGTTTAGGGTCTGCCTTTTCACCGGGAGCCTTTGTAGCGACGTATTCCCACATCCCACAGGAATAACCGGCTCCGTGCCTTTTGGCTCGAGCCTGACAGCAGTTTTGGCTCGTTCGTAGTTACGGCGTTTATCAGCAGTTCAATCATGTTTACCCGTACCAACCAGCCTAGCGCCTCAACCCGGTACTGCTCCGAGCATCCACACCCTCACCTCGCGGTGAGAGCATGCCCTGACGGGGGCTACATTGTTGGAAGAGCTTCACACCCCACCGTTACCAGTAGCGCATGTCTTCGTAGGCTATCGTTGGTCGCACAACGAGTCCGCTGCTAACTCAAAAAAGAGATAGTTGGACAATGACAGACAGAGCGTTTGCTCATGTCTCCGAGAGTTTTGGCGAAGCAGGAACTGCCGATGCAGCATGCTTAGAGAATTGTTGCCTCGTATTGCTGAGGCAGAAAATAGTCCCTGCGGGGATTATTTTCCGCAAGGTTGCGCCCTTAGAGGGGCTGGGAAAGTTAAGCACTCCAGGACCGGGGGCGCCGGTACTGAGGTCGAGCTAAGGAGTGCGATTCGACCCTGGGTTTGCCAAACCGCCGCAGCGGCTAAGTCCTTGATGGCAGTGGACTTCCGGGCAGATTTTGTTTCACAGGGCTGGGTACCTATGCTTCGGTTCTAAGAGAACCCTTCAAGATGACCTGACACCTCGAAGAAGGGAGACACGAGGATCGTGTCGCACAAGATGGGCTACGATATCACAGCGACCGCTAGGGAACAGCGGCGCCCACAGACAAGGAAAGTGTATGAGTATTCGCGATTGGCCGGCGGCGGAAAGGCCGCGGGAAAGGTTGTTGGAACAGGGCCCTGCGAGCCTTTCGGATGCTGAACTTCTGGCGATTTTCTTGCGAACCGGCGTGCCGGGGAAAAGTGCAGTCGATCTGGCGCGGCATCTGTTGAATCAGTTTGGCAGTCTGCGATTGCTGCTTGAGGCTGACCAGGAGGTATTCAGCAGGCAGTTGGGTCTGGGTCCTGCGAAGTTTGCCCAACTGCAAGCTGCTCAAGAAATGAGCAAGCGGCATCTGGCCGAGCGCTCACGACAGAAACCGGCGCTGGAAAATCCTCAGGTGGTTCGGGATTACCTCAAAGCCATGCTGCGTCATGAGCCGCATGAGGTGTTCGGTTGCCTGTTTCTGGACTCCAAACATCAGGTGCTGACCTTCGAGACGCTATTTCGTGGCTCGATCGACAACACGGCCGTCCATCCCCGGGAAGTGGTGAAGCGTGCGCTGGCGAACAATGCGGCGGCGGTGATCCTGTGCCACAACCACCCATCGGGTAACACGGATCCCAGCCAGGCCGATCGATTGTTGACCAAGCGATTGCAGAAGGCTCTGGAGTTGATCGACGTGCGGGTGCTCGATCACTTCATCGTCGGCGATGGCGAGCCGTTGTCGATGGCGGAGTGTGGCTGGATGTGAGGGTTACGCCGTATCGCTGTGGGAGCGAGCGTGCTCGCTCCCACAGGTTTTGTGTTGTGGCGGGTTACTTGATGCTGACTTTGGAATAGTCCTGACGGCCGAACGGGGAGACCGCGTAACCCTGAACGTCCTTGCGCGTCAGTGCGTAAGCCGTCGGGTGCGCCAGCGGCAGCCACAACGCCTGTTGCTGGATCTGCGCCTGTGCCTGCTCGTACAGTTTGCTGCGCACGCCTTGCTCGCTGGTGGTCTTGCCGGCGCTGATCAGCTTGTCCAGGTCGGCATTGCAGTAACGGGCGAAGTTGGTGCCGGATTTCACCGCCGCGCAGGAAAACTGCGGGGTGAGGAAGTTGTCCGGGTCGCCGTTGTCGCCAGCCCAGCCCATGAACAGCAAATCATGCTCGCCGGCCTTCGCGCGGCGAATCAGCTCGCCCCACTCGATCACGCGGATTTCCGCCTGAATGCCGATTTCCGCCAGATCCGATTGCAGCAGTTGTGCGCCGAGGCTCGGGTTGGGGTTGAGCAGGCTGCCGGACGGGCGCGTCCAGATGGTGGTCTGGAAACCGTCCTTCAGCCCGGCCTTGGCCAGCAGTGCCTTGGCCTTGGTGACGTCGTGGGCGTAACCCGGCAGGTTCTTGGCGTAACTCCAGGTGTTCGGTGGATAGGGGCCGTTGGCCGCTTCGGCGGTGCCCTCGAATACAGCCTTGAGGTAGTTGTCCTTGTCGAAGGCGAGGTTGATCGCCTGCCGCACTTCCGGCTTGTCCAGCGGCGGATGCTGGCTGTTGATGCCGACGAACGCGGTCATGAACGCGTCAGTCCTTTCCACTTTCAGTGTCGGCTCTTCCTTGGCCGCCTGTACGTCCAGCGGTTTCGGCGACAGGGCGATCTGGCACTCGTTACGCCGCAGTTTTTGCAGGCGCACGTTGGCGTCCGGGGTGATGGCGAAGATCAGCGGGTCCACTGAAGGCTTGCCGCCAAAGTAATCCGGGTTGGCTTTGTAGCGAACCGAGGCGTCTTTCTGGAAACGGGTGAAGACGAACGGGCCGGTGCCGATCGGCTGGCTGTTGAGCTTGTCCGTCGCGTTGGCTTTCAGCAGTTTGTCGGCGTATTCGGCGGAATAGATCGAGGCGAAACCCATGCTCAGGGTGGCGAGGAAGGTCGAGTCCGGGTGATCGAGGGTAAAGCGCACGGTCAGTGGGTCCAGAGCGTCGATCTTCTTGATCAGGGTCGGCAACTGCATCGATTGGGCATGGGGGAAGCCGCTCTGGGCGACTTTGTGCCATGGGTTGGCCGGATCGAGCATGCGCTCGAAGCTGAACTTGACGTCTTCGGCGGTCAGCTCGCGGGTCGGCTTGAAGTATTCGGTGGTGTGGAATTTCACCTGCGGGTGCAGCTTGAACACATAGGTCAGGCCATCGGTGCTGACTTCCCAGCTCTCGGCCAGGCTCGGGACGACCTTGCCGCTGGCGGTGTCGAAATCCACCAGGCGATTCATCAGCACGTCGGCGGAGGCGTTGGTGGTGGTCAGCGAGTTGTACTGCACCACGTCGAACCCTTCCGGGCTGGCCTCGGTGCAGACGCTCAGGGCGGCGGCGTGGGCCAGGGGGCTCAATAGTAGCGGGGCGAAGAGCAGGGGGAGGGCAGCGAGGCGCATGGTCGGCTTCCTTTACAGTCGAAGGCCCATCTGCAAGTGCAGTCTGGAAAAGGCCTACCCTAGTGGTCGCGATTGCAAATGACTATCCCCTTTTTGTATTTTGCGCCGCCGTGGCTGCAGGATTTGTCGGAAATGGCGGCGGGAAAAGTCGCTATCGCTGGGCTGGTGGATTTTCTGCGACGAATGGTCAAAATTGGCGATGGCCTTGGCCCAAGGCGCTCGCGGGCAAAAAAAGCGCCCTTTTGCCGATTGATTTCACACCGATTGTTGTTGCTCCCTGGTCTTTCTGGTATAAAGCAGCGCTCTTTTCTAGGGGCCCGGTTCCTTCACTGTAGGTGTAGCCGGTAAGACCTCTAAAGAATCGCGGCGCCTGGCGCCACAATGACTAGAGATTAAGCGGCCAACCCATGCCGGGTTGGGCATGTGGTTTTAGAGGGCTGAGGCATGTCTAGAGTATGTCAAGTTACCGGTAAGGGTCCGGTAACCGGGAATAACATTTCCCACGCAAACAACAAAACCCGTCGTCGTTTCCTGCCGAACCTGCAGCATCACCGCTTCTGGGTTGAAGAAGAGAAACGTTTCGTGCGCCTGCGCGTATCCGCCAAAGGCATGCGTATCATCGACAAGCGCGGCATCAGCGTCGTGCTGGCCGAACTTCGTCGCGATGGCAAGGTTTAAGGGAGCTAATCATGCGTGAATTGATTCGTTTGATCTCGAGCGCCGGTACTGGTCACTTCTACACTACCGACAAGAACAAGCGTACTACCCCGGACAAAATCGAGATCAAGAAATATGATCCGGTTGTTCGCAAGCACGTGATCTACAAGGAAGGCAAAATCAAGTAATTGATTTTTCCCGACTGACGAAAAAGGCCCGTATCTCAACGATACGGGCCTTTTTTGTTGCCCCGGATTCGGGTTGACCGTTCTGGCGCCGCAAATCCTCAAGCTTTCTGTTCGAAGATCACATAGATCTTGCGGCAAGCCTCCAGCACCTCCCACGTACCCCGGAAGCCGGCCGGGATCACGAAGCGGTCACCGACCCGCAGGGTCTTGGCGTTGCCGTCGTTGTCGCGCAGTACCGAAACACCCTGAAGGATTTCGCAGTATTCGTGCTCGGTATAATTTACCGTCCATTGCCCGATCGCACCTTCCCACACGCCGACGTTCATCTGCCCGCAAGGGCTGTCGTACTGGTTGAACACCGCTTGTTCCGGATCGCCCTTGAGGACCTTGGCCGGATCGGGCCGATAGCGTTCGGCTTCGCTGGTGGTCAGGCTGATGTCGACGACGTTCTGGATGTTCATTGTTGTTATCCCCTGTGAATGCGGCGCGATTGTCTGGAAAGGGCCAAAGTCTATGTTTATTAAATTGAACACCGCAAGGCTGTATGGCGACCTTATGTCAAATATATTGAAACAAACCCGGCCGCTGGTTTAGGGTGGCGGGTGCCTTGGGCCGAAAAGCAGGCTGGCCGGGCAGAATTCCCGAGGACGCTGGCGAAGATCGCGCGGCGCTCGTATTCAACAAGAGGAGGACTCTCGAATGACCACCCTGACTCGTGCCGACTGGGAACAACGCGCCAGCGACCTGAAGATCGAAGGCCGCGCTTACCTCAATGGCGAGTACACCGACGCCGTTTCCGGCGAAACCTTCGAGTGCATCAGCCCGGTCGACGGCCGTCTGCTGGGCAAGATTGCCAGCTGTGATGCCGCCGACGCCCAGCGCGCCGTGGAAAACGCCCGCGCCACCTTCAATTCCGGTGTCTGGTCGCGCCTGGCGCCGACCAAACGCAAAGCCACCATGATTCGTTTCGCCGGCCTGCTCAAGCAGCACGCCGAGGAACTGGCCCTGCTCGAAACCCTGGACATGGGCAAGCCGATCAGCGATTCGCTGTACATCGACGTACCGGGTGCGGCGCAAGCGCTGAGCTGGAGCGGTGAAGCGATCGACAAGATCTACGATGAAGTCGCCGCGACCCCGCACGATCAACTGGGTCTGGTGACCCGTGAACCCGTGGGCGTGGTCGGTGCCATCGTGCCGTGGAACTTCCCGCTGATGATGGCCTGCTGGAAGCTGGGTCCGGCGCTGTCGACCGGTAACTCGGTGATCCTCAAGCCGTCGGAAAAATCCCCGCTGACCGCCATCCGTATCGCTGCCCTGGCGGTTGAGGCCGGCATTCCGAAAGGCGTGCTCAACGTGCTGCCGGGCTACGGCCACACCGTTGGCAAGGCGCTGGCCCTGCATAACGACGTCGACACCTTGGTGTTCACCGGTTCGACCAAGATCGCCAAGCAATTGATGATCTATTCCGGCGAATCGAACATGAAGCGCGTCTGGCTGGAGGCCGGTGGCAAGAGCCCGAACATCGTGTTCGCCGATGCCCCGGATCTGCAAGCAGCCGCCGAATCCGCCGCCAGCGCCATCGCCTTCAACCAGGGCGAGGTCTGCACCGCCGGTTCGCGCCTGCTGGTCGAGCGTTCGATCAAGGACAAATTCCTGCCGCTGGTGATCGAGGCCCTGAAAGCCTGGAAACCGGGCAATCCGCTGGATCCGGCCACCAACGTCGGTGCGCTGGTGGACACCCAGCAGATGAACAACGTGCTGTCCTACATCGAGTCGGGCCACACCGATGGCGCCAAACTGGTGGCTGGCGGCAAGCGTATCCTGCAGGAAACCGGTGGCACCTACGTCGAGCCGACGATTTTCGACGGCGTGAGCAACGCGATGAAAATTGCTCAGGAAGAAATCTTCGGCCCGGTGTTGTCGGTCATCACTTTCGATACCGCCGAGGAAGCGATCAACATCGCCAACGACACGCCGTACGGTCTGGCGGCAGCGGTGTGGACGGCTGACATCTCCAAGGCGCACCTGACGGCCAAGGCCCTGCGTGCCGGCAGCGTGTGGGTCAACCAGTACGACGGCGGCGACATGACCGCACCGTTCGGCGGCTTCAAGCAGTCGGGCAACGGTCGCGACAAGTCGCTGCATGCGTTCGACAAGTACACCGAACTGAAGGCGACCTGGATCAAGCTGTAATCCGTTGACGGGAGCCTGCCCGGTCAGGCTCCCGGACAACCCAGAGATCCCTTGTGGGAGCGGGTTTGCCCGCGAATGCGGTGTATCAGTCAGCCGATGGGCTGAAGGTGCAGGCGTATTTGCGGGCAAGCCTGCTCCCACATTTGTTATGTGTGGCAAATAAATATCCACAGGAGCGTGGAACATGCGGTGGGCGACGTATTTCGCCGTGTTGGCGTCTGTCTTGAGTGTCGGCCTGGCCCTGGGGGTCAGCATGCCGCTGGTGTCGTTGCGCCTGGAGAGCTGGGGCTATGGCTCGTTCGCCATCGGCGTGATGGCCGCGATGCCGGCGATTGGCGTGTTGCTGGGGGCGAAAATTTCCAGTCATCTGGCGGCGCGGCTCGGCACAGCCAATCTGATGCGCCTGTGCCTGTGGGCCGGAGCGCTGTCCATCGGTCTGTTGGCGCTGCTGCCGAGCTATCCGATCTGGCTGGTGCTGCGGTTGATGATCGGGGTGATCCTGACCATCGTGTTCATCCTCGGTGAGAGCTGGATCAATCAATTGGTGGTCGAGCAATGGCGCGGGCGCCTGGTGGCGCTGTACGGCAGCAGTTATGCGTTGAGCCAGTTGTCCGGGCCGTTGCTGCTCGGTGTACTGGGCACCGAGCATGACTACGGCTTCTGGGTCGGCGTCGGCCTGCTGATGGTTTCGCCGTTGCTGTTGCTGGGTCGCAGCGGGGCGCCGAGCAGCGAGGCCAGCAGCGTGACCTTCGGTGATTTGTGGGGTTTCAGTCGTGAGTTGCCGGCGATTGCCTGGGCGGTGTCGTTGTTCGCTGCGTTCGAGGCGATGATCCTGACGTTGCTGCCGGTGTACTGCCTGCAACAGGGCTTCACCGCAGAAATCGCCTTGGCGATGGTCAGTACCGTGGTGGTCGGTGATGCGCTGCTGCAACTGCCGATTGGGGCATTGGCCGATTACCTGTCGCGGCGCACGTTGTTCACCGGATGCGCGCTGGCGTTGCTGCTGTCGAGCCTGGCGATTCCGCTGTTGATCGATACCTTGCTGATCTGGCCGCTGTGGGTGCTGTTCGGCGCCAGTGCCGGTGGGTTGTTCACCCTGTCGCTGATTCTGATCGGCGAGCGCTACCGTGACGATGCGCTGGTGCGGGCCAATGCGCACATCGCGCAACTTTGGGGTGTCGGCTGCCTGATCGGGCCGTTGATGGCGGGTGCGGGGAGCCAGTGGCTCACCGGGCATGCGCTGCCGTTGCTGATGGCGATCGGGGCGTTCGGGCTGGTGATTCTGGTGTCGCGGCAGGGCGCGTTTGGCACTGTCGCCGAACCTGCCTGAGGCGGCTAGAGCATCCGCTCAAGTCCCACCGTGGTGCTGAACCACGCATTGAAGCGCCGCCACCAGCTCCCGGGTTCCTTGGTCAGGATATGTTTCTGGCCATTGTCCTCGGTTTCCCAGACGATCCGCCCATCTTGTAGTTTCGCCTCGTAACTCAGCGCCGGGGCCATACCCTGCAGGGCCAGTTCGCGGACGTGGGCGGCGAGTTCCGGGCTGTCCACCAGCACGCCGACTTCGGTGTTCCACAGCACCGAGCGCGGGTCGAAGTTGAATGAGCCGATAAACGATTTCTGCCGGTCGAAGATCATCGCCTTGCTGTGCAGGCTGGAATCCGAGCCACGGAAGGACTTGCTGTAAAACACATGCGGGCCGCTGCCGAAGTTATCCCCAGGCTGGCGCCGCAGTTCGAACAGTTTCACGCCGTGCTCCAGCAACGCCTTGCGATACGGCGCATAGCCGCCATGCACCGCCGGTACGTCGGTGGCCTCCAGCGAGTTGGTCAGCAGGCTCACGGCGACTCCGGCATCGGCGCGTCCGGTCAGGTACACCAGCCCCGGCTGACCCGGCACGAAGTAGGCCGAAATCATGATCAGCTCTTTACTGACACCGTTCAGCTCCGGCGCCAGTTGCGTGGTCAGCAGCAATTGCGGATCGGGTTCATCCTTGGCCAGCACCTTGCTCGGTGCATCCCACAGCGCCTGGTTCCAGGCCCAGATCAGCTCCTTGCGCCAGATGTCCATGCGTGGCTCGGTGGTGAAGGTCATCAGTTGCTGATACAGCGCGTGATTCTGCTTGCGGGTTTCCTCCAGGGATTCTTCCAGACGTGTGCGGGTGTTCTGCAAGTCTTTCTGGGTGGGTTTGCTGGAGAGGAATTCGTCGATCGGTTTGCTGAGTGCGCTGTTCCAGTACTGGTCGAAACTGTGTCCGAGCTGTTCGGCCACCGGCCCGACGCTGAGCATGTCGATGTCGGTGAAATTCAGATTGGGCTCGGCGTCGAAATACTCGTCACCCAGATTGCGTCCGCCGACGATCGCCGCGCTGTTGTCCGCCAGCCACAGTTTGTTGTGCATGCGCCGATGTTGCAGCGACAGGTTGAACAGGCGCCCGGCGGCGCGGGTGACGCCCGTGCTGCGTCCCAGGTGCAGCGGGTTGAACAGG
Source organism: Pseudomonas sp. B2M1-30 (assembly GCF_025447575.1). Taxonomy (NCBI): domain Bacteria; kingdom Pseudomonadati; phylum Pseudomonadota; class Gammaproteobacteria; order Pseudomonadales; family Pseudomonadaceae; genus Pseudomonas; species Pseudomonas sp. B2M1-30. Next base: position 465,665 of record NZ_JAOEJT010000001.1, on the reverse strand, counting down.
CGAATCTGGATCTGCGGATGTGCCGCCAGTGTGGCGATGATCAGGTCGAGGCCGTCGCTGGTGGTGTCATCCAGCAGGATTCGCACCCGCACGCCACGGTCGGCGGCTTTCAGCACTTCTTCCACCAGCATGCGGGTGCTGATGCCGTCGTGGACGATGTAGTACTGCAAGTCGAGGCTGCTTTGCGCGCTGCGGATCAGTTCGGCGCGGGCGGTGAAGGCTTCGGTGCTGTTGGACAGCAGGCGAAATCCGGACTGCCCCTTGTACGGCGCCGCCTGGCCCTGGATCGAGCGGCCGAAACTGGAGCCGGACGCGGGCAGCGCCTGGCTCGGTTCGCGCGGTGCGTCGAGGGTTGCGCAACCGCCAAGGAACGAGGCGAGTAGCAGCAGAGCGAGTAGGGGCTGTCTGAAGCTCACGTGAGATCGTTCCGATTGTCGGCGGGTGTCGGCATATGGACGCTGGTTGCTCGAGAAAAGTCAGTCGTTGTCGGCCAGCAGTCTGATCGCTGTCGCGCCGACCTTGCGCACCGCGTCTTCGATCTGCGGCGTTGGTTTGGCAGCGTAGTTCATTCGCAGGCAATTGCGGTACTTGCCCGAGGCGGAAAAAATGCTGCCGACGGCAATCTGTACGCCCTGATCGTGCAGCGCACGATTCAGTTTCAGGGTATCGAAACCTTCCGGCAGTTCGACCCACAGCATGAAGCTGCCCTGGGGACGGCTGGCGCGGGTGCCGGCCGGGAAGTAGCGGGTCACCCAGTCGATCATCACGTCGCGATTGCGCTGGTATTGCGTGCGCATCCGCCGCAAATGCGGTTCGAAATGGCCGGACTTGAGAAATTCGGCAATGGCGATCTGTGGTTGCGGTGCGGTGGAGCCGGTGCTGATGTATTTCATGTGCAGCACCCGTTCCAGATACCGGCCCGGCGCCACCCAGCCAATGCGCAGGCCCGGCGCGAGGGTCTTGGAAAATGAGCTGCACAGCAACACGCGGCCGTCCTCGTCGAAGGACTTGATCGTGCGCGGACGCGGGTAGGTGTAGGCCAGTTCGCCATACACATCGTCCTCGATGATCGCCACGTCGAAGCGCTGTGCCAGGTTGAGCAGCGCACGTTTGCGCGCCTCCGGCATGATGTAGCCGAGCGGGTTGTTGCAGTTGGGGGTGAGCTGAATGACCTTGATCGGCCATTGCTCGAGCGCCAGTTCCAGGGCTTCGAGGCTGATGCCGGTGAGCGGGTCGGTGGGGATCTCCAGCGCCTTCATGCCCAGGCCCTTGAGGGTCTGCATGGCGCCGTGAAAGCTGGGCGAGTCCACCGCGACGATGTCGCCGGGTTCGCAGATCGCATGGATGCTGGTGGACAGCGCTTCATGGCAACCGGTGGTGACCACCAGATCGCTGGCGCTCAACTGGCAACCGGAATCGAGCATCAGCCGGGCGATCTGTTCGCGCAGTTCGAGGGTGCCGTGGATGTTGTCGTAATACAGACCGGGCATGTCCTGACGGCGACTGATCCGCGCCAACCCGCGCAGCAGCGGCTTCATGGTCGGCGAACTGATGTCCGGCATGCCGCGCCCCAGTTGCACCACATCTTTACGTGGCACCGCGCGAATCAATTCCAGCACCTGATCCCACTGGGAAATCTCTACCGGCCGCTGCGCCGGACGGCCCACCGCAGGCAATTCCGGCAGTTCGCGACCGACCGGCACGAAGTACCCGGACTTGGGTTTGGGCGTGGCCAGGCCGCTGTCTTCCAGCATCCGGTAAGCCTGTTGCACCGTGCTCAGGCTGACCCCGTGCTCGACGCTCAAGGCGCGCACCGACGGCAGGCGATCACCGGGACGATAGAAGCCTTGTTCGATGCGGGTGCCGAGCAATTCGGCGAGATTTACATAAAGGGTCATGGCACTGCCTCGGTACGGATGATTCGGCAAACCGGTACAGATGCGGCAAAAATCGACAATTCAGAGTTTCGGTCGATCAATCTGTATGGAGTTAATACAGATTGGTTGAATCTGTAATGCTTTTGCTCGCCCGCGCATCATGGAATCTCTGGCTACCCAAGTAAACAGGAGCATTGAAAATGAACGGCTTGAGCGATGTGCGGCTGACGTTACACAGTCAGGAACTGGAGGCGGGGCAACAGGACAGTACGCGTAGTGAAGTCATGCGCAACGCGCCGTCCGGCCTGAGTCGCTGGGACCTGTTCTGGCATCGTCTGCACACGCGCAGGGCGTTGCGTAACCTGACGCCGGAGCAGCTCAAGGATATCGGGCTGACCCGTGAGCAGGCGCTGGAAGAAGGGTTGAAGCCGTTCTGGAGGATCTGAATCCCGGCGGACGATCGTTCCCACGCTCTGCGCGGGAACGATCAACGCAGAAACTTCAGAGCAACTCTTTGAGCCGATGCCACAACATCCCCAGGGCCAGCAACGGCGAGCGCAGATGCTTGCCGCCGGGAAAGGTGATGTGTGGCACCTTGGCGAACAGATCGAAACCGCCGCTGTGCTGGCCACTGATCGCTTCGGCCAGCAGTTTGCCCGCCAGGTGCGTGGCGTTCACGCCGTGTCCCGAGTAGGCCTGGGCGTAATACACATTCGGTTGTTCGGCGAGGCGTCCGATCTGCGGCAAGCGGTTGGCGCCGATGCCGATCATCCCGCCCCACTGATAATCGATCTTCACTGTCGCGAGCTGCGGGAACACCTCAAGCATCTTCGGCCGCATGTACGCGGCGATGTCCTGTGGATCGCGCCCCGAGTAATGACAGGCCCCGCCGAACAGCAGGCGCCGATCCGCCGAGAGCCGGTAGTAATCCAGCGCCACTCGCTGGTCGCAGACCGCCATGTTCTGCGGCAGCAGGTTGTGGGCCTGCTCTTCACTCAAGGGTTCGGTGGCGATGATGTAGCTGCCGGCGGGCAGCACTTTGCCGCTGAGCTGCTGGTTGAGGCCGTTGAGGTAGGCGTTGCAACCGAGCACCAGGGTCTTCGCCCGCACCGTACCTCGTGCCGTGTGGACGCGGACTTGCGGGCCGTAATCGATGCGGGTGACCGCCGACTGTTCGAACAGTTTGACCCCAAGCTGTTGCGCCGCCGCTGCCTCGCCCAGGGCCAGGTTCAGTGGATGCAGATGCCCGGAGCCCATGTCGATCAAGCCGCCGACATAGCGCGTGGAGCCGACCACCGTATGCATCTCATTGGCTTGCAGCAGGCGGGTTTCGTAGCGGTAGCCGAGGCTGCGCAGCTCCTCGGCATCTTCGGCGAAGCCTTCGAGGTCGCGGGGCTTGTTGGCGAGGTCGCAATAACCCCAGGTCAGGTCGCAGGGGATCTGAAAACGCTCGACACGCTGTCGGACGATTTCCACCGCTTCCAGGCCCATGAGTTTCATCTGACGCACGCCGTCGGTGCCGATCACGTTGGCGAACTGATCGAGGCCATGACCGACCCCGCGAATCAGTTGCCCGCCATTGCGACCGCTGGCGCCCCAACCGATCCTGTGCGCCTCCAGCAGCACCACGCTGAGGCCGCGCTCGGCCAGTTCCAGCGCGGTGTTCAGCCCGGAAAAACCGCCCCCGACCACGCACACGTCGGCCGTCAGCTCGCCTTGCAGCGCCGGATGATCGGGCTGCGCCAGGCTGCTGGCGGCGTAGTAAGAGGCAACGTGGGGTTGGCTCGCGGAGGCGTGGGCGCGGGCATTCATGGGCGTCATCCTGATGCGGGTGTCGAGAAAATTTGACGGAGCATAAGCCGCACGGCCGGAGGTGGGCAACATTGGTCGGCCCGTGGTGTCTGGATCGCGGCTTTTGCGGCACAATCGCCACCTGTTCCCCGTCGGTTATCGCTGCAATGAGCTGCAACAGCCAGAAAATCCGCACCCTGCGTCAGCAGATTCCCACGTTCGAATGCGTGCCGGGCTGTCACGACTGCTGCGGGCCGGTCACCACGTCGCCGGAAGAAATGGCGCGCCTGCCGCGCAAGACCCGCGCCGAGCAGGATGCGGCCATGGAAGCACTCAACTGTGTGCATCTGGGGCCGAATGGCTGCACGGTGTATGACGAGCGCCCGTTGATCTGCCGGCTGTTCGGCACCACCCAGACTTTGCCATGCCCCAATGGGCGGCGGCCGGTGGAGCTGATTCATCCTCGGGTGGAAAAGCAGGTGTTCGAGTACATGGCAGAGAATCGGCAGGTACTGGTTTAGTCAGGGGGCGCTGTTGGCGCTATCTCCTGTCAGTCCGGAATCGGCAGATTCAGGCTCTCTTTCACCTCTTCCATCACGATGTAGCTCTTGGATTCGCGCACGTGCGGCAGCTTGAGCAGGATATCGCCCAGCAGCTTGCGGTACGAGGCCATCTCGGAAATCCGCGCCTTCACCAGATAGTCGAAATCCCCTGACACCAGATGGCACTCCAGCACGTGAGGTAACTTCAGCACTGCGCGTCGGAACTCTTCGAAAGTGTCGCCGGATTTGTAGTCGAGGCTGATCTCGACGAACACCAGCAGACTACCCTTCAAGTGCTGCGGATTCAGCCGGGCGTTGTAGCCCATGATGATCCCTTCACGCTCCAGACGGCGCACCCGCTCGGTGCAGGGCGTGGTGGAGAGGCCGACCTTTTCCCCCAGCTCCGTGAAGGAAATCCGCCCGTCCGCCTGCAGGATCCGCAAGATGTTGCGGTCGATCTTGTCCAGCTCACGTTTGGTCTGAGTGTTGGTACGCATAGGGGATGCGCCTCCGTGAAAAGGGTTTTTGCCGAGAATTGTCGCCAAATATAGGCGCTTATACAGTGAAAAGCACTGGTCATTCTTTCTTACACTGCGCGCATCATTGCTCTAACAACACACGTCGGCGGCACGCCGCGATGAGGGATACAAAAATGCGCGTTATGGTCTTGGGTAGCGGCGTCATCGGTACCGCCAGTGCTTACTATCTGGCCCGTGCCGGGTTTGAAGTGGTGGTGGTCGACCGGCAGCCGGCCGCCGCCATGGAGACCAGTTTCGCCAACGCCGGCCAGGTATCGCCGGGTTATGCCTCGCCGTGGGCCGCGCCGGGCGTGCCGCTCAAGGCCATCAAGTGGCTGCTGCAACGCCACGCGCCGCTGGCGATCAAGGCCACTGCCGACATCGACCAATACCTGTGGATGGCGCAGATGCTGCGCAACTGCACCGCCAACCGTTACGCGGTGAACAAGGAGCGCATGGTGCGTCTGTCCGAGTACAGCCGTGACTGCCTCGACGAACTGCGCGCCGAAACCGGCATCGCCTACGAAGGCCGCAGCCTGGGCACCACCCAGCTGTTCCGCACCCAGGCCCAGCTCGATGGCGCGGCCAAGGACATCGCCGTCCTGAAGGAGTCCGGCGTGCCGTTCGAAGTCCTTGACCGCGCCGGCATCGCCCGCGTTGAACCGGCGTTGGCCAGTGTCACCGATATCCTCGCTGGTGCCCTGCGTCTGCCAAACGACCAGACCGGCGACTGCCAGATCTTCACTACTCGTCTCGCCGAAATGGCTGCGAATCTGGGTGTGGAATTCCGTTTCGACCAGAACATCCAGCGCCTCGACTACGCCGGTGACCGCATCAACGGCGTGTGGATCGATGGCAAGCTGGAAACCGCCGACCGCTACGTGCTGGCGCTCGGCAGCTACTCGCCGCAACTGCTCAAGCCGCTGGGCATCAAGGCGCCGGTGTACCCGCTCAAGGGTTACTCGCTGACCGTGCCGATCACCAACCCGGCGATGGCCCCGACTTCGACCATTCTCGATGAGACCTACAAGGTCGCGATCACCCGTTTCGACAACCGCATCCGCGTCGGCGGCATGGCGGAGATCGCCGGTTTTGACCTGTCGCTGAATCCGCGTCGGCGCGAAACCCTGGAGATGATCGTCAACGACCTTTATCCTCAGGGCGGCAATCTGGCCGAGGCCAGCTTCTGGACCGGCCTGCGTCCGACCACCCCGGACGGCACCCCGATCGTTGGCGCGACCCCGTTCAAGAATCTGTTCCTGAACACCGGTCACGGCACGCTCGGCTGGACGATGGCATGCGGCTCCGGTCGTCTGCTGGCTGACCTGATGGCGAAGAAAAAACCGCAGATCAGTGCCGAAGGCCTCGATATTTCCCGTTATGGCTACAAAGCCCAGGAGTCCGCGAAACATGGCAATCCAGCGCCAGCTCACCAATGAGCGCATGAGTCAGATCGTCAGCCACAATGGCACGGTGTATCTGGCCGGGCAGGTCGGCGATGACTTCAATGCCGGGATTGAACAGCAGACCCGCGATGTGCTCGCCAATATCGAGCGGCTGCTGGATCTGGCCGGCACCGACAAGCGCCATCTGCTGTCGGTGACCATCTACCTGAACGACATCGAGGCGCACTTTGCCGGAATGAACTCGGTGTGGGACCAGTGGTTGCCCAAAGGCGCTGCCCCGGCCCGCGCCACCGTCGAAGCGAAGATGGCCAAGCCGGACATCCTGGTTGAAATGTCCGTGGTCGCCACGCTGCCATAACCGGTTTTCACAAGATCCTCTCCCGGCGCTGTTGGCGGTTCACGCCGTCAGCCAGCGCCGGTTTTTATTCCCATGACCGCCTAGAAGTCTGCCGCCATGCGTCCTGCCCGTGCCCTGATCGATCTTCAAGCCCTGCGTCACAACTACCGTATCGCCCGTGAAGTCACCGGTGCCAAGGCACTGGCGGTGATCAAGGCCGATGCCTACGGCCATGGCGCGGTGCGTTGCGCCCAGGCGCTGGAGGCCGAGGCCGACGGTTTTGCCGTGGCCTGCATCGAAGAAGCCCTGGAGCTGCGCGCCGCTGGCATTCGCGCGCCGGTGCTGCTGCTCGAAGGCTTTTTCGAGGCCGATGAGCTGGCGCTGATCGTTGAGCACGATTTCTGGTGTGTCGTGCATTCGCTGTGGCAGCTCGAGGCAATCGAACAGGCTGCGTTGAGCAAACCGATCACGGTCTGGCTGAAGCTCGACTCGGGCATGCACCGCGTGGGTCTGCACCCCAAGGATTACCCGTCGGGTTATCAGCGGCTGCTGGCCAGCGGCAAGGTGGCGAAGATTGTCCTGATGAGCCACTTCGCCCGCGCCGACGAACTGCACGAGCAGAGCAGCGCCGATCAGGTTGCAGTGTTCGAGGCGGCGCGTCAGGGCCTGGCCGCCGAAGTCAGCCTGCGCAACTCGCCGGCCGTGCTGGGCTGGCCGCAGATTCCGAGCGACTGGGTGCGCCCGGGGATCATGCTCTACGGTGCCACGCCGTTCGAAGAAGCCAACGCTGTGGCCGAGCGCCTGCAGCCGGTGATGACCCTCGAATCGAAAGTCATCAGCGTGCGCGAGCTGCCGGCCGGTGAGCCGATCGGTTACGGCTCACGGTTCATCACCGACAAACCGATGCGCATCGGGGTGGTCGCCATGGGTTACGCCGACGGCTATCCGCGTCAGGCACCGACCGGCACGCCAGTGCTGGTGGCCGGCAAACGCAGCCGCCTGCTGGGCCGGGTGTCGATGGACATGCTGTGCATCGACCTCACCGACGTGCCGGAAGCCGGCCTCGGTTCGACCGTCGAGCTGTGGGGCAAAAACATCCTCGCCAGCGACGTGGCGAAGTGGGCAGACACCATTCCGTACCAGATTTTCTGCAACCTGCGCCGGGTGCCAAGGCTCTATTCCGAGGGCTGAAGCCGCTGCGGGGGCCAAGTGTTGTAAATACTGAACGCTGTCGCCATGATAACGCTCAATATTTCTACAACATCAGGAGGCTCCCGCCTTGGACGTCGGTGAACGACTGCAATCGATCCGCAAGCTCAAAGGGCTTTCCCAGCGTGAACTCGCCAAGCGCGCGGGCGTCACCAACAGCACCATTTCGATGATCGAAAAGAACAGCGTCAGCCCTTCGATCAGTTCGCTGCGCAAGGTGCTGGGCGGGATTCCCATGTCCATGGTCGAGTTCTTTTCCGAAGAGATCCTGCAGGAAGTTCCGACCCAGATCGTCTACAAGGCCAACGAGCTGATCGACATTTCCGACGGCGCCGTGACCATGAAACTGGTCGGCCGCGCGCACCCGAGCCGGGCCATCGCGTTCCTCAATGAAATCTACCCGCCGGGCGCTGACACCGGCGAGGAAATGCTCACCCACGAAGGCGAGGAAACCGGGATTCTGGTGGAAGGGCGGCTGGAACTGGTGGTGGGTCTTGAAACTTTTATTCTCGAAGCCGGCGACAGCTACTACTTTGAAAGTACCAAGCCGCATCGTTTCCGCAATCCGTTCGACTTGCCTGCGCGACTAATCAGCGCAGCCACGCCGGCGAATTTCTAAACCAAGAGGCGCCAGGCCACTACGGCGAAGGTGTCCAGACTGTTTGACCGATGCGCAACAAGACCCCTTTAACTTTGGGGTTGTTTCAGTGTGGCGGGCTTACCGCTATACTTGCGCCCGCCTGCGAACCGTGGCCGCAGGCGTGAATAGCCACCATTGAGGGTGAACGCGTGAACCTAATTATGAAAATGCTGGCCGCACCAGCAACCGTACTGGCCCTCTGGGCTGTCAGCGCTCAAGCTGCGACGAATGACGACATTGCCAAACGTCTCGAGCCCGTCGGCCAGGTGTGTGTTCAGGGCAAAGAGTGCAAGGGGATGGAGGTGGCCGCGTCTGCCGGCGGCGGTGGTGGCGCCAAGACGCCTGATGAAGTGATTGCCAAACATTGCAACGCTTGCCACGGCACCGGCCTGCTGGGTTCGCCGAAAATCGGTGACACCGCGGCGTGGAAAGAACGCGCCGATCACCAGGGCGGCCTCGACGGCATCCTGGCCAAGGCCATCACCGGCATCAACTCCATGCCGCCAAAAGGCACCTGCGCCGATTGCTCCGATGCCGAGCTCAAAGGCGCGATCGAGAAGATGTCCGGCCTGAAATAAGCCGCGCTTCTGACGAAAAAAACCGTCTTCGGACGGTTTTTTTGTGCCCGCGATTCGGGCCTGAGGCTGTTCATTGCAGCAAACAACCGGCAATCTCGGTCGTACCTCTATTCACGGAACGGGCGGGAGGCTTCAGATGGTGCAGTTGTGTTCGATCGAGCAGGCAGTGGACGACGTGCTGGCGCGGCTACCGGCGCATATCCATATGGGCCTGCCGCTGGGGCTGGGCAAACCTAATCCCTTCGTCAACGCGCTGTACCGGCGCATTGCCGGATTGCCCGAACGGCAGCTGACGATCTACACCGCCCTGTGCCTCGGTCGTCCGGCCTTGGGCGACGGTTTGCAGAAGCGCTTCATCGAACCCTTCGTCGAGCGGGTTTTTGGCGATTACCCGGAACTGGAATTCCTTGCTGATCTGCACCGCGACAGCCTGCCGTCCAACATCCGCATCGAGCAGTTCTTCATGCAGCCCGGCAGCCTGCTCAACAGCGCGCCGGCCCAGCAGGATTACGTCAGCAGCAACTACAGCCACGCCGCCCGCGACATCAACGCCGCTGGCCTGAACCTGGTGGCGCAGTTGCTCGCCAGCAGCAGCGAACACCCCGATCGCCTGAGCCTGAGCTGCAACCCGGACATCACCCTCGACCTGTTCCCGATGATCGCCAAACGCCGGGCGGCCGGGGAGACCATTCTGCTGGTCGGTCAGGTTCATACCGATCTGCCGTACATGCCCGGCGACGCCGAGGTCGATATCGACACCTTCGACCTGCTGATCGACGACAAGGACAGCAGCACCCTGTTTTCCACGCCGAACATGCCGGTGGGGTTTCAGGATCATTTCATCGGCCTGCACGCCAGCACCCTGGTACGCGACGGTGGCACTTTGCAGATCGGCATCGGCTCGATGGGGGATGCGCTGACCGCCGCGCTGCTGGCCCGGCAGGCGGATAACGCGGGTTATCAGGATTTGCTTGCCGAGGTGAACCTCAGCCAGTGGGCGCAACTGATCGAGCGCGAAGGCGGTGTCGGGCCGTTCGCCAAGGGCCTGTACGGTTGCAGCGAAATGTTCGTCAACGGCCTGCTGGTGCTGGTGGAGGCGGGCATCCTCCGGCGCAAGGTCTACCCGGACGTGTCGACCCAGCAACAGGCCAATGCCGGCACGCTGGATGAAGCGGCACAAACTGACGGGATCTCGGTGCATGGCGGCTTCTTTCTCGGGCCGCGCAGTTTCTACGAACGCCTGAACGAGTTGCCGCACAGCAAGCGCCTCGAATTCAACATGACCCGCATCAGCTACATCAACGAGCTGTACGGCCAGGAAGAACTCAAGCGTTTGCAGCGCCTCGACGCACGGTTCATCAACACGGTGTTCACCATGACCCTGCTCGGTGCCGGCGTGGCCGATCAACTGGAAGACGGGCGGGTGCTCAGCGGCGTCGGCGGGCAGTACAACTTCGTCGCCCAGGGCCATGCGCTGGAGGGCGCACGCTCGATTCTGCTGCTGCGCAGCTGGCGCGAATCCGGCGGTGAAGTCAGTTCGAACATCGTCTGGGATTACGGCCACTGCACGATTCCACGGCATCTGCGCGACATCGTGGTCACCGAGTACGGCATTGCCGATCTGCGCGGCAAGTGCGACGCGGCGGTGATCGAGGCGCTGCTCAACATCAGCGATTCACGCTTCCAGTCGGGGCTGATCGAGCGCGCGCAGAAAGTCGGCAAGCTGCCGAAGGATTTCCGCCTCGATCCGCGCTTTGCCTACAACACGCCACAACGCTTGCAGGCGATTGCCGCGCGACATCCGAATCTGTTTCCGGAGTATCCGCTGGGCTGCGATTTCACTGAGGTGGAACGCGATCTGCTGCGGGCGCTGAACTGGCTCAAGAGCAAGTTCAAGCTGACCGAGATTCTGGAACTGGGCAAGGCGGCGCTGGACGCGCCAGAGGCTTCATTGTTTCCGGAGCACCTGGAGCGGATGCAACTCACCAACCCGGACGGATTGAAGGAAGAGCTGTTTCAGCGGCTGTTGCTCACGGGCCTGAAGGCTACCGCGCAATAAAACTGTGGGAGCGGGTTTTGCTCGCTCCCAAACAGGGATTGCCGGAATACTGTCGCGACATGATTTTTCGCTTCTGTTTTCTGCGGACCTTCCAATTCAGCTAGTGGATTGGACCGACACTGACGGAGGGGCTAAGAAAGTCGATGTGGAATCCACTGGATCCGTCACCGATAGCTAAATGGACACCACTGATTCCTTCATTCATCTGCGAGTTGACCCTGTAATCGATGCTCGATGAAATTTCTTCGTTCACCCCAATGGCGAACTCTGTCAGCTTAAGTCCGCGAGAACCTGCTGCGAGATCAAGAAGTTTAATTTGCTCCTCGTTGTTTAATTTTAATGAAGTGATTGTGTTGTCACTTATTGATAAAAAAGCACCTTCTATGGATATTCGATCGCTCAGCCATTTCAGGGAGGCTCTCAAACCCTCTGGCAATATTTAATTGTGTTTCCTGAGTACCGTTAAAATTCCTGCCACTTTTAATGTGCCGGTGAAAGAAAATGGGCAAGGTTCCTGAGCGTTCATGTGTGCGTAATGGACTTCAAAGAATTCCGCAACGGACTGAACAAAATTTTCAGAGATATCTTCGGAAAGAAGTGCATAGGGCTGTGCATGGGGGAGAATTGAAACCGTCGCATCTGCCTCGTTACCATACAAGGAAAAGTCGTGGTTTGAATTCAGCATGTTCAGTACAGATCGTTGCGTGCGAAGTGAACGATCGAAATCGCTGTTGAGCAGAAGCCTCAGGCTATAAAGCGCAGTGGGTAATGTCGGCTCGAACACTTGGGTCGCACAAAAGATGCTTTTTTTGGTTTTGGTATTTTTTGCAATCTCAAAAGTTCTTTTTGCAGCAGCATTGCTGAATGAAAAAACAATGCTGCTTTTGGGCAGCTCCATCAGTTCCGAGATATTGGCCGTTTTGAAGCCCCAGAGCTTACATTCCTGAAGGAAAGAGTCCGAGTCAGCAATGATTGATGGCTCTTCATCGCCGAAGAGGGTTGATATCATTCTTGAAGGTGACATTTAACTCTCCAGATTGAAAAGTGCGCGGCAAGGTTGTTGCCGCGCGTTAACGTTGGTTAGTCTTCAGTGTGAGCCCATGCCAAAGGCGCCCAGCCGAAGTTCTCCGGGCCGGAAGTGATTCGAGAAAGATTTTCTTTGACTACTTTTCTATTTTTCATCTGATCATCCTCTTTTGATTTTGTTTTCTATCCCTGGACGTCCCGGGAGTGGAAATTAATACATGGTTTTTTCATGTGCAAAATAGATATTTTTAAATTTTAAGAATGAATTTATCTTTCTGTACTTTTGGAATGTCTGATTCAGTTATTTGTGCCGGTATTTCTGTAGTCCGGTTCTGAAATTTTAATTGTTTTGATTTTGTTCTGGTGGCAGCTGGTTTTCTGTAGTTAAGGTGTATTTATGGGGCTGCTATTTTTGTAACGCTATATAAACCATTAATTGAGGGGCGCTTAGTGCATATATCAAAGAAGTATCTGACAGATGCATCTGTCCAACAGGCCTTGCTACTGACTGATCTGACCGAAAAAAATCACCCCGATCATGCCGTCCGGTTACTAATGAATGAAATCCTTCAAGGACTTGCCGAGAAGGGCTGGCCCCAGGCGCAGTTACAGACGGGGCCGAGGATCGTGTCTTCTGAAGAAAACTACGGATTACTCGGCTATGACCCGGCGGAGATCACACTCGGCAGCGCGCATACACGTTGGGTCGATGAGTATTCGCTGTTGCGGACGCAGACCACCAGCCGTATTCCGGTGGCGCTTCAACTGGCTGCCCAGGTCCGGCAACCGGGGCAGACTGTCTTGCTGGCCGCACCGGGAATTACGTTCAGACGCGACAGTCGGGACCGATGGCATTGTGCGGAACCGCATCAGATGGATGTCTGGGTGTTGGGTGATCCGGAACTGGCATCGCATGAAAACTTGTTGCGTCTGGTTGGCGATATTCTCGAATCAGCGGTTCCCGAAAAGTCTTGGGTCTACAGCGAGAGTCCACATCACTACACAGAGGGTGGGATTGAGGTGAATGTGTTGAACGACGCTGCGCCGGTTGAGGTGCTGGAGTGCGGTCGTATTGCGATGTCGCTGCTTGAACGCTTGAAGATTGACCCGCTGCGCCATGGTGGTCTGGCGCTCGGGATGGGGCTGGATCGCCTGACGATGTTACGCAAAGGCATTCCCGACATTCGCTTGCTGCGCGATCAGAATCTGCGCGTACAGGCGCAAATGCATGATCTGAATCCATGGACAGCGGTCTCTCGTCTGCCGTCGATTGCTCGCGATATTTCATTGGCGGTAACGCCAGGTCTGAGTGAGGAGGTATTGACCGAAAAGATGTTGTTGGCGGCAGGGGAGTGTTCTGACTGGATCGAAGAGATGCAGATCAAGGGACGTTGGCAATACTCGGACTTACCCGGGCAAGCGATTGAGCGTCTTGGGTTGCTGCCGGGCCAGGAGAATGTGCTTTTACATGTAGTGCTGCGTGATTGTTCGCGATCAATCACTACAGGCGAGGCGAATGCCTTGTATGCAGACATTCAGGTCGCGATGCACGAGGGCGCACCGGGGGCAGGGTACAGAATGGATCTGCCGAAGGTTTGAGGCCGGAACCAGGTTCGGTGTGGGAGCGGAGCAAGCCCGCCCCCACGGGTTTTGCAGTTACTCGATGAAAGTAACGACGCCATCCTTCAGGGACTTCACGCGCGCCAGCGATTCGACGCGGTAGCCCTGCGAGTCCAGCTCGGCGCGGCCGCCCTGGAACGACTTCTCGATCACGATGCCCAGGCCGGCGACGGTGGCGCCGGCCTGTTTGATGATCGAGATCAGCGCCTGGGACGCTTTGCCGTTGGCCAGGAAGTCATCGATGATCAGCACGCGGTCGCTGCTGGTCAGGTGACGCGGGGAGATGGCCACGGTGCTTTCGGTCTGCTTGGTGAACGAGTAGACGGTCGCCGACAGCAGGTTTTCGGTCAGGGTCAGGGACTGGTGCTTGCGGGCAAAGATCACCGGTACGCCGAGGTTCAGGCCGGTCATGATCGCCGGAGCGATGCCCGAGGCTTCGATGGTGACGATCTTGGTGATGCCCGAATCCTTGAACAGCGTGGCGAATTCGTCGCCGATCAGCTTCATCAGGGCCGGATCGATCTGGTGGTTCAGAAAGGCGTCGACTTTCAGGACCTGATCGGAAAGCACGATGCCTTCTTCGCGGATTTTCTTGTGCAGTGCTTCCATGAAGCGTTCCTCTACTGGCGCCATGTGCGCCGAAGGTCTAGTAAAAAGTGGTCAATTCTAGCGCTTTAACATCGCGCGTATATCGGCCAATGCGTTGTTGCCGCGCACGGCTTTGACTTCGGTCGGTGTGTCGTCGTTGCCTTCCCAGGCCAGATCGTCCGGCGGCAGCTCATCGAGGAAGCGGCTTGGCGCGCAGTCGATGATCTCGCCGTACTGCTTGCGCTTGGCGGCGAAGGTGAACGCCAGGGTCTGGCGGGCGCGGGTGATGCCCACGTAGGCCAGGCGGCGTTCTTCTTCGATGGTGTCGGCTTCGATGCTGGAACGGTGCGGAAGGATTTCCTCTTCCATGCCCATGATGAACACGTAAGGGAATTCCAGGCCCTTGGACGCATGCAGGGTCATCATCTGTACGCCTTCGGCGCCGTCCTCTTCTTCCTGCTGGCGTTCCAGCATGTCGCGCAGGACCAGTTTGCCGATGGCATCCTCGACGGTCATTTCGCCGTCTTCGTCCTTTTCCAGAGTGTTCTTCAAGGCTTCGATCAGGAACCAGACGTTGCTCATCCGGTAGTCCGCCGCCTTGTCGCTGGAACTGTTGGTGCGCAGCCAGTTCTCGTAGTCGATGTCCATGACCATGCTGCGCAACGCCGAGATCGGGTCTTCACCGGCGCACTGCTCGCGCACTTTGTCCATGAAGCGCTTGAAACGCGACAGGCGATCGGTGAAGCGGCTGTCCAGATGTTCGCCCAGGCCGATTTCGTCGGTGGCGGCGTACATCGAGATCTTGCGTTCGGTGGCGTAGTTGCCGAGTTTTTCCAGGGTCGTGGAGCCGATTTCCCGGCGCGGCACGTTGATCACCCGCAGGAAGGCGTTGTCGTCGTCCGGGTTCACGATCAGGCGGAAGTAGGCCATCAGGTCCTTCACTTCCTGGCGCCCGAAGAAACTGTTGCCGCCACTCAGGCGGTACGGCACCTGGTGGTGCTGCAATTTCAGCTCGATCAGTTTGGCCTGGTAGTTGCCGCGATAGAGGATCGCGAAATCGCTGTACGGGCGGTCGGTGCGCAAGTGCAGGCTGAGGATTTCCATGGCCACGCGCTCGGCTTCGGCGTCCTCGTTGCGGCAGCGGATCACGCGGATCTCGTCGCCGTGGCCCATTTCACTCCACAACTGCTTTTCGAATTCGTGGGGGTTGTTCGAAATCAGCACGTTGGCGCAGCGCAGGATACGGCTGGTGGAGCGATAGTTCTGCTCGAGCATCACCACTTTCAGGGACGGGTAGTCCTCTTTGAGCAGCATCAGGTTTTCCGGCCGCGCGCCGCGCCAGGCATAGATCGACTGGTCGTCGTCGCCCACCACGGTGAACTGGTTGCGCTTGCCGATGAGCATTTTCACCAGCAGGTACTGGCTGGCGTTGGTGTCCTGGTATTCGTCGACCAGCAGGTAACGCACCTTGTTCTGCCACTTTTCGAGGATGTCGGCGTGTTCCTCGAAGAGTTTCACCGGCAGCAGGATCAGGTCGTCGAAGTCCACCGCGTTGAACGCCTTGAGCGTGCGCTGGTAGTGGGTGTAGACGATGGCGGCGGTCTGCTCCTTGGGATTGCGGGCGTTTTCCAGGGCCACGGCCGGCAGGATCAGGTCGTTTTTCCAGGCGCCGATCATGTTCTTGATCTCGTCGACGCCGTCGTCGCCCGCGTATTCCTTCTGCATGATGTCCGTCATCAGGGACTTGACGTCGGTTTCGTCGAAAATCGAGAAACCGGGCTTGTAGCCCAGCCGTTCATGTTCCTTGCGGATGATGTTCAGGCCCAGGTTGTGGAACGTGCAGACTGTCAGGCCGCGACCTTCGCCGGCGCGCAGCAGGGTGCCGACCCGCTCCTTCATCTCGCGCGCGGCCTTGTTGGTGAAGGTCATGGCGACGATGTACTGGGCGCGGATGCCGCAGTTCTGGATCAGGTGCGCGATTTTGCGCGTGATCACGCTGGTCTTGCCGGAGCCAGCACCGGCGAGCACCAATAGAGGGCCGCCGACGTAGTTCACGGCTTCTTGCTGCCGGGGATTGAGTCGGGACATACGAAAATTCGGGAGTCGATGACGAAATGGGCCGGCATTTTAACAGGCTCAGCGATTTGTGCTGCTCTCTCCGACTTGTGACGCATCACGCGATTCAAATTTGCCGGTTTTGTTACTTTCACGCAGGATGCGCGGTGATTTTGCGGCTAATGTTCTCTTTCATGACAAAAAATCACAGGTTTTGATAACTGTTGTCATTTGGTCATTGGTCTGCACAACGGCATAATGCCCGCCGCCCACATCATTGCAGAGTCTAGGGAGCTAGCTTGTCTACGCCTGTCGAACCCTTGCGTTTGCTGCTACTGGCCGAAGAGCCAGCGTGGACAGCGTTGTTGCGCGAGTGTCTGGCTCCCATGGGGAGCACGGCGGTGCTGATCAGCGCGCCGAGCTGGGAATCGGTCAGCACTCTGTTCGAAGACAACCGCAACGCGGTGCTGTTGACCGTTCCGGCCCTGCAACCGGCGCCCGGCCGTTGCAGCCTGCCGACCGTGCTGCTCCTGGAACAGGAGCCGGCGACTCCGCCCGATGGCGTCAGCGACTGGCTGGTGCGCGACGTACTCGACAGCGGCATGCTGCGCCGCTGCCTGCGCCATGTGCGGGAGCGCGGTGTACTGGAAAACACCCTGCAACGCCTGGCCGAGCAGGACCCGCTGACCGGCATTGCCAACCGTCAGGGTTTTCAGACCTTGCTCACGGCGCGGCTGGCCGAAAACGACGGTCGCGGCCTGGCCCTCGGTCATCTCGACCTCGATAACTTCCGCCACGCCAACGACGCCCTCGGCCACCAGGCCGGTGACCGGCTGATCCTGCAAGTGGTCTCGCGGCTGAAAAGCCAGCTGGAGGCCGGCGACCAGTTGGCACGCCTGGGCAGCGACGAATTCGCCCTGCTGATCGACACCCGCCGCGCCCCGCAACGGGCCGAGTGGATGGCCGAGCGCATAACCGAAGCGCTGGCCGAGCCTTACTGGGTCGACGGCGAAAGCCTGTTGATCGGCTCCAGCCTCGGTATTGCCCATGCCCGCGCCCAGGGTGGCGCCGATCCGCTGATGTGGCACGCGCACATCGCCATGCAGCAGGCCAAGAGCACTCAGGGCTGCACCTTTCATATCTTCAACGAACGGATCAACCGCAACGCGCGGAGCATGGCCGATCTCGAAAGCGAGCTGCGCCGGGCCTTGCGCCGCGATGAGCTGGAGCTGCATTACCAGCCCCGGCTGAATCTTGAGGACGGGCAGATTGTCGGCCTCGAAGCCCTGGTGCGCTGGCGCCATGCCGAGCGTGGCCTGCTGCCGCCCAGTGAGTTCGTGCCGCTGGCGGAGCAGAGCGGGTTGATCGTGCCGCTGGGCTACTGGGTGATTTCCCGGGCCTTGCGCGACATGCAGGCGTTGCGCGAACGCGGCCTGCCGGCGCTGCACATGGCGATCAACCTGTCGTTCCGCCAGTTCCAGGACAGCCAGTTGCTGCCGACCCTCAGCCGTCTGATCGCCGAGCGCGGCGTCGAGGCGCAATGGCTGGAGTTCGAACTCACCGAAACCGCCGTGATGCGCCGCAGCGATCTGGTCAAACAGACCATGGACGCCCTCGGCCGCCTCGGCGTGCGCTTCTCGCTGGATGATTTCGGCACCGGGTTCTCGTCGTTCGTCCACCTCAACAGCCTGCCGATCACCCTGCTGAAGATCGACAAAAGCTTCGTCGGCGGCATGGAGCAACGCGAAGAGAACCGCAAACTGGTGCATGCGATGATCAACCTCGCGCACAACCTGCACCTGGAAGTGGTCGCCGAAGGGGTGGAAACCCCGGAGCAACTGGAACTGCTGCGCGGATTTGGCTGCGATCAGGTGCAGGGTTATCTGATCAGCAAGCCGTTGCCGCTGGCGGAACTGGTGGAGTATCTGACGTTTGGCTCCAGTCAGCAGCCAGCGCTGGAAATCGTGAGCTGAGCCGGTCCCTGTAACGAACAATCCGTTGGGAGCGGGCAAGCCCGCTTCCAACGGTCATCTTATTCAGCCTGCGCGATGTTGAAGCCCTGCGATTGCGGCTCCAGCCGAATCATCCGCTTCATCTTCCACTCGAACGCCAGTGTCAGGCTCACCGCCGCACAGGCCAGGCCCAGCGCCAGCCCCCACCAGACCCCGGTCGGCCCCCAGTGCAGATGGAACGCCATCAGCCATGCCGCCGGCGCGCCGATCAGCCAGTAGCAACCGAGGCCGACCAGAAACGTGGTCTTGGCATCCTTGAGTCCACGGATGCAGCCCATGGCGATCGTCTGCACTCCGTCGAACAGCTCGAACCACGCGGCCACCGCCAACAGGCTCACCGCCAGCCGAATGACCTCGGCAAACGCCGGGTCGTGGTGATCGAGGAACAGACCGATCAACTGATTCGGCAGCAGCCAGAACACCATCGCAAAACACAGCATCACCGTCGCGCCGAACGCGATGCCGACTCGCCCGGACATTCGTGCGTCGCCCAGTTGGCCGGCGCCGTAGTGTTGACCGATGCGCATGGTGATCGCATACGACAGGCCTGCCGGCACCATGAACGCCACCGAGACGATTTGCAGGGCGATCTGGTGTGCCGCCAATTGCGTGCTGCCCATGGTGCCCATGCACAGCGCCGCGAAGGCGAACAGCCCGACTTCCACCGCGTAGGTGCCGCCGATCGGCAGACCTAGGCGCCATAGCTCTTTCAGATACTGCCGGTTTGGCCGGGACAGCCCCTGGCGCAACGGATAGGCGTCGTAAGCCGGATGCCGGCGAATGTGCCAGGCCAGCGCCAGAGCCATGCAGTTGGCGACAATGGCCGTGACCAGACCGATGCCGGTCAGGCCCAGTTTCGGCAGGCCGAACAGGCCGGTGATCAGCGCGTAATTGAGCAGAAAGTTGGCCACGGTGCCGGCCAGGCTGATGACCATCACCGGTGTCGCCCGGCCGATGGCGCTGGTGAAACCGCGCAGGGCCATGAAGCTCAGATAGCCGGGCAGGGCGAACGGCAGGGCGATCAGAAACTGTCCGGCGGCGTTGACGTTGGTTTCGGTCTGGCCGAACAGTAGCAACACCGGTTTGAGGTTCCATAGCAGCAGCCCGGCGACCAATGCCATCAGCCAGGCCAGCCACAGGCCGGCCTGGGTCAGGCGCGCGGCGCCGAGGATGTCGCCGGCACCGTGACGAATTGCCACCAGTGTGCCGACCGCCGCGATCACACCGATGCAGAAAATCGACACGAACGAGTAGGTTGCCGCGCCCAGACCGCCGCCCGCCAGCGCTTCGGGGCTCAGGCGCGCCATCATCAGGGTGTCGGTCAGCACCATCAGCATGTGCGCCAACTGCGAGGCGATCAGCGGCCCCGCCAGCCGCAGGATGGCCCAGAGTTCGGTACGCACAGGTTGCTGCATGGTCATCACCCACAAAAAAGAGGGAACAAGAGACCGTCGATTCTCGGCGTTCATCCGGCTTCGCACAAAGGGATAAAAAGGATGGGTGGCATGATTAAAACTCATCCTTGGCGGATTCTGTTAAGTTGGCTGCACCCCGCCATCGGAGCTTTGCCCATGTCCCGCCGCCTTCCTCCCCTGTATGCCCTGCGCGCATTCGAAGCGGCGGCGCGGCACAGTTCGTTCACCCGCGCCGCCGAAGAGTTGTCGATCACCCAGAGCGCAGTCAGTCGGCACATTCGTACCCTGGAAGATCATTTCGCCTGTCGGCTGTTCCACCGCAGCGGGCGCAACCTGCAACTCACCGAATCGGCGCGTCTGCTGTTGCCGGGCATCCGCGAGGGCTTCGGTGCCCTTGAGCGGGCCTGCAATACCTTGCGCGCCGAAGATGACATCCTGCGCATGAAAGCCCCGTCGACCCTGACCATGCGCTGGCTGCTGGCGCGACTCAGTCGCTTCCGTCACCTACAACCGGGCAACGAGGTGCAACTGACCAGCGCCTGGATGGACGTGGACTCGGTGGACTTCAACGATGAGCCGTTCGATTGCGCCGTGTTGCTCAGCGACGGCCATTTCCCGCCCGACTGGGAGGCCAGCCTGTTGTTCCCCGAAGAGCTGATTCCGGTGGGGGCGCCGAATCTGCTCAACGATCAACCCTGGGACGTGGCGCGGCTGGCGGCCGCCGAGTTGCTGCACCCGACCCCGGATCGCCGCGACTGGCGCAGTTGGCTGGAGCACATGGGCTTGTCCGATCAGGTGTCGCTCAAGGGCGGGCAGGTGTTCGATACCCTGGAGCTGGGGATGATCGCGGCGGCGCGCGGTTACGGCGTGTCGATGGGCGATTTGCTCATGGTGGCCGAGGATGTGGCGCAGGGACGATTGAGCCTGCCGTGGCCGACCGCCGTCGCCAGCGGTCTGAATTATTACCTGGTGTGGCCGAAAACCCGCCCCGGAGGTGAACGTTTGCGCCGCCTCAGCGACTTCCTCCAGGGCGAAGTCCGCGCCATGGCGCTGCCAGTGGTTGCGCGCCTGGGCTGAAACGTTCGAGCCCGCATAATTACGGCCATCGCATCACCCTGCTGGCGACTCAAGTATTCGCTTTTACCGCCGACTATGTGCAAGTGGAACCGTCGTGCCGGTCTCCGCGATTCACCCCCACTATTAGAAAATTTCCGAGCAAGTGCCGCGATCAAGGAGGGTCCGCCGCTCGGCCAGGAGCTGTTCATGTCTCAACCTCGCGCCCGCATCGCCTCACAGCTGGGCCTCGCGCTCGCTGTGATTCTGGCGATTGTCATCAGCGGCAGTACGGTGTTCGCCCTGCGTTCGCTGGACAACGCCAACCTCGCCACTCGTGAAGAGCACCTCGCCAGCGAAGCGCGTCTGCTCGCCGACCAGTTGAGCACTTTCCACGGCACCCTGCGCGAGAGCACCCTGCGCCTGAGCGGGCTGTTCGAGAAACGCTTCGGCAGCGGCCTGAGCGTGCATCCGGATGAGCCGGTGACCGTGGCCGGCACTCAGACGCCGGGCCTGCACCGTGGCAGCGAAGTGCTGAACAACAACTTCAAGGAAGTTGATGAGTTCAAGCAGATGACGGCCGGTGTGGCGACGATCTTCGTACGCAGCGGCGACGAGTTCATTCGGGTCAGCACCAACGTCAGCAAGCAGGATGGCAGCCGCGCCATCGGCACGTTGCTCGATCATGCCAACCCGGCTTATGCACGGCTGATGGCGGGACAGAGCTATGTCGGCCGGGCGCTGCTGTTCGAGCGTCTCTACATGTCGCAGTACACCCCGGTGCGCGATGGCAGCGGCCGAGTGATCGCGGTGTTGTACGTAGGGTTCGACTACACCGATGCACAGAAAGCGCAGCTCGATAACTTGCAGCGCTTCCGTATCGGCAAGACCGGTTCTCTGGCATTGCTCGACGAGCAGAACAAATGGATGGTGCCGCCGGCTGGTGTCCAGGTGCTGGATCAGGCCGCGACGGTGATTGGCGGTCTGGCGAAGACGCCGGGCAAGGGTTCGTTCTGGAGCGACAAGTCCGAAGACTTCTACAGCGTTGCCGTGCCGTTCGAAGGCGGGCCGTGGTCGGTGGTGGCGAGCATGCCGAAAGCCGAAATCCGCGAGGTGACCTGGAGTGTCGGCACGCAACTGGCGATCGGCAGTCTGCTGGCGATGTTGCTGGCGGTGGGTTCGGTTGTGTGGCTGCTGCGCAGCAAACTGGCCCCGTTGAGCGATCTCGTGCGTCAGGCCGAAGCCTTGGGCGCCGGTGACCTGAGCGTGCGTCTGAATGTGTCGAGCAACGATGAAATCGGGCAGTTGGCCCGCGCCTTCAACCAGATGAGCCAGGCGCTGTCGACCATGGTCGAGCACATTCGCCGCTCTTCGGAAGAGGTCAATCGCCGTGCCCAGGCGCTGTCCGGTCTGTCCGGTGGCGCTTACGAAGGCATGGAGCAGCAGTCCGGCGAAATCACCAGCATGGCCGGCGCCGTCGAAGAGTTCAGCGCCACGTCGCTGAACATCGCCGACAACATGGGCAACACCGAGCGTCTGGCTCAGGAAAACGCTCAGCAAACCCAGATCGGCCGCACCTCGATGGACGAAGCGTCGTCGTCGCTGGAACAAATCGCTGCTGCCCTGAACAGCACGGCCACGGTGATCAACACCCTTGGTCAGCGCTCCCAGGAAATCGGTGGCATCGTCGGCGTGATCACCTCGATCGCCGAGCAGACCAACCTGCTGGCGCTCAACGCCGCGATTGAAGCCGCACGCGCCGGTGAGCAGGGCCGTGGTTTTGCCGTGGTGGCGGATGAAGTGCGTAGTCTGGCGTCGCGCACGCGTCAGGCGACCGACGAAATCTCCGGCATGATCCACAGCATCCAGCAGGAAACCGGCAACGCCATCAGCACCATGGAACAGGGCAACGTGCTGATGCAGGAAGGCCTGTCGCGCAACGCCAACGTGGCGTCGGCGCTGGCGCGTATCGACGAGCAGAGCCGTTCGGCGGGTCAGCAGTTCGCGGCGATCACCACCGCGACTCAGGAGCAGAGCAGCACCGCGACCTTGCTCAGCAGCAACCTGCAAAGCATTGCGCTGGCCAACAGCGAGCAGCGCGAGGTTGTGTCGAACCTCGCGGTCACCGCCAAAGAGCTGGAGAAGCTGGCGGCGGATCTGCGCTCCGAGGTTGACCGCTTCCGCTGAGGCGGCGTGGCTTACTGATAGAGGGAGAGGTCGTCACTGGAGTCGACCTCGCCCCATTCTCCCGCGTAGGCAACAGCTTCGATCGGCACTCGACCGGCATCGATGACCCGTTGCAGGGTGTTGGTCATGTGCATGCTGTCGCGCTGCGCCGGGGTCAGTTGCGCACGCAACCGGACGACTTCCGCCCAGCCCTCGGGCGTGAAACGCAAAAGCCCCATGTATTGACCCTGAACGTCCTCCGCCGACTGCGGCTTGTTGCCGATCTCGACCAGGGTGTTGGCGTCGGTCAGGCGGAATGTCTCGGCATCCAGCAAGGGGTCGCCGAAACGGTCAGTCCACAATTGCAGCCAATCCGGATCGTAGGTAACGGCCAGCGTGGCCGTGCTGTTCATCAGCGACTGAACGGCCGTCGGGCTGTAGAAAATATCCGAATAGCTGACGATGCACGGTTGGTCCTGTAGCCAGGCCTCGGCGCAAGCCAGTGACGAAACCATGTTGGTGTCTGCCCAGCGCGGGTTATGAAACTCGCTCAGACCACGATCCGCCAGCCGTTCGCGCTTGTAGCCGGTTACCACCGCGATGTCGTGGATACCCGCTGCGCGCAGCGATTCCAGTTGCCACTCCAGCAGCGGTTTGCCGCGCAGCTCGACCAGGCACTTGGGGCGCTCATCCGTGAGGCTTTTCATGCGACTGCCACGTCCGGCAGCCAGAATAATGGCTTTCACTTCACTTCTATCCCATGGTTTTTCGAGCGAGGCTCGTTGAACAGTCGCTGTATTCGCTGAATGTCGTGCGCCGCAAATTCGGCCTCGCGCTCGGGGTGCCACATCCAGCCTTGCCAGGACCGGTGCAGATGCCGGATCGCTTCGATTTCCCCGTCCTCGCTACGCGCCAGCACTTCAAAGTCCTGGGGGCAGCCATCCAGAGCGAGGCTGTGATAGCTGTTCACTTCTGCTTCGATTTGCCCGGACAGTTGATGACGGGTTCGCACATGGCCGGCTACCGGTTTCAGCCCGCCACCTGACCAGTGCGCCAGCATCTGCATGCCCCGGCAGATACCGAGAACAGGCAACGCTTGAGCGCAGGCATGCTCCAGCAGCCCGGCTTCGGTGACGTCGCGGGCCGGGCACTGACCGATGTCGTTGCCCCCGGAAAGCACCAGGGCCTGAGGCGCTACCGCCGTGAGCCATTGCTCGAGGGGCAGCCGAGGCTCGTTGGGCACCGGCACCGGCATGAACCCGGCCGCCAACAGAAACCTGACCAGGCGCTGGTCCAGTGCATCGCGGCGTTCGCCGCGATCCGGGTGCAGATCCACGCGCTGGCTGACCGCGATCACCTTCATGCCATCATCTCCACTCGGCGCCCCGGACAATCCAGATGCAGGAAGTCCGCTGTCGACCAGCGTCGGTAGAGCACTTCGCCCGCGCCGATGACCGCCGGCAGGCCGAGTTCACCCGCACGGATCGCCATGTGCGAGTTGGCGCCGCCCCAGGCGGTAATCAACCCGGCGATCGGGTAGGCGAACAGCCAGTCGAAGCCTGGGTCCGCATTGGGAATGCAGACAATGGCCCCGGCGAGTTTTTCCCGGTCATCGCATTGCACCACGGGGGCGGTGACGCGTTTCTGGGTGATGAAGTTCGGCGCGGTCTCCGGCCACTCGAAGCTCCAGATATCCTCGGGCCGGGTAATCACCGGCGGCAGGGACACCTTGAGGGTCTCGGCGTAACGCGCCTTGCCTTGCTCGATGCTGCGCAACAGCACCTCTTTCGGATCCGCCGCCGCCACCTGCAGCTCGGTAAAGGCGCTGATGTCGCAGTAGGCCAGGTCTTCGCGGCCGATGCCGTGCTCGGCGCCTACCTGGGCGATCAACGCCAGGGCATCGGAGAGGTTGCGGGTGAAATGAAACTTGGCCAGTTCCCGAAGTTCGATGCCGTTTTGCAGGAAATCCAGCAAACCCACCGGGTCCGGCTCCAGGCCATGGGCCTCCAGCAATTTCACGATCTCGCGCATTTGCGGCAGCGTCAGCGAAAACGGCCGAAGAGGTTCCGGCGCGGCAGGGCGTTGATCCCAGTCGAAGTAAAGCTGCGGCGCCTCATCGTAACGAGGTGACAGGATGTCGTAGGTGCCCGGCCGCAAATGCCCGTAGCGCGCCAGGAATGCCGCCTTGTCGAGGCTCGCCCGGTCGCGTGCCAACTGGCCGCTGACCGTGGAAACTCCGGCCATGAACGCATCGTAGTCCGCTTGCGAGAACACCCCCACGCTCACCAGGGATCTGAGCATCTGTACCGCCACGAAACCCGCGCGGGCGAGGCCGGCGAAGGGCAGGGTGCCGTAGCGTTTCGCATCTTCCAGCAGCCAGTAAATACGCTCCAGGGGATCGGCGCCGGACGTCAGCAGCTCTTCGCGACGGGCATTGAGTACATCGAGCTTGCTGGCATCGCTGCGCCACAGCCCGTCCTTTGGATGCACGATCCGGTTGGTCAGCTTGCGCAGGCTGGTGCTGATCGCCTCCAGTTCCTGCTCGGAAAAGCCTGCGCTGGCCAAGCGCTCCAGCTGTTGCGACAGGTCCAGGGTGTAGCAGGAGAAAACGATCTCGAACTCCACCTTGTCGTGCAGGGTCGGCTCGGCCAGCAAGCGATCGATGTAGTAATCGACCAGCCGCCCGGCCAGCCCTTCATCGAGGTCCGCCGGAATGAAAGAGTTGAACGACAGGCGCACATCGATATACGGCAATCCGAAAAAGTGCGGCATCAGCGGAAAGCTGCGCAGGTTGCGGTAGCCGTAGTTGTGGCGCTGGTAAGCCCAGATAGAGTCGGTCACCAGATCCCGATACAGCGAAAGCGCCAATGGTTTGGGACGAATGCCGATGATTTCCGCCGGGTTCCAGTCAGGCATCACGCCATAGACCGTGCGCTGGCCGATCAGGAATGGGTGCGGGCGCATGCCGCGAGTCACCTTGCGCTCGATGTTTTCCAGGCGCGCACGCTGGGTTGCGTCGGGCTCCGGGCCGAAAGGCAAAATCAGCGGGCGGGCCTGCAACAGCCACAAGGTTTCGCCTTCGGCTTCGCGGGTGACCGCGAACTCGCAGTCGACCGGCGCTGCGCCAAACAA
Source organism: Pseudomonas sp. B2M1-30 (assembly GCF_025447575.1). Classification (NCBI taxonomy): domain Bacteria; kingdom Pseudomonadati; phylum Pseudomonadota; class Gammaproteobacteria; order Pseudomonadales; family Pseudomonadaceae; genus Pseudomonas; species Pseudomonas sp. B2M1-30. The sequence goes on along the minus strand of NZ_JAOEJT010000001.1, from coordinate 439,641 downwards.
GCTCAGCAGCTCTTCGAGCAAGACAACCACGGGTTCCAGCGCTGCGGGTGCCGGAACCCTGCTATGGGCCGCCTGCTGCCAGAGTCGGCCACCCATGCCGCCGGTGACCGATGCCGTGTCGCTGCCTTCTGACCAGTTCACCACCCGATACGGCGCACAGGTGTTCGGGTCATGGGAGAAGGCAACGCCTGCGCGAACCACGTTGCACAGCATCGGCTGGATCAGGATTTCGTCGGCCGGGTACACCTCGCCATAGCTGGCGATGACCTGTTCAATGGCCGCTTCCAGCCCTGCCTCATCGACATTCGCAATCGACAGGAAAGCGCCCGCGAAGGACGCCTGGGCACTGTCCTCGCGTCCGCAACTGGAGCGGACGATCCACGGCGCGGCGGGCAGTTGCCCCTGTACGCGTGCGGCACAGGCTTGCCGATCCGCTTGCCAGTCCGCCACGGTGAACACCAGCAGCGGAGCAATCCGGGCCGATGCGAGCCGCCCTTGCAGGGACGACAGCGTGCCGGCCTTGGTTGAGAAATGCAGGGCCATCGGACGTTATCTCAGTTGCGCGACCCAGATGTTCGTCGAATACGGGATCTGGATCGAAGGCGTGCCGAGGCTTTGCAGGTAGTCGTCGATGGCGTCGATCACTTCATGGAAGTTCGCCCCGGCCTGACGCTCCAGGGTCGCGTGCGAACGCCAGGCTTCCAGGCACTCCGCAATCGTCTGCTCATGAATGACTCGCGCATCCAGATGCACCACCGGGCCGAACAGTTCGCTGGCGTCGATCACGGCCGTCTGGTCTTCACGACGGGTGCCGTAGCCGTAACCTGCTACGCGCTCCTTGATGATGGCTTCGATCCGCGCCTGGATCGGGTCGTCCAGGTGACGGTGGTTCCACATGCAGGCGAACCAGCCGCGTGGCTTGAGGATGCGCGCGGTCTCCTTGAGCGCCTGCTGACGGTCGCAGACGTTGAAGGAACTGCCGAACGTGACCATGTCGAACGCTTGCGAGGCTTGCCCGGTGACTTCGCCGGTGCCTTCGTGCCAATTCACGTTGCCCAGGTCGGCGGTACGTTTGATGCCGTTGGCGCGCATGGCGTCGTTAGGCTCGACCGCGATCACGTCCAGGCCACGGGCGGCCAGCATCAGCGTCAGGTGCGCGACACCGGCGCCGACGTCACAGAACTTGTCGCCCTGTTCGGCGCCAGCGATCGAAAGCATGGCGTCGATGGCGGCGTCGGCGTAGTCAGGACGCTTCAAGTAAGCATCGGCCAGGGTGGTGTAATCCCATTCGGTTTTCATGCGGTAGTCCTTTCAATCAGCGTATTGACTAAATGTTCTGCAAGTTCTTGTGCGGAGCGGTGGGCGTCGAATTCAACCCGGCAATCCGCCGCTTGTGGCTCGTCGACGGGCAGGTCGAGCCCGGCGACGTTCTGCAGTTCGCCAGCATCGAATCGACGGTAGATTCCCTTGGGATCCCGGCGGCGCAACTCTTCCACCGGCACCCTCAAATAAATTTCGAAGTAGCCGGGGAGATGGCTGCGGTTCCATTCGTGGACTTCACGAAACAGCGAAATGGTCGCGATAACCACCGTTTGCCCCTGTGCCGCGATCATTCGGCAGAGGTGGGCGTATTGCATCGCCAGTGCCAATCGGCCTTCGCGGCCATGGTTTTGTGAGCTGGCTGCCGCCGCGCCGAATACCTCGCGCAATTCGTCGCCATCCAGCATCACGACCGATTGGCCGTGGCTTCGCAGTCTGGCAACGAGTTCGCGAGCGAGGGTCGACTTGCCCGCTCCTGAAAGGCCGGTGATCCAAATTACCTGTCCGCCGGGGTCACATTTCATATTGGTCTGACTTGGTTCAGTGTGAGTCATGGCGTGTTGAACCTTGCTCAGGATCAACACGCTTTATCTGTTTTCAGTCCCGCTCGGTGATATTGCCAAAGGAGTCGATAGTTGACTGGCAATACATCGATTCATGCTGGTTTTCGATCAGGTCGTGAAACACATCCTGCGGTAACGGCAAGTTGCTGTACTGCGTTTCGTAGAACTTCTTGTAGATGAAATAACTGTCTGCAGGGGTCAACAGACTGAATCCTAGGGCCAACTCTTTAAGTTCTTCGCTGTTCTTGGCAATGGGCAGCAAATTGTTCATTTGCTGGAGCCAGATATCGACCGTGGGATTGTTCTGTTCGGTGGTCGGAACGTAATAGATGGGCAGCTTGCCCGAGTTGAGCATGAACGAAACACCGCCGGTGGATGCATCGGTAATGATCGTGTCGCACTGCTGGTAGAACGCGGTGCTGCTGGTGCCGGGCTTGTCGAGGGTGATCCAGTCGTAAGCGGCAAGCTGACTGCACAAGTCTTTAAGAGTCGGATGCGCAAGGTCGGTCATGTAAGGGCGCAGGATGAATTTCGCATGGGCAACCTGCGACTTCACGGCGTTGATCACGACTTGCAGGTTTTCGTACAGGGATGCGCCGCCGGGGCAGATGCCCAATTGTGTCGGCAGGAGCCCGACAACATAGTCACCGGATGTTTTGTTCGACGCGGGGGCAACATCAAAGAACCCTGGAATCTTGACGGGCAGGGTTGCGACCGGAGTCGTCTTGCGCATGTCCGAGCGCAATGCGATGCCGTCGGCAATCAGGCATTTCAGCTTCTTTCTGTCGACTCTGTAGCGCTGCAGGCCGGTTTTGAGCAGATCAAAACCCGATCGGGATGACGCAATGACCACGTCCCAATAGGACGTCAGTTCGGAGTAGTAATACTCGTCCTTGGTGGGCATCCCGACGTTGCCGTGGGTAATGAAAATGCCGAAGTTGGAATCGTCGAGGAGGCGGCCCACCCAGGCATCGTTGGAGATAACGATTTCAGATGCCAGGTTCGAGAATACCTCTACGTTCACCTGCTCGACCGGGTAATCCAGTATTTCTTCAGCTTCCTGCCTGCTCAGGCCGGTCTGGTCTGTTTGCAATACGATGCAGTTGTAGGTGTTGCGCAGGGAGTTGAGTGCCGGGATCAGGTACTCGAGATACGTCTTGCCACCGCTTTTTACATTGTTGATGAGATAAACGTTTTTCATTATAAGAGCGTGCTTCCAGTGTTTGCTGTGGCAAAACAATGTTTAAACAATAAGCGCGCGGGTAAATGCAGAATTTATGATATCCGGGCGCAGTATTAATAAAGTCTTCATGGCCAACTGTATTGGGTTGGTTGTTTATGAAGGCTGGAATGTATTAATTATGCTGAACCCGGCCGGGTGAAGAGATCTTGTCCATGATGTGCCGCTTCCATTGATGACTTTAAATTCAAGCCGTAACTAAAATGTTGATGTTCAACGCAGAGCGCCGTCGTTATATCACACATTGGCGAATGGCTATCAGTGCGCGGGGTGTTTATTTTCACTCCGTGAGCGCGCCTGCAAATGAGGTTTGCGTGCGATTTATTGCGTCGCCGGCCGATATTGCAGGGCCTCGGCCAGATGCTCACGCGTGATCGCATCGATTTGTTCAAGATCGGCCAGTGTTCGGGCGACCTTGAGCAAGCGATGCGCCGAACGCAGCGACAGGGTCAGCCGCTCGCATGCTGACTCCAGCCAGGCTTCATCGGCTGTGGATAACTTGCAATGCTTGCGCAGCTTCGGCAGGTCGAGGAATGCGTTGGCGCAACCCTGACGCTTCTGCTGGCGTTCCCTGGCCTCGGCGACTTGCGCTGCCGCGCTGGCGCTGTCTTCTCCCGGTTTGACCGTCGGATTCAATGCGGTGGTTTCCCGTGCAACCGTCAGGTGCAGATCGATCCGGTCGAGCAGTGGTCCCGACAGTTTGTTTCGGTAGCGCTGCACCATGTCCGGCGTGCAGGAGCAGCGCCCTGTCGGCTCACCAAGATATCCACAGGGGCAGGGATTCATCGCGGCTACCAGTTGGAATCTTGCCGGAAAACGCACCCGCTCCTTGGCCCGGGAAATGACGATATGCCCGGACTCCAGTGGTTCGCGCAGAACCTCCAGCACCTTGCGATCAAACTCCGGAAGCTCATCGAGGAACAGCACGCCATGGTGGGCGGGGGTGATTTCGCCGGGTTGCGGTTTCGCGCTGCCGCCGACCAGCGCCGGCCCCGATGCCGAGTGGTGCGGTTGCCGGAAGGGCCGCTGCGGCCAATGGGTCAGAGGCGCGCCGCTGGCGACGGATTGAATTGCCGCCACCTCCAGCGCTTCGCTCTCGGCCAGCGGCGGCAACAACCCCGGCAAGCGACTGGCGAGCAATGTCTTGCCCGTTCCCGGTGGCCCGCTGAACAGCAGGTTATGCGCACCCGCCGCTGCGATCAGCAGCGCGCGTTTGGCCGCCAGTTGACCCTGTACTTCGTTGAGATCGGGGTAAGGTTTGGCGGCATGGATCAAGCCGTCCGAGACATAAGGTTCGACCGGCGTATGCCCGTTGAAGTGGGCCACCGCTTGCAGCAGGTGATCCACCGCGATCACTTTCAATCCCGACGCCAGACAGGCTTCCTCGGCATTCGCCCGTGGCACCACCAGCGTTCGCCCGGCCTTGCGCGCGGCCAGCGCCGCCGGCAATACCCCGCGTACTGGCCGCACCGCCCCGGAGAGCGCCAGTTCACCCAGGCACTCCACCTCATCCAGCGTCAGACATGGCACCTGCACACTGGCCGACAGAATCCCCAGCGCAATCGCCAGATCAAACCGCCCGCCATCCTTGGGCAGATCCGCCGGCGCCAGATTCAAGGTGATCCGCCGCGCGGGAAACTGCAGCCCGGAATTGATGATCGCGCTGCGCACCCGATCCTTGCTCTCCTTCACCGCCGCCTCGGGCAGGCCGACCATGGTCAGCGAGGGCAGACCATTGGCCAGATGGACTTCGACAGTGACGGCGGGGGCATCCACGCCAACCTGGGCGCGGCTGTGGACAATGGAGAGGGACATGGTCGTTCCTTGAATTGAATCGGGGGGCCGCTTCCTGCGGGTTTTTGAAGGATAGTTGGGAGAGCGGATGTTGAAGGAGCAGTGCGGGGGTAAAACTTCACTGGATGTTGCCAAGGCGCTTCCCCCTAAGTTTTTATAGGGGCCTCGCTAGACTTCATCTTGAGGATTTTTTACTCGACTTCCTTCCCCTGCAGCCTCTGGAGGCGAAAATTGAACCGCAATGGTATGCGCCCGATTCATCCGGGAGAGGTTCTGAATAAGGAATTCATGGAGCCGTTGGGCATGACTGTCATGGATCTGGCCATGCCCACGAAATGGCCCGAAAGTGAAATTGAAAAGCTTGTGAAGTGCCAGATCAGGATCTGCGCCGATCTGGCAATCAGACTTGCCATTCATCTCAACACTACGCCTGAGTTCTGGCTGAATCTTCAGTCGACTTACTATTTGCGCAGGGCTCAGGTCAGGCATGCGGGCTTATAGCGATTGAAGCATCCGCGAAGCCTTTTTCCACCAACCCTCCGTCACTGGGCGCTTTCGATCTTCCCGTTCTACCACCATCAACGGCACATCCTGCAACCGAATCCACGGCTGGTTATTCCAGTGCAACAAACTCAATGACATCTGCGGCCAGTCGAGCAGGCTCAGTTGTGGGCGTTCGGGAGCGGTGGGGTGTTGGGCGTCACGCAAGGTGGGAACGACTTCGTGGGTGAGCCATTCGCGTAACGCTCGGTGTTCGGGGCAGTAGTGGTAGATGAGGAGGGCGTAGACACCGGATTCGCTGATGAGCAGGGTGTTTTCGATTTCGCCATGGATGAGGGTGCGGGTGGTCTGGTGTTGGTCGTGGTCGAGTCTGCGCAGGAGGCGATCATTGAGGTGAATGCGTAGTAATCGGCCGAGGTCGCGGGCGCAGAACCAGGGTTGGTTCTGGATCAGGAGGGCGTGGACGGGGAGTCTATGGCGGGTGAAGACGTTGGGTATCAGATAGTTTTCATCGTGATTCATTGAACAGCTCCTTTTGCTATAGGACCGCCCCAATCGTCGCCAAACAATTGGGTGGCAGTTGTACGCAGGTTGGCGAACCGGAGCAAAAGGAATCCGGCAGACCCTGAGGTCTCCCACGCACAACCGCCATGACTCTATGTGGCGGTAAATCCAGCCGTCATCATGGTTGTCGTGCGCCTCATGCTTCCCGGGTCGCCAAACCCAGTGCTGAACATTCAGCATTGGGTGAGCTTAGGAATCAGGGCTTCACGACGCAATCGGACGGCAGGGCTGCAAGCTGTAGGATTCTGCTGAGAGTCGGCGGCGAATCCTGAATGGCGGAAGGTCGTTCCGACCTTCATTCGCGGGCAAGCACGCTCCCACAGGGGGCCGCATTCACAAAGAAACCAGGTGTTATTCGGCTGGCGGGCTCAGCTTCGCTTCCAGTTCAGCCACTTTCGCCTCAAGGCTCTCAAGCCGTGCGCGTGTACGGGCCAACACCACCATCTGACTATCGAATTCTTCACGGCTCACCAGATCCAGTTTGCTGAAGGCACTTTGCAGCAGCATCTTGAACTGGCTTTCGATTTCGGCTTTGGGCAATGGCGTGTCGCCGCTGAACAGGCGGGAGGCGGTGCCGCTCAGGGCGTCGAGGAAGTCTTTTGGCGCGAGCATGGGGAATGTCCTGGAAACAATGGCCGGCAGTGTATCACGCGCTGTCTAAGTCATTTGCGCAGGCCCGGATGCACGCTTTTCGCGCAAGGGAATGCACAGGGTCGCACCGTTGTTGTGCGTATCTGGTTCGCGGTTTTCCCGACGATATCAGCCGTAACGGCCAAGGGATTGAAATCAGTGGGTTTTCCTGACATGGCAAGGTTTCTGCTTAGACCCTCGTGACCCATGCACTGATGCAGTCGCTGTGACGATGCAGTGCGGCAGACGGAGCGGGGAGTTTCGTCTGGATGCGGTTAGCTGGCGTCACTACGAAGCGTTACAAAGCCAGGCACTGCGCTTAGACTTGAGTCGGGTTTGTTTTCCTGGGGCAAGTCCACCAATTCGGGAGAGAGTTTCATGAAGCTAGTCACTGCCATCATCAAGCCGTTCAAGTTGGACGACGTGCGCGAGTCGCTGTCCGAAATCGGCGTGCAGGGCATTACCGTTACTGAAGTCAAAGGCTTCGGTCGGCAGAAGGGTCACACCGAGCTGTATCGCGGCGCGGAATACGTGGTCGATTTTCTGCCCAAGGTGAAGATCGACGTTGCCATCGACGACAAGGATCTGGACCGGGTTATCGAGGCGATAACCAAGGCTGCCAACACCGGCAAGATCGGTGACGGCAAGATCTTCGTGGTGAATCTGGAACAGGCGATTCGCATCCGTACCGGCGAAACCGATACCGACGCGATTTAAGCCGCCACAAACCCAACGCCCCAGGAGAAAACAAAATGACTCTGCGTAAATTCGCAGGGCTTGGAGCCCTGTTGTCTATCGTAATGCCCGGCCTGGCCATGGCGGCAGACGAAGTGGCTGCTCCAGTCCTGAACTCCGGCGACACTGCCTGGATGCTCACCTCCACAGCCCTCGTGCTGTTCATGACCATTCCCGGCCTTGCGCTGTTCTACGGCGGTATGGTCCGTTCGAAAAACATTCTTTCCGTGATGATGCAGTGCTTCGCCATTACCGGTCTGATCAGCGTCCTGTGGGTCATTTATGGCTACAGCATTGCGTTCGACACCACCGGCATGGAGCAGGGCGTCGTCAACTTCAACTCGTTCGTGGGCGGCATGGGCAAGGCGTTCCTCGCCGGCGTCACTCCGGCGAGTCTGACCGGCCCGGCGGCGCTGTTCCCCGAGGCAGTCTTCATTACCTTCCAGATGACCTTCGCGATCATCACCCCGGCGCTGATCGTCGGTGCGTTCGCCGAGCGGATGAAGTTCTCCGCGATGCTGGTCTTCATGGGGATCTGGTTCACCGTGGTCTATGCGCCGATCGCGCACATGGTCTGGTCCGGCAACGGCGGCCTGCTGTGGGACTGGGGCGTGCTCGACTTCGCGGGCGGCACCGTGGTGCACATCAACGCCGGTATCGCCGGTCTGGTGGCCTGCCTGGTGCTGGGCAAGCGTAAAGGCTTCCCGACCACGCCGATGGCTCCGCACAACCTCGGTTACACCCTGATGGGCGCCGCGATGCTGTGGATCGGCTGGTTCGGCTTCAACGCCGGTTCCGCTGCGGCGGCCAACGGCACCGCCGGCATGGCGATGCTGGTGACCCAGATCGCAACCGCTGCGGCGGCGCTGGGCTGGATGTTCGCCGAGTGGATCACCCACGGCAAACCAAGCGCACTGGGCATCGCCTCGGGTGTGGTGGCGGGCCTGGTGGCAATCACTCCGGCGGCCGGCACCGTAGGCCCGATGGGCGCACTGGTGATCGGTCTGGCGGCGGGCGTGGTGTGCTTCTTCTGCGCCACCACCCTGAAACGCAAAATGGGTTACGACGACTCCCTCGACGCCTTCGGCGTGCACGGTATCGGCGGTATCCTCGGCGCGATCCTGACCGGTGTGTTCGCAGCACCGTCCCTGGGCGGCTTCGGCACCGTCACCGACATCGGTGCGCAAGTCTGGATTCAGATCAAGGGTGTCGGCTTCACCGTGATCTACACCGCGATCGCCACCTTCATCATCCTCAAGGTGCTGGACGCCGTGATGGGTCTGCGGGTGACCGACGAGGAAGAATCGGTGGGTCTGGACCTGGCACAACACAACGAGCGCGGCTACAACCTGTAAGTACGCGCACCGAAAAAACTTGCCCGGTACGCCGGGCATTTTTTTGCCTGCGATTTGTCATTCAGGGAGAGGCTGAAAGGATTTTTCGTACTGCTTTGGTCGCGTTTACGACGAGGGTTTTTCTGCGGCCAATGGCTTACGCGATTGCGGGAATATTAGGGTCTTTGTTTTTTCCCTGAGCGCGCTAGAATGCGCCCCGAACGTGCGGAGAACTGTATGTGGCAACAGACTCTGATAACCCTGCGGGCACGGCCCCGGGGCTTTCATCTGGTAACGGACGAGTTACTCGCCGGCCTGCCTGAACTCAAGGCATGCCGGGTCGGTCTGTTGCATCTGTGGCTGCAGCACACCTCGGCGTCGTTGACCATCAACGAGAACGCCGATCCGGCGGTACGTCGCGACTTCGAACGATTTTTCAATCGTCTGATCCCACAAGGAGCAGACGGCTATGAGCATAACGACGAAGGCCTGGACGACCTCCCGGCGCACTTCAAGGCCAGCGTGCTTGGCTGCCAGATCAGTTTGCCGGTATCGGCAGGCCGTCTGGCACTGGGAACCTGGCAAGGCGTTTACCTGGGCGAGCACCGTGATCATGGCGGTGCCCGTAAAGTCCTCGCCACCTTGCACGGTGAAGGGGCATCACCGCTGGTCAGCAGCGGCGAATGATTTTTTCCGGCGACTTTCGATAGTCGCCAAAGCTGGTCTATAACTAATCTGCTTTTCGCAAGTCATGAGGTAGAACATGAGCGACGATGATCTGGAAAACGACGACCTCGAAGTAGGCGACGAAGACGAGGGTGATGAGGGCCTGGAAGCGGCAGCTGACGACGGCGCTGAAGATGACGGCGGCGATAGCGACAGCGATGCCCCGGCTCCGGCCGCCAAAGGCAAGTCCAAGGCTGCGGTATCGGTAGACGAAATGCCGAGCATGGAAGCCAAGCAGAAGGAGCGTGACGCCCTGGCCAAGGCCATGGAAGATTTCCTTTCGCGTGGCGGCAAGGTGCAGGAAGTGGAGGCCAACGTGGTCGCCGATCCGCCCAAGAAGCCGGACAACAAGTACGGTAGCCGCCCTATCTGAGGCGTGCCGCTTGCTTGCTGAAAAAGCCCGCCGTCGCTGCGGGCTTTTTCATGCCTGAAACAAAAGGTCCGGGGCGATTTTTGTCAGGCGGAGGTGGCGTTCCAGCGGGCGAGCACGGCCGGCAACTCGGTCAGACTGCGAATCTCCGCATCCGGCAGGCGCTCGGCCTCCCAGACCTTGCCCGCCGGGTTGAACCACACCGCGCGCAATCCCGCCTGCTGCGCGCCGGCAATGTCATCCCCTGGGTGATCGCCGATATGCACCGCCGCTTCGGCACTCACACCGCCACGCTGCAGGGCTTCGTGGAACAGCCGGGCGTCCGGTTTGGCGATGCCGATGTCTTCGGCGCACAGGGCAAACTTGAAATAGTCGGCCAGCCCCAGGCGGCGCACATCGGCATTGCCGTTGGTGACCACGCCGAGGGCGTAGTGGTTGGCGAGGATTTCCAGCACCGGTTCGACCTCGGGAAACACCTCGATCTGATGCCGTGCGTGCAGGAACACTTCAAAACTCTTGTCCGCCAGGTCCGTCGCCTCGCCGTGGGCGTATCCCGCTTCCTCCAACGCATGGAACAACACCCGTCGGCGCAGCGCACTGATGCGGTGTTTGAGCCCCGGTTCGCTAGTCAGTACCCGTTCGCGGATGGCCCACAAATGTTCCACCGGCACCGCGCCCAGGTCTGGCGCATGCTCGCCCAGCCATTCACGCAAAACCGCTTCGGCGCTGACGATCACCGGGGCTGTGTCCCAGAGGGTGTCGTCGAGGTCGAAGGTGATCAACTGGATGCTCATGAATCGTCGCCTTTCGTGCGTTTGGCCCGTGGATGGGCGCTGTCGTAGACCGCCGCCAGGTGCTGGAAGTCCAGGTGGGTGTAGATCTGGGTGGTCTTGATGTCCGAGTGGCCGAGCAACTCCTGCACCGCACGCAGATCCTGCGAGGATTCCAGCAAGTGGCTGGCGAAGGAGTGCCGCAACATGTGCGGGTGCAGGTTCTGCCCCAGCTCGCGCTCGCCGGCCAGTTTCACCCGTACCTGAATGGCCCGTGGGCCGAGGCGCCGGCCTTGCTGGCTGACGAACACCGCGTCGTCCGCCGGATTGGTCAGCGCCCGCAGCGGCAACCATTGCTCCAGTGCTTCGCGGGCCTTGGTGCCGACCGGCAGCAGGCGGGTCTTGCTGCCTTTGCCGAGCACCTGGACCATGCCGTCGGCGAGGTCGAGCTGATCGAGATTGAGCCCGGTCAATTCCGACAGGCGCAGGCCGGAGGAATAGAACAGCTCGAGGATTGCCTGATCGCGGCGGGCGAGGAAGTCGTCCTCGACAGCACCTTCAAGCAGTTGCAGGGCGCGGTCGGTGTCGAGGGTTTTCGGCAGCCGGCGTTCGCCTTTCGGCGGCGCCAGGCCAGTGGCCGGATCGTGGTCGCAGAGGCCTTCGCGATTGAGGTAGTGATAGAGCCCGCGCACCGCCGAGAGCAGGCGCGCGAGGCTGCGCGAAGACTGGCCCTGGGCATGCAGGCGCGCCACCAGGCTGCGCAGGCGCTGGATATCCAGGGCCTGCCAGCTACCGATGTTCTGTTTGATGCACCAGCCGACGACTTTATCCAGGTCACGGCGATAGGCCGACAACGTATGCGGCGACACCTGCCGCTCACTGCGCAGGTGTTCGCAGTAAGCGTCCAGTTGCCGTTCCATGCTCAGCGTACCGAGCGCAGGGAACTGTTGACCCGTGGCAGCACGCGGCCCATGACTTCGGCGATGTAGCTGAGGAACAGGGTTCCGACCGAACTCTTGTAATGCTGCGGGTCGCGGCTGGCGATGGCGAGGATCCCGTGGATGCCCTGATGGCTGACCGCAACCACGGCGGTGGAGCCGATCTGCTTGCGCTGTTCTTCGCCGAACAGGAAGTCCAGCTCATGTTCACGCAGGCTGCCGCTGACGCTCTTGCCTTCGGTGAGCAGGCCGCCAATGGCGGTTTGTGCATCGGCGTGGGTCACCCAGCGGCCGACCGGCGCCGGGTTGTCACCCAGCAGGATCAGGCTGACGAAGGGCACCTGGAAATCCTGGCGCAGGCTGTCCTCGACGGCGATCACCACGTCTTCGAGGCTGGTGGCGTCCATCAGCGCGAGGATCAGGCGGCGGGTCTTGTCGAACAGGCGGTCGTTGTCCCGGGCGACGTCCATCAATTGCGAGAGGCGGTGGCGCATCTCGATATTGCGGTCGCGCAGGATGGTCATTTGGCGTTCGACCAGCGACACGGTGTCTCCGCGTCGGTGGGGAATGCGCATTGCCGGCAGCAGTTCTTCGTGCTCGACGAAGAAGTCCGGATGAGCCTCCAGGTACGCGGCAACCGCTGCCGCCTCCAGGCTCTCGGACGCTGATTCGTCGGACTGTCGGGCGGGTACCTGAGGCTTATCGGTCATGGCTTCTGCTCACTCAAAGACGCACTTGTCCTTCATAAACGCGCACTGCCGGACCCGTCATCAAGACCGGTTGGCCGGGGCCTGCCCACTCGATGGACAGGCGCCCGCCCGGCAGGTCGATCAACAGCGGTGAATCCATCCACCCCTGACTGATCGCCGCGACGGCCGCCGCGCAGGCGCCGGTGCCGCAGGCCTGGGTTTCCCCGGCACCGCGCTCCCAGACGCGCAACTGCGCGCGGTTGCGGTCGATGACCTGGAGGAAACCGACGTTGACCCGCGCCGGGAAGCGCGGATGGTGTTCGATCTTCGGCCCCAGTTCATGCACCGGTGCGTTGTTGATGTCTTCCACCCGCAGCACGGCGTGGGGGTTGCCCATCGATACCGCCGCCAACTCGACATGCGTGCCGTCGACGTCCAGCGCATAGCTGGTCGCCTGCGCCGGTGCTTCGAACGGAATGTCCGCCGGCACCAGGCGCGGGGCGCCCATGTTCACGCCGATCTGGCCGTCGTTACGCACGTCCAGTTCGATGATGCCGCCCTTGGTCTCGACGCGGATCACGCGCTTGGCGGTCAGGCGCTTGTCGAGCACGAAGCGGGCGAAGCAGCGGGCACCGTTGCCGCACTGCTCCACTTCCGAGCCATCGGAGTTGAAGATCCGGTAGCGGAAATCCACGTCCGGATTGCTCGGCGCCTCGACGATCAGCAACTGGTCGAAACCGATACCGGTGTGCCGGTCGCCCCATTGCTTGGCGTGCTTGGGCTGAATGTGCGCGTGCTGGCTGACTAGGTCGAGGACCATGAAGTCGTTGCCCAGGCCGTGCATTTTGGTAAAACGCAGCAGCATGGGGTTACTCCGGCAGCAGGCTTTCGCCGGCAAACAGCTCGGCCACGGTTTCGCGGCGGCGCACTTCAAATACCTGGTCACCGTCTACCAGCACCTCGGCGGCACGGCCACGGGTGTTGTAGTTGGAGCTCATCACGAAACCGTAGGCACCGGCCGAATGCACGGCCAGCAGGTCGCCTTCTTCCAGGGCCAGTTCACGTTCCTTGGCCAGGAAGTCACCGGTTTCGCAGATCGGGCCGACGATGTCGTACTTGCGTGCGGCGGTGTCGCGCGGCTTGACGGCGGTGACGTCCATCCAGGCCTGGTACAGCGCCGGGCGGATCAGGTCGTTCATCGCCGCGTCGACGATGGCGAAATCCTTGTGTTCGGTGTGCTTGAGGTATTCGACCTGGGTCAACAGCACGCCGGCGTTGGCGACGATGAAGCGGCCCGGCTCGAACACCAGCGCCAGATCGCGACCGACCAGACGCTCGCGCACAGCCTTGATGTAGTCGGCGGCCAATGGCGGCTCTTCATCGCGATAACGCACGCCCAGGCCACCACCAAGGTCGATGTGGCGCAGGTGGATGCCGCAATCGCCGAGGCGGTCGACCAGGTCGAGCAGACGGTCGAGGGCATCGAGGAACGGCGGCAGGGTGGTCAGCTGCGAACCGATGTGGCAGTCGACGCCGACCACTTCCAGGTTCGGCAGATGCGCGGCGCGCACGTACACGTCTTCGGCGTCGGCAATGGCGATGCCGAACTTGTTTTCTTTCAGGCCGGTGGAAATGTACGGGTGGGTGCCGGCATCGACGTCCGGGTTGACGCGCAGCGAGACCGGCGCGCGAACGCCCAGCTCGGCGGCCACCACTTGCAGGCGCTCCAGCTCGTCGGTGGACTCGACGTTGAAGCAATGCACGCCGACTTCCAGGGCACGACGCATGTCGTCACGGGTCTTGCCGACGCCGGAGAACACGATCTTGTCGGCGCTACCGCCAGCGGCGAGAACGCGTTCCAGTTCACCACGGGAGACGATGTCGAAACCGGCGCCGAGACGGGCCAGGACATTCAGAACGCCGAGATTGGAGTTGGCCTTGACCGCGAAGCAGACCAGGTGCGGCATGCCGGCCAGCGCATCGGCGTAGGCCAGGTACTGGGCTTCGATGTGCGCGCGGGAGTAGACGTAGGTCGGTGTGCCGAAGCGATCGGCGATGGCGGACAGCGCCACACCTTCCGCGAACAGCTCCCCGCCACGGTAGTTAAAAGCGTCCATGGCGATCCCTTAGTAGACGTCGTGTTTGTGTGCTTTGGAGGCAGGCTGGTGTTGCGACGACTTGGCTTGTTCGGCCGGGTCCTGATCTTCATCGGGCAGGTACAGCGGGCCTTTCTGACCGCAGGCCGAAACGAGACAGGCAACCGCGACGAGCGCAGCAAGGGAAGAGATCAGGCGCTTCATGGCGAAATCCTTGAAAATGCGTTAATTGCGCCGGAGTATACCGGCCACCCGGCAGCTTGCCTATGCGACGGGACTCCCGTCTGGCGGGGCTTGCCCCGATCCGCATCAATCCTTCGGGTATCGGGACGGGTGTCTGGTCGTTATTCTTTGCATTCGGCCGCCAGCGCTCGTATCTTGCGGCGCTTGAGCCCGATCAGACATTTTTGAGGTTGCCGCAATGAGTTTGTCCGAAGCCCGTTTCCACGATCTGGTCGATGAAACCCAGGAAAAACTGGAAGACATCTTCGACGAAAGCGACCTGGACATCGACATGGAGAACTCCGCCGGTGTGCTGACCGTCAAGTTCGAGAACGGCACCCAGCTGATCTTCAGTCGCCAGGAACCGCTGCGTCAGCTGTGGCTGGCGGCGGTGTCCGGCGGTTTCCACTTCGACTACGACGAAGAAAGCGAACGCTGGATGTGCGACAAGAGCGAGGAGCAACTGGGTGAGATGCTCGAGCGTATCGTCCGGCAGCAGGCCGGCGCCGAATTCGATTTCGAAGGCCTGTGATTCCGTGACCCAGGCCGCTCCCGTTCGCCCGCCGAAGCCGCTTTACAGCAATGTCAGCCCGGCCGTGCCGTCGCCGTGTACCGGCGTGTGCCGGCTGGACGAGCAGAAGGTCTGCCTGGGCTGTATGCGGCATGTCGAGGATATTCGCGAATGGCGCTCGGCGGACGATGCGCGCCGCCGGGTGATCTGCGCCGAAGCCTCGGAGCGTCGCGAGGCCGCTCGCTAGCGATTGCGGGCTGCCGGGCGGCCGCTTGTATATTTTTTGAGCTGTGATAGTGTCCGAACACGCCTCAACCCATCGAGGCCAGGTAAGAACCCCGTCTTTTTTTGGCGGGGTTTTGCTTTTTTTGTGCAGAAGAAAGGAGTCTGCCCGGATCATGACCGCACCTTCCATCACCCTTACCCGTCTGGACGTGCAACGTCTGGAGCAGCTGATCGACAGATTGCCTGAAGGCACGCGCGGCGTTGATGAGCTGCAAACCGAACTGGATCGCGCCGATACCCTGGTCGGCCACAATGAAGTGCCCGCCGATGTCGTGACGATGAACTCCCGCGTGCATTGCCGCGAGGAAGGCAGCGGCAAGGACTATCACCTGACGCTGGTCTATCCCAGGCACGCCAACGCCGACGAAGGCAAAGTCTCGATCCTGGCGCCGGTCGGCAGTGCACTGCTGGGCTTGAAGGTCGGGCAACACATCGACTGGCCGGCACCGGGCGGCAAGACCCTGAAGCTGACCTTGCTGGAAGTTGAATCGCAGCCGGCCGATGGCGGCGAATACCCGGTCTGACCCCGTCTCAGACCTGTTCGAGCGCCTCGTTCAGGGCGCGCTCCAGGTCCGTCTTGTAGCGCAGATACAGATTGCTTGAACTCTGACCATCACCGAGCAGGCCTGACAGGTCCAGGTCGGTGATGTAGCAGCGATAGCGTTCGGTCTCGCGGCGCTGCTCGACGATTTCCCGGGCGACCACGCTGAACAGTTGGTCGCCATGTTCCAGTTCGCTGAATTCCCGCTGATTGCAATACAAGGTGACTTGCACTTGTCCCGGTGCAGCTTTGCCGATGATCGCCTGCACGTCGTAGAACGGTTTGTTGACCGGGGTCTGTGGCGCCGGCCGCGCTTCGACCCGCCGTGCCCGTCCCGGGCCTGATGGCAACAGCTGGTAATACAAAATTTCGAGGTTGGCCGACTGACCTGCGTCCATCGGCAGCAACGCTTCGCGACGGTACTGGATCGATTGCAGGAAGCGTTGCAACGGTACCAACAGGCTCTGTTCGTCGTGGTACGGCAAGTGCTGCTGCCACAGCGCGTTGAATTCATCGAGCACGTACAGCTCGGCCTGCTGCTCGCTGATCCGGTAGAACACTTGAATGCATTCGGGCTGCCCCATCGGCAGGATCAGCGCGAGGTCGTGATCCTCCAGCGCCATCGGGTCCAGGTGCAGCGGGCTGTAGCGCGGTTGTTCTTCGCCAAGGTAATCGAGCAGCGCCGGCAGCGTGGCGAGGGCGACGTGGTTGACCTGTCCCGGCACCAGTTCCAGTACGTGATAATGCTGCTGCACCTGAATCAAGTAGCGGTGATTGAGTTCGCTGAGCAGCAGGTTTTGCGCGGTATCGATGACTTCCTCGACGCGCCGGGCGATGAATTGCGCCCGGTTGTGGCAGAAACAGCGCACCCGCAGCGTTGGCTGTCGAGGGCCACGCGGCAGGTTGTTGAGGTAGTCGCGCAGGCAGTCGAGCAGCGCGTGGGGGCCGTCGAAACGGTTGACCAGCACTTCGTTCCAGCTGTTGAGCGTGACCTGATCGAGGGTCAGCACCAGGTTTTCGCGGACCCCGGCGTAGCTCAGGGAGTCGGTGCGCTCGGTGGTCATCAGGATGTTCAGGTCGCGGTGATGCTTGAGCGGGTCGACGCCGACGTTCACCAGAATCAGCACTTCGCTCGGCACGCTGGCGCGCAGCAACGGTTCTTCGGCAATCGTGGGCAAGGGCAGGGTGATGCTCTGTTGCAGGCTGCCGAGCAGGTTGAACAACTCGAACTCGCTCAAATCGCTGGCGCCGGGGTGCAGGGCCAGGCGGGTGCTGCTGTCGATCACGCCGTTGCGGTGGCACCAGGTCAGCAGTTCGAGCAACTGGCGGCTGCGCTTGATCGGCGCGAAATGCTCCCACTCCAGCGCGGTCAGACTGCCGTTGTACAGGCCCCACTGACTTTGCCCCGGCTCCTTTTTGTTCGGCGACTGCACCAGGGTCAGGGTGTCTTCGGCCAGGTCGGGGGCGATGCCGGGGTTGATGAACTCGACCTTGTCGGCCTTGCGCTCGAACGCGGCGTACAGCCGCCGTCCGAGGACATTGAGGTCACGTTTGTTGATCAGGCTGACGGTCTGTTCGGTGCGGGCGAACTGGGTCAGGAAGCGGTAGCTGTAATTCAGTTCATTGACCAGCGCCCGCCGTTCGGCGCTGACCTGGCGGACTTTCCACTGGCTGCGGCTGTCGAGCAGCGCCAGTTGTCGCTGATCCCAGTGCCATTCCTGAGCCAGCCGCTCCAGCAGCGAGCGCTGCCAGCTCTGGGTGCGGGAGTTGCCGGTGAGCTTGCGGTTGACCTTCAGGTACAGCGCCCGCCGCACCAGCTCCAGGCGTTCCGGCTCCTTGCGGGCGGTGAGGTATTCCTCGATGCGCCGGTAAACCACCATGTACGGATCCAGTTCATCCAGATCCAGTTGATTGGCGAACACCGCCCGCTTGTAGCGCAGACTGAGGCACTGCACCTGCGGGTGCTCGCTGGCGTAGACCTCGATCAGCAGCAGTTTGAGCACCGACTTGTAGGGCGACTCGATGCCCTTGAACAACTGCCACAGACCAGCGCCGATGAACTCGCCCGGCGGAATATGCGCCAGGTGCCCGAGATCGAGGGTTTCATCGTTGCGGATGAACCGCTTGGAAATCAGCGTGTGGGTGTACTGGTCGTAGGCGCTTTCCTCATAGACCGGCACCAGCCACCAGATCGGCGTGCGCCCGGCGAGCCAGATCGCGGTGCGGTAGAACTCGTCCAGCAGCAGGTAATGCTGGGTGGTGCCGCAGTCTTCGGAGCTGAGCTGGGTGTCGCGTTCACCTTTGACGAAGCGCGCCGGATCGATCAGGAAAAAATGCGCCTCGGCGCCCTGGCTGGCGGCCCAGGTTTCGAGCAACTGGCATTTCTTGCGCAGCTCGGCGAGCTCGCTGTCGCTCAGGTCCGGGGCGTGGCAGACCCACACGTCCATGTCGCTCTGGTCAGCCTGGGCCAGGGTGCCGAGGCTGCCCATCAGGAACAGTCCGTGAATCGGTCGCGGCGGATTGCTGCCGTGGCGCGGCTTGTAGGAAAACGAACGGGTCAGGCGCTGGGCTTCGGCGAGGGCGTCGGCGTCCGGTTCGTAATTCGACAGCCCGGCCGGCGTGCTGCCGGAGACGTAGCCGGGCAGCAGCGGGTGATTGACGTGAAAAAACAGCGGCAGCAGCGTCAGCACACTTTGCTGGCGCGTCGACAAGCCTTCCAGCGCCCGGCTCAGGCGGCCGTCATTGAGTTTGAGAAAGCGTGCGCGTAGCTGGCTGAGTACCTTGCGGTCGACTCCCTCGTCCAGGTCCGGGCGAATTTCGTGGGTGCGGATCATGTCAGCTCAAACCGGCTCGCGGGGCTCGGAGGCACAGGGATTTGGATGACGGAAGTTTAGCCTCAGAGCTGTAAGACTTTTAAGCTGAATTTGTTTTTTGACGTCAGATTTTTAGCGCGCGGCGACGGCAGGCAGCCGAAGCAGGCCCGCGGAAATCCCGTGGCGAGGAGTTCCCGTGGGCAGAGAGATGAGAATCAGGCGGTTTCTTTGGCGTTGAGAATGGTCAGCGCGGTCTGGATATTTTGTGCGGCGTCACGACCCAGGCTGGTCAGATAACCACCGTCGTCCTGGTCGGTGAGGTTTTTTTCGAAGAGGCGCCTGGCGGCGGCGATATGTTTCGGGGCGGCGGTCTGATGAATTTTCAAACCTTCCTGGGAACTGTCCAGGTTGAAGAGGGAAAGGACTTCCAGTTCGGCAACCAGCTCAGGGCTAAACGACATAAGGACTCCAGACTTTCTAGGAATTGGGTGATAGCGCCCCTAAGGTGAACCTGCTGTTGCGGCCTGTCCAGTGCCGTCGACCGGGTTTTTCTCCCTGGGGCGCAATCCAGTGTAGTCAGGCGTCGGCACACGGCCGTAAAGATGGGTGACAAATTGTGTGGGAGCGAACCTGTCTGCTCCCACGGAATCTCGGGCTTACTGCTTTTCCGGCGGCAGTTCAGGCAGCGCGCGCAGTGCTGTTTCGTACCACTCGGTATCGAATCCGCGATCTTCGTCCAGCATGGCGTCGATCTCGTAGGCCAGCACATGGGCCATCAGGTTGAGAATGTCTTCACGCTCATAACCGACCAGGGTCAGCTTGTTGAATGTCGCCTTGGCCGCTGGCGGATTTTCGCTTTCGATCTGGTTTTCGATGGCTTCGATCAGGGTCGACTCGGCGAACTCTTCTTCGTCGTTGTCGATGTCGGTTGGCTCGCTCATGGCAGGCTCCTGTGGAAAAGGCGCCAGTTTACCCGCATTCAGCGAGGTGATGCTGCTGGCAGGATTGCCCCGTGCAATCTATAAACAGGCACTGCCCACCCCATACGGCCTGGAGGCTAATGATGCTCAAGCTCTACGGATTCGCTGTCAGCAACTACTACAACATGGTCAAACTGGCGCTGCTGGAAAAGGGCCTGCCGTTCGAAGAGGTCACGTTCTACCCGACGCCAACCCCTGAGTCCCAGGCCATCAGCCCACGGGGCAAGGTCCCGGTGCTGGGTACGGATCAGGGCTATATCAACGAAACGATGGTCATCCTCGAATACATCGAGAGCAGCCAGACCGGCAAACCGCTGCTGCCGATCGATCCGTTCGAGCGGGCCCAGGTGCTGGCACTGGCCAAGGAAATCGAGTTGTACATCGAACTGCCGGCACGAGCCTGCTACGGCGAGGCGTTTTTCGGTACGACGGTTCCGGAAGCGATCAAGGAGAAAACCAGGGCCGAGTTGCTGCTGGGATTCGCCGCGTTGGGGCGGCACGGCAAATTCGCCCCGTACGTGGCAGGTGACAGCCTGAGCGTGGCGGACGCGTACTTTCTCTACAGCGTACCGCTGGCCTGCGCGGTCGGGCACAAGTTGTTCGGGGTGGATTTTCTGGCCGGGATGCCGGCGGCGAAGGCGTTGTTGCAGCGTCTGGAAGAAAATCCGAATGTGCAGAAGATTGCAGCGGACAAAGAAGCAGCGATGCCAGCGTTTTCGGCGATGATCGCGGCTAAGAGGTAGGTTTTACAGTATCTTTTGATCAGTATCGCGGGCAATCCCGCTCCCACAAAGCAAATACATCTAGTGTGGGAGCGGGCTTGCTCGCGAAGCTTTTAGCCTTTAGCGACTCGCCAGCAGCGCCTGACCCCGCACCACGGCTGCCTTGACCTGCGCCGGCGCAGTGCCGCCGATATGGTCACGGGCATTGACGGAGCCTTCCAGGGTCAGCACGGCGAACACGTCCTGTTCGATCTGGTCGCTGAACTGGCGCAGTTCGTCCAGGCTCATTTCCGCCAGGTCCTTGCCAGTGTCGACGCCGTATTTCACCGCATGACCGACGATTTCGTGGCAGTCACGGAACGGCAGGCCACGGCGCACCAGGTAGTCCGCCAGGTCGGTGGCGGTGGAGAAACCGCGCAGCGCTGCTTCGCGCATGATCGCGTGCTTGGGTTTGATCGCCGGGATCATGTCGGCAAAGGCCCGCAGCGAGTCGCGCAGGGTGTCGGCGGCGTCGAACAGCGGTTCCTTGTCTTCCTGGTTGTCCTTGTTGTACGCCAGCGGCTGGCCTTTCATCAGGGTCAGCAGGCCCATGAGCGCGCCGAACACGCGACCGGTCTTGCCACGCACCAGCTCCGGCACGTCGGGGTTTTTCTTTTGCGGCATGATCGAGCTGCCGGTGCAGAAACGATCCGGCAGATCGATGAACTGGAATTGCGCGCTGGTCCACAGCACCAGCTCTTCGGAGAAGCGCGACAGGTGCATCATCGCGATGGCGGCGGCCGAGCAGAATTCGATGGCGAAGTCGCGATCCGACACGTTGTCCAGCGAGTTGCCGCCCACGGCCTCGAAGCCGAGCAGCTGCGCGGTGTACTCGCGGTCGATCGGGTAGGTGGTGCCGGCCAGCGCGGCGCTGCCCAGCGGCATGCGGTTGGCGCGCTTGCGGCAGTCGACCAGACGCTCGTAGTCGCGGCTGAGCATTTCGAACCAGGCCAGCATGTGGTGACCGAAGGTCACGGGCTGGGCGGTCTGCAAGTGGGTGAAGCCCGGCATGATGCTGCCCGATTCGCGCTCGGCCTGCTCCAGCAGGCCTTTTTGCAGGCGGGTGATCTCGACCAGGATCAGGTCGATTTCGTCACGCAGCCACAGGCGGATGTCGGTGGCGACCTGGTCGTTGCGGCTGCGCCCGGTGTGCAGTTTCTTGCCGGTGACGCCGATGCGGTCGGTCAGGCGCGCTTCGATGTTCATGTGTACGTCTTCGAGGTCGACACGCCAGTCGAACTGACCGGCCTCGATTTCACCCTGAATGGTCTTCAGGCCATCGATGATGCTGTCGCGCTCGGCATCCGTCAGCACGCCGACCTTGGCCAGCATGGTGGCGTGGGCGATCGAGCCCATGATGTCGTGGCGATACAGGCGCTGGTCGAAAGTGACGGAGGCGGTGAAGCGGGCGACGAAGGCGTCGACGGGTTCACTGAAGCGGCCGCCCCAGGACTGATTGGTCTTGTCAGTGCTCATGAATTCGCTCGTATCGGCTTGAAAAAGGAAGGCGTGAAACGCTGGCGCGGATGATAACAGGGTTGCCAATCCTGTCGCTGACACTGGTCGATACGATTTTTTCTCATGCCCTGCTGCATAGTCGCTGCAGTCTGGCGGGGATTTGCACAAGGATATTTTCCGATTGAGCAATATCGGCCCGACGAACGTCTACAGTTGGACAGAAGGGTCGGCGCGAATGCGCATCAGGCAAAGCGCCGGGCACCGACTATCAGAAGAGAGGAGTGTGCGTATTGTCCATCGGCAGATCCGGTGAAAAACGCGGGCAACGGCGGGCCTTGAGCCGTGCGTACCGGATATCGGCAAATATTGCCGGCCGACGTACGGCACTTTTTGGTGCTCGGACTAGTCTTAGCGTGGATCGCGGTGACGGACGTCACTCCACCTGTCTACGCTATCCTTGTGCGAGACTCACGCAGGAATCCAGCGCAATATGAATGTCCTGATCGTTGATGACGAACCACTGGCCCGCGAGCGCCTCAGCCGAATGGTGAGCGATCTCGAGGGCTACACAGTCCTGGAGCCCAGCGCCACGAATGGCGAAGAGGCGTTGGCACTGATTGACAGCCTCAAGCCGGAAATCGTGCTGCTCGATATCCGCATGCCAGGCCTCGATGGCCTGCAGGTCGCTGCCCGTTTGTGCGAACGAGAAACGCCGCCCGCCGTGGTGTTTTGCGCCAGCCCCGAAGACTATGACGTGGAAGCCCTGAAGGCCGGTGCCGTGGGCTATGTGGTGAAACCCGTGCGAACCGAACATCTGCATGACGCCCTGAAAAAGGCTGAGCGGCCGAACCGGGCGCAACTCTCGGCCCTGACCCGTCCCGCCGCCGAAAGCGGCAATGGCCCGCGCAGTCATATCAGCGCCCGAACCCGAAAAGGCATCGAACTGATCCCGCTGGACCAGGTGGTGTACTTCATTGCCGACCACAAATACGTGACCTTGCGCCACGAGAGTGGCGAAGTGCTGCTCGACGAGCCGCTCAAGGCGCTGGAAGACGAGTTCGGTGAACGCTTCGTGCGTATCCACCGCAACGCCCTGGTCGCCCGCGACCGCATCGAGCGTCTGCAACGCACGCCGCTGGGGCATTTCCAGCTCTTTCTCAAAGGCCTGAACGGTGACGCGCTGATTGTCAGTCGCCGGCATGTGGCGGGCGTGCGCAAGATGATGCAAGGGCTCTGATCCGCAGGCGTCGGGTGGATCACCCTCCTTTTTACCGGGCATGCAGGCCAGGGAGGCCGTGCCGTCTCTGATTCAGATCAAAGTGGATTTGGCTGAGCTGTTATCATCCGCCGTATCTATTCAGTACGGATTGATCCATGTCCTCTCGCGAAATCCGCATCGCCACCCGCAAAAGTGCATTGGCCCTCTGGCAGGCCGAATACGTCAAGGCGCGTCTGGAAGCAGCCCACCCGGGTCTGCTGGTGACGCTGGTGCCCATGGTCAGTCGCGGCGACAAACTGCTCGATTCGCCCCTGTCGAAAATCGGCGGCAAGGGCCTGTTCGTCAAGGAGCTGGAAACCGCGCTCCTGGAGAACGAAGCCGACATCGCCGTTCACTCGATGAAAGACGTGCCGATGGACTTTCCCCAGGGCCTGGGCCTGTTCTGCATCTGCGAGCGCGAAGACCCGCGCGATGCCTTCGTTTCCAATACCTTTTCCAGTCTGGATGCGTTGCCTGCCGGCAGCATCGTCGGCACCTCCAGCCTGCGCCGCCAGGCCCAGTTGCTGACGCGCCGTCCCGATCTGGAAATCCGTTTCCTGCGCGGCAACGTCAACACTCGCCTGGCCAAGCTCGATGCCGGCGAGTACGACGCGATCATCCTCGCGGCGGCCGGGTTGATCCGTCTCGGTTTCGAAGATCGCATCACCTCGGCAATCAGCGTCGACGACAGCCTGCCGGCCGGTGGCCAGGGTGCAGTCGGCATCGAATGCCGCAGCGCCGATGCTGAAATTCACGCCTTGCTGGCGCCGCTGCATCACGCCGATACCGCCTCCCGCGTCACCGCCGAACGCGCGCTGAACAAACACCTGAATGGCGGTTGCCAGGTGCCGATCGCCTGCTACGCCGTGCTCGAAGGCGAGCAACTGTGGCTGCGTGGCCTGGTCGGTGAGCCCAGTGGTGGCCGGCTGCTCAGTGCCGAAGCCCGGGCGCCGCGCGGCGATGCCGAGGCCTTGGGCGTGAAAGTCGCCGAAGACCTGCTCGGCCAGGGCGCCGACGACATCCTCAAAGCGGTCTACGGCGAGGCAGGTCACGAGTGACCACCTGGCGCCTGCTGCTGACGCGCCCCGCAGATGACTGCGCGGCGCTCGCCGAGGTGCTGGCCGGGCAGGGGATTTTCGGCAGCTGTCTGCCGCTTCTGGAAATTTCCCCGCTGCCGGCCTCTGCCACAATGCGTCGGGTGGTCACCGGGCTGGCGCGTTACAGCGCGGTCATCGTGGTCAGCAAACCGGCCGCGCGCATTGCGCTTGAGCTGCTCGACGCCCATGGGATGCCCTTGCCCGCGATGCCGTGGTTCAGCGTTGGCGCGGCGACCGCGCAGATCCTTGAGGCGCGAGGGTTGGAGGCGAATTTCCCGGTGGACGGCGATGACAGCGAAGCCTTGCTGCAATTGCCGCGTCTGCGTGAAGTGGTCACGCCTGGATCGCAGGTATTGATCCTGCGCGGCGAAGGCGGACGCGAGTTGCTGGCCGAGCGCCTGCGCGAGCTTGGTGCTAGTGTCGAATATCTGGAATTGTATCGCCGTGAACTGCCGGCCTACCCGCCCCAGGAACTGTTGCGGCGGATCGCAGCGGAACGCCTGAACGGGCTGGTGGTCAGCAGTGGACAGGGTTTTGAGCACTTGCGCCAGTTGGCCGGCGACGCCTGGCCGACACTTGCGCAGTTGCCGTTGTTTGTTCCAAGCCCAAGGGTCGCCGAGCAGGCCAGCGCCGCCGGGGCCGGAACAGTTGTGGATTGCCGCGGCGCCAGTGCCGCGGCTTTGCTGACGGCGTTACGGGAGCATCCCGTGCCCGTTCTCTAATGCAAAGGATGGATACGTGAGCGAAACAGCCTTGCCTAAAGATGATGTTCAATCCGTGATCGATGCTCCGGTTGAGCCATCGGTAGAAAATCGGCCGCCGGTCGATCAACCACGCCGGGGCAATGGATTGGCCATCGTCGCGCTGCTGCTCGGCGCCGCTGGTGTCGCCGTGGGCGGCTGGGGTGTCTGGCAGGTACGCCACCTGCAGGCCAATACTCAGGAGCAGTTGAGCCAGGTGCAGGCGCTGAACGATCAGGCGCAGACCCTCAAGCTCAACGAGCAACGCCTGACCGAGCGTCTCGGGCAATTGCCCGGTGCCGACGAACTCGCCGATCGCCAGCGTCTGGTCACCCAGCTTCAGGGCGATCAGCAACGCCTCAATCAACGTCTGGAAACCGTACTGGGCGCGAGCCGCAAGGACTGGCGCCTGGCCGAGGCCGAGCATCTGTTGCGTCTGGCCAGTCTGCGTCTGTCGGCCTTGCAGGACGTCAGCAGTGCCCAGGCGCTGGTGCAGGGCGCCGACGAAATCCTCCGCGAACAGAATGATCCCGGCTCCTTCGCCGCCCGCGAGCAGGTGGCGAAAACCCTGGTGGCCCTGCGCAGCACCGAGCAGCCGGATCGCACCGGACTGTTCCTGCGCCTGGGCGCGTTGCGCGACCAGGTCATCGAACTCACCGAGCTGGCGCCGGAGTACAAGGATCGCGGCGAATCGTTGCTGGGCCTGACGGCTGATGGCGACGGCGCCAGTCGCTGGTCGCAGTGGTGGGATCAGATCTCGCGCTACATCCGCATCGACTTCAACGCCGACAAGAATGTGCGCCCGTTGCTGGCCGGGCAGAGCCTGAGCCAGGTGCGGCTGGCCCTGAGCCTGTCGCTCGAGCAGGCGCAATGGGCCGCCCTCAACGGCCAGGCGCCGGTCTACACCCAGGCCTTGGCCGAGGCGCGGGATGTGCTCAAGGGCAATTTCAATCCGGACAACCCGCAGAGCAAGATCATGCTTGAGCAGGTGGCCGAACTGAGCAAGCAACCGGTGACGGTCAACACGCCGGATCTGGCCGGAACCCTGAGCGCCGTGCAGGCGTATCTGGAGCGCCGCAACCTCAACGCTGAAGACTCGGCGAAACCGTTCGCCAAACCTGCCGCCAGCACCGCGCAGGAGGCCACGCCATGAAACGCCTGTATGTGATCGTGTTTCTGGTGATCGCCGCGACCGCGGCGCTGGGCCTGGCGATTGCCGAGCATTCCGGTTACGTGCTGATCGCCTATCGGAGCTTTCGCTACGAATCGAGCCTGTGGGCCACCCTGGCGGCGGTCGCGGTGTTGTGGCTGCTGATCTGGGGCATCAAGGCTCTGGTCGAGCTGGTGATGACCTCCAGCGGCGTGGTCAATCCGTGGTCGCGGCGCAACCGCAGTCGCCGCGTGCAGGTGGCGATTGAGCACGGCCAGCTGGATCTGGCCGAAGGTCGCTGGGCCAGTGCCCAGCGTCACCTCTATCGCGCCGCCGAAGCTGAACGCCAGCCGCTGTTGTATTACCTCGGCGCCGCCCGCGCGGCGAACGAGCAGGGCAATTACGAGGAATGCGATCACCTGCTGGAGCGCGCCCTCGAGCGTCAGCCGCAAGCGGAACTGGCGATTGCCTTGAACCATGCCCAGTTGCAGACCGATCGTGGCGACACCGACGGTGCGCTGGTGACGTTGCAGGCGATGCACGAGCGCCATCCGCACAACGCTCAGACCCTGCGTCAGTTGCAACGTTTGCATCAGCAGCGCGGCGACTGGTCGGCGGTGATCCGTCTGTTGCCGGAGCTGCGCAAGGACAAAGTCTTGCCACCTGCCGAATTGGCAGAGCTGGAGCGGCGTGCCTGGGGTGAGAACCTGTCGCTGGCGGCCCATCGCGAAGACGACGGCACTGTTGGGTTGCAGTCGCTGGAACGTGCCTGGCAGCAGCTCACTTCCGCCCAGCGTCAGGAAGCGCCGCTGGTGCTGGCCTACGCCGAGCAACTGCGTCAGTTGGGCGCTCAGGTACAGGCCGAGGAGGTGTTGCGTGGCGCTCTCAAACGCAAATACGACAGCCACCTGGCGCGCTTGTACGGCCTGGTGCGGGGCAGCGATCCGACGCGTCAGTTGCAAACCGCTGAGGGCTGGCTCAAGGAGCATCCAGCCGATCCCAGCCTGCTGCTGACCCTGGGTCGCCTGTGCCTGCAAGCCAGTTTGTGGGGCAAGGCGCGGGACTATCTGGAAAGCAGCCTGCGCGTGCAGCGCAATCCGGAAGCCTGTGCGGAACTGGCGCGATTGCTCGCCCGACTCGGTGATACCGAACGCAGCAACCAGTTGTTCCAGGAAGGCCTTGGCCTGCTCGACGAGCGTCTGCTGGCGGCGCCGTTGCCGGCCGTTGCACAGGCCTGAAAAACAGGGGAGGCTGCTCCCCTTTTTCGTCATTCGATGCCTGAATAGTTACCGCCGGGTTGAGTCCCAGGCAAAGTCCTACAGCGGACTACACGTATTCCTCTCGATGCTGTCGGGATTTCCCTACACCTCTGGTGAAGTGTCGGCAGTGGCCCGCCTTGAAAGGCTTACGCGCTTTCCTCTACCGTAACTGCCTGTCTTTACTGTTACGGATAAGCCATGTCGTTGGCCTGCTCACGCTCCTTGTTTTTCATGGCTTTCACTGCGGGAGCCCTGGCTCTGGGAGCTTCCTATTACTTCGAATATGCGGTCGGTCTGACGCCGTGCACGCTCTGTCTGGTGCAACGGCTGTTCCTGGCCTTGCTCACGTTCGGCTGCGCGGTGGCGGCCGTGCACGGGCCGCGTCGTGTGGGCATGGCGCTTTACTGGGTGTGGGCGTTGTTAGCCGGCCTTGGCGGCATGACCGCCGCCTGGCGGCAGGTGCTGTTGCAGAGCGACTCGCTGCGGCAATGGGTGAATTGCGTGCCGCACACTGAAGAGCTGTTCAGCAGCCTGCCGTGGATTTGTGCGCTGATGCGGATGCTCGACAACCGCATCGACTGCACGGAGCTGTCGTGGACGCTGTTCGACCTGAGCATTCCGGAGTGGAGCCTGCTGTTCTTCGTCGCCATGTCGATTCTTGCCGTTTACCAATTGCTGCGCGTTATCTGGAGTGCATTGCAGCGACCGCTCAGCGGCGAACCGTCGCACCGGCTGCTGATCGGGGATTAAACACTTGTATGAACTTTCTCTCCTGCGTACCTTGAAGCGACAGGCGTGCGGGCATAATCTGGCCCGCACATGTCGCTGGATTTATGTTGCTCGATGACGTTCTGCTCGACAGCCCCAAGCCATAAAAAGCCAAAAAGGGGGCGCGGGGACGGAGCAGCATGACCCACAAGGGAAGAGAGATCGCCATGCTCGAAAGTTGTCAGAATGCTCAGGAACGCTGGGGTGGAGTTCATCTGCTGATCGACCGCTGGTTGCAGGAGCGCAAGGAGTTGATCGACGCCTATGACAATCTGGGTGAAGAGCCCGCCGCCCTGGCCACCAACCGCAAACCATTGCAGGAATTCTGCGGCACCCTGGTCGACTATGTGTCCGCCGGCCATTTCGAGATCTACGAACAGCTGACCGGCGAAGCCAAGGCGTTCAACGACAAGCGTGGTCTGGAACTCGCCGAGACGATCTATCCGCGCATCGATGTCATCACCGAAAAACTGCTCGCCTTCAACGATCTTTGCGATGAAGGCAAATGCGTCGCGGAGAAGTTCAAGGAGCTCGGTGGCCTGCTTCATGAACGCTTCGAACTGGAAGATTGCCTGATCGAAGTGCTGCACACCGCACACAAGGAAGCGGCTCCGGCTCAGGCCTGAAACCCACTCCCGCAATACCTGAAAACGGTGCGCCATGGCGCACCGTTTTTCGTTTGGGCGATCAGCTGGTGGCGCCCTTGAGTTCCACTTCAAACACCAGTGGCGTGAACGGCGCGATCAGGTCACCGGCACCATCGGCGCCATAGGCTTGATCCGATGGAATGACCAGACGCCACTTCGCGCCCACCGGCATGTTCTGCAACGCGGTGCGCCATCCGGCGATCACGCTGTCGAGGTTGAACCATTGTGGCTGAGTGTTCTGATCGAACACCGTGCCATCCGGCAGTCGACCGATGTACAGCACCTGCACTTTTCCGTCCGGCCCGGCCTTGGCGCCATTGCCCGGTGTCAGCTCGGTCAGCAGGATGCCGTCGGCGAGTTCCTTGACCCCCGGCCTGGCTTTTTCAGCCGTCAGAAAACGTCGCTCGTTTTCCATCGCCGCATCACTCGACGGCATCGCGGCCTGCTCGGCGGTCTGCGATTCATGGTCGGCCAGGATCTGTTCGATCCGCGCCTCGCTCAGTGCCAGCGGCTTGCCTTGATAAGCCTGCTGCAAGCCTTCGATCAGCGCCTGGATCTGCAACTGCGGGACCTCCTGGCGCAGCCGTTCGCCGAGGCTCGCGCCTAGGCTGTAGGCCAGATCATGAGCCTCGTTCGGCGGGTTTTTTTCGTCAGCCTGGGCGGCGCAAAAAACCATGCAGAGGGATAAAAAAAGGTAGCGCGACATGGGCACTCTCCGTCCTGAGATGGGCGAGATTATGCCAGCGCAAACGTCTGCAACGGTGAACTGCTTTTGCCAATGTGAAGAAGATTTTCGCAACGTTGCAACGCGGGGCTTTCGATACTGTCAAGATGCCCTAGCGGCGGCTACGGCAGAGGTCTAGTATGAGCCGCACTCACGTCAGCCAGGAGGTAAACCATGTCGGCCACCAAGAAGCCTGTAAATACTCCGTTGCACTTACTCCAACAGCTCTCGGGCAGCTTGCTCGAACATTTGGAAAACGCTTGCTCCCAAGCCTTGGCTGATGCTGAAAAACTGCTCGCCAAACTGGAAAAGCAACGCGGCAAGGCGCAAGAAAAACTGCACAAATCCCGTACCAAATTGCAAGACGCAGCAGCGGCCGGCAAAGCCAAGGCGCAGACCAAGGCCAAGGGTGCCGTGAAGGAACTCGAAGACTTGCTGGACGCGTTGAAGGATCGTCAGTCCGATACCCGCAGCTACATTCTGCAACTCAAGCGCGATGCCCAGGAAAGCCTGAAACTGGCCCAGGGTGTCGGTCGCGTTCAAGAGGCCGTGGGCAAGGCGTTGTCCGCCCGCGCCGCCAAACCGGCAGCGGCTCCTGCGAAGAAAGCGGCTGCTAAACCTGCCGCCAAACCGGCTGCAAAAGCAGCGGCCAAACCGGCTGCCAAGCCTGCTGCGGCCAAGGCTCCTGTGAAAGCTGCTGCAAAACCTGCGGCGAAACCGGCTGCTGCGAGCGCTGCAAAACCAGCTGCTAAAACCCCTGCGGCCAAACCTGCCGCCGCCAAACCGGCTGCTGCAAAACCAGCGGCAAAACCCGTAGCGAAAACCGCCGCTGCAAAAGCCGCTCCGGCGAAAACCGCTGCCGCGAAGCCTGCCGCAAAACCGGCAGCCAAGCCCGCCGCAAAACCAGCCGCTAGAACGGCTGCTGCCAAACCTGCAGCCAAGGCAGCCGCCAAACCGGTGGCAGCCAAACCCGCTGCGAAACCAGCGGCAAAACCTGCGGCCAAGCCTGCTGTAAAAGCGGTCGCAAAACCTGCAGCCAAGCCGGCTGCGAAACCGGCTGCCGCTGCGAAACCTGCAACCACCGCCGCCAAGCCCGCTGTAAAACCGGCAGCCAAACCTGCCGCGAAAAAACCAGCCACCGCAAGACCTGCTGCCAAGCCAGCCGCCGCGAAACCGGCTACCGCTCCTGCTGCCAAGCCAGCCGCCGCGAAACCGGCTACCGCTCCTGCTGCCAAACCCGCCGCGCCGGCAACCCCGGCTTCGAGCGCAGCATCCGCACCAGCCGCCTCTACCTCGACCACCGCGCCATCCGCTGCGCCTGCGTCGAGCGTCGCCAGCAACCCGACCAGCGCTTCCTAAGCGCCGGTCGCCGCGACGCGCAGCACCCGCAGCGCGTCGCGGTTCAGGTTGGCCGCAGTGCCCGCCAAGGCTTCCAGCCAGTCACTTGACTCCTTAGAGTTGCGCGGCCAGCCCTGCGCCGTGCCTTCCAGTCGCGACAGCAAAGCGCGCTCCGCCTCCAGTTCCAGGCCCTTGATCTGATCGCGCATGCCCTTGAGCACCGGGTCAGCCTCGGCTGTCGTTTTCCACTGCATGCGCAACGTACGCAGCGGTTGCACCACCTCCCTGTCCCAGGGAGCGGTCAGTTCCTGAAGCTGTTGCACACGCGCCTCATCGCGGGTCACGTCACGCTGCTCCAGCCATAAACCACAGAGCATCAGGCACACGCTGGCCCCGGCCGATTGCAGGTGCAGACAAGCATCCTCCACGCCCGGACGGGCGTAGACGGCAAGGGCAAAGCTCCACAGGTCAGAGGACATCGTGCTACTCGCGCCAGTTGTGAGCGAAGCTGGTAGACTCCGCCGCCATTATGATCCGACTTCAGAACCTGACTTTACAGCGTGGCCCGCAACGTCTGCTAGAAGACGCCGAGCTGACCCTGCACGCCGGCCACAAAGCCGGCCTCATCGGTGCCAACGGCGCCGGCAAATCCAGCCTGTTCGCCTTGCTGCGCGGTGAGTTGCACCCGGACTCGGGCGACTGCCTGTTGCCGGCCGACTGGCGGATCGCCCACATGCGTCAGGAGGTCGATACCCTCGAGCGCCTGGCGGTCGACTATGTGCTCGACGGCGATCTGCGCCTGCGTGAAGTGCAGCGCGATCTTGCTGCCGCCGAAGAAGCCCACGACGGCACCGCACTGGCGCGTCTGCACGCCGAACTCGACAGCGCCGACGGCTACACCGCCGACGCGCGTGCGCGGAAGTTGCTCGCCGGCCTCGGTTTCACCAATGAACAGATGGATCGTCAGGTAGGAGATTTCTCCGGTGGCTGGCGGATGCGTCTGAACCTTGCGCAGGCTTTGATGTGTCCGTCAGACCTGCTGCTGCTCGACGAACCGACCAACCACCTGGACCTTGACGCCATCATCTGGCTCGAAGAGTGGCTGAAAAGTTACCCCGGCACCTTGCTGCTGATTTCCCACGACCGGGACTTCCTCGATGAAGTCGTCGATCACGTGGCCCACGTCGACCAGCGCAAACTGACCCTGTACCGGGGCGGCTACACCGCGTTCGAACGTGCCCGTGCCGAGCGTCTGGCCCAGCAGCAACAGGCCTACGAGAAGCAGCAGGCGCAACGTGCGCACATGGAAAGCTACATCGCCCGGTTCAAGGCCCAGGCCACCAAGGCCCGCCAGGCCCAGAGCCGGATCAAGGCCCTGGAGCGCATGGAAGAGCTGTCGGCGGCCCACGTCGATTCGCCATTCGATTTCGTGTTCCGCGAGTCGACCAAGATTTCCAGCCCGCTGATCGACCTGTCCGACGCGCGTCTGGGCTATGGCGAGAAAACCATCCTGGAGAAGGTCAAGCTGCAACTGACCCCGGGTGCGCGGATCGGCCTGCTCGGCCCCAACGGCGCGGGCAAGTCGACCCTGATCAAGAACCTTGCCGGCGAGCTTTCACCGCTGGCCGGGCGCATGACCCGTGGCGAGAACACCGTGGTCGGTTACTTCGCCCAGCATCAACTCGACTCGCTGGACTCCAAGGCCAGCCCGTTGCTGCACTTGCAGCGTCTGGCGCCGACCGAGCGTGAGCAGACCCTGCGCGACTTCCTCGGCGGTTTCGACTTCCGGGGCGCGCGGATCGACGAGCCGGTGCTGAATTTCTCCGGTGGTGAAAAGGCCCGCCTGGCCCTGGCGCTGATCGCCTGGGAACGCCCGAACCTGTTGTTGCTCGACGAACCGACCAACCACCTGGACCTGGAAATGCGCCTGGCGCTGACCATGGCGTTGCAGGAATTCAGTGGCGCGGTACTGGTGGTTTCCCACGACCGGCACCTGCTCAAGAGCACCACCGACAACTTCTATCTGGTCGCGGACGGCAAGGTCGAAGAGTTCGACGGCGATCTGGAAGACTACGCCCGCTGGCTGGTCGAATATCGCCAGCGCAACGCGCCGGTCAGCAGCACCCCGGTGAATCCGGACAAAACCGACAAGAAGGCCCAGCGCCAGGCCGCCGCCGCGCTGCGTCAGCAGTTGGCGCCGCACAAACGCGAAGCCGACAAGCTGGAAGCCGAGTTGGGCAAGCTGCACGAGAAACTGGCCAAGGTCGATGCCAGCCTCGGCGATAGCGACATCTACGAGCCGGCGCGCAAGAACGAACTGCGTGACCTGCTGGCCGAGCAGGCCAAATTGAAAGTCCGCGAAGCCGAGCTTGAAGAGGCGTGGATGGAAGCTCTGGAAACCCTGGAAAGCATGCAGGCGGAGCTGGAGGCGATGTCGTGATGGAAGCGTTCAAGCTTCCGTTGCCGGCGGTGTGGGTCGAGCCGATCTGGTTCGGCGTGCAGATTCTGCTGATTCTGCTGGCCGGTTACTTCGCCCAGCGCTTCGTTGCGCGGTTCCTGACCCGCCTGGGCGAACGCTATCCGTTTCCGCCGCAACTGCTGATGCCGCTGCGCGGAATCCTGCGCTGGCTGATCATGGGCAGCGCGCTGATCTTCGTGCTCGAACGTCTCGGGGTGTCGGCCACGGTGCTGTGGACCGCGCTGTCGGGGTTCGTCGCGGTGGCGGCGGTGGCGTTTTTCGCCATGTGGAGCGTACTGTCGAACCTGCTCTGCGCGATTCTGATCTTCACCGTCGGGCCGTTTCGCCTGGGCGATGTGGTGGAGCTGGTGGATACCACCGACAAGCCTGGCGTCAAAGGCCGGGTGGTGGCGATCAATCTGCTCTACACCACGCTGATCGAGGCTGAAGAGCTGGGCACCGGCAGCGCCATGGTGCAAGTGCCGAACAGCCTGTTCTTCCAGCGTTCGGTTCGACGCTGGCGCGGGAGCGATGTGCTGCCGTCGAGTGGTTTCGAGAAGTAGGCTCCTGCGGTGTCCGGGCGTAGGCCTTTGCGGGCACGTCCGCTCCCACGGGTCCCTGCAACATCCTGCAAAAATCGGTAGTCATCCAGCCAAAACCGCATTAGCTTTGAGGATTGTCACGAGTCCGAGTCGAGGTGTGCGATGGAGCTTCAAACATGGCTGGCGTTTTTTGCCGCCTGCTGGGTGATCAGTCTTTCTCCGGGCGCCGGCGCCATTGCGTCGATGTCCAGCGGCCTGCAATACGGTTTCTGGCGCGGCTACTGGAACGCCCTGGGCCTGCAGATCGGTCTGGCTGTGCAGATCGCTATCGTGGGCGCCGGTGTCGGCGCGATCCTCACGGCCTCGGCCACCGCCTTCCACGCGATCAAATGGTTCGGTGTCGCCTACCTGGTTTACCTCGCGATCAAGCAATGGCGCGCACTGCCCATGGACATGAGTGACGATGCGGCGGTCAGGCCGATCGGCAAGCCGCTGGCCCTGGTGTTCCGTGGCTTTCTGGTGAACATCAGCAACCCCAAGGCTCTGGTGTTCATGCTGGCGGTGCTGCCACAGTTCATCAATCCCCATGCGCCGCTGTTGATCCAGTACGTGGTGATCGGCGTGACCATGATTGCGGTCGACCTGATTGTCATGGCCGGCTACACCGGCCTGGCTTCGAAAGTCTTGCGTCTGTTGCGTACGCCGACTCAGCAGAAGCGCATGAACCGCACGTTTGCCGGGCTGTTCATTGGTGCGGCGGCGTTCATGGCGACCTTGCGCAAAGCGGCCGTTTAAACCCCGCCGCCACAAAAAAGGCGACCTGTTCAGGTCGCCTTTTTTGTTTCTGGCCGGGACGCAGAGCGCCCCGCACGGCATTACCGAGCAATCATTTAAGAATCACTGGCGCCGTGTCACGCGGCAGATTGTTGCGCTGCTGCGGTTCGCGCGGCTGCTCGTAACCAGCGCCACCGAGCTGCATGCTCAGTTGTCCGGCCACGTCCTCGCCCAGCGCCTTCGACACGTCACGCACCACCCGCGGGCGGTTCAGCGAGATCTTGATGTCGCGACCATTCACCAGTTTGGTGTCCTGCGCTTCGCCCATCGCCGTGAAGGCCGAGGTGATTTCGTAGGTCTTGGTGTTGATCAGGCTGAAGTCCGCCACCAACGTCAGGCCCAGCACCGCCGAATAGCTGTCGGTATTGGCCAGCTCGTTCATGTCCTGGGTGAAGTCGATGTCCGACACGGTGCCGAACAGCACGTAGTCGGCGCCCTTGAAGTTACCGGCCTTGATCCGCTTGATCACGTCGTAGACGTCACCCTTGGACGAGGCGGTGTACGGCGTGCCCTGCACCAGCTGGAACATGCCGGTACGGAGGATTTCACCCTTGATGTCGCCGGTGAATTTGCGCAGTTCGGTCTGCTCGATGTAACTGGTGCGCGCTTCCAGCTCGTTGTAGCTCGAAGAGCCGCTGGCGCTGTAGTAACCCTCGCGGTAATTGCTCTGCGCCGAAACGATGTGGATGTATTGCTCCACGCGTTCCTGGTACGCCAGATCCGTCACCGCGACTTTCGGGGCCGCCTGCGCGCCGAACGCGCAGGCCAGGGCCATCATGCCAATCCATGCACGCATCGATTAACGCTCCGTGGTTTTGCGGATCTCTTTTTCGTCCATCCACTCGGCCAGACCGCTTTCGACGTCGATCAATTGCAGGCTGAATTTGTAGAAGACGTCCTTGTAGTCGCTGCTGCGCTTGACGATCGAGCTGATCGAACCTTCGATGCGGTACTTGGCAGCCACCATGTTGCCGGTCTTGGCCACGGTGCTCTTCTTGTACAGGCCGCTCTGGTTCTGCAGCTTGAGCTGGTCAACCTGGCTCTGCATTGCGTTGTTGTCGCTGGCGAAGCGGGCGGTGCCGGACTTCATCAGCTGAGTCTTGATGCTGGTGGTGATTTCGCGGGTGTCGATGTATTCGCTGGTCTTGTTCTTCACGTCGTAGACCTGAACCACCGGACGGCCTTGCAGGATGCCGGACTGCGCCAGGGAACGGGTCATCGACTCGGCGATCATTTGCAGGTCGGTGGAACCGAATTCGTTGGTGACGGTTTCAACGGCCTTGGTGTCGCCGTAGCTGATGTTCTTGCTGCCCAGGGTCGGCGAAGTGTTGGCGCAACCGGAGGCCAGCAGGGCGATGACAGCGATGCAGGAAAAGCGTGCAAACATGGGAATGCTCTCTAAAACAGGAATAGGGTGTCGGGCTTAAGGCGTCTTGAGTTCCAGGCGGAAATCCACGGCCTTGGGCGTCGGGGCGATGGCCTGGATGAAGCTGGTCTGGGCGCCGTACATCATCTGGCTCTTCCAGACTTCTTCTTCGGCGACCGGGAACCCCTCGGGGCCGAGCCAGGCGAAGCGGTAGTAGAACGTCTTGTTGCTGTTGAGGGTGTTGGTCAACTGCACATTGACGGTCATGAAACCGTTTTCCCGGGCGACGCGCATGGCGCCGACAGCAATGTGTTTCTGCTGGCCCATGACCACGACCTTGCTCGCGGCGCTGCCCGGCTCCGGTGGTGGCGGGGTGGCGCAGCCGCTCGCCAACAGGGCGAGGGCGGCGACGGCGATGAGTTTGAAGCGCATGCAAAGACTCCGTTCTTAAGGTTGTTTGAGGCTGGCCACGGCGGTCTGGCCGGCGCTCGGGATCACGTGGGCGGCGACGCCAGCGGCGTATACCTGGTTGCCCACGGCGCGCAGGCTGATCACTTGATAACGCTGGTCGACGGTGACCTTGACCACCGAACCGCCCACGGCGCTCGGCAGACTGACTTGGTGTTCACCTTTCTTCAAGCGCAGACGCACCACTTGGGTGTTGTCCGGCAGCGTGCGCCACGTACGGGTATCGGCACCTTCCAGCACAGCTGAAGAAATACCGACCGCGAGGCCCGCCAGCGGGTTGGTTTCGTTGATCTTCTTCTGTGCCACACCTTTGGTGATCGCGCGCACGGTGGTGCGCACGATGATCCCCGGCATGTCATCACGCAGGGCGCGGCGGGACATGGCGGTGGTGCTGTTGAGCGCGGTCAGGTCGACTTGCTGGCCGTCGATACCAATCTGCGCGAACGGCGCGGTAGACGTGTCCGGCTTGATGATCGGGAACGACAGCGGGGTGATGACCACGTTGTTGGAAATCGGCAGTGGCAGCGGTACGCGGATCGAGTCGCGGGCCGGCGCCAGGCCGCTCTGCACCACGATCAGGATGTCGCTGTCGTCGCTCTTGCCCGGCTTGTCGAGGTTGACCAGCGCCTGCTCCAGCAGCGGGGTGTTCGGACGCAGTTCGGCAGCCTTGCGGTAGCCCGGCGCAGCCAGGTCTTTCTCGCCCAGGGCTTCATAGACGAAACCGGCCAGGTAATGGCTGAACGCACTCTGGTAGCTGTTTTTCAGGCTGACCACTTCCGGCGCGTCGAGGCTGGCGACCGGGTAGCCCTGCAAGTCCTTGTACTGGGTCTTGATGCCTTCTTTCTCGGCTTCCTCTTCGCTCTTGAGGTATTCCTTGTCGCGCAGGTCGGCGATCACCGCTTCGCGCTCGTGGGTCTTCTTGATCGCGGTGCGGGCGCCGTCGAAGTCGTTGACCGCCAGCAGGTTGAGGGCCATCTGCGTGGTCAGCATGACTTTTTCGTAGTCGTAGCCTTCGTAGCGACGCACCTTGTCGTTGACCAGGAAACTGCCGAACTGGGCCAGGTACTTGGCGCTGTCGAGCTTGACCGCGTCTTCCCACTGACCGACCACCTGGTCGGCGCTGCCCCAGGCGTTCTGGCTGCCGGACAGATCGCCCTTGGCGCGCAGCAACTCACCTTTCTCGAAGTAATAGAGCAGGTCTTTGTCCGGGCCGGTGTTGTTCTTTTCCAGCAAGGTCAGCGCGGCGTCGACGTTGCCGGAGGCCAGTTGCTGGTTGGTCTGGGCCAGTTCGGAATCGTAGTTGCGAAACGCCGAACAGCCGGACAGCAGAGTGACGGCGCTGAGCGCGATCAGTGTAGGAGCGCGGGATGCCATAGGGGGTACTTCTTCCCTGAGTGATGCAGCCGCGTGTGCTGGTCGGGCTGCTGGAACCGATCGGCAGTGGCTTGGCCTCCTGCCAATTCCTCATAAGCAGAGGAGCTTTAATGCCGCTTCGCGATAGCGAGGGCGCGGCATTATAAGCGGGCGGTGCTGGCTATGTAATAGCTTTTTAATTGCACCGGTTAGTTAGGTGCCATTAGTTATTTCGACGCGGATACCGACGCAGCGGGCGGTACATAGGCGTTGCCAATGTAGAAGGCCAGGTCGGCAAAGGCCCTCAGGTTGATCACTTGATGATCATGGTCAATGTTCACCGTAATCGCTGCGGTGCGCACCGCGTTGGGTACGCTGATGGTGTGCCGGCCCTTTTTCAGGCGCAGCCGCGCGACCAGCGTCCTGTCGGGCAGTGTGCGCCATGTGCGGGTGTCGGCTTCCTCGAAAGGATCTTCTCGGGTGACCACCAGCGAGGCTTTGGCTGGATTGCGCTGGTTTTCGTCGGCCTGGCCGATGGCGGCCATGTTGGCGCGGAACATCGCGGCCGAAATGATCGCCGGCATATCGTCGCGCAGGGTGCGCATGGCCATGTCGGCGACGCTGTTGATCGCGGTCAGCGGGCGCTTGCGACCGTCCAGCAGAAGGTGATCGAACGGCGGTGTCACGGTGTCGGGCACCAGCACCGGGAATGAAATCGGCGCAACGATCACCAACT
This sequence comes from Pseudomonas sp. B2M1-30, assembly GCF_025447575.1. NCBI lineage: Bacteria > Pseudomonadati > Pseudomonadota > Gammaproteobacteria > Pseudomonadales > Pseudomonadaceae > Pseudomonas > Pseudomonas sp. B2M1-30. The sequence goes on along the minus strand of NZ_JAOEJT010000001.1, from coordinate 401,062 downwards.
GATCATTGAGTCGCACCGGGATCGGCACCTTGACCGAAACGCGCGCCGGAGCCAGACCGCTTTGCACGACAATCAGCACATCGCTTTCGTCAGCCTTGGCCGGCGGTTTGTCGAGTTCACGCAGCGGTTGTTCCAGAAAAGGGATATTGGGGCGCAGTTCGATCGCCTGTCGATAGCCTGCGGCGGCCAGCGCCCGTTCGCCCAGCGCTTCATAGGAAAACCCCGCCAGATAATGGCTGAACGCACTTTGATAGCCGTTTTTCAGCTCAATCACCGAGGGCGCGTCCAGGGTGGTCACCGGATAACCTTGCAGATCCTTGTAATGGATTCGGCTGCCTTGGGCCTTGGCCTGCTCTTCGACTGCTTCGTACTGCCGCTCGCGCTGGCTGGCGATCAGCGTTTCCCGCTCGTGGGTCTTCTTGATGTCGGCCCGCGCGCCGTCATAGTCGTTCACTGCCAGTTGGTTGAGCGCCATCTGTGTGGTCAGCATGACCTTTTCGTAGTCGTAACCGTCGTAGCGCTGCAGTTTGTTGTTGACCAGCATGATGCCCATTTCCCTGTTGAAGCGGTTGAGCAACTTCATCGGCGCGGAGGGCACCACTTCTTCGCGCTGGACAATCATCTGATCGGCGCTGCGCCAGGCCATCTGACTCTCCGGCAGGGCATTGCCGAGGCTGAGTACGGCGCCTTTTTCGAAGTAATACAGCAGATCCTTGCTTTCCCAGGGATTGTGCTGCTCGATCAGGTACAACGCGTTGTCGAGGTTGCCCGTCATCAACTGATCGTTGGTCTGCTGCATTTCCAGGTCGTAATTGCGGTAGGCGGCGCAATCACTCAGTTGCAGGATCGCGCCGAGCAACAGGGAGAAGAGCAGGCAGTGGCGCATGGCGACCGGATCATCCTTGAGCGAGAGGGTGGCGCATTATAGAGGGGGCGATGATAGCGATGTGCTCCGCAGCACCAAGAAAGCTTGAGCGAAACGTGCTCGACGTGAACAATATGTAACTTCGCATTTCCTCTTGAGACTCATTCATGACTGCCTCGTCCCGATTCCTGGCCTGGCTGGTGTTCCCGTTGTTTGCCCTGAGCAGCTTCAATCTGCTGGCCGACACCGTGGAAGGCGCGCCGCAAGCGCTGCACCTGCTCGATTACATCAGCGCTGACTACCCGCCAACGGTGGCCGCAGGCAAGGTTATCGACGATGCCGAATACCGCGAGCAACTGGAGTTCACCCAGGCGCTGCAAGGGTTGATTGCCGGCATGCCGGCCAAACCGGAGAAGGCCGGGCTGGAGCAGGGCGTCGCGGCGTTGTACGCGGCCATCAGCGGCAGACAGGACGGCGCCGAAGTCGCCCGTCAGGCCCGGCAGCTGGGGGCGAAACTGGCGGTGACCTACGAGGTCAGCCAGGCCCCGATCATCACGCCCGACCCGACTCGTGGCGCACCGCTCTACGCCCAGCATTGCTCGGTGTGCCACGGCGACAGCGGCGCCGGCGATGGCCCGGCGGGTGTCGGCATGAGTCCGGCGCCAGCCAATCTGCGTGACGCCGCGCGCCTGGATCACCTGAGCCTGTACGCGATCTACAACACCCTTGGCCAAGGCGTCGAAGGCACCGACATGCCGGCCTTCGCCGATCAACTGGACGATCGTCAGCGCTGGGACCTGGCGACCTACATCGCGCAGTTCAGCGCCGATCCGGCCACGCCGAAATCCGACAAGACCTACAACATCGCCGACCTGGCCCGCCAGACCCCGGCCGAAGTGCAGGCCGCCGAAGGCCCGCAGGCCGCTGCGCTCTTTCGCGCGCAACGGGCGCAGCCGCCGCAGGTCAAGCGTGGCCCGGCGCAGTTGCTCGACTACACCGCCGCGACCCTCGACAAGAGCCTCGCCGCGTACCGCGCCGGAGACCGTGATCAGGCCTATGACCTGTCGGTGGCGGCTTATCTGGAAGGCTTCGAACTGGTCGAAAGCTCGCTGGATAACGTCGACGCCAATGTGCGCAAGGACACTGAAAAGTCCCTGATGGCCTACCGGCAGTCGTTGCAGGACGGCCTGTCGGTGGCGCAGGCAGAAGAGCGTCTGGACGCGGCCAAGGCCAAGCTGAAAGAGTCCGCCGGCCTGTTGGGCAGCGATGGCTTGAGCTGGTCGCTGAGCTACATCTCCGGCCTGCTGATCCTGCTGCGCGAAGGCCTCGAAGCGATTCTGGTACTGGCGGCGATCCTCGCGTTTCTGCGCAACACCGGCCAGCAATCGGCGGTGCGCAGCGTCAACGTCGGCTGGGGCCTGGCGCTGCTGGCCGGCCTGGGCACCTGGGCGCTGGCGGCGTATGTGATCGATGTCAGCGGCTCCCAGCGTGAACTGCTCGAAGGCGCCACGGCGCTGTTTGCCAGCGTCATGGTGCTGTGGCTCGGGGTGTGGATGCACGACCGGCGGCATGCGGCGGCCTGGCAGGATTACATCAAGAAGAGCCTGGTCGGCGGTGGCGGGCGTTTCGGCTTCGCGATCCTGGCGTTCTTCTCGGTGTACCGCGAGCTGTTCGAAGTGATCCTGTTCTACGAAACCCTGTGGCTGCAGGCCGGTCCTGCCGGGCATAACGCGGTGCTGGCCGGTGGTGCGACGGCGCTGGTGCTGCTGATCGGTCTGGCGTGGGTGATCCTGCGCGGCTCGGCGAAACTGCCGCTGGCGCTGTTCTTCAGCATCAACGCGGCGCTGCTTTGCGCGCTGTCGGTGGTGTTTGCCGGTCACGGCGTGAAGGCGCTGCAGGAGGCCGGGATCTTCGGCACCCGTCCGGTGGCGTTCTTCGACTTCGAATGGCTGGGGATTCATGCCGATGCCTACTCGCTGTCGGCGCAGGCGGTGGCGATTGTTGCGATCATCGTGCTGTACGGTCGCAGCTGGGTGGCGGAAAAGCGCCGGGTGACGGCTTAACCGCATTCGCTGCGTTCACATTCGCGGGCAAGCCCGCTCCCACAGGTTCAACGATAATCTGTGGGAGCGGGCTTGCCCGCGACGTTTTCTGGAAGAGGAAAAATAGATGCGAGTCTGGATCGATGCCGATGCCTGCCCGAAGATGGCGAAGGAACTGGTGGTGAAGTTCGCGCTCAAGCGCCGGTTCGAGGTGGTGCTGGTGGCGGGTCAGCCGCAGAGCAAGCCGGCGCTGGCCATCGTCAAACTGATCGTGGTGCCCAGCGGCCCGGATGCGGCGGACGATTACCTGGTGGAACACGCGGTGCCTGGCGAGCTGGTGATTTGCAGCGACATTCCGCTGGCCGACCGTTTGGTGAAGAAGGGCGTGGCCGCGCTCGATCCCCGGGGCAAGGAGTTCGATGCGCAGAACATGGGCGAACGGCTGGCGGTACGCAACCTGTTCACCGATCTGCGTGAACAGGGCCAGGTCAGCGGCGGCCCGGCGCCGTTTGGCGAGCGCGAGAAGCAGGCGTTTGCCAATGCGCTGGACCGGATTCTGACCCGGCTGGCCCGCAATCCTTAGCTGATCGTTCCCACGCCGGGCACGGGAATGCTCTATTTGAAGATCAGGCGTCGTTTTCGTGGGTCAGTTCAAGCACCCGGTCGACCAGTTTGTTGATCCCCGAAGCCGCCTCGCTGATGCTCTTGGCCAGCATGTAGGCCGGGGTGGTGACCAGTTTGCGTGCCTTGTCTTCGATGATGTCGGTCACCGCACAGTCTTCGTGGGTGGCGCCCATCTTGTTCATGGCGGCGGCGGTGTCGCTGTCGTTGCCGATGGTGCAGGTCACGCCGGGGCCGTAGATCTTCGCCGCCAGCGCTGGCGAGATACAGAGCAGGCCCACCGGTTTGCCGGCTTCGGCAAACGCTTCGGCCAACGCCAGGACTTCAGGCTGGACGGTGCAGCCGGCGCCTTCGATGGCGAAGTTCGAGAGGTTCTTCGCCGCGCCGAAACCGCCGGGCACGATCAGCGCGTCGAAGTCTTCGACGTCGGCTTCGCGGATGTCCTTGACGTCCCCCCGGGCGATGCGCGCCGACTCCACCAGCACGTTGCGCGATTCGGGCATTTCCTTGCCGGTCAGGTGGTCGATTACGTGCAATTGCGCGATGTTGGGGGCGAAGCACTGCACCTGGGCGCCGCGCTGGTCGAGGCGCAGCAGGGTGATGACGCTTTCGTGGATCTCGGCGCCGTCGTACACGCCACAGCCGGACAGGATCACTGCAACTTTTTTGCTCATGAGCTTTTCTCCAGATTCATGGCGTTAAATGTCCACTAATTTGTCACTCGTTGCCATAGGGTTATTTCGCGGCTACACCTAGGATCTGTCCTCCAGGATTCCGATCAGGGCGCGTCATGGACTTCATTCTGTATGCGGTGCCGTTCTTCTTTGTATTGATCGCGGTAGAGCTGATCGCCGACCGTTGGCGCGGGGTGAGCAACTATCGCCTGGCCGATGCGGTGAACAGCATCAGCACGGGGGTGTTGTCGACCACCACCGGCCTGTTGACCAAGGGTGTGGGGCTGGTGACCTATGCGTTCGCCCTGGAGCACATGGCTCTGGTCAGGCTGCCGGCAGACAGCGTCTGGGTCTGGGTGTTTGCCTTCGTCTTCTACGACTTCTGCTATTACTGGCTGCACCGCATGGGCCATGAACGCAACATCCTCTGGGCCGCGCATTCGGTGCATCACCAGAGCGAGGATTACAACCTGTCGACGGCGCTGCGCCAGACCAGCACGGGGTTCCTGCTGAGCTGGATCTTCTACCTGCCGATGGCGCTGTTCGGCGTGCCGCTGCTGGTGTTCGTCAGCGTCGCGGCGCTGAACCTGCTGTACCAGTTCTGGGTGCATACCCGGCACATTCCCAAGCTCGGCTGGTTCGAGTGGTTCTTCGTTACGCCGTCCAATCATCGGGCTCACCATGCACAGAACGCTCTCTACATGGATCGCAACTACGGCGGGGTGTTCATTATTTGGGATCGGCTGTTCGGTTCGTTCCAGGAAGAGGACGACAACGAGCCGGTGATTTTCGGCGTGACCACGCCGCTGGCGAGCTGGAATCCGCTGTGGGCCAACCTGCAGTTCTATGCGCAGTTGTGGGCCGACGCGCGCCGGGCCGAAAGCAAGTGGGACAAAATCCGCATCTGGTTCATGCGCACCGGCTGGCGCCCGGCGGATGTCGCGGCGAAGTACCCGATGAGCAAGCCGGACCTGACTCAGTTCCGCAAATTCGAAGTGCCGCTGGACAGCCGCCAGCAGTGGTATGTGGCGGCGCAGTTCGGCGTCTATATTGCGCTGGGCAGCTACCTGATGAATCTGGAACACAGTCTGCCGACCGCCGCGCTGGTGCTCGGCTGGGGGGCGGTGGCGCTTGGTCTGTTCGTGCTGGGCGTGGCCCTGGAGAATCGCCCGTGGGCGTTGAAGGTGGAGCTGCTGCGGCTGGGGTCGAACCTGCCGCTGGTGTGGCTGGCGCCGCTGGTCGGGCTATGGCCGGCCAGCGCGGTGGCGTGGGTCGGCCTGCTCAGTTACAGCCTGCTCAGCGGGATTGGCCTGTATTGCTGTCGCCAGCGCCTTACTCGGCTGGCGTCTTAGGATCGGCAGCCTTGGCCAGTTCGGCTTTATGCCGTTCGGCCTTGGCGACCTGCGCGGCCTGTTCCTCTTCGTAGACCTTCTTCGCCAGCCGGGCGTTCTTGAACCGGCGGCGTAGCCACAGGCCCACGCCCAGTACCAGCAGCGCACCGAGTACCCACAGCTCGTACTTCTTGATGCTGCCGAGCATGCCTTCGAGCACCGCGCCGAAGTGGTAAGCGGCGGCGGCCAGCGCGGCGGCCCAGATTGCCGCGCCGATCCCGTTCAGCAACAGATAGCGTCCCGGTGGATAGCCCGAGAGGCCGATCGCCACCGGCATCACCGTGCGCAGGCCATAAACGAAGCGGAAGCTCAGTACCCAGATGTCCGGGTGCTTGCGGATGTGTTCCAGCGCCCGGTCGCCCATCATCTGCCAGCGCGGTTTGCGCGCCAGCAACTTGCGCCCGTGCTTGCGGCCGAGGAAGTACCACAGCTGATCGCCGGCGTAGCTGCCGAAGAACGCTACGACCACCACCAGATTGATGTCCATGTATCCACGGAACGCGAGGAAGCCCGCGAGCACCAGGATGGTTTCGCCTTCGAAGAATGTGCCGAGAAACAGGGCAAAGTAGCCGAAGTCATGCAGAAATTGTTGGAGCATTGTCTGGGTGCTGGCGAAATGAACGCGCAGCCTAACCCTTCGGACACATTCAGGAAAGTGTCGAAATGTGTCTCGACGTGAACATTTCCTACACGGACAATGGAATGCGGCTACGTGTCACGGGGGTGCGCCAGGTTGAGACATTTCTGTCACACGACCGTCATAATGGCCGTCTATAACTGTCACGCTCGCCCGTTTGCGCGGGCTCAGGAGTCTGCCGTGAGCTTTACCCCTGCCAATCGTCTGTTCCCTGCCACCCGCCTGCGTCGCAACCGCCGTGATGATTTTTCGCGTCGGCTGGTGCGGGAAAACGTGCTGACGGTCGATGACCTGATCCTGCCGGTGTTCGTGCTCGACGGTGAAAACCGCCGCGAAGCCGTCGCCTCGATGCCGGGCGTGGAGCGTCTGACCATCGACCTGCTGCTCGAAGAAGCGGCGAAATGGGTCGAACTGGGGATTCCGGCGCTGGCGCTGTTCCCGGTCACGCCTGCTGAACTCAAATCCCTCGACGCCGCTGAAGCCTGGAACCCCGAAGGCATCGCCCAGCGCGCCACCCGCGCGCTGCGTGAGCGCTTCCCGGAACTGGGCGTGATCACCGACGTCGCCCTCGACCCGTTCACCACCCATGGTCAGGACGGCATCCTCGATGAGAGCGGCTACGTCCAGAACGACATTACTGTCGATGCACTGGTTCGTCAGGCGCTGTCCCATGCCGCCGCCGGCGCCCAGGTCGTGGCCCCGTCGGACATGATGGACGGACGGATCCAGGCGATCCGCGAAGCCCTGGAACTGGCCGGTCACGTCAACGTGCGGATCATGGCTTACTCGGCCAAGTACGCCAGTGCCTATTACGGCCCGTTCCGCGATGCGGTGGGTTCGGCGGCGAATCTGGGCAAGGCGAACAAGGCTTCTTACCAGATGGACCCGGCCAACAGTGATGAAGCGCTGCACGAAGTGGGCGCGGATCTGTCTGAAGGCGCGGACATGGTGATGGTCAAACCGGGCATGCCGTACCTGGACATTCTGTTCCGGGTCAAAGATGCCTTCAAAGTGCCGACCTTCGTCTATCAGGTCAGCGGCGAATACGCCATGCATATGGCGGCGATCCAGAATGGCTGGTTGAGCGAAGGCGTGATCCTCGAATCCCTTACCGCCTTTAAACGTGCCGGTGCTGATGGCATCCTGACTTACTTTGCTGTCCGTGCCGCTCAATTGTTACGAGAGCAGAAATAGCCCTCCCAGGAACATTCGATGAATACCGAAGGACTCACTGAAGTTGCCGTAAAAGAAGCTCAACCCGTGGTCGAGCAGATTACCGAGACGCCACCGGAGCTGGAGCCAGCGCCACCCGCGCCGGTCACGGAGCCTGCGGCGGCCGCCCCGGCGATCGCGATTCCCGGCCTGGATGACAGCAGCCTGTATATCCATCGGGAATTGTCGCAACTGCAGTTCAACATCCGCGTGCTGGAACAGGCGCTGGACGAGTCCTACCCGTTGCTGGAGCGATTGAAGTTCCTGCTGATCTTCTCCAGCAACCTCGACGAATTCTTCGAGATCCGTGTCGCCGGCCTGAAGAAGCAGATCACCTTCGCCCGTGAACAGGCCGGCGCCGATGGCCTGCAACCGCATCAGGCGCTGGCGCGGATCAGCGAGCTGGTACACGGTCATGTCGACCGCCAGTACGCGATCCTCAACGACATCCTGCTGCCGGAACTGGAAAAGCATCAGATCCGCTTCATCCGTCGCCGCTACTGGACAACCAAGCTCAAGACCTGGGTACGCCGCTATTTCCGCGACGAGATCGCGCCGATCATCACCCCGATCGGTCTCGACCCGACGCACCCGTTCCCGTTGCTGGTGAACAAGAGCCTGAACTTCATCGTCGAACTCGAGGGTATCGACGCCTTCGGTCGCGACTCCGGTCTGGCGATCATCCCGGCGCCGCGTCTGTTGCCACGGATCATCAAGGTGCCGGAAGAAGTCGGCGGCCCGGGCGCCAACTATGTATTCCTGTCGTCGATGATCCACGCCCACGCCGATGACCTGTTCCAGGGCATGAAGGTCAAGGGCTGCTACCAGTTCCGCCTGACCCGGAACGCCGACCTGGCGCTCGACTCCGAAGACGTCGAAGACCTGGCCCGCGCCCTGCGTGGCGAGCTGTTCTCGCGGCGTTACGGTGACGCGGTGCGTCTGGAAGTCGCCGACACCTGCCCGAAACACCTCTCGGATTACCTGCTCAAGCAGTTCAACCTGAGCGAGACCGAGCTGTATCAGGTCAATGGCCCGGTCAACCTGACCCGCCTGTTCAGCATCACCGGCCTGGACAGTCACCCGGAGCTGCAACACGCGCCGTTCACCCCGCAGATCCCGAAACTGCTGCAAAACAGCGAGAACATTTTCAGCGTGGTCAGCAAGCAGGACATCCTCCTGCTGCACCCGTTCGAGTCGTTCACGCCGGTGGTCGATCTGCTGCGTCAGGCAGCGAAAGACCCGCATGTCCTGGCCGTGCGCCAGACCCTGTACCGTTCCGGCGCCAACTCGGAAATCGTCGATGCGCTGGTGGATGCCGCGCGTAACGGCAAGGAAGTCACGGCGGTCATCGAACTGCGCGCGCGGTTCGACGAAGAGTCCAACCTGCAACTGGCCAGCCGCCTGCAAGCGGCGGGCGCGGTGGTGATCTACGGCGTGGTCGGCTTCAAGACCCACGCCAAGATGATGCTGATCCTGCGTCGCGAGCAGGGCGAGATCGTCCGTTACGCGCACCTCGGCACCGGCAACTACCACGCCGGCAACGCCCGCCTGTACACCGACTACAGCCTGCTGACCTCCGACGACGCCTTGTGCGAAGACGTCGGCAAACTGTTCAGCCAGTTGATCGGCATGGGCAAGACGCTGCGCATGAAGAAGCTGCTGCATGCGCCGTTCACCCTGAAAAAGGGCATGCTCGACATGATCACCCGCGAGACGCAGTTTGCCCTCGACGGCAAACCGGCGCACATCATCGCCAAGTTCAACTCGCTGACCGATCCGAAGATCATCCGCGCGCTGTACAAGGCCAGCCAGTCCGGCGTGCGCATCGATCTGGTGGTGCGCGGCATGTGCTGCCTGCGTCCGGGCATCGCCGGGGTGTCGCACAACATTCATGTGCGCTCGATCATCGGCCGCTTCCTCGAACACACCCGCGTGTTCTACTTCCTCAACGGTGGCGAGGAGCAGATGTTCCTCTCCAGCGCCGACTGGATGGAGCGCAACCTCGACAAGCGCGTCGAGACTTGCTTCCCGGTCGAGGGCAAGAAGCTGCTGACCCGGGTCAAGAAAGAGCTGGAGCTGTACCTGACCGACAACACCCACAGCTGGAGCCTGCAATCGGACGGCCGCTACATCCGCAACACGCCGACCGGCAACCAGAACCCGCGCAGTGCGCAGGCGACGTTGCTGGAGCGGTTGGGGAGTCCGATTCTGCCGGTGAGCAGCTAAGGCCTCAAAGCCAAAAACCCCTCACCCTAACCCTCTCCCAGTGGGAGAGGGGACTGACGCCACATCGACCTGAGAACCTGAGTCGAGCTCAGGTTTGAAGAGCACCAAGATCGGCTCCCTCTCCCTCGGGAGAGGGCTGGGGTGAGGGGAAAGTTCACCTCCGTCCTCAAGTCGAACCCAATAAAAAAGGCGATCCCGACGGATCGCCTTTTTCATTCCCGGCCCGACTCAGTGAACCGTCAGGATGATCCCCACCCGCGTCAGCCACTCGGCCTCCAGCGCAAAATCGGCCTGGGTCAGTTGATTCTCATCCAGCCACTTCTCTGGAAACTCCACATCAAGGTTGTCGCCCTTGGCATGCAGCGCCACTTGTGGCATCGCCTGGATGCCCCGGATGTGGTGGAACAGGATGGCAAAGCGCAGCAGCACGCACAGACGGATCAGCTTGATGCCGTCGTCGCCGAACTCGGCGAATTTGTCCTTGGGAATGTTGCGGCGGTGGCCGCGTACCAGCAATGCGAGCATCTGCTGGTCTTCGCGGGAGAAACCGGCCAGGTCGGAGTGCTCGATCAGGTAGGCGCCGTGCTTGTGGTAGTGATAGTGCGCGATGTCGAGGCCGACCTCGTGCACTTTCGCCGCCCAGCCCAGCAGTTCGCGCCAGATGCCGTCATCCAGCTCCCAATCCACGGCAACTTGATCAAAGGCATGCAGCGCCTTGCGCTCGACCCGGATCGCCTGCTCCTGATCGACGTGATAACGCTCCGTCAACGAGGTCAGGGTGCGTTCGCGTACGTCTTCGTGGTGATGGCGGCCGAGCAGGTCATAGAGCACGCCTTCGCGCAGTGCACCTTCGCAGTGATCCATGCGTTGCAGTTCGAGGGCGTCGAAGATCGCTTCGAGAATCGCCAGGCCCGCCGGGAAAATCGCCCGGCGGTCCGGCTTGATGCCTTCGAAATCGATCTTGTCGACATCGCCCAGCTTGAACAGCCGGCGCTTGAGCCAGGCCAGGCCTTCGGCGTTCACTTCGCCGCTGCCATGGCCGCCGGCCTTCAGCGCCAGGCCGATGGCGCGGATGGTGCCCGAGGAGCCGATGGCTTCATCCCAGGTCAGGCGGTGCAGGGCATGCTCGATGCTCATGATCTCCAGCCGCGCCGCCGTATATGCCTGGGCGTAGCGGGCCGGGGTGATCTTGCCGTCCTTGAAGTAGCGCTGGGTGAAGCTGACGCAGCCCATTTGCAGGCTTTCGCGCAGCAGCGGCTCGAAGCGCTGGCCGATGATGAATTCGGTACTGCCGCCGCCGATGTCGGCGACCAGGCGTTTGCCGGGGGTGTCGGCGAGGGTGTGGGACACGCCAAGGTAGATCAGGCGCGCCTCTTCACGGCCGGAGATGACCTCCACCGGATGGCCGAGGATTTCTTCGGCGCGGTGGATGAACTCCAGGCGGTTGCGGGCTTCACGCAGGGCGTTGGTGCCGACGATCCGCACGGCGCCCAGAGGCATGCCGTTGATCAGCTGGGCAAAACGCTTGAGGCAGTCGAGCCCGCGTTGCATGGATTCTTCGTTGAGATGACGCTCATCGTCGATGCCGGCGGCCAGCTGAACCTTCTCCCCGAGACGCTCGAGAATACGGATTTCGCCGTTCTGGGCCTTGGCCACGACCATATGGAAGCTGTTGGAGCCCAGGTCGATTGCGGCGATCAGGGACAGATTCTTGGCTTGGGATTGCGGCATGGTCAGGGGGTCTCGGTCGATAACCCCGACATCGTGCCACGATCAAACGCCGCCGCCAACGCGCACGGTTCAAACCCTTGATCTTGCGCAGGAAAGCCTGCGCCCGTTGCGCGCTCACCCCCGAGCAAGCCCGGTCGCTGATGCACACAGCGCCCGTGTGGCAGCGGGCGTGCCCGCGAAGAGGCCATCACAGGCAGAGAAAACCCCTCAGGCTGTCGCCTCCACCGTGCCAATAAAATTCGCCAGCTCCGCTGTCTGCGGACGGGCAAACAACACCTTCGGATCGCCCACTTCATGCACTTTGCCGTGATGCATGAACACCAGTTTGTCCCCGACCTCCCGGGCAAAGCGCATTTCGTGGGTGACCATGATCAGCGTCATGCCTTCCTTCGCCAGTTGCCGTACCACGCTGAGCACTTCATTGACCAGCTCCGGGTCGAGCGCCGAAGTGATCTCGTCGCACAGCAACACCTTGGGCGACATCGCCAGCGCCCGGGCGATCGCTACCCGCTGCTGCTGGCCGCCGGAGAGCCGATCCGGGAAGGCGTCGAACTTCTCCCCCAGCCCGACCCGTTCGAGCATCCGCCGCGCCAGCTCGGCTGCCTTGGTTTTCGGCACTTTCTGCACCACTTGCGGGGCGAGCATCACGTTTTCGCCGACGGTCAGGTGCGGAAACAGGTTGAACTGCTGGAACACCATGCCGACTTTCTGCCGCAGGCTGCGCAGGTCGGCGCGGGCCGCGTCGAGGTATTCGCCGTCGACTTCGATCACCCCGTCGTTGATCGACTCCAGGCCATTGAGGGTGCGCAGCAGGGTGGATTTGCCCGAGCCGCTGCGGCCGATGATCGCCACCACCTGGCCTTCCTCCACGCTCAGGTCGATGCCTTTGAGGACATGGTGGTCGCCGTAATATTTATGCAGGGCGGAAATTCTAAGCAGAGGCATGCAGTCTCCTTTCCAGGTAGCGCGCACTGAGGGACAAGGGGTAGCAGAGCAGGAAATAGCCGAGGGCGACGAGGCCGTAGACCATGAACGGTTCGAAGGTGGCGTTGGCGAGCATGCCGCCGGTCTTGGTCAGTTCGGTGAAGCCGATGATCGAGGTCACCGCCGTGCCTTTGACCACTTGCACCGAGAAGCCCACGGTCGGCGCCACGGCGATGCGCAGGGCTTGCGGCAGGATCACGTAGCGCAGTTGCTCCAGCGGATACATCGCCAGGCTCGACGAGGCCTCCCACTGACCGTGGGGAATCGCCTCGACGCAACCGCGCCAGATCTCCGCCAGATACGCGCTGGTGAACAGCGTCAGGGCAATCGCCGCCGCCATCCACGGTGAAATCTCCACTCCGGCCAGCGCCACGCCGAAGAACACCAGAAACAGTTGCATCAGCAACGGCGTGCCCTGGAACAGTTCAATCCAGGTGCGGGCCAGGTAGCGGCTCGCGGGATTTTTCGAGATGCGCATGATCAGAATCAGCAAGCCGACGAGCCCGCCGCCGATGAACGCCACCAGCGACAGGGCCAGCGTCCATTGCAGGCCGGTCAGCAGGTTGCGCAGGATGTCCCAGAAGGTGAAGTCGCTCATTGGCTGTTCCTGGCGATGAAGCGTTGGCCGAACCAGTTCAGCAACTGGCGGATCAGCAGCGCCATGCACAAATAAAGGAGGGTGGTCAGGGCGTAGGTTTCAAAGGCGCGGAAATTGCGCGACTGAATGAAGTTGGCGGCGAAGCTCAACTCTTCGGTGGCGATCTGCGAACACACCGCCGAGCCGAGCATGACGATGATGATCTGGCTGCTCAGGGCAGGCCAGACCTTGCCCAGCGCCGGCAGCAAAACCACATGGCGAAACGCTTCGAAACGGCTCATCGCCAGCGCCGCTGCGGCTTCCAGTTGTCCACGCGGAATCGCCTGGATGCCGGCGCGGATGATTTCGGTCGAGTACGCGCCGAGGTTGACCACCATCGCCAGCACGGCCGCCTGCCACTCGGAAATCTGCACGCCGAGGGAAGGCAAGCCGAAAAAGATGAAAAACAGCTGCACCAGAAACGGCGTGTTGCGGATCAATTCGACGTAGACCCCGAAGATCGCCGAGAACGGGCGGATGTTCCACGCCCGCACCAGGGCCCCGACGATGCCCAGGCCCACCCCGAGCAGCGCGCCGATGGCCGTCAGCTCCAGGGTGAACAGCGCCCCGTGCAGCAGCAGGCCGGTGTTGTCCAGCACTGGCGAAAAATCAAACTGATAAGCCATGCGATGTCTCCCGCGCGCCCGTTCAGAGATCGGCCGGCAGCGGTTCTTTCAGCCAGGTCCGGGCGTTTTTCTCCAGCGCGCCGTCAGCCCTGGCGGTGGTCAGGATATCGTTCACCTTGCCCAGCAGCGCCGGCTCGTTCTTGTTCACACCGACGTAGACCGGGGAGTCCTTGAGCTTCACTTTCAGCGCCGGAACGCGTTTCGGGTTCTTCTCGCTGATTGCCACCATCACCACGTTGCCGCTGGCGATCAGGTCGACTTGTCCTGCAAGGTAGGCGGCGATGGTCGAGTTGTTGTCCTCGAAGCGCTTGATGGTCACGCCTTCGGGGGCGACTTTGGTGAGTTCGATGTCTTCGATGGCGCCACGGGTGACGCTGATGGTCTTGCCTTTCAGATCGTCCAGAGTGGCGACCGCCGCGTCCGGCGGGCCGAACACGGCGAGGTAGAACGGCGCGTAGGCGCGGGAGAAGTCGATGACTTTCTCGCGCTCCGGATTCTTGCCGAGGCTGGAAATCACCAGATCGACCTTGCCGGTGGTCAGGAACGGGATGCGGTTGGTGCTGTTGACCGGGGTCAGCTCGAGTTTGACCTTGAGTTGCTCGGCCAGCAGTTTCGCGGTGTCGATGTCCAGGCCGCGAGGCTGCATGTCCGGGCCGACCGAGCCGAACGGCGGGAAGTCCTGCGGCACCGCGACTTTCAGGGTGCCGCGCTTGATGACGTCATCCAGGCTGTCGGCGTGGGCGGGAACCTGGCTGAGCATCAGGCCGGCAAACAGGGCGGCGAGGAGGGCGCGGTAACGCTGGGTCATGGCAAATCTCCGGATCGGCGGAAGTGATTTCTGCGATCGGACAGAGCATGGGCCATGCCAACAGGCGCCTTTCTCAGCGGCAGGCCACGGGTTTGGCGGGTTTGTTCGGTCTTACTGGTCTGAACAGTCCATCCGGTTTTCGCACTCCGATAGCGCATCTGCCGCCGTTGCCGATCCCCCGTGGGGCACGACTTGCCGGGCGTGGCGAATAGCTTTACAACTAGCCGCACATTGGCCTGGCTCGTCTGGAAAACCATGAACTCGATCTCCCGCGCCGTACCCGAAGTGGCGCTGCAAGCGATCCGCAAACTGATTACCGAGCAGGGTTTCGGTCCGGGTGATGCGCTGCCTTCGCAGCGGGATCTGGCGCTGCAACTGGGGGTCAGCCGGGCATCGCTGCGTGAAGCCTTGTCGTCGCTGAGTGCGCTGGGCGTGGTCAGCATTCAGCCGGGCAAGGGTGTGTTCGTGCAGTCGCCGGTGGACTTGCCGCCAGGCGACAGCGCGCCAGCCTGGCCGTTTGCGACCCAGGCCTCGCCGCTGGAAATCTTCCAGTTGCGCTACGCGCTGGAAGGGTTCGCGGCCGGGTTGACGGCGTTGACGCTAAGCACCAACGATCTGGATGAACTGGAAGACAACGTCGCCGCCATGCGCGAGCAGTTGCGCGGCGGCGACTTCGAGGCAGCGGCGAAACTGGATTTCGAATTCCACCGGCGGATCCTGCTCGCCAGCGGCAATCAGGCGATGTTGAGCATCCTCACCGCCAGCGCCGACATCTTTCTGGAAAGCCAGAAACTACCGTTCATCCGCGCCGAGCGGGCGATGGAAACCTGGCAGGAACATCGCAAGATCCTCCGCGCCCTGGCTCGCCGGGCCTCGGCGGCAGCACAGAAAGCCATGCAGGAACACGTGCGCAACGCCGCCCTGCGCACCGGAATCGCCTTCATCGCCCCCGCCGGCGCGTGACTTGAGCTATACCCAGACTCATGGGGCGCCATAGCAAGACTCAATCATCTGCGGCTTCCTGAACAGGGGAAGGGCGGCTATGATGGGCCACGTTTTTTTGCTTACAACCTGGAGAATTCCATGAGCAGCGATCTGATCAAACACGTTAGCGACGCTAGCTTCGAAGCTGACGTACTCAAGGCCGAAGGCGCTGTCCTGGTCGACTACTGGGCTGAATGGTGCGGCCCTTGCAAAATGATCGCTCCGGTTCTGGACGAGATTGCCGAGACTTACAAAGGCAAGCTGACCGTTGCCAAGCTGAACATCGACGAGAACCAGGAAACCCCGGCCAAGCACGGCGTACGTGGTATCCCGACCCTGATGCTGTTCAAGAACGGCAACGTTGAAGCGACCAAGGTCGGCGCTCTGTCGAAGTCGCAACTGGCTGCTTTCCTCGACGCCAACATCTGAGCGTCGCTGTAAAGTGTGCTGAAAAAAGCCCCGCAAATCGCGGGGCTTTTTGCGTATTCAGGGCTAGACGCTCCGAAATCCAGGTGGTACATTCGGCCCCGCACTGGTTTCTCCACTGCCCCCTGCAAGCCGTCGCCGACGCACTCCTTTCGAACAAGTACGCGATCCTGTCGCCTTCTCCGCGGCGCGGCCTCATTAAGCCAAAAGCTTAATTTCCCCCCCTCCATAAATGATTACGTCATTCCTATATGAATCTGACTGAACTCAAGCAAAAGCCGATTACCGAACTGCTCGAATTGGCCGAACAGATGGGCATAGAAAATATGGCCCGTTCGCGCAAGCAGGACGTGATTTTCTCCCTGCTGAAAAAGCACGCTAAAAGCGGCGAGGAAATCTCCGGTGATGGCGTGCTGGAGATTCTCCAGGACGGCTTCGGCTTCCTGCGCTCCGCTGACGCTTCCTATCTCGCCGGCCCTGATGACATCTACGTCTCGCCGAGCCAGATCCGCCGTTTCAACTTGCGCACCGGTGACACCATCGTTGGCAAGATCCGCCCTCCGAAGGAAGGCGAGCGGTACTTCGCCCTGCTCAAGGTCGACACGATCAACTTCGATCGTCCGGAGAACGCGAAGAACAAGATTCTCTTCGAGAACCTGACCCCGCTGTTCCCGAACGTGCGCATGAAGATGGAAGCCGGTAACGGTTCCACCGAAGACCTGACCGGTCGTGTGATCGACCTGTGCGCGCCGATCGGCAAGGGCCAGCGTGGCCTGATCGTCGCACCGCCGAAGGCCGGTAAAACGATCATGCTGCAAAACATCGCCGCGAATATCGCGCGTAACAATCCTGAAGTTCACCTGATCGTGCTGTTGATCGACGAGCGTCCGGAAGAAGTGACCGAAATGCAGCGCACCGTGCGCGGCGAAGTGGTTGCCTCGACCTTCGACGAGCCGCCGACCCGTCACGTACAGGTAGCTGAAATGGTGATCGAGAAGGCCAAGCGCCTGGTCGAACACAAGAAAGACGTGGTGATCCTGCTCGACTCCATCACCCGTCTGGCCCGCGCCTACAACACCGTGATCCCGAGCTCCGGCAAGGTGCTGACCGGTGGTGTCGATGCCCACGCCCTGGAGAAACCGAAGCGTTTCTTCGGCGCCGCGCGCAACATCGAAGAAGGCGGCTCGCTGACCATTATCGCCACCGCGCTGGTTGAAACCGGCTCGAAGATGGACGAAGTGATCTACGAAGAGTTCAAGGGGACCGGCAACATGGAACTGCCTCTGGATCGCAAGATCGCCGAGAAGCGCGTGTTCCCGGCGATCAACATCAACCGTTCCGGCACCCGCCGCGAAGAGTTGCTGACCGCCGACGACGAACTGCAGCGCATGTGGATCCTGCGCAAGCTGCTGCACCCGATGGACGAAGTTGCCGCCATCGAGTTCCTGGTCGACAAGCTGAAAACGACCAAGACCAACGACGAGTTCTTCCTGTCGATGAAGCGCAAGTAATCGCGTCGGTTGAGTCCAAAAATGGCGCCCCTGGTGGGGCGCCATTTTTTTTGCCGGTTTTCCGTCTGGTAGATGGGAGGTTTTGAGTCGTCTAAGGTCATTTGTTGGCACAACAAAAAGCAGCGTCCGCGAGCCTCTTCGAGAGGTATGGCGTCTGTACAAAAAACAACCATCTGATTGGCATTAAGGTTTTATGAGCACACTCGCTTATCGAAGGGATATCGACGGCTTGCGCGCAGTCGCAGTGATTGCCGTGGTGCTGTTCCACTTTGGCGTCCCTGGGTTTACCGGCGGGTTTGTCGGCGTGGACGTGTTTTTCGTGATTTCCGGTTATCTGATCACCTCGATCATCTGGAGCCAGCGCCAGGCTGGTCGTTTCAGTTTCGTCGAGTTCTGGGCGCGCCGGGCGCGACGGATTCTGCCGGCGCTGTTCGCGATGATCGTCGCTGTGCTGGCTGTGGGCTGGTTCCTGCTGGCGCCCAAGGATTACGAAGAGCTGGGGCGTTCGGTGCGCTATCAGGTGATGTTCGTCTCGAACATCCTGTTCATGCGCCAGGACGGTTATTTCGATGTCGCCTCGGATCTCAAACCGCTGCTGCACACCTGGTCGCTGGCGGTGGAAGAGCAGTTCTACATCATTTTCCCGTTGTTGCTGACCCTGCTGTCGAGCCGCTTGAAACACTGGCGGCTGGCGCTGTTCGGCGTGTTGCTGCTGTCGTTCGGCCTGAGTGTATGGGCGGTCGGTCAGCATCCGGAAAAGGCCTTCTTCCTGCTGCCGATGCGCGCCTGGGAGCTGCTGGCCGGTGCGATGCTGGCGATTGCGCCCAAGCACGGCTGGCGACTCAAGCCAATGGCGGCGCAATGGCTGAGCCTGCTCGGCATGGGGCTGATCCTGCTGGCGGTGTTCGGTTATGACAAGAGCACGCCGTTCCCCGGCGCGGCGGCGTTGCTGCCGGTACTGGGCGTGGTGGCGCTGATTCTGGCCAACGGTCATCGCCAGACCTGGGTGGGGCAGTGCTTGAGCAGTCGGCTGATGGTCGGTCTCGGTCTGATTTCCTATTCCTGGTATTTGTGGCACTGGCCGGTGTTCGTGTTTTCCAGTTACGCGAGCGTCGATGAACCCGGCATGCTCGACAGCGCCGGGCTGATTCTGCTGACCCTGGTGCTGGGTTACCTGTCGTGGAAGTTCGTCGAGACGCCGTTTCGCGAGCGGCGCGTGTTCGCCGGACGGCGGCAGATCCTTCTCGCCGGTGCATGCGGTGTGCTGGTGCTCGGCCTGGCCGGGCAGACCCTGCGCTGGACCGACGGCCTGCCATGGCGCCTGTCCGATCAGGCCCTGCAATACGCCAAGGGGCGCGACTGGCGGCCGGAGCTGATGGCCTGCCTGGCCGACGACAAGACCCCCGACGACAAACTGTTCTGCCACTACGGCGCCGACAACCGGCCGTCCCGGGCGCTGGTCTGGGGTGACAGCCACGCCACGGCGCTGATTCCGGTATTCGATGACGGCGCCAAGGCCCATGGGGTCAGCGTGATTCTGGCCAGTTCTCCCGGTTGCCTGCCGCTGGAGGGCCTTGAGCACGATGCCCGTTGCGCGCGGTTCAACCAGCGCGTCGAACAGGCGCTCAAGCCGCAAGCCGTCAGTGACGTGGTGCTGGTGGCGCGCTGGAGTCTGTATCTCTATGGCGACGCCAAGGGTGATCTGGGCCACGCGCTGAGAAAACCCGACGGGCATTACGAGCGCGCCGCCGCCGAGCAGCGCCTGGCCGCTGGCCTGCGGGCACGGATCGCGCAATTGCGCGCGGGCGGGCACCGGGTCTGGCTGGTCAAGGAGGCGCCGCTGCAGGCCTTCAGCCCGCCGTATCGCCTCACGCGGCTGGCGATGCTCGATCGTCCGGTGGATGACGTCGGTCTGGCGGTCGCCGAGCATCACAAGCGTCAGGCATTCATCAGCCAGTTGTTCGCGCAACTGGCACAGGACCCGGCGGTGCGGGTGATCGATCCGGCGCCACGGCTGTGCGATGAAAGCGGTCTGTGCCGCGCCGAACTCAATGGCTACTCGCTGTACACCGATGACAACCATCTCTCGGAAGTCGGCGCGCGGTTCGTGGCACCGATCCTCGAGCCGCTGTTTGTTGGCCTGCAGGCCGGGGTGAAGCTTGAAAAAGGTCGGGTGAATGCAGCCAAGTAAGCGCTGACGGGCTGCCAGCAGCCGGCATAGCAGGTAGGATGTACGCCTATTTTGAGGGTGCCATCGTCAATGAAATTCAAGGATCTTCGGGATTTCGTGCAGCAGCTTGAGCAGCGCGGAGAGTTGAAACGCATCCAGATTCCCGTTTCGCCGGTGCTGGAAATGACCGAGGTGTGCGACCGCACACTGCGGGCCAAAGGCCCGGCACTGCTGTTCGAGAAGCCGACCGGCTACGACATTCCGGTGCTCGGCAACCTGTTCGGCACCCCTGAGCGTGTCGCCATGGGCATGGGCGCCGAGTCGGTCAGCGAGCTGCGCGAGATCGGCAAACTGCTGGCCTTCCTCAAGGAGCCGGAGCCACCGAAGGGCTTGAAGGACGCATGGTCGAAGCTGCCGATCTTCCGCAAGATCATCGCGATGGCACCGAAAGTGGTCAAAGACGCCCCGTGCCAGGAAGTGGTCATCGAAGGCGATGACGTCGATCTGGCCATGCTGCCGGTGCAGACCTGCTGGCCGGGCGATGTTGCCCCGCTGATCACCTGGGGCCTGACCGTCACCAAAGGCCCGAACAAGGATCGCCAGAACCTCGGCATCTACCGTCAGCAAGTGATCGGTCGCAACAAAGTCATCATGCGCTGGCTCAGTCACCGTGGCGGTGCGCTGGATTTTCGCGAGTGGTGCGAAAAGCATCCGGGCCAGCCGTTCCCGGTGTCGGTGGCCCTTGGCGCCGATCCGGCAACCATTCTCGGCGCGGTCACGCCGGTGCCGGACAGCCTCTCCGAATACGCTTTTGCCGGTCTGCTGCGCGATAGCCGCACGGAGCTGGTGAAGTGCCGTGGCAACGACCTGCAAGTGCCGGCCACTGCCGAAGTCATCCTCGAAGGCGTGATCCATCCGGGCGAGATGGCCGACGAAGGCCCTTACGGCGACCACACCGGTTACTACAACGAAGTCGACAGCTTCCCGGTGTTCACCGTCGAGCGCATCACCCACCGGATCAAACCGATCTACCACAGCACCTACACCGGGCGTCCGCCGGATGAGCCGGCGATCCTCGGCGTGGCGCTGAACGAAGTGTTCGTGCCGATCCTGCAGAAGCAGTTCCCGGAAATCACCGACTTCTACCTGCCGCCGGAAGGCTGCTCGTACCGCATGGCCGTGGTGACGATGAAGAAGTCGTATCCGGGGCATGCCAAGCGCGTGATGCTCGGTGTCTGGTCGTTTTTGCGACAGTTCATGTACACCAAGTTCGTTATCGTCACCGACGACGATATCAACGCCCGGGACTGGAACGACGTGATCTGGGCCATCACCACGCGCATGGACCCCAAGCGCGACACGGTGATGATCGACAACACGCCGATCGACTACCTCGACTTCGCTTCGCCGGTTTCCGGACTCGGCTCGAAAATGGGCCTGGATGCCACCCACAAGTGGCCGGGCGAAACCACTCGCGAATGGGGCCGCGTGATCGTCAAGGACGACGCCGTCACCCAGCGGATCGATGCCATCTGGAATCAGTTAGGAATAGATTGATGCGTGTAACCCTGCAGCCCTCCGGAGCGGTGCTTGAGATACGGCCCGGAGAGCGGATTCTCGATGGTGCGCGGCGCCTGGGCTACGAATGCCCGCAAAGCTGCCGCAATGGCAATTGCCATGTGTGTGCGGCGCTGCTGGTGGAAGGCCGGGTCGAACAGTCCGGCAAGGTGCATGACCACGGCGAGTTCTACACTTGCATAGCCGAGCCGCTGGAAGACTGCATCGTGCTGTGGGATGGCGTGCTCGCGCTGGGAGAACTGCCGGTGCGCAGCCTGTCGTGTCAGGTCATCGAATGCCGGGACGTCGGCGGCGATACCTGGCGCGTGCGTCTGCGGGCGCCGGCGGGCAAGCCGCCGCGTTATCACGCCGGTCAGTACTTGATGATCGAGCGCGAGAGCGGTGAGAAATCGGCGTTCTCCATGGCCTCGGCGCCGCACGGCGGGCGTGACCTGGAAATCCATGTGCTGGCGCGCGAATCCAGTGCGCTGAAGCTGATCCGGCAATTGCAGCGCAACCCGCTGGTGCGGGTCGAGCTGCCATTCGGCGACACCCATCTTGCGGAACTGCCGGACGGGCCGCTGGTGTTGATCGCGGCCGGCACCGGCATGGGGCAGATTCACAGTCTGATCGAGCATTGCCGTGCAGCCGGCTTCAGACATCCGGTGCATCTGTACTGGGGCGTGCGGCGGCCGGAAGACTTCTACCAGATCGAACATTGGGACGAATGGCTGAAGTTGCCCAATCTGTTCCTGCATAAAGTGGTCAGCGATCAGTGCGGTTGGGAAGGGCGCTGCGGGATGTTGCACGAAGCGGTGTGCGAGGATTTCCCCGATCTCAAACCCCTGCACGTCTACGCCAGCGGCTCGCCGGCCATGGTCTATGGCACCCTGGATGCGCTGGTGGAAGCGGGCATGGATGCGCATCAGATGCGCGCCGATGTGTTCGCGTACGCGCCGCGCTCTTGAGCCGCGCTTTCAGTTCGTTATAACTCTCTATATAGCCGATCGGTATTTATGTAATTGCGTAAATATCGGTAGGTTATATATCAATCAGGCAATTATTAAGAAGCGTGCCACGGCATTTAAAATGCCTTAAAAGATATGTGCCTTATTGTTACAGCGGTGCGTTCTATTAAGTAATTCTTCACCCGCGGGGAGCTGAACGCTATTCGCCATGAGTGCCATCGAAAACGCTTTTCTGAACCTGGCTTACCCTCCAAGGCTTGATCTCGGGGCGCAGCTGACCCACGAACAACTTCTCGCTTCCATGCAATCGACCATGGCGCGCCACAAGGGCGGGCCGGTGTGGCTGTTCGCCTACGGATCGTTGATCTGGCGGCCGGAATGCACGGCGGTGGAGCGGGTGCGCGGTCGGGTGCATGGCTATCATCGCGGCTTGTATCTGTGGTCCCACGAGCACCGAGGGACGCCGGAAATGCCGGGGCTGGTGTTCGGTCTGGATCGTGGCGGTTCATGCAGCGGGTTCGCCTACCGCCTGCCGGAAGACAATCTCGACAGCGCGCTGTACGCATTGTGGAAACGCGAAATGCCGGTGCCGTCCTATCGGCCACACTGGCTCAACTGCCGTCTCGAAGATGGCAGCCAGGTTCAGGCTTTGGGATTTGTCCTGGAGCGGCACCTGCCCAGCTATGCCGGCAACTTGCCGGATCATGTGCTGAGCCAGGTGTTCGAAAGCGCTTGCGGGCGTTACGGCACGACGCGCGACTATGTCGAGCAGACCGCCCACGCCCTGCGCAGCCACGCCATGCCAGACCGGAATCTGGAGGCGCGGCTCAAGCGCTGTAAATCAAAAGCCGATCAGGCGATCGCTTCGCGGCTCTGACTGGCAGCTTGCTTGTGCATCAGGGTCAGGGCCAGGAAGGCCATCGACAGCAGGCAAGCGCCTACCAACAGCACGAAACCGCCGTCCCAGCCGAAGTGGTCGACGGTATAACCCATCGCCGCGCTCGCCGCGACTGAACCACCCAGATACCCGAACAGGCCGGTGAAACCCGCCGCAGTGCCGGCAGCTTTCTTCGGTGCCAGTTCCAGCGCCTGCAGGCCGATCAGCATCACCGGGCCGTAGATCAGGAAGCCGATGGAGAACAGCGCGATCATGTCGACGGTCGGGTTGCCGGCCGGGTTCAGCCAGTAGACCAGAGTCGCCACGGTCACCAGCGCCATGAACACCATGCCGGTCAGGCCGCGGTTGCCACGGAAGATCTTGTCCGACATCCAGCCGCACAGCAGCGTGCCCGGAATGCCTGCCCACTCATAGAAGAAATAGGCCCACGAAGTCTTGTCGACGTCGAAGTGCTTGGCTTCCTTGAGGTAGGTCGGCGCCCAGTCCAGCACACCGTAGCGCAGCAAGTAGACGAAGACGTTGGCCATGGCGATGTACCAGAGCATTTTGTTGCGCAGCACGTATTTGACGAAGATTTCCTTGGCGCTGAATTCATCTTCGTGGCTGGCGTCGTAGCCTTCCGGGTAATCGTCCTTGTACTTCTCGATCGGTGGCAGGCCGACCGACTGGGGGGTGTCGCGCATGGTGATGAAGGCAAACGCCGCCACCGCCAGGGCTACCGCCGCCGGCACGTAGAACGCCGCGTGCCAGTCGTTGAACAGGCCCATGCCGAGCAGGAACAGCGGGCCGATCAGACCGCCGCCGACGTTATGCGCCACGTTCCACACCGACACCACGCCGCCACGTTCTTTCTGCGACCACCAGTGGACCATGGTGCGACCGCTCGGCGGCCAGCCCATGCCCTGGGCCCAGCCGTTGATGAACAGCAGGATGAACATCATGGTCACGCTGGACGTGGCCCATGGCGCGAAACCGAAAATGAACATTACCCCGGCCGATACCAGCAGACCGAATGGCAGGAAGTAACGCGGGTTGGAACGGTCGGACACCAGGCCCATCAGGAACTTGGACAGACCGTAGGCGATGGCGATGGCCGACATCGCCAGACCCAGGTCGCCACGGCTGTAGCCCTCGTCGATCAGGTACGGCATGGCCAGGGAGAAGTTCTTGCGCAGCAGGTAGTAACCCGCATAGCCAAAGAAGATACCGGCGAAGATCTGCCAGCGCAGGCGTCGGTAGGTACTGTCTATTTTTTCTTCAGGCAGGGGAGCCTGATGTGCGGCAGGTCGAAAGAAAGCAAACATTCAAGAGCTCCAGATTTCTTGTTTTGACTGCGGATGCGAATGTTACAGTTTCGTTACCGAAAATAGCACCGCTTCCCATCGGCAAAACAGC
Organism: Pseudomonas sp. B2M1-30; assembly: GCF_025447575.1. Taxonomy (NCBI): domain Bacteria; kingdom Pseudomonadati; phylum Pseudomonadota; class Gammaproteobacteria; order Pseudomonadales; family Pseudomonadaceae; genus Pseudomonas; species Pseudomonas sp. B2M1-30. Next base: position 376,699 of record NZ_JAOEJT010000001.1, on the reverse strand, counting down.
GGAAATGTTGGAAGTCGAGCGTTCCTTTATGAACATGTCGCTCAGATGTAAGAGCAGGACGTTGTGGGAAACATTACATATCTGCGTGGAGAGGAGCAGGAGCGCGATCCGGACCCTTGTGCAGGAGCCCGGATCGCCCGTCCGATTCAGCGCACCTGCACCACCACCTTGCCCACAGCCTTGCGCTGTCCGAGATCGTTGATCGCCTGGGCTGCGTTGCTCAGCGGATACACCTGCGATACCAGCGGTTTCAGCTTGCCCTCGGCGAACCAGCCGAACAGTTGCTGGAAGTTCGCCGCGTTGTCTTGAGGCTGACGCTGGGCGAACGAACCCCAGAATACGCCGAGGACCGCCGCCCCCTTGAGCAGGGCGAGGTTGACCGGCAGTTCGGGAATCCGCCCGCTGGCGAAGCCGACCACCAGCAGGCGGCCGTTCCAGGCGATGGCACGGATGGCCTGGTCGAACAGGTCGCCGCCGACCGGGTCGTAGATCACATCGGCGCCCTGGCCGTCGGTGAGGCGTTTGATTTCGTCCTTGAGGCTGGTTTCGCTGTAGTTGATCAGTTCGTCGGCGCCGGCCGCCTTGGCTACCGCGAGTTTTTCCGCGCTGCTGGCGGCGGCGATCACCCGGGCGCCCATGGCTTTGCCGATTTCCACCGCCGCCAGGCCAACGCCGCCGGATGCACCCAATACCAGCAGGGTTTCACCCGGCTGCAGGTTGCCGCGTTGTTTGAGGGCGTGCATCGACGTGCCGTAGGTCATGCTGAACGCGGCGGCGGTGTTGAAATCCATCGATGGTGGAATCGGCAGCACGTTGTAGCCCGGCACCGCGACCTGCTCGGCGAAGCTGCCCCAGCCAGTCAGGGCCATGACCCGGTCGCCGACTTTCAGATGACTGATCTTTTCACCCACCGCGCCGACCACGCCGGCCGCTTCACCACCCGGGGAAAACGGGAAGGGTGGTTTGAACTGGTATTTGCCCTCGATGATCAGCGTGTCGGGAAAGTTGACCCCGGCAGCGTGAACCTCCAGCAGGATTTCGTTCTTCTTCGCGACAGGACTGGCGACGTCTTCCAGCACCAGCGATTCGGCAGGGCCGAAGGCTTTGCACAGCACGGCTTTCATCAGGGCTATTCCTTTGGGAGTGATGGCCGATAAGTGTAGGTGTGGCGGTCGACCGGTCAACGAGCATGCCCGGGCCTGATAGTCAGCCATAAGCTTGTGCTTGCGCGGCGGGTCGTTATGCTAGGCCGCAAACCGGATAAGGAGCGAATTGTGAAAGCGTGGATCATGTTGTTACTGGCCCTGTCTCTGCCTGTGGCAGCGCTGGCCGAAGAAGCCAAAGAAGGCGAAGCGCCGAAGGTCAACTACATCTCCCTGAGCCCGCCGTTCGTGGGCAACTACGGGTTGGACGGCACACCGAAACTCAAGGTCTACAAGGCCGACGTGGCGTTGCGCGTGACGGGCGACGAGGCGACCAAGCTGGTCAAGGCCAACGAGCCGCTGATTCGCAATCAACTGGTGGCGCTGTTCGCCCAGCAGACCACCGAGACCATGAACAGTGTCGAGGCCAAGGAAAAACTGCGTCAGGAAGCCTTGAAGCAGACCCAGCAAGTGATGAATGACGAAACCGGCAAACCGGTGGTCGAGGATCTGTTGTTCAACAACCTGATCATTCAGTAAGGCTTCTGCTGTCCGGGCGAGCCCATTTGCGAGCAAGCCCGCTCTCACCGGTTGTTGTGGGAGCGGGCTTGCTCGCGAAAGCCTTCTTTCGCCCAGACCATGGCTCAGGGTTTGAGGGCAATCACCGTTGCCCATTGCTCCGGTGTCACCGGCATCACCGACAGCCGCGAACCCTTCTGCACCAGGGGCATCTCGGCCAGTGCGGTCTGCTGTTTCAGGTAATCGAGCTTCAAAACCCGGGCAAACGTCTCGACGTGGCCGACATCGATGGCGCTCCAGGCGTTTTTCTCCGCCGTGGCCTTGGGGTCGAAGTAATGACTCTCCGGCTCCAGCGCCGTCGGATCCGGGTACGCCGCTTCGACGATCCGGCCGATGCCGGCGATTCCTGGTTCCGGGCAACTGGAGTGATAGAAAAAGAATTCGTCCCCCACCGCCATCGCCCGCAGGAAATTGCGCGCCTGATAGTTGCGCACGCCGTCCCAGCGCGCCTTGCCGAGCTTTTCCAGGCCTTTGATCGAGAGTTCGTCGGGCTCGGATTTCATCAGCCAGTAGGCCATGGTTTTTGCTCCTCGCGGGGTGGTTGGGCAAGTTGTCGGGCAATTTTATGACAAACCGACGGTCGGTTGGCGCCAGCATTTGCGCGTTGGGTCACGTTGCCGCAAAATGCCGGCCTTTATTGCTTGACGCTGCTGCACGGCCTACGAATGGAAACCGCTGCTGTCATCGTGATGATGTGCCTTGAGGGGGGCAATCGATGAAACGCAAACCGGATTTGCTGTGGACTTTGGTTATTTTGTTTGGCCTGGGCGTCGTGACCACCGGTTATGCGCAAAGCCTGTGGGCGAACAAGGCCGATGCTCCGATTGAAGTGGCGCAACAAGTACAACAGTCGACAGCCTTCAAGCGCTGAACACTGCCCTCCCGGCGTCGCCGTTCGAGTGACGCCTTGTCCCGTAAGCCTATCCCGCGAAATACCATGCCCTGTCGGTGATCGTGCCTTGCAACGGTACATCCCAACTGGCCTGCGCCAGACGTTCGACCTTCTGACATTCATGGGCCAGGCCCAACAGCGTCGGCTTGCGCCAGTTCTGGCGGCGGGAGAGGTACGCCAGGCTGCGGTCGTAGAACCCGCCGCCCATTCCCAGACGGCCACCGACGTCGTCAAACCCCACCAATGGCAACAACACCAGATCCAGTGCCCAGATCTTGCGCTGACGGGCCAGACTGACTCGCGGTTCGAGAATCCGGAAGCGGTTGGGTTTTAGCTTTTCCCCTGGCCGGATGCGCTGGAAGACCATTTTGGTTCGCGGCCAGGCGCTGAGAACCGGCAGGTAAGTGGCCTTGCCCCGACGCTGGGCGGCGCGCAGCAACAGGCGCGGGTCGATTTCACCGTCGGTGGGCAGGTACAGGGAAATGTGTTTCGCCCGGCGGAACTGCGGGTGTTGCGCCAGTTGTTTGTACAGGCCTTGGGCGGCCTGGCGTTGCTCGCTCGGGGTCAGCGAACGGCGGGCCTTGCGCAGCAGGCGGCGCAGTTGAGGGCGGGGCAGCAACGCAGGTTCGGTCATGGTTCGGCTTCGGCAGGATGGGTGCGAAAACGTACGCATAAAAAATCCGATGCCGGCATGCACCGGCATCGGATTCGAATCAGGCTCCCCGGATGAGCCGCTGTCGACTTAGCCCTTGAACCCGAGAGTTCAAGGTGGAGGATGCAGTAGGCTTTAAGGCTTTCCGTCTGGCGGACATGCACACCAGCCCAACGTGCAACCCCCAGGGTAGTGCAAATCGGCTCAGGGACATCGTCAACTGGCAAGCACCCCAGGGAGTGCGGCGAGTATACCTCAAGCGGCCCGGCGAATCAGCCTTTGCTGACATCCGTGTCGTCGGCCAGGGCCAGATCGACACGATCGAGCAAGTCTCGCACCTGTTCGCGGGTCGAACTGCTGGCCTGGATATCCGGGCTGTCAGCTTTGTGCAAGAAGTCATGGGTGATGTTCAGCGCGGCCATCACGGCAATGCGGTCGGCACCGATGACTTTGCCGCTGCTGCGGATCTCGCGCATCTTGCCGTCCAGGTAACGGGCGGCGCTGACCAGATTGCTGCGTTCTTCCTGGGGGCAGATGATCGAATATTCTTTATCGAGGATCTGCACGGTAACGCTATTGCTTGAACTCATGAGTCTTGCTCCAGGGCCTTGAGGCGCGAAATCATCGATTCGACCTTACGCCGGGCGATTTCGTTTTTTTCAATGAGGTGAGCGCGTTCCTCGCGCCAGGTCTTTTCCTGAGCTTGTAAGAGTGCGTTTTGACTCTTTAGTTGCTCGACTCGGGTAATCAGCTTTTCGAGTCTGGCCATCAGCGCTTGCAGGTCGGTGTCTTCCATTGTGTCCACTGAATTCGTCTGATGGGCGGCAGGCGCCCGGCGGGCGGACAGCCTTTAATAGTCTTGGCGAGTCTGTCGATGTAGGATACAAGGCCTTCATTCTAGACATAGCGCCGTCTGGCGCCTAGCTGCCCATGCCCATTCAGAATTCTCCATACCAAGCCTTCGCCACCCTGCTGACTTCCAGCGGCCATCCTGTCTCGCCTGCCGAACTGCACGGCCTGTTGCTCGGCCGCAGCTGCGCCGGCGCCGGTTTTGAACACGACAGCTGGCTGGCCGATGCCGCCGAGCTGCTCGAAGGCGAACCGTCGGACAACGTACGCAACGCCCTGATCGGCCTGCAAGAAATGGTCAAGGGTGAGCTGACCGGCGATGACATGGCCGTGGTTCTGCTGCTGCCGACCGACGATGCGCCGCTCACCGAGCGTGCTGCCGCGCTGGGCCAGTGGTGCCAGGGCTTCCTCACCGGTTTCGGCCTGACCCGCCGCTCCTACGCGCTGAGCGACGAGGCGAACGAAGTGCTGCAGGATCTGGCGGCCATTTCCCAGGTTCAGGACGCGCTCGAAGAGTCCGACGACGGCGAAAACGACTACATGGAAGTCATGGAATACCTGCGCGTCGCGCCGCTGCTGCTGTTCACCGAAACCAAGAAGACCGACGAAGCGCCGGCCAAACCGTCGCTGCACTGATCGATGCCAGGGAACGCCATCTGCCCATGATTCATATCCCGAAAGCGGAATACAGCCGTCGCCGCAAGGCCCTGATGGCGCAGATGGTACCCAACAGCATCGCCATCCTGCCCGCCGCCGCCGTTGCGATCCGCAATCGTGACGTCGAGCACGTCTATCGCCAGGACAGTGATTTCCAGTACCTGAGCGGTTTCCCCGAGCCGCAGGCCGTCATCGTCCTGATGCCCGGCCGCGAACATGGCGAATACGTGTTGTTCTGCCGTGAGCGCAACGCCGAGCGCGAACTGTGGGACGGCCTGCGTGCCGGACAGGAAGGCGCGATCCGTGAGTACGGCGCCGACGACGCCTTCCCGATCACTGACATCGACGACATCCTGCCGGGCCTGATCGAAGGCCGCGACCGGGTGTATTCGGCGATGGGCAGCAACCCGGAATTCGACCGCCACTTGATGGACTGGATCAACGTGATCCGCTCCAAGGCGCACCTCGGCGCCCAGCCGCCGAACGAATTCGTTGCCCTGGATCATCTGCTGCACGACATGCGCCTGTATAAATCGGCGGCGGAAGTGAAGGTGATGCGCGAAGCCGCGCGAATCTCGGCCCAGGCCCATATCCGGGCGATGCAGGCCAGTCGTGCCGGGCTCTACGAGTACAGCCTCGAAGCCGAGCTGGATTACGAATTCCGCAAGGGCGGGGCGAAGATGCCGGCCTACGGTTCGATCGTCGCCGCCGGGCGCAACAGCTGCATCCTGCATTACCAGCAGAATGACGCGCTGCTCAAAGACGGCGACCTGGTGCTGATCGACGCCGGTTGCGAGATCGACTGCTACGCCAGCGACATCACCCGCACCTGGCCGGTCAACGGCACGTTTTCGCCCGAGCAGAAAGCGATCTACGAATTGGTGCTGGCCTCCCAGGAAGCCGCGTTCGCCGAGATCGCGCCGAACAAGCACTGGAACCAGGCGCACGAAGCCACGGTTCGGGTGATTACCGGCGGGCTGGTGAAGCTGGGCCTGTTGCAGGGCGACGTCGACGAGTTGATCGCCAGCGAAGCCTACAAGGCTTTTTATATGCACCGCGCCGGCCACTGGCTGGGCATGGATGTACACGATGTCGGCGAGTACAGGGTCGGCGGCGAATGGCGGGTGCTGGAAGTCGGCATGGCGCTGACCGTGGAGCCGGGTATCTACATCGCCCCGGACAATCAGAACGTAGCGAAGAAATGGCGCGGCATTGGCGTGCGCATCGAGGATGACGTGGTAGTGACCAAGAGCGGTTGTGAAATCCTGACCGGCGGTGTGCCGAAAACCGTCGCCGAGATCGAGGCGCTGATGGCGCAGGCACGGACACACGCGGCATGAGTCGGGTCAATCTGGCAATCATCGGTGGCGGCCTGGTCGGTGCCAGTCTGGCGCTGGCCTTGCAGGCCGGGGCCAAGGCGCGCGGCTGGAAGATCGTGCTGATCGAGCCGTTCGCCCCCGGCAACAGCTGGCAACCGAGCTACGACGCGCGCTCTTCGGCGCTGTCCTTCGGCTCGCGACAGATTTATCAGCGCCTCGGCGTGTGGCAGGAAATCTCCCGCCGCGCCGAGCCGATCAAACAGATTCACGTGTCCGACCGTGGACGCTTCTCCACCGCCCGACTGTCGGCGATGGAAGAGGGCGTGCCGGCCCTCGGCTACGTGGTGGAAAACGCCTGGCTCGGCCAGTGCCTGTGGCAGCACATCGACAAGGACGTGATCAGCTGGCGCTGCCCGGCGGAAGTCACGCGCATGGAGCCGCTGCCCGACGGCTATCGCCTGATCCTCAACGATGAAACCACGGTCGAGTGCGACCTCGCGGTGCTCGCCGATGGCGGGCGCTCCGGTCTGCGCGAGCAATTGGGCATCAACGTGCGCAAGCGTCCGTACAACCAGAGTGCGCTGATCGCCAACATCACCCCGAGCGAAGCGCACAACGGCATGGCCTTCGAGCGTTTCACCGATGAAGGTCCGATGGCGTTGCTGCCATTGCCGGAAAACCGCTGCGCGCTGGTCTGGACCCGTCTGGGGATGGACGCGCAGCGGCTGGCGGATCTGAGCGAGCGCGACTTCCTCAGTGAGTTGCAGGGGGTATTCGGTTATCGCCTCGGCACGCTGAAACAGGTTGGCGCGCGGCATCTGTATCCGCTGTCGCTGGTGGAAGCCGAGGAACAGGTGCGCTCGCATCTGGCGGTACTCGGCAACGCCGCGCACAGTCTGCATCCGATTGCCGGGCAGGGCTTCAACCTGTCCCTGCGCGATGCCGATGCGCTGGCGGCGGCGTTGCTGGCCAGCGACAAACCCTTGGGCGACTTCGCCACGTTGCAGGCGTATCGCGAGCGCCAGCGCCTGGACCAGAACCTGACCGTGGGTTTCTCCGATCAGGTCACCCGGCTGTTTGGCAGCACCCAGCCGCTGGTATCCCTGGGGCGCAATATCGGCCTGCTCGGCCTCGACTTGTTACCACCGGCCAAGCGTTGGTTCGCCCGCCAGGCCATGGGACTGGGGACGCGGTCGGATGTATAAGTGGTTGATCCGCACCTTCGGCAAGGCGCAGCTGATGCGCTGGGTGATGACGTTCTACCCGCCATACTTCGGTGCCGGTGTGCGGGTGCGGCACATCAGTGATGACTTTCGCGACATCCGGGTGTCGATGGGGCTGGGCTGGTACAACCGCAATTATGTCGGCACTCAGTTTGGTGGCAGCCTGTATTCGATGGTCGATCCGTTCTACATGCTGATGCTGATGGAGAACCTCGGGTCGCGCTACATCGTCTGGGACAAGGCCGCCGACATCGACTTCATTGCGCCGGGCAAAGGCCCGGTGTTCGCCCGGTTCAACATCGACGACACCCTGCTCGACGAGATCCGCCGGCAGACCGCCAATGGCGAGAAGTACCTGCCGCAGTTGCAGGTCGACATTCATGACGGCGCCGGCAACCTGGTGGCGCGCGTCGGCAAAACCCTTTACGTGCGGCTCAAGCCGCAAGCGAGACAGGCTTAAAGCATGGAAATGCGCGCAGATGTGCTGATTGTCGGAGCCGGCATGGTGGGCAGTGCCCTGGCGTTGGCGTTGCAGGGCAGCGGGCTGGAAGTCCTGCTGCTCGACGGCAGCCCGTTGAGCGTCAAGCCATTCGATGCCCAGGCACCGTTCGAGCCTCGGGTCAGTGCCCTGTCGGCGGCAAGCCAGCGGATTCTCGAGCGCCTCGGTGTGTGGGACGGCATCGCCAAACGTCGCAGCAGCCCGTACACCGACATGCATGTGTGGGACGGCAGCGGCACCGGCCAGATTCACTTTTCGGCGAGCAGCGTGCATGCCGACGTGCTCGGCCATATCGTCGAAAACCGCGTGGTGCAGGACGCCTTGCTCGAACGTCTGCACGACTGCGACATGGGCCTGCTGCCGAATGCGCGACTGGAGCAGATGCGCCGCTCCGGCGATGACTGGCTGCTGACCCTCGCCGACGGTCGCAAGCTGCGCGCGCCGCTGGTGATCGCGGCGGACGGCGCCAATTCGGCGGTGCGCCGCCTGACCGGCGTGGCCACCCGCGAGTGGGATTACCTGCATCACGCCATCGTCACCAGCGTGCGCAGCACCAAGGCGCACCGGATGACGGCGTGGCAGCGCTTCACTGATCACGGGCCACTGGCGTTTCTGCCGCTGGAGCGCGACGGTCAGCAGGATTGGTGTTCGATCGTCTGGTCGACCACGCCGGGCGAGGCCGAGCGCCTGATGGCGCTGGACGAGGCGGCGTTCTGCGGTGAGCTGGAGCGGGCGTTCGAAGGGTGCCTGGGCGACGTCGTCAGCGCCGACCCGCGACTCTGCGTGCCGCTGCGCCAGCGTCATGCCAAGCGCTACGTCGCCGAAGGCCTGGCGTTGATCGGCGACGCCGCGCACACCATTCACCCGTTGGCCGGGCAGGGGGTGAACCTCGGTTTCCTCGATGCCGCCGTGCTGGCCGAAGTGCTGCTGCAAGCCGCCGAGCGCGGCGAACGCCTGGCCGAGGTGAAAGTGCTGAGCCGCTACGAACGTCGGCGCATGCCGCACAACCTGGCGCTGATGGCGGCGATGGAGGGCTTCGAGCGGTTGTTCCAGGCCGATCCGCTGCCGCTGCGCTGGTTGCGCAATGCCGGGCTGAAGATGGTCGAGCAGATGCCCGAGGCCAAGGCGTTGTTCGTGCGCGAGGCGCTGGGATTGACCGGTGACCTGCCGGCGCTTGCCAGGGCCTGAGCGTTTTTCCGGTCATGCAACATCTGGTAACGCCTTCGAAAAGTGTTCGATTGAGCTGGTAAATGTGAGTCCTTATCATTTGGGCCACATTTCCCGACCGAGAGACCACTCCCATGTTGGCACTCCAGCGTCTTCTGACCGCACTGGCCCTGACCCTGATTGGCAGCACCGTCGCCCAGGCCGCCGACGAGGTGGTGGTTTACTCCTCGCGCATCGATGAACTGATCAAACCGGTGTTCGATGCCTACACCGCGAAAACCGGGGTGAAGATCAAGTTCATCACCGACAAGGAAGCGCCGCTGATGCAGCGCATCAAGGCCGAAGGCGAAAACGCCACCGCCGACCTGCTGCTGACCGTCGATGCCGGCAACCTCTGGCAGGCCGAGCAGATGGGCATTCTGCAGCCGTTCACCTCCAAGACCATCGACGCCAACATTCCCCTGCAATATCGCTCGTCCACTCACGCCTGGACCGGCCTGAGCCTGCGCGCGCGGACCATCGCCTACTCCACCGAACGGGTGAAACCGGGCGAGTTGACCACCTACGAAGCACTGGCCGACAAGAACTGGGAAGGTCGCCTGTGCCTGCGCACGGCGAAGAAGGTCTACAACCAGTCGCTGACCGCCACCATGATCGAAACCCACGGCGCCGAGAAAACCGAGAAGATCCTCAAGGGCTGGGTCAATAACCTGTCCACTGACGTGTTCTCCGATGATGTCGCGGTGCTGGAAGCGATCAATGCCGGCCAGTGCGACGTCGGTATCGTCAACACTTACTACTACGGCCGCCTGCACCAGCAGAAGCCGGATCTGCCGGTCAAACTGTTCTGGCCGAACCAGGCGGATCGCGGGGTCCACGTCAACCTGTCGGGTATCGGCCTGACCAGGCATGCACCGCACCCGCAAGCGGCCAAGGCGTTGGTGGAGTGGATGACCACGCCTGAGGCGCAGAAAATCTTCGCCGACGTGAACCAGGAGTTCCCGGCCAATCCGGCGGTGAAGCCTTCGGCGGAAGTGGCGGCGTGGGGTGAGTTCGTGGCCGATACCCTGCCGGTGGAAGTGGCGGGCAAGCGCCAGGCCGAGGCGATCCGGATGATGGATCGGGCGGGGTGGAACTGAGTATTTTTCGCTTGCGGTGTTCGCTTGAGATCGTAGCCCTCACCCCAGCCCCCTCCCGGGGGGAGAGGGCGCCGATTTGGGTCGAGACTTGAGTTCGGCTCGATGTAGCAGGTCGGCGTAGTCCGCAAGAACACTTCGGTCAGTCCCCTCTTCCTCCGGGAGAGGGCGACAATCCTGACCTGAAACAAAAAACCAAGAACACCTACATCCCTCCAGAGTTCTAAAAGTGGCCCACCCCGCCCAGCGCCGCTGGTATCCCATCGTCTTCGCCATCGCCGCATTGGTGCTGCTCCCCCTCAGCGTTCTGCTGCTGTCCTGGCAAACCATCGATCAGCAGATCTGGTCGCACCTGTGGGAAACCCAGATGCCGCGCCTGCTGGGCAACACCCTGACCCTGGTGCTCGGCGTCGGAGTTGGGGTGACCCTGCTCGGCGTGAGCCTCGCGTGGCTCACCAGCCTCTGCGAATTCCCCGGACGGCGCTGGCTCGATTGGGCGCTGATGCTGCCATTCGCGATTCCGGCCTATGTGCTGGCATTCGTGTTCGTCGGCCTGCTGGACTTCGCCGGCCCGGTGCAAACCCTGTTGCGCGAATGGTTCGGCAGCGGCTTGAGGCTGCCACGGGTGCGTTCCACCGGCGGGGTGATTCTGGTTCTGGTGCTGGTGTTCTATCCCTACGTTTACCTGCTGGCGCGCACCGCGTTCCTCGCTCAGGGCAAGGGTCTGATGGAAGCCGCGCGCGTTCTCGGTCAGTCGCCGTGGCAGGCGTTCTGGCGGGTGGCGCTGCCAATGGCGCGTCCGGCCATCGGGGCTGGCGTGGCGCTGGCGCTGATGGAAACCCTGGCGGATTTCGGCGCGGTGTCGGTGTTCAACTTCGACACCTTCACCACCGCGATCTACAAGACCTGGTATGGCTTCTTCAGCCTGTCGAGCGCGGCGCAACTGGCGAGCCTGTTGCTGCTGGTGGTGATGCTGGTGCTGTACGGCGAGCGCCGGGCGCGTGGAGCGAACCGGGCGAGCAACGAGCGGCCACGGGTCAAGGCGCTGTATCACCTGCGCGGGCTCAAGGCGTTGGCGGCCATGAGTTGGTGTGGTCTGGTGTTCGCCTGCGCCTTTGTGATTCCGCTGCTGCAACTGGTGGTGTGGTTCTGGCAACGCGGGCGTTTCGATCTGGATGAGCGCTACGCCGGGCTGATCCTGCACACCTTGTACCTGGGCGCGATGGCGGCGTTGATTACCGTCAGCGTTGCCTTGCTGCTGGCATTTGCCCGGCGCCTGGCGCCGACACCGACAATCAACTCCGGCGTCGGTCTGGCCAATCTCGGTTATGCGTTGCCGGGTTCGGTGCTGGCGGTGTCGATCATGCTGGCCTTCAGTTATCTCGACCGGCAACTGGTGATCCCGCTCTCGGGCTGGCTGGGCGGTGCGGGCAAACCGTTGCTGCTGGGCAGTCTGGCGGCACTGTTGATGGCGTATCTGGTGCGTTTCGTTGCGGTCGCCTATGGGCCGCTGGAAAGCAGTCTGGCGCGTATACGGCCATCTTTGCCTGAAGCGGCACGTAGTCTGGGTGTCAGTGGGCCGCGACTGTTTTTCAAAGTGTATCTGCCGCTGTTGTTGCCCGGCACGCTCAGTGCGGCGTTGCTGGTGTTCGTCGATGTGCTCAAGGAAATGCCCGCAACCTTGCTGATGCGCCCGTTTGGCTGGGACACACTGGCGGTGCGGATCTTTGAAATGACCAGCGAAGGCGAATGGGCGAGGGCGTCGCTGCCGGCGCTGACGCTGGTTCTGGTCGGACTGCTTCCGGTCATCGGCCTGATCCGTCGCTCAGCGCACCGAAACACTTAGTCGTCAGTCCTGAATCATGCGGCTACAATGCGCGGCATTCGGTGCGGATCGTCTGACAGACCCGTTCGCTGAGCTCGGCTGAAAGCCTTCTATTTCACGGCTTTCATCCCTTGCAGCGGCTGTCCGCGCCTTCGCCACGCCCGGAAGGAGAAACCCATGGGACAGCGTACGCCTCTGTATGACCTGCATCTCGCCCTCGGCGCGAAGATGGTCGATTTTGGCGGTTGGGACATGCCACTGCATTACGGCTCGCAGGTCGAGGAACACCATGAGGTGCGCCGCGATTGCGGGGTGTTCGATGTTTCCCACATGACCGTGATCGACGTCACCGGCAACCAGGCCAAGGCCTGGCTCCAGCATTTGCTGGCCAACGACGTCGAGCGCCTGCACCGCCCCGGCCGTGCGTTGTACAGCACGATGCTCAACGAGCGCGGCGGCATCGTCGACGACATGATTGTCTACCGTCTCGATGACGGTTACCGACTGGTGGTCAACGCCTCCACCCGCGATCAGGATCTGGCCTGGATCGAAGCCCATCGCGGTGGTTTCGAGGTGCAGATTCAGGAGCGCTCCGAACTGGCGATGCTCGCCATTCAAGGCCCGCACGCACGCCAGAAGGTGGCCGAACTGGTGACCCAGTCCCGCGCCGCCCTGATCCAGTTCCTCAAACCCTTCGAAGGTCAGGCCGACGGCGACTGGTTCATTGCCCGCACCGGTTACACCGGCGAGGACGGTCTGGAAATTGTCCTGCCGGCCAGCCAGGCTCCCGGTTTCTACAACGATCTGGTGGGCGCGGGTATTTCCCCCATCGGCCTCGGTGCCCGCGATACCCTGCGGGTCGAAGCCGGCATGAACCTCTACGGCCAGGACATCCATCAAGACGTTTCGCCGCTGGCCTCGAACATGGCCTGGAGCATCGCCTGGGAGCCGGCCTCGCGCCAGTTCATCGGGCGCAGCGCGCTGGAGGCGGAACAGACGGCGGGTGTGCAGCACAAACTGGTCGGTCTGGTGCTTGAGGAACGCGGGGTTTTGCGCGCTCATCAGGTGGTCCGGATCGCCGATGTTGGCGAAGGGGAGATCACCAGTGGTAGTTTCTCTCCTACGCTTAGCAAGTCGATTGCCCTGGCGCGTGTACCGATGGCGACTGCCGACCGCGCCGAAGTGGAAATCCGTGGCAAGTGGTACCCGGTGCGGGTGGTCAAACCGACCTTCGTCCGTCACGGCAAAACGTTGATCTAACCTATTCCGGCGGGTACGACCGCTGACAATTTCTCGAGGACACCGAACATGAGCGATATCCCAGCCGAACTGCGTTATGCCACAAGTCATGAATGGGCACGTCTGGAAGCCGACGGCACCGTCACCGTGGGCATCAGCGACCACGCGCAGGAAGCGCTGGGTGACGTGGTGTTCGTCGAGCTGACTGAAGTGGGCAACGTTTTTGGCGCTGGCGACCAGGCTGGCGTGGTCGAGTCGGTCAAGGCCGCTTCCGATATCTACTCGCCGATCAGCGGCGAAGTGATCGCGGTCAACGAGGACCTGAGCGCCGAGCCTGAGTTGCTGAACTCCGAGCCGTATGATTCGTGGATCTTCAAACTCAAGCCAAGCGACAAGTCCGAGCTGGACAAGCTGCTCGACGCGGCCGGCTACAAGGCTGAAATCGGCGAGTAAGCTGCACGCCACACCGCAAAGCCCCGATCCGTCGGGGCTTTTTTGTGGGCGCTGTCAGGCGTCGCGCAAGACCGCTTTGACCGCCGCCACCGAGCGCTCGACATCTTCCTTGCTCATGGTGGTGAACATCGGCAGCGACACAATCAGCCGCCCGACCCGCTCCGCCACCGGCAACATGCCTTCCTTGAAACCGCGTTCGCGGTACAGGCTGAGCAAATGAATCGGCGGGTAGTGATAGCCGATACCGATGCCCCGGGCCTGCATCTGCTCCATGAACGTCGCCCGTGCCGGCAAGCCGTCCGCGCGCTCCGGCAGCACCAGTTGAAACAGATGCCAGTTGCTCTGGGTGAAGTCTGCTGGCGGCAGTTGTGCGCCGTACGTCGCTTCGAAATCGTCGCCAAAACACTTGAAGTAGTGACGGGCCAGCTCCTGGCGATGGGCGGTGAGGCGCTCGATGTCGGCAAACTGCCCCAGGCCGATGGTCGCCGCGACGTCGGTCATGTTGAACTTGCCGCCCAGCACGTCGACGTCCAGGCCATCGAAACCGCTGCGGGTAACGCCCTGCAAGCGGTACTTCTCCGCCAGTCGCGCTTCCTCCGGCGTGTTCAGTACCAGACAGCCGCCCTCGGAGCAGGTCACGTTCTTGTTGGCCTGGAAACTGAAGGACACGAAGTCGCCGGTGGCACCGATGCGCTGGCCGTTCCAGCTCGACCCCAGCGCCTGTGCCGCATCTTCGATGATCCGCAGGCTGTGGCGGCGGGCGATGGCGTACAGCCGCTCCATGTCCACCGGCAGCCCGGCGAGGTACACCGGGATCACGGCGCGGGTGCGGGGAGTGATCGCCGCTTCCAGGCGATCCAGGTCGATGTTGCGGGTCACCGGGTCGATGTCGGCGAACACCGGCGTGGCGCCGACTTCAAGAATCACGTTGGCCGTAGCGACCCACGAAATCGGCGTGGTGATCACCTCGTCGCCCGGGCCGATGCCGGCGATGCGCAGGGCGATTTCCATGGTGCAGGTGCCGGAGTTGAACGTGCGCACCGGACGCCCGCCGAAATACGCCGAGAGCTGCGCTTCAAAGGCCTGGACCTTGGGACCACTGGTGATCCAGCCGGAGCGCAGCACATCGCCCACGGCAGCAATCGTGGCTTCATCGATAACGGGTTTGGAAAACGGCAGAAAGGGCTGTTGGCTCATGAAAACGTGATCATCCGCTGGTTGGACGCCCGAGGCAGGCCTCACAGCATGGCCCGGAATGCGTCGAGCGCCAAGCCGTGTGCGCCGATATCGGCTGCTATGCTGGTTTGACCGTGTTGCATTGACGCCGAGCGCCAGCCAAGAGAGAGCCCGTCATGTCCCAGTTGCCGTCCCTGAGCCAGTTACGCGATCCCCATGCCTTCCTGCGCCGTCACCTTGGCCCCGACGCCGCCGAGCAACAGGCGATGCTCGACAGCCTCGGGCTGGGCAGCCGGGTCGAATTGATCGAGCAGACGGTGCCGCCGGGCATTCGCCTCAACCGCGAGCTGGACCTGCCACCGGCTCTCGACGAGCAGGCTGCGTTGGCGAAGTTGCGCGGTTATGCCGAGCAGAACCAGCTCTGGACCAGCCTGATCGGCATGGGCTACCACGGCACCCTCACGCCGACCGTGATTTTGCGCAACGTGCTGGAAAATCCCGGCTGGTACACCGCCTACACGCCTTATCAACCGGAAATCGCCCAGGGCCGGCTCGAAGCGCTGCTCAACTTCCAGCAACTGACCATTGACCTCACCGGCCTCGAACTGGCCAACGCCTCATTGCTCGACGAAGCCACGGCAGCGGCAGAAGCCATGGCTCTGGCCAAGCGCGTGGCGAAGTCGAAAAGCAATCTGTTCTTCGTCGACGAAAACTGCCATCCGCAGACCATTTCCGTGGTACGGACCCGCGCCGAAGGCTTTGGCTTCGAGCTGATCGTCGATGCGCTGGACAAGCTGAAGCACCATCAGGTGTTCGGCGCGCTCCTGCAATATCCCGACACCCATGGCGAGGTCCATGACCTCAAGCCGCTGATCGACCACCTGCATGCGCAACAGGCGCTGGCCTGCGTTGCCAGCGACCTGCTGAGCCTGCTGTTGCTGACCCCGCCGGGCGAGTTGGGGGCGGACGTGGTGTTCGGGTCGTCCCAGCGCTTTGGCGTGCCGATGGGTTATGGCGGCCCGCACGCGGCGTTTTTCGCCAGTCGCGAGGAATACAAACGGGCGATACCGGGGCGGATCATCGGTGTCTCGAAAGATGCCCGTGGCAACGTGGCGCTGCGCATGGCCCTGCAAACCCGCGAGCAGCACATCCGCCGGGAGAAGGCCAATTCGAACATCTGCACCGCGCAGGTGTTGCTGGCGAATATCGCCAGTTTCTACGCCGTCTACCACGGGCCGGAAGGCCTGAAGCGGATCGCCCAGCGGGTGCATCGGCTGACCTGCATTCTTGCGACGGGCCTTGAGCGGCATGGCATCCAGCGGATCAACCGGCAGTTCTTCGACACCCTCACCCTGGAGGTCGGCGGGGCGCAAACCGCGATCATCGAAAGCGCCAAAGCCGCGCAGATCAACCTGCGCATTCTCGGGCGCGGTCGCCTCGGCCTGAGTCTTGATGAAACCTGCGACGAACACACCGTCGGGCGACTGTTTGATGTGCTGTTGGGTGCCGATCATGGGCTGAACGTCGACGAACTTGATGCCGAGGCGCTGGTTTCCGGGATTCCGGCCAGCCTGCAAAGGAGCACGCCGTATCTGCGCCATCCGGTGTTCAACGCCCATCACAGCGAAACCGAGATGCTGCGTTACCTCAAGCAACTGGAGAACAAGGATCTGGCGCTCAACCAGTCGATGATCCCGCTCGGCTCCTGCACCATGAAGCTCAATGCCTCCAGCGAGATGATCCCGATCACCTGGCCGGCCTTCGCCAACCTGCACCCATTCGTGCCGAGGGAACAGGCTGTCGGTTACACCTTGATGATCGAGGAACTGGAGCGCTGGCTGTGCGCGATCACCGGCTTCGATGCGATCTGCATGCAGCCCAACTCCGGGGCTCAGGGCGAATATGCCGGGTTGCTGGCGATCCGCAGATATCACGAAAGCCGTCAGCAGGGCGGGCGCGACATCTGCCTGATTCCGTCCTCGGCCCACGGCACCAACCCGGCTTCGGCGCAGATGGCCGGGATGCGCGTGGTGATCGTCGAATGCGACGAGGCCGGCAACGTCGATCTGGAGGATCTGAAGACCAAGGCTTCGCACGCGGGCGACAAGCTGTCCTGTCTGATGGCGACCTATCCGTCGACCCATGGGGTGTACGAGGAGGGCATCAGCGAAATCTGCGAAGTTATCCACAAGCACGGCGGTCAGGTGTACATGGATGGCGCCAACCTCAATGCTCAGGTCGGCCTGGCCCGGCCGGCGGACATCGGCGCGGACGTCTCACACATGAACCTGCACAAGACCTTCTGCATTCCCCACGGCGGGGGCGGGCCGGGGATGGGGCCGATCGGGGTGCGGGCGCACCTGGCACCGTTCGTCGCCAATCATCCGGTGGTGCCGATCGACGGGCCGCAACCGCAGAACGGCGCCGTCAGCGCCGCGCCCTGGGGCAGCGCGAGCATTTTACCGATCAGCTGGATGTACATCGCCATGATGGGGCCGCAACTGGCGGACGCCAGCGAGGTGGCGATCCTTGCGGCGAATTACCTGGCGCAGCATCTGTCCGGTGCCTTTCCCGTGCTCTACACCGGGCGCAACGAGCGGGTGGCCCACGAATGCATTCTCGATCTGCGTCCGCTCAAGGCACTGACCGGGATCAGCGAGGAAGACGTCGCCAAACGCCTGATGGATTACGGCTTCCATGCGCCGACCATGTCATTCCCGGTGCCGGGCACCTTGATGGTGGAGCCGACCGAGAGCGAATCGAAGGCGGAGCTGGACCGCTTCATCGGCGCGATGCTGAGCATCCGTGCGGAAATCACCGAAGTGCAGAACGGCAACTGGCCGGCCGAAGACAATCCGCTCAAGCGTGCGCCGCACACCCTGGCGGACATCACCGGGGTGTGGGAACGGCCCTACAGCATCGAACAGGGCGTGACCCCGGATGCGCACACCAAGGCGCATAAATATTGGCCGGCAGTGAATCGCGTGGATAACGTCTACGGCGACCGCAACCTGTTTTGCGCTTGTGTGCCGGTGGACGATTACCGTTAGGCGAGCAAAAAAATGCCGCTCGATTGAGCGGCATTTTTTATACGGCGGGAAACGCTTACTCGGAAGCCACGGCGTTCTTCGCCAGGATCGCGTTCGCCAGTTCCATGTCCGTCGCCTGCAGGCCCGGATTGTCGGCGCGGACTTTCTGCATCGCGGCCTCCAGGTACGGGCCACGGATGCCGCCGTCGCTGGCGACGAAACTGCCGGCATCGTCCTGTGCGGCGACGATCAGTTTGTGATCCTTGAAGGTCAGGTAAGTCGAACCGGTGGTCGCACCGGACGAGATGACGTTACGCCAAAAGCTGTCGGCCATGGCCGAACCGACGGGCAGGGACAACAAGGCCAGGGTGGCGACAGCAAGTTTGAGACGCATGATGGGGTGACTCCGCTGGGTTAACTACGGCGTTGGATCGTCATTTCCCCAATCGAGTTCCGTGACTGCCCGGTCTTGAGGCTGAGGGACACACCAACGCTAGAGACACGGCGCCAGGTTTGGCACCATGGGGCATGTCTTTTCTCGCATGGATGCAACCTTGGCCATCATTGCTCTCGTCTACATCGTCGGATGGACACTACTGCTGGTCGGATTCATTGGCCTGCCGATGCTTTTGATCATGTTCTGCGTGCCGGGCTGGCGTGGCGCGTTGCTGCGTCATCCGCGCAAGACAAGTGTGCTCTCGCTGGTCTGTATCAGCGTTGTCGGTGTGACCCTGTATCAGGTCATTACCAGCTATCACGATAACCAGCGGCGTCATCCGAAACTCGCTCATGCCCTTCAAGTCGAGGGGCTGGCACTGCCCGCTGGCGCCACGTTGCATCTGGAAACTCCCGAACCGCTGGACGAGCGTGGCCGGCCTTCTGCTCATGCCGCCGCCAGTCTCACCGAGGCTGAGTTTGTTGCGCCACATACAGTCGCGGGCCTGTCAGTCACGACGCTGCGGTTTCGCGGTTCCGAGGTGGAGATGAAACTTGCCGGGGATCAGCTTGTGCAGGGTTGGTCGTGCAAGGCGGGCAGCCGCCTGACCATGAACTTCGAGGTGTCGGCTCGACTGCAACCGGATCTTTGGCAATTCAACCGTTGTGAGTTGGTGGCCGGTACACAGGTTGCCGGGGTTGTCTGGCCCGCCGACAGCCAGGTTTACAGGTTGGACACCGGCTATGTTTTGAGCCATTGGGGGCAAGCAGAGGCGATGTCCATCAATGGCTTGGCGTTGAAGAATGTGGAGGTCAGGTTGAATGTCCAGCGCCAGCTCTTGAACTGGAAGGCGCAGTTGACGCAACCGATGACCTTGGGTGAGTGGCAATACCCGGCAGGCATGCGGGTCGGTCAGAGCACGCCGCACACTCTGGTGTTCCGTTCGGATCGTTACTACGCCGGGCGAAACGTGCGCACCGGCGAGACGCTTGAGGTCGAGCATTCGATTCAGCAACGGATGACCGATGGCATCGTGCTGTGGATCAAGCCCGATGCCGAACTGAAGGCGTCCGACTGGTAGCGGTTATTTCTGCTCGCTCTGCGGCGTCACCCGCAGCACTTCCTCAATCGTCGTCAGCCCCGCCGCCACTTTTTGCGCCCCGGACAGGCGCAGGCTGCGCATGCCTTCCTTGAAGGCCTGGCGGCGGATCGCGGTGAGTTCGGTGTCGGGGCTGATCAATGCCTTGAGGCTGTCGCTCAGTTGCATGATTTCGTAGACCCCGGCGCGTCCGCGATAACCGGTATCGCGGCATTCCAGGCAGCCGATGGCCCGTTGGGCGTTGCCCGGCAGCGGGGCCTGCCAGGGACGGGTCAGGGTTTGCCAGTCTTCTTCGGCGAGGGTCAGTGGCGCCTTGCAGTGCGGGCATAACGTGCGCACCAGACGCTGGGCCATGACACCGAGCACCGTGGCTTTGATCAGGTAGTGCGGCACGCCGAGCTCCAGCAGACGGCTGATCGCGCTCGGCGCATCGTTGGTGTGCAGGGTCGACAGCACCAGGTGCCCGGTGAGCGCGGCCTGGATCGCCATTTCGGCGGTTTCGAGGTCGCGGATCTCGCCGATCATGATGATGTCCGGGTCCTGCCGCATCAGCGCCCGTACCCCGGCGGCGAAGGTCAGGTCGATGTTGTGCTGGACCTGCATCTGGTTGAACGCCGGCTCGACCATTTCGATCGGGTCTTCGATGGTGCAAAGGTTGATTTCCGGGGTCGCCAGTTTTTTCAGCGTGGTGTAGAGCGTGGTGGTCTTGCCCGACCCGGTCGGCCCGGTGACCAGGATGATGCCGTTGGGCTGGCGGGTCATGTCCTGCCAGCGGCGCAGGTCGTCGGCGGAGAAGCCCAGTTGATCGAAGTCCTTGAGCAGCACTTCGGGGTCGAAGATCCGCATGACCATTTTTTCGCCGAACGCGGTGGGCAGGGTCGACAGCCGCAGTTCGACCTCGCCGCCGTCCGGGGTCTTGGTCTTGACCCGGCCGTCCTGGGGTTTGCGTTTCTCGGCGACGTTCATCCGGCCGAGGCTTTTCAGGCGACTGACGATGGCCATGGTCACTTGCGGCGGGAATTGATAGACGTTGTGCAACACGCCGTCGATGCGAAAGCGCACCGTGCCTTGTTCGCGCCGGGGTTCGATGTGGATATCGCTGGCGCGCTGCTGGAAGGCGTACTGGAACAGCCAGTCGACAATGTTGACGATGTGCGCGTCGTTGGCGTCCGGCTCCTGATCGCTGGCGCCGAGGTTGAGCAACTGTTCGAAGTTGCCGAGGTTGCCGCCCTGCTGGTCGGCGTTGCTGGCGCCGCTGACCGATTTGGCGAGGCGGAAGAACTCGACGCTGAAACGCTGGATGTCCGCCGGGTTGGCCACCACCCGTTTGATCGGCAGCTTGAGCACGTGGGTCAGATCGGCCTCCCAGCCGCTGACGTAGGGCTGGGCGCTGGCAACGGTCACCGAGTCGCGGTCGACGGCCACCGCCAGAATCCTGTGGCGCTGGGCGAAGGCATAGGACATCAGCGGGGTGATGGCGGCGACGTTGATCTTCAGCGGGTCGATCCGCAGGTACGGCTGCCCGGCCTGTTGCGCCAGCCACAGGGTCAGGCTTTCCAGGTCGAGGTGTTTGCCCGGCCGGCTGAGGTCATCCAGTTGCTGACTGGCGATGAACTCCAGCGGATGCAGCTGCCCGTGGGCGGCATGCCGGCGACGCGCATTCAGCGCCTGCTCCGCCGAGTCCTGGCAGATAAAGCCCTGGGCGACCAGTTCACGCAGTACATCATTGAGATCCAGCCAGCGGTCCTGAGTGGCGAATTGAACGGACATGCGGGCTCCTTTTTGGCGACATTGCGCAAAGGATAGTCGTGGCCTCGCAGACCGTTGGGCCACTACCCGACGGAAGCCGTTTCGGGATTTGTCAGCCAGCCACTTGCGCCGATGCAACCCACGCCGTGTCGGCGTTTTGCAGATCGACCGAGCAGACGCTGATCAGGTTACGAAGTTTTTCCCCGATCACCTGGGCGCGGTGCCAGCTCAGGCCGTCGATGATCATGTCGACCGACAACAGATCGTCCAGCCGCTGCACGCTGACCTGCTCGGGCGTGAGGAACTGCAAGGCGAACAGGTTCAGCACTCGCACCAACAGATCCGGCTCGGCCTCGGCGAGAATCCGGTATTGCGCGCGGCAATGGGCATTGCTGACGTTCCACACATCGGCGCGGGGCGAGGGGGTGTTCACGGCTTCGAGGTGGGGCATGGCGCGGCTCCAGGGTCAGTGGAGAAATTTTTACATTCGATGCCGGGTATTTCTTATCTAAGATGGGCAACTTTGGCGGTTGATCGAACAGATCAATTCGATAAATGCTATTTCTGAGGATTATTTATGCACAGCGAGCTGGACAGCTACGACCGCCGCATTCTCGCCTTGCTCCAAGAGGACGCTTCCCTGTCCAGCGCACAGATCGCCGAGCAGGTGGGGTTGTCGCAATCGCCGTGCTGGCGGCGGATTCAGCGGATGAAGGAGGAGGGGATCATTCGCGGGCAGGTGACCTTGCTCGATCGCAAGAAAATCGGCCTGAACACGCAGATCTTCGCCGAAATCAAACTTAACGCCCACGGTCGTTCGAACTTCACCGAATTCACCGAGGCGATTCGCGGTTTTCCTGAGGTGCTGGAGTGCTACGTGCTGATGGGGGCGGTGGATTTCCTGCTGCGCATCGTGGCAGCGGACATCGAGGCGTATGAGCGGTTCTTCTTCGAGAAGCTGTCGCTGGTGCCGGGGATTCAGGAAGTGAACTCGATCGTCGCGTTGTCGGAGATCAAGTCCACCACCAGTTTGCCGGTAGTGCGCTGAATACTGTCGTGGCGAGGGGAAAAATCCCCTCGCGACAGGTTGTTACATGCGCAGCAGCATCTTCCAGGCACGATTCTGATAAACCGCGATCGCCTGATGCTTGCGCGCATCGAGCACTTCGTCGGTGATCGACTCGTTGGCCAGTTGTGCCAGTTGCTTCAGCTCACCGTACAGGCGATCCATTTCCGGGATCTCCAGCACGTTGCGCGCGTGGTGCAGCCAGACCTGAATGCGCTCGATACGCGGCAGTTGCTCAGCCAGGTCTTCCGGCTGTTGCTGATAACGCTGCAATTGCAGCGAATTGGCTTCTTCACCCAGCAGGCGCGGCAGCCAGCTGTGCAACTGCGCGGCGCCCTGGCGATTGCCACGGGTGTTGCGGTCGGCGGTCCAGGTACGGGCCAGCAGCCAGCGCGAGGCGTTCAGCGAGAACAGGCCCCAGCGCGGGTCTTCCAGCTCTTCGAGGAACTGCTCCGGCGCGGCTTTGCGCACGTCTTCATCTTCGAGACCGGCCTGCACCAGTGGACGCCAGTCTTCGAGCAAGGCATCCAGTGCCACACGCAGGTCGTGGGTCGATTGACGCGGCGCGGCCTGGCCGAGGCTGCTGAGCAGGGCGCGCAGTTCAGCGAGGCTCTCGACCCAGTCCTGCAACAGGCGCCAGTGGCCGTTGAAGCGATACTGTTCGGCCAGACGCTGGCTGCTGCCGAGCAAATGCCAGCTCAGCGCGGCGAAGGCGTCGTCCAGTTGGGTTTCGCTGGTCAGTTGCGGCGCCGGCAGGCTCAGCGAGTAGCTGTTGGCGTCGTACAGGCGATAGCCGCGTTCGGCCTTGCTGATGTCGCACGGCATCAGGGCCAGGGTTTCGGCGAGTTCGGCGGCCAGTTCCAGCAGCGCGGCAGGTTCGCCTTCGCGCAATTCCAGTTCCAGTTCGCAGATTTCTTCTTTCTGCTTGCCGACGACCACATGGCCCAGGTCCAGCGCGGCCTCGATGACCACTTTGGCCTTGCCGCGACCCCAGGCGATTTCCGCGCGCTCGCGGACGAAATCGGTGGTGAAGATCGGCTTCAGGGTTTTCTTGTCCAGTTCGGCGAGGGACGCTGGCCAGCATTCGCCGTCGAGTTTCTTCACGTCGAGCTTGGCTTTGGCCAGGTGCCAGTCGTACTCGTTACGCTCGGACAGGCCGGCGACGCTCTGGCCGCGGGTCTTGAGGGTCTGAATCACTTCGTCGCCATCCTTGCGCAGGCGCAGGGCGACTTTGGCCTGGGCCAGGTCGCGCTCGGGGGTGTCGAAGTACTGATTCATCAACTCACGGCGTTCCCAGCCATTTTTGTTGCGTTTTTTCAGGAGCGGGTGCTCGCGCAGGGCGGCGAGGGTTTCGCGGCTGACGCGGAGTTTGATTTCGGTTTCTTTCTGCATGGCCGGAAAATCCAGGATCGGGAGCGCAGCCGGGGGAATGTGTGGCTGCCAAGGTCGTGCAGTGTACAGGACTGAACCTTCCTACGCCTTGCGGCGGTTTATTCTCGGCGCCGGATGGTTCTATGATGAACCTCAATCCGGGAGTTGGAGTCAGCGATGCCTTTGCCGTCCATGAAAGACCAGTTCGCTGCACTGATCGCCTTGCCATCGGTCAGTTGCACCCAGCCGAGCCTGGATCAGTCCAACCGTCCGGTGATCGATTTGCTCGCGGCATGGCTCGGCGATCTGGGCTTCAGCTGCGATATCCAGCAGATCAGCCCCGGCAAATTCAACCTGCTCGCCAGTTTCGGCAGCGGCCCTGGCGGGCTGGTGCTGGCCGGGCACAGCGACACGGTGCCCTACGACGATGCGCTGTGGCAGACCGATCCGCTGAAGCTCACCGAAGTCGACGGTCGCTGGGTGGGTCTGGGCAGTTGTGACATGAAGGGATTTTTCGCCCTGATCATCGAGGCGGTGATACCGCTGCTCGACCAGCCGTTCAAGCAACCGCTGCTGATCCTCGCCACCTGTGATGAAGAAAGTTCGATGTCCGGCGCCCGGGCGCTGGCCGAGGCGGGGCGGCCGCTGGGCCGCGCGGCGGTGATCGGCGAGCCGACCGGGCTCAAGCCGATCCGCATGCACAAAGGCATCATGATGGAGCGCATCGACATCCTCGGGCAGAGCGGTCACTCCTCCGACCCGCGCCTGGGTCACAGCGCCCTCGAAGCGATGCATGATGCGATCGGCGAACTGCGTGGCCTGCGCCTGTTGTGGCAGCGTGAATTCAACAATCCGCAATTCAGCGTGCCGCAGCCGACGATGAACTTCGGCTGCATCCATGGCGGCGACAACCCCAACCGCATCTGCGGCCAGTGTTCGCTGGAGTTCGACCTGCGACCGCTGCCGGGCATGGACCCGAAAGTCTTGCGCGCGGAAATCCTGCAAAAGCTCAATCCGGTGGCCGAGCGGCACAAGGTCAAGATTGACTACGCGCCACTGTTCCCCGAAGTGCCGCCGTTCGAACAGGCCGAAGACGCGGAACTGGTGCGGATCGCCGAAAAACTCACCGGCCACAGCGCCGAAGCCGTGGCGTTCGGCACCGAGGCGCCGTACCTTCAGCGCCTGGGCTGCGAAACCATCGTACTCGGCCCCGGCGACATTGCCTGTGCACATCAACCGGGCGAGTACCTTGAAATGTCACGTTTGCAGCCTACCGTGCATCTATTGCGACAACTGATTGAACATTACTGCCTGACTCCGGACAAAACCTGATATCGGCCCGTTGAAGTTCTCGCCCCACAAAGGTTGTGTCTTACCGGACCAAACGCGGTAAATTGCCGCCAATCCAACCCGTATTCATGAGGAGAGCGCGCGTGTCGCCAAGCCTGTTCCGACGATAACCATCAGCCTGCTGTGCGTTTTCCGTTCCGCCCCTTTTTCCGGCTGCTATTTATTACAGGCCCAGGTTCATGCCCGAATACGTCAATTGGCTTCGCCACGCGTCTCCCTACATCAATGCCCACCGCGATTGCACCTTCGTCGTCATGCTGCCCGGCGACGGCGTGGAGCATCCGAACTTCGGCAACATCGTCCACGACATCGTGCTGCTGCACAGCCTCGGCGTACGCCTTGTGCTGGTCCACGGTTCGCGCCCGCAGATTGAAACGCGCCTCGCCGCTCGCGGCCTGACCCCGCATTACCACCACGGCATGCGCATCACCGATGCCGCGACCCTGGAGTGTGTGATCGATGCGGTCGGGCAGTTGCGTATCGCCATCGAGGCACGCCTGTCCATGGACATGGCGTCGTCGCCGATGCAGGGCTCGCGTCTGCGGGTGGCCAGCGGCAACCTGGTCACTGCGCGGCCGATCGGCGTGCTTGAAGGTGTCGACTATCACCACACCGGCGAAGTGCGCCGGGTCGACCGCAAGGGTATCAACCGCTTGCTCGACGAGCGCTCGATCGTGCTGCTGTCGCCGCTGGGTTACTCGCCGACCGGGGAAATCTTCAACCTGGCTTGCGAAGACGTCGCCACCCGCGCCGCCATCGATCTGGGTGCCGACAAACTGCTGCTGTTCGGCGCCGACCTCGGCCTGATCGACGAGAACGGAAAACTGGTGCGAGAACTGCGCCCGCAACAGGTGCCGGTGCATTTGCAGCGTCTGGGCAGCAACTATCAGGCGGAATTGCTCGATGCCGCCGCCGAAGCCTGCCGTGGGGGCGTGGCGCGCAGTCATATCGTCAGTTACGCCGAAGACGGCGCGCTGCTGACCGAGCTGTTCACCCGTGACGGTGGCGGCACGCTGGTGGCCCAGGAGCAATTCGAATTGGTGCGTGAGGCGGCGATCGAGGATGTCGGCGGCTTGCTCGACCTGATCAGTCCACTGGAAGAGCAGGGGATTCTGGTGCGTCGTTCCCGCGAGGTGCTGGAGCGTGAGATCGAGCAGTTCAGCGTGGTCGAGCGTGAGGGGATGATCATTGCCTGTGCGGCGCTGTATCAGATCGCCGATTCGGACGCTGGCGAGCTGGCGTGCCTGGCGGTGAATCCGGAGTACCGTCATGGCGGGCGCGGCGACGAGTTGCTGGAGCGCATCGAAACCCGCGCCCGGGCACAGGGCCTGAAGACCCTGTTCGTCCTCACCACCCGTACCGCGCACTGGTTCCGCGAGCGTGGCTTCGAGCCCAGCAGCGTCGAACGCCTGCCGGCGGCTCGGGCTTCGCTGTACAACTATCAGCGTAATTCGAAGATTTTCGAAAAGAGCCTCTGAAAAACGTTACGAGCCGATCGTTCCCACGTCGCGTGGGAACGATCGTCGTCGAGGCGGGTTTTATTCAGTGATGAACTTCGCGCTGACATACGGCGAGTAATCCGGCAGTACCGTTTCAACCTTGCCCTGTTCCTTCAGAAATTTCGCCGTCTCGCCAATTGCCTTCGCCGTGCCGCCGTCCAGCAGCGCTGTGGTCTGCTGCGCCTTGGCATCCGGGAAGGCTGAACCGGCGAGCAATTCCGGGACGTCGGCGGCATTGGCACCGGTCAATTTGGCGATTTTCTGTACCGGTACGGAGTCCGCCGTCCAGCTGTCTTTATGGCTGGCGTAATCGGCGAACGAATCCAGGGTGACCTTGGCGAACCTGGCTACTACGTCGGGATGCTTCTCGGCGAAGTCCTTGCGCGCCACCCAGACTTCGAAGGTTGGCGCGCCCCATTGGCCGACCTGCGCGGCATCGGTCAGGGTCTTGCCGGTCTTGCGGATTTCACCCAGCGCCGGCGACCAGACAAACGCGCCATCAATGTCGCCCCGTTTCCATGCCGCCGCGATTTCCGCCGGTTGCAGGTTCACTACTTTGACTTTCGAGGTGTCCAGGCCCCAGTGCTTCAGGGCGCCGAGCAGGCTGTAGTGCGAGGTGGAAACGAAGGGGGTGGCGATGGTCTTGCCGACCAGATCCTGAGGTTTGTCGATGCCGCTGCCATTGCGCACCACCAAGGCTTCGGCGGCATTGATCTGTGCGGAAACGATGAACGCCACGATCGGCAGGTTGCGCGAAGCGGCGGCAGCCAGGGGACTGGAACCGAGGTTGCCGATCTGCACGTCGCCAGAGGCGATGGCTGTCACAACTTCCGGGCCGCTGTTGAAACGACGCCAGTCGATTTTCTCGCCGATGGCCTTCTCGTAGAGGCCATCGGCCTGGGGCACTTTGCTCGGGTCGATGCCGGTCTGGTAGCCGACAGTGAGGGTGGCGGCATGGGCCGAAAAAGAAATCAGTGCTGACACACAAACTGTAACAAATTGACTAGATAGTGCGCGTTTGGCCATGATGGCGTCGCCTTTTCGATAGGGTTTGACGTTTTGGGGTTACGCCAAAGCTAATCGATCTAAAAAAAGGCTAACAAATACCATTTAGGAATGAGCTTAGGCGCCGATACGCTGTGTTCCGGTGCAGATGGCCATTAGATGGCCATATTCCTGAATGATATGAAAAAGAATGAATAAATTCTTTTTGGGTTTATCTGGAAGTCTTTACCCTGCAGGGACCAAATAACTGCGATTAGACCTTGGTCGTAGACGCACAAGGTTACGATTGACTTGTCAGTCACGGTCTGGCGCTAATCGCGCATCTCAGGATCCAGGGGCATCAGACCCCGGACCAGGAACACAAGAATTAGAAACGAGAGGAGCGATACATGAACAAGTCCACCTTGGCCCTGGCCGTGGCCGTAGGGGTTTTGGCGCAGCAGGCAGGCGCCGCCGGTTTCATCGAAGACAGCAAGGCCACCTTGGGGCTGCGTAACTTCTACATCAACACCGACAACCGCGACAGCGCTGCTCGTACCGCTTCCGGCGTACAGAGCAAGAACGAAGAGTGGGGCCAAGGCTTCGATCTGCGTTTCATCTCCGGTTACACCCAAGGCACCGTAGGCTTCGGTATCGACGCCATCGGCCTGCTGGGCGTGCGTCTGGATTCGGGCGGCGGCACCAACGGCGCCACTGCCACCTCGTACGGCGGCACTGTGTTCCCGAGCAAGTCCAACGGCGAAGCTGTTGATAACTTCTCCAGCCTGGGCCTGACCGCCAAGGCCAAGATCTCCCAGACCGAACTGAAATTGGGCACCCTGCAGCCAAAACTGCCGGTTATCGTGACCAACGACGGTCGTCTGCTGCCACAAACCTGGCAGGGTGGCCAGATCACTTCCGGCGACATCAAGGACCTGACCCTGGTCGGTGGTCAGATCGAAGCCGTGAAAGGTCGTAACTCCAGCAACAACGAGCAACTGTCGATCGGCGGCGCCAACAGCCCGACCATCAGCGGTCGCGACAGCAACAAGTTCATCTACGCCGGTGGTGACTACAAAATCACCAAAGACCTGACTGCCCAGTACTACTACGGCAACCTGGAAGACTTCTACAAGCAGCACTTCCTGGGTCTGGTTCACAACTGGGCAATCGGCCCGGGCGTATTGAAGTCCGACTTCCGTTACTTCAACAGCTCCGATGACGGCGCCAACAGCAATACCCCTGCTTACTTCAGCAGCGGTAACTACACTGGTTCCGCCAGCGGTCGCGGTAAAGTCGACAACAACCTGTACAGCGGCCTGTTCCTGTACACCGTTGCCGGTCACACCTTCGGTGGCGGCTACCAGGTTTCCAACGGCAGCAGCGACTTCCCTTGGCTGAACCAGGGCGACGGTTCGTCGAACTACACCATCACCGACATGCAGATCCAGAAGTTCGGTCGTGCCGGCGAGAAAACCTGGCAAGCTCGCTACTCGTATGACTTCGCCAAAGTCGGCCTGCCAGGCCTGACCGCCGGTGTGGTTTACCTGCGTGGCGACAACATCGACACCGTGGGTGCCAACGGTCGTGAAAACGGCAACGGCAACTCCGAGTGGGAACGCGACTTCACCGTTGGTTACGTGATTCCTGAAGGCCCGGCCAAGAACCTGGGCTTCATGTGGAAAAACGCTACCTGGCGCAACGACATCCCAGGTCAGCGTGACCAGGATGAAAACCGCCTGATCGTCAGCTACTCGATCCCGCTGCTGTAATAGCGCGACTCGATCCGCTGATAAAAAAAGCCCCGTCCGGCATCGCGCCGGACGGGGCTTTTGCGTTTCGGGTCAGGCCCACCCCCGTAGACCTGTCCCGAAATTCCCCTCTTTACAGCAACTCAAGGCCTTCTCGAACCTTGCAAGCGATATTCGGCGCGCTGGCGGCAAGCGTCCAGTGAACAGATCTTTAATATTCTTTATTGATATAAATATCTGATTATTTATTCTTTTTCAGAATCTCAAATCCCGAGCTACAGTTGAGGTCTCCAACAACTCATCAGGAGCAGCACCATGAGCCTCAGACTCGGCGATATCGCCCCCGATTTCGAACAGGATTCCAGCGCCGGCAAGATCCGTTTCCACGAGTGGCTGGGTGGTAGCTGGGGCGTGCTGTTTTCCCACCCGGCGGACTTCACCCCGGTGTGCACCACCGAGCTGGGCTTCACCGCCAAGCTCAAGGATGAATTCACCCGGCGCGGCGTGAAAGCCATCGCACTGTCGGTCGACCCGGTGGATTCGCACCACAAGTGGATCGAAGACATCAACGAAACCCAGAACACCGTCGTCAACTTCCCGATCCTGGCCGACGCCGATCGCAAGGTTTCCGACCTGTACGACCTGATCCATCCGAACGCCAGCGACACCCTGACCGTGCGTTCGCTGTTCGTGATTGATCCGAACAAGAAGATTCGCCTGACCATCACTTACCCGGCGAGCACCGGGCGCAACTTCCACGAAATCCTGCGGGTCATCGATTCCCTGCAGCTCACCGACAACTACAAGGTGGCCACGCCGGCCAACTGGCAGGACGGTGAAGAGGTGGTGATCGTGCCGTCGCTCAAGGATGAAGATGAAATCAGACAGCGCTTTCCGAAGGGTTACCGTGCGGTGAAACCGTACCTGCGCCTGACGCCGCAGCCGAACAAGTAATCCGGCGTCCGTCCGGGCAGCACAGCATTCAGCGTTGCAAATCCACAAAGCAGGGGATTTCAGGCCGTTTCGACGGCCTGTTTTTTTGCCCGGAAGAAAGTGATTAGTATATCTCCATAAGGAATAACCAAATGAATAAATATGATTTATGGATATATGAATCAGCTGGTAAGGTCATTCCCATCGAAGCGAGATCGCAGCCCGCGAATCGCCTGTAACGCGCAAGGAATCGTCTGAATGCTGGTGGTCTCGCTCGGTGGCAGTCCCAGCCAACGCTCCCGTTCCGGAGTGTTGCTGGAGCGCTCGCAACGCTGGTTGCAGCAGCAAGGGGTGGAAGTGGTGAGTTATCAGGTGCGGGACTTTCCTGCCGAAGATTTGCTCCACGCCCGTTTCGACAGCCCGAAAGTGCTCGACCTGCTGCAACAGATCGAAAACGCCGATGGCCTGCTGATCGCCACGCCGGTGTACAAGGCATCGTTTTCCGGTGCGCTGAAGACCGTGCTGGACCTGCTGCCGGAGCGTGCGTTGAGCCACAAGATTGTCTTGCCGATGGCAACCGGCGGCAGCATCGCCCACATGCTGGTGGTCGATTACGCCCTCAAACCGGTGCTGGCGGCATTGAAAGCGCAGGAAATGCTGCAAGGGATCTTTGCCGAGGACAGCCTGATCGCCTACGGCGAAGGCAGTGCCCAGGCGCAGTTGGCACCGGCACTGGAGCAGCGTCTGCATGCGGCGCTGGAAGAGTTTGTCGGGGCCATGGCCCGTCGGCCGAAGCCGCTGGCGCCAGGTCTGTTGAACGAACGTTTGTTGAGTGCTCGCTGGAGCATTTAAGCCTCATCGAAATTTGAAGTACTGGCCTTACTCGCCCGCCAACGGGCAAGCAGGTGCAGCCAAAACCCAACAGCAAAAAGGAGAGCGCTATGCGCACTGTATTTTTGCGTCGTGGTCTGGTCGCTCTGTTTGCTGCGGCTGTGTCCTTCGGCGCCATCACTCAAGCCCAGGCCGAGACCCTGCGAATCGGTTATCAGAAGTACGGCACGCTGGTGCTGCTCAAGGCCAAAGGCACTTTGGAGAAGCGTCTGGCCGCCCAAGGCGTGGACGTGCAATGGACTGAATTCCCCGGTGGTCCGCAACTGCTGGAAGGCCTGAACGTCGGCTCGATCGATTTTGGTGTCACCGGCGAAACCCCGCCCGTGTTTGCCCAGGCCGCCGGTGCCGATCTGCTCTACGTGGCCTATGAGCCGCCAGCGCCGAACAGCGAAGCGATCCTCGTGCCGAAAGACTCGCCGATCAAATCCGTCGCCGACCTCAAGGGCAAGAAAGTCGCCCTGAACAAAGGCTCCAACGTTCACTACCTGCTGGTACGGGCGCTGGAAGACGCCGGACTCAAGTACACCGATATTCAAACGGTATTCCTGCCACCGGCCGACGCCCGCGCGGCGTTCGAGCGTGGCAGCGTCGATGCCTGGGTGATCTGGGACCCGTACCAGGCCGCCGCCGAGCAACAGCTGCAAGCGCACACCCTGCGCGACGGCAAAGGCATCGTCGACAACCATCAGTTCTACCTGGCGACCAAACCTTACGCACAGAAAAATCCTGAGGTGATCAAGACCCTCGTGGAAGAAGTGCGCGCGGTCGGCGAGTGGTCCAGGGCCAACCCGCAGGACGTGACCCAACAAGTGGCACCGCTGCTCGGCCTGTCGGCGGACATCACCCTGACCTCGGTGAAGCGCCAGGGCTACGGTGCGCTGTTCCTGACCCCGGAAGTGGTCGCCGCGCAACAGAAAATCGCCGACACCTTCTACCAGCTCAAGCTGATTCCCAAGCCGTTGAGCATCAAGGATGTGATCTGGACCCCACCGGCCGCTGTGGCCAAGGCGCAGTAATTCGAATCCCCAAGGAGACCACTCCATGAGCCTCAATATCTTCTGGTTCCTGCCTACCCACGGCGACGGCCATTACCTTGGCACCGCCGAAGGCGCCCGCGCCGTCGACCATGGCTATCTGCAACAGGTCGCGCAAGCGGCGGACCGACTGGGTTTCGGCGGCGTGCTGATTCCCACCGGGCGCTCCTGCGAGGATTCGTGGCTGGTGGCGGCGTCGCTGATCCCGGTGACCCAGCGTCTGAAATTCCTCGTCGCCCTGCGCCCCGGGATCATTTCCCCGACGGTCGCGGCGCGACAGGCAGCGACCCTGGATCGTCTGTCCGGCGGTCGTGCGCTGTTCAATCTGGTGACGGGTGGCGATCCGGAAGAACTGGCCGGTGACGGTCTGTTCCTCAGTCATGAAGAGCGCTATCAGGCTTCGGTGGAGTTCACCCGGAT
Source organism: Pseudomonas sp. B2M1-30 (assembly GCF_025447575.1). NCBI lineage: Bacteria > Pseudomonadati > Pseudomonadota > Gammaproteobacteria > Pseudomonadales > Pseudomonadaceae > Pseudomonas > Pseudomonas sp. B2M1-30. The sequence goes on along the minus strand of NZ_JAOEJT010000001.1, from coordinate 344,279 downwards.
CTGGCGTCGGGTGCTGGAAGGCGAGACCGTCGACTACGACGGCGAACACATCAGCGTGAAGGGCGCCAAACTGCTCTATCCGCCGTTGCAGCAACCGCGTCCGCCGCTGTACTTCGGCGGTTCTTCGGAAGCGGCGCAGGATCTGGCCGCCGAACAAGTCGAGATGGTCCTGACCTGGGGCGAACCGCCGGCCGCTGTCGCCGAGAAAATCGAACAGGTCCGCGCCAAGGCGGCGAAGCTCGGACGCACCGTGCGTTTCGGCATCCGTCTGCATGTCATTGTCCGCGAAACCAACGCTGAAGCCTGGCAAGCGGCGGATCGGCTGATCTCGCACCTGGACGACGACACCATCAAACGCGCGCAGGCATCGTTGGCGCGCTTTGATTCGGTCGGCCAGCAACGCATGGCGGCGCTGCACGGTGGCAGCCGTGACAATCTCGAAGTCAGCCCGAACCTGTGGGCCGGCGTCGGCCTGGTGCGCGGCGGTGCCGGCACGGCGCTGGTGGGTGACGGGCCGACCGTGGCGGCACGGGTGAAGGAGTACGCCGATCTGGGCATCGACACCTTCATCTTCTCCGGTTATCCACACCTCGAAGAATCGTATCGCGTCGCCGAGCTGCTGTTCCCGCACCTCGACATCGAGCGTCCGGAACTGCCGAAAAGCGCTGGTTACGTCAGTCCGTTCGGCGAGATGGTGGCCAACGATATCCTTCCCAAAGCCGCGTCCCAGAGCTGAGGCGCCGCCATGAAGAAATTTATCCACAGCCTCGCGCCCTGGGCGTTGCCGGTGTTGCTGCTGGCGGTGTGGCAGTTGTCGGTGTCGGCGGGCTGGTTGTCGACGCGGATTCTGCCGGCACCGGTGGCGGTGATCGAAGCCGGCGTCAGCCTGGTACGCAGCGGCGAGATCTGGACGCATCTGGCGATCAGCGGCTGGCGCGCCGCGCTGGGCTTCACCATCGGCGGCAGCATCGGCCTGGTGCTGGGTTTCATCACCGGTCTGTCGAAGTGGGGCGAACGCTTGCTCGACAGCTCGGTGCAGATGATCCGCAATGTGCCGCACCTGGCGCTGATTCCGCTGGTGATCCTGTGGTTCGGCATCGACGAGTCGGCGAAGATTTTTCTGGTGGCGCTGGGCACGTTGTTCCCGATCTACCTCAACACTTATCACGGCATCCGCAACGTCGACCCGGCATTGGTGGAGATGTCGCGCAGTTATGGCCTGTCCGGTTTCGGCCTGTTCTGGCAGGTGATTCTGCCGGGCGCGCTGCCTTCGATTCTGGTCGGCGTGCGGTTTGCGCTGGGCTTCATGTGGCTGACGCTGATTGTCGCGGAAACCATTTCCGCCAGCTCCGGCATCGGTTACCTGGCGATGAATGCCCGGGAGTTCTTGCAGACTGACGTGGTGGTGCTGGCGATTCTGCTGTACGCGGTGCTCGGCAAACTGGCCGACCTCGCGGCCCGTGGCCTTGAGCGTGTGTGGCTGCGCTGGCATCCGGCGTATCAGGTGACGAAGGGAGGTGCAGCATGACCGCACAACAACCTCCACGCCTGCTGCGCGGGATTCCGCTGGCGCTGCGCAATCTGCAAAAGACCTTCGGCGCGCGGCAGGTGCTGCGTGACATCGACCTGCATATTCCGGCCGGGCAATTCGTCGCGGTGGTCGGGCGCAGCGGCTGCGGCAAAAGCACATTGCTGCGTTTGCTCGCCGGCCTCGATCAACCCACCGGCGGCGAGTTGCTGGCTGGCTCTGCACCCCTCAGCGATGCCCGCGAGGACACCCGGCTGATGTTCCAGGAAGCACGGCTGCTGCCGTGGAAACGGATCATCGACAACGTCGGTCTTGGCCTCAAGGGCAACTGGCGGCCGCAAGCGTTGCAGGCGCTGGAAGCGGTCGGGCTGGCGGATCGCGCCAACGAGTGGCCGGCCGCCTTGTCGGGTGGGCAAAAGCAGCGCGTGGCCCTGGCCCGGGCGCTGATCCATCAACCGCGCCTTCTGCTGCTCGACGAGCCGCTGGGCGCGCTGGATGCCCTGACCCGGATCGAGATGCAGCAACTGATCGAGCGTCTCTGGCAGCAACACGGCTTCACCGTGCTGCTGGTGACCCATGACGTCAGCGAAGCGGTGGCCATTGCCGACCGTGTGATTCTGATCGAGGACGGCGAAGTCGGCCTCGATCTGCAAGTGGAGCTGCCGCGTCCGCGAGTACGCGGTTCGCATCGACTGGCGGCGCTGGAAACCGAAGTGCTCAACCGTGTGTTGTCCCTGCCCGGCGAGCCGCCGGCGCCGGAACCCGTTTCACCACTGCCTGCGCAATTGCGCTGGGCTCAATAACTCAAGTTCACAAACGACAGGAATCAATGCCATGACTATCAAAGCCATCAACGTGCGTAACCAGTTCAAAGGCTCGATCAAGGAAATCGTACTCGGCGACGTGCTGTCGGAAATCGACGTGCAGACCGCTTCCGGCATCGTCACTTCGGTGATCACCACCCGCTCGGTCAAGGAGCTGGAGCTGGAGGTCGGCAGTGAAGTGATTGCCTTCGTGAAATCCACCGAGGTGTCGATCGCCAAGTTGTAAGGGCGTGGCACAAAAACAACCCCGGAGGGTGTGAGCCCTTCGGGGTTTTTTATGCCTGTCTTGAAACCGGCGGCGCGGGCTTGCCCACGAAGAGGCTGCCGACGGCGCTAGAGCGCTCGCTTGGGCAGATACGGCGGCAGATACAACCCGATGTAAGCATCGAACACCCGCATCCCTTCCTCGGCCATTCGGGGGGTGATCTGCCCGTGCTGTTGCACCGAGCGGGCGTAGACCCGGTCGCCCAGCTCCATCGCCAGCGCAAACACATCGACATCGTCCGGCAGCTTCGGCAGTTCGAAGTGATGGTCGAACAGCTTGTGCATCAGGTCGCCGAGTTCGAGGTCATGCTGACGGTCAGCCTGGGTGACTTCGGTGAGACCGTGCTGGGCCAGAATGAGCTGGCGGGCGGCCGCGTCCTCGTCGTAGATCTCCAGCATGCGTTGCTCGACCAGCCGCGACAGGTCGCGCCAGCCTTGCAGGGCATCATGATCGATCGGCGCCTGCAGGCAGGCACGGAACGCGGCATGCACATCCGCCGTCAGCGCTTCGAGCAGCGCCGGGACGCTGGCGAAGAAATGGTAGACCGAGGAGGGCGGGATCTGCGCGCGCTCGGCGACGCTGTAGATCGACAGGCTCGCCACACCCTCGGCGGCCAGCAGCGTGCGCGCGGCGTCGAGTATCGAATCGATTCGCGCCTGGCTGCGGGCACGGGGTTTACGGACGGGGGCGGGGCGCGTCATGGAAGTCTCCTGCGGGGCAGCGGGCATTGTACGAGGCGGGTTCGATGTTGTCTGCCCGAAGGCCTTCGGGAACAGGCCGCCGCTCTCTGGAATGGATTGCTCCTGTGGGAGCCGGACTTGCCTGCGAACCGCCGCAGGCGGCCATAAAAAAAACGCCGCCGGCTGATTCAGCCAACGGCGTTTTTCATCACTGCAATCCGCTTAAACGGTATGCAGATACCAGTTGTACTCGAGGTCGGAGATGGAGTGTTCGAACTCCTCCAGCTCGCTCTCTTTGCAGGCGACGAAGATATCGATGTATTTCGGATCGATGTACTTGGCCATCACCTCGCTGTCGTCCAGCTCGCGCAGGGCATCGCGCAAGTTGTTCGGCAGGCTTTGCTCGTTCTGCTCGTAAGAGTTGCCTTCGGTCGGGGCCGGCGGCTCGATCTTGTTGGTCAGGCCGTGATGCACACCCGCCAGCACCGAAGCCATCAGCAGGTACGGGTTGGCATCGGCGCCCGCCACGCGGTGCTCCAGACGTACCGCGTCGGCGGCGCCGGTTGGAACGCGCAGCGCCACAGTGCGGTTGTCCAGGCCCCAGCTCGGCGAGTTCGGCACGTAGAACTGTGCGCCGAAACGGCGGTAGGAGTTGACGTTCGGGCAGAGGAAAGCCATCTGCGCCGGCAGGGTCTCGAGCACACCGCCGATCGCGTGACGCAGCGCGGCGTTCTGCTCGGGATCCTCGCTGGCAAAAATGTTTTTGCCATCTTTGTCGAGTACCGAAATGTGAACGTGCAGACCGTTGCCCGCCTGGCCTGGGTAAGGCTTGGCCATGAAGGTGGTGTCCATTTCATGGTCGTAGGCGATGTTCTTGATCAGACGCTTGAGCAGGACCGCGTAGTCGCACGCCTTGATCGGGTCGGCGACGTGGTGCAGGTTCACTTCGAACTGCGCCGGGGCACTTTCCTTGACGATGGCGTCGGCCGGGATGCCTTGCTCTTTGGCACCTTCCAGGATGTCCTGGAGGCAATCGACGTATTCGTCGAGGTCATCGATCAGGTAGACCTGAGTAGAATGCGGGCGTTTGCCGGAGATCGGCGAGCGTGGCGGCTGCGGACGGCCGTTCACGTTTTCCTGGTCGATCAGGTAGAACTCCAGTTCGAACGCGGCGCAGATGGTCAGGCCGAGCTCGTCAAACTTTGCAACAACTTGACGGAGCACTTCGCGCGGATCGGCGAAGAAAGGGTCACCTTCGAGTTCGTGCATGGTCATCAACAGTTGCGCGGTCGGGCGCTTCTGCCATGGCTCGTTGCACAGGGTATCGGGGATTGGATAGCAGATACGATCGGCGTCGCCGATGTCCAGGCCCAGGCCGGTGCTTTCCACCGTGGAGCCGTTGATATCCAGAGCAAATAGAGAGGCCGGCAGGTTGATGCCTTTCTCGTAAACCTTGTGGAGGCTGGTGCGTTCGATGCGCTTGCCGCGCACCACACCATTCATATCCGCAATCAGAAGGTCAACGTACAGAACCTCAGGATGTTCCTTAAGGAACGCGTTCGCTTCGTTAAGCTGAACGGCACGCGGGGGTACCGACATGATGCAACACCTTTTTTGTTAAAAATATCAATCATTGATCTTTTCAGGTTTCAGTCAACCCGAACGGCCTGCCGAAGTCAAGCGAGGCCTTTTTTGCCCTAAAAAAGCGCCACGGGGGCATTAATGGGGCAATTTTTGGCATTTTTTTGTCCACGGGACTTACGCCACCCGCAGGCTTGAGCAGGCCGTGTTGTATTTTTTACGGGGGTGTTGTGTAAAAAAATGAACAAGGCTAAGCTCGGGTCAAACCCATAACAGCAATAATACCGGGGTGCTTCATGTATCGCCTGCCGATAATCGGCGTCACCGACTGCTCGCAACAGTCCGGCCTGCATGCTCATCACATCAGTGGCGACACGTCCGTCAATACCACAGCCCGCAAGACTCGCGGCCTGTCGAGTGGACGCCTGTCCATGGCGGGAAAAACGTCAGCGTCCGATATTCTGGACGCACGAGATGGCACCCTCTTTACTGCTTCTCCTTCCAATATAGATCGCTTTCATTCCTCCAGCCTGTGCCGTGCCGGACGTCGTGTCCAGTGCGTTGCTCACGATTCTGCACGCCCGGGATTTGCACAGGAAATGCAACGCCAGCGTAAAGGGCAGGTAAGCTCCCCCTTCATTGTCTATGCGCGGTGCCAGGCGTAAGCCGGCACTGCGCGCGAGCAAGCCCCCCTAACGCGACGCCCAGTGCGTCAAACATTGCCTGACACGCGTCAGGAGACTCAGCCCAGAGGCATTTATGAGCACCAACCTCGACCAGCTCACCGATTGGTTGAAAGACCGCAAGATCACAGAAGTCGAATGCATGATCAGCGACTTGACCGGCATTACCCGGGGCAAGATTTCGCCGACCAACAAGTTCATCGCCGAGAAAGGCATGCGCCTGCCGGAAAGCGTTCTGTTGCAGACTGTGACCGGCGACTACGTCGAAGACGACATCTATTACGAACTGCTCGACCCGGCCGACATCGACATGGTCTGCCGTCCCGACCAGAACGCGGTGTACCTGGTGCCGTGGGCCATCGAGCCGACCGCCCAGGTGATCCACGACACCTACGACAAGCAAGGCAACCCGATCGAGCTGTCGCCGCGCAACGTGCTCAAGAAAGTCCTGAAACTCTACGCCGACAAGGGCTGGCAGCCGATCGTGGCGCCGGAAATGGAGTTCTACCTGACCAAGCGCAGCGACGACCCCGACTATCCGCTGCAGCCGCCGATCGGCCGCTCCGGGCGTCCGGAAATCGGTCGTCAGTCGTTCTCCATCGAAGCGGCCAACGAATTCGACCCGCTGTTCGAAGACGTCTACGACTGGTGCGAATTGCAGGATCTGGATCTCGACACACTGATCCACGAGGACGGCACCGCGCAGATGGAAATCAACTTCCGTCACGGCGATGCGTTGTCCCTGGCTGACCAGATTCTGGTGTTCAAGCGCACCATGCGCGAAGCCGCGCTCAAGCATGACGTGGCCGCGACGTTCATGGCCAAGCCGATGACCGGCGAGCCGGGCAGTGCCATGCACCTGCACCAGAGCATCATCGACATCGAGACCGGCAAGAACATCTTCTCCAACGAAGACGGGACCATGAGTCAGTTGTTCCTGCACCACATCGGTGGCCTGCAGAAACTGATCCCCGAGGCGTTGCCGCTGTTTGCCCCGAACGTCAACTCGTTCCGCCGCTTCCTGCCGGACACCTCGGCGCCGGTGAACGTGGAGTGGGGCGAAGAAAACCGCACCGTGGGCCTGCGCGTACCGGATGCCGGGCCGCAGAACCGCCGGGTGGAAAACCGCCTGCCGGGCGCCGACGCCAACCCTTACCTGGCGATCGCCGCGAGCCTGCTCTGCGGCTACATCGGCATGGTCGAGGGCATCAACCCGAGCGCGCCCGTCGTTGGCCGTGGTTATGAGCGACGCAACCTGCGCCTGCCGCTGACCATCGAGGACGCCCTGGAGCGCATGGAAAAGAGCGCGACCATCGAGAAGTACCTGGGCAAGAACTTCATCACCGGCTACGTCGCGGTCAAGCGGGCCGAGCATGAGAACTTCAAGCGCGTCATCAGTTCGTGGGAGCGCGAATACCTGCTGTTCGCCGTCTGATGCGCCCGGCGCGGCCGTCACACGCCGCGCCTTCACCGATAACAAGGAGAATTGGCATGACCAGCAACAACCCGCAAACCCGTGAGTGGCAAGCGCTCAGCAGCGAGCACCACCTGGCCCCGTTCAGCGATTTCAAGCAGTTGAAGGAGAAGGGTCCACGGATCATCACCAATGCCAAGGGCGTGTACCTCTGGGACAGCGAAGGCAACAAGATCCTCGACGGCATGGCCGGCCTGTGGTGCGTGGCGATCGGTTACGGTCGCGATGAACTGGCCGACGCCGCCGCGAAACAGATGCGCGAGCTGCCTTATTACAACCTGTTCTTCCAGACCGCCCACCCGCCGGCGCTGGAACTGGCCAAGGCGATCGCCGACGTGGCGCCGCAAGGCATGAACCACGTGTTTTTCACCGGCTCCGGCTCCGAAGGCAACGACACCATGCTGCGCATGGTTCGCCACTATTGGGCGATCAAGGGCCAGCCGAACAAGAAAGTCATCATCAGCCGCAAGAACGGCTACCACGGCTCCACCGTGGCCGGCGCGAGCCTGGGCGGCATGACCTACATGCACGAGCAGGGCGACTTGCCGATTCCGGGCATCGTCCACATTGCCCAGCCGTACTGGTTCGCCGAGGGCGGCGACATGACCCCGGACGAGTTCGGGATCTGGGCGGCCAACCAGCTGGAAGAGAAGATTCTCGAAGTCGGCGTCGACAATGTCGGTGCGTTCATTGCCGAGCCGATCCAGGGCGCCGGCGGTGTGATCATTCCACCCGATACCTACTGGCCGCGCATCAAGGAAATCCTCGCCAAGTACGACATCCTGTTCGTCGCCGATGAAGTGATCTGCGGTTTCGGCCGTACCGGCGAGTGGTTCGGCAGCGATTTCTACGACCTCAAGCCGCACATGATGACCATCGCCAAGGGCCTGACCTCCGGCTACATCCCGATGGGTGGCCTGATCGTCCGTGACGAAGTGGTGGCGGTGCTCAACGAGGGCGGTGATTTCAACCACGGCTTCACCTACTCCGGGCATCCGGTGGCGGCGGCGGTGGGGCTGGAAAACATCCGCATCCTGCGTGAAGAAAAAGTTATCGAGCACGCTCACAACGAAACGGCACCGTATTTGCAGAAACGTCTGCGCGAACTCAACGATCACCCGTTGGTGGGGGAAGTGCGCGGCGTCGGTCTGCTGGGGGCCATCGAACTGGTGCAGGACAAGGCCACGCGCAAGCGTTACGAAGGCAAGGGTGTCGGCATGATCTGCCGTCAGTTCTGCTTCGACAACGGCCTGATCATGCGCGCCGTGGGCGACACCATGATCATTGCGCCGCCGCTGGTGATCAGCAAGGCGGAGATCGATGAGCTGGTTACAAAGGCACGCAAGTGTCTGGATCTGACCCTCAGTGCATTGCAAGGCTAAGTGCTAGGCTCTGAGCGACGGCGTTGTAGCGCTGTCGCTCAGAGCAGTCAGAAAGGTTGGCCTTTTGTTGAAAGACCGCCTCGGATCTTGCCAGACTAGCCGCGGTTCCAGTTGTCCGGGTTCGGCCGCTGAACAAAGTGGTTCAAAAAAGAAAAATTTGGAGCATGACGCATGAAGGCATTAGGTAAAAAACTTGCTGGCAAGACTCTTCTCGCCCTGTCCGTGGCGGGCATGATGGCGGGTGCGGTTCACGCGGACGACAAGGTATTGCACGTCTACAACTGGTCCGACTACATCGCTCCGGACACCATCGCGAACTTCGAGAAGGAGTCCGGGATCAAGGTTGTCTACGACGTATTCGACAGCAACGAAACCCTGGAAGCCAAACTGCTGGCAGGCAAGTCCGGCTATGACGTGGTCGTACCGTCGAACAACTTCCTGGCCAAGCAGATCAAGGCTGGTGTGTACCAGGAGCTGGACACCTCCAAGCTGCCTAACTGGAAAAACCTCAACCAGGACCTGCTCAAGGCCGTATCGGTCAGCGACCCGGGCAACAAGCACGCCTTCCCGTACATGTGGGGCTCGATCGGCATCGGCTACAACCCGGAGAAGGTCAAGGCTGCGCTGGGCGTCGACACCATCGACTCCTGGGACGTGCTGCTCAAGCCGGAAAACATCGCCAAGCTCAAGGGTTGCGGCGTGAGCTTCCTCGATTCGCCGACCGAAATGCTCCCGGTCGCCCTGCATTACCTGGGTCTGCCTACCGACAGCCAGAAGAAAGACGACATCAAGAAAGCCGAGGAACTGTTCCTCAAGATTCGTCCTTCGATCACCTACTTCCACTCCTCCAAGTACATCTCGGACCTGGCCAACGGCAACATCTGCGTAGCGGTCGGCTACTCGGGTGACGTGCAGCAGGCCAAGTCCCGTGCCGCCGAGGCCGGTGACAAGGTGAAAGTCAGCTACGCCATTCCGAAGGAAGGCGCGGGCAGCTTCTTTGACATGGTCGCCATTCCGAAGGATGCCGAGAACGTCGAAGGCGCCTACAAGTTCATGACCTTCCTGCAGAAGCCTGAAGTGATGGCCGGCATCACCAACGCCGTGCGTTTCCCGAACGGTAACGCCGCTGCAACGCCACTGGTGGAAAAAGACATCACCAGCGATCCAGGCATCTACCCGCCAGCCGACGTGCAGGCCAAGTTGTATGCCATCGCCGATCTGCCGGCGGCGACCCAGCGTGAGTTGACTCGCAGCTGGACCAAGATCAAATCCGGTAAATAAGCCGGTTTGAAGCAACAACCGCTGGCCATCGTCACCGCGAGGACGGCCAGCGGGACAATTAAATGACAGAAAGTTTTGCTGGAACGGTTTTTCGAGGGTAAGTTGCGCGCCGGTTTTGTTGCCGGGCAGCCATGGCTGTCATGCAGCGCGGGGCAACTTGGGCCCAACTAAATTAGAGGACCTCCACTTGCCTACTTTTTCTTCTTTGCGCAATGCCCTGCTGGCCGCTGCCGGCCTGACGTTCGCTGTCGGTGCCCAAGCCGCCGGTACTGTGCATATTTATAACTGGTCGGACTACATCGGCGAGACCACCCTGGCCGATTTCCAGAAAGAGACCGGCATCAAACCGGTCTACGACGTCTTCGACTCCAACGAAACCCTGGAAGGCAAGCTGCTGGCCGGGCGCACCGGCTACGACGTGGTCGTGCCGTCGAACCACTTCCTCGGCAAGCAGATCAAGGCCGGCGCGTTCCAGAAACTGGACAAGGCGCAGCTGACCAACTATTCGAATCTCGATCCGGTGCTGCTCAAGCGCCTGGAGCAGAACGACCCGGGCAACCTGTACGCCGTGCCGTATCTGTGGGGCACCAACGGCATCGGTTACAACGTCGACAAGGTCAAGGCGGTGCTGGGCATCGACAAGATCGACTCCTGGAGCGTGCTGTTCGAACCGGAGAACATCAAGAAGCTGCACAGCTGCGGCGTGGCGTTCCTCGATTCGGCCGATGAAATGATGCCGACCGTGCTCAACTACATGGGCCTGAACGCCAACAGCACCGATCCGAAGGACTACGCCAAAGCGACCGACAAGTTGCTGGCGGTGCGTCCCTACGTGACGTACTTCCACTCCTCCAAATACATCGGCGACCTGGCCAACGGTGATATTTGCGTGGCCATCGGTTTCTCTGGCGACATCTTCCAGGCCAAGCACCGCGCCGAGGAAGCCAAGAAAGGCGTGAACATCGCCTACTCGATCCCGAAAGAGGGCGGCGCGCTGTGGTTCGACATGCTGGCGATTCCGAAGGACTCGGCCAACGTCAAGGAAGCCCACGCGTTCATCAACTATTTGCTGAAACCTGAGGTGATCGCCCAGGTCAGTGATTATGTCGGTTACGCCAACCCTAACCCTGGGTCGGACAAGCTGATGGAACAGTCCATCCGCACCGACGAGGCGGTTTACCCACCGCAGGCCGTACTCGACAAGACCTATGTGTCGATCGAGTTGCCACCGAACATTCAGCGTTTGATGACCCGCAGCTGGACCAAGGTCAAGTCGGGCAAATAAGGCACAAACTATCCTGGGTTCGTCCGCGTAGGGCGAACTGCACTCTTTTTTTCTGGGAGTTTCGCAAATGGCAGTTGCCTCCGGCGCCTATAAGAAAGCCCTCGAGGGCGACCAGACACCTAAGCAGGTGCTGGTCAAAATCGACCGGGTCACGAAGAAGTTCGACGAGACGGTTGCCGTGGACGATGTGTCCCTGGAAATCAAGAAAGGCGAAATCTTCGCCCTGCTCGGCGGTTCGGGATCGGGCAAATCCACCCTGCTGCGTATGCTCGCCGGGTTCGAACGGCCCACGGAGGGGCGCATTTTCCTCGACGGCGTCGACATCACCGACATGCCGCCGTACGAGCGACCGATCAACATGATGTTCCAGTCCTACGCCTTGTTCCCGCACATGACCGTGGCGCAGAACATCGCCTTCGGCCTGCAACAGGACAAGATTCCCAAGGCCGAGATCGACGCCCGCGTGGCCGAGATGCTCAAGCTGGTGCAGATGAGCCAGTACGCCAAGCGCAAGCCGCATCAACTGTCCGGCGGCCAGCGTCAGCGTGTGGCGCTGGCCCGCTCGCTGGCCAAGCGGCCGAAGCTGTTGCTGCTCGACGAGCCGATGGGCGCACTGGACAAGAAACTGCGTTCGCAGATGCAGCTTGAGCTGGTGGAAATCATCGAACGCGTCGGCGTGACCTGCGTGATGGTGACCCACGACCAGGAAGAGGCCATGACCATGGCCGAGCGCATCGCGATCATGCACCTGGGCTGGATCGCCCAGATCGGCAGCCCGATCGATATCTACGAAACCCCGACCAGCCGCCTGGTCTGCGAATTCATCGGCAACGTGAACATCTTCGAAGGCGAAGTGATCGACGACGCCGAAGGTCATGCGACCATCACCTGCAAGGACCTCGACCGGCAGATCTACGTCGGCCACGGCATCAGCACTTCGGTGCAGGACAAGTCCGTGACTTACGCGATCCGTCCGGAAAAATTGCTGGTCACCGCCGACATGCCGACCTGCGAATACAACTGGTCGAGCGGCAAGGTGCATGACATCGCCTACCTCGGCGGCCATTCGGTGTTCTACGTCGAATTGCCGAGCGGCAAACTGGTGCAGTCCTTCGTGGCCAACGCCGAACGCCGTGGCGCACGCCCGACCTGGGGCGATCAGGTCTACGTGTGGTGGGAAGACGACAGCGGCGTGGTACTTCGCTCATGAACATGCGCAAATTCAAACGCCGCCTCAATCGAATAATTCCCGGTGGCCGCCAACTGGTCATCGGGGTTCCGTTCATCTGGCTGTTCCTGTTCTTCATGTTGCCGTTCTTCATCGTGTTGAAGATCAGCTTCGCCGAAGCCGATGTGGCCATCCCGCCGTACACCGAGATCTACAGCTACGCCGAGCAGAAGCTGCAACTGCTGCTGAACCTGGGCAACTACGCGATGCTCGGCGACGACGAGCTCTACATCGCCGCGTATCTCGGCTCGTTGAAGATGGCGTTGTTCAGCACCATCCTCTGCCTGCTGATCGGCTATCCGATGGCCTACGCCATCGCCAGCGCCCGCAAGGAAGTGCAGACGGTGCTGGTGCTGCTGATCATGATGCCGACCTGGACCGCGATCCTGATCCGCGTCTATGCGTGGATGGGCATCCTCAGCAACAACGGCCTGCTCAACGGTTTCCTGATGAGCATGGGCTTGATCGATGAGCCGCTGCAGATCCTCAACACCAACCTGGCGGTGTACATCGGCGTCGTCTATTCGTACCTGCCGTTCATGATCCTGCCGCTGTACGCCAACCTCGTTAAGCACGACCACAGTCTGCTGGAGGCGGCTTCGGACCTGGGTTCGAGTACCTTCAACAGCTTCTGGAAAATCACCATTCCGCTGTCCAAGAACGGCATCATCGCCGGCTGCATGCTGGTGTTCATTCCGGTGGTGGGCGAGTTCGTGATCCCGGAACTGCTCGGCGGCCCGGAAACCCTGATGATCGGTAAAGTGCTCTGGCAAGAGTTCTTCAACAACCGTGACTGGCCGGTGGCGTCCGCCCTGGCGGTGGTGATGCTGGCGATCCTGATCGTGCCGATCATCCTGTTCAACCGCAGTCAGGCCAAGGAAATGGAGGGTAAAGAATGAAGCGCTTCCGTTTCTCCAGCCTGATGCTGGTGCTCGGCCTGTTGTTCATCTACCTGCCGATGCTGATTCTGGTGATCTACTCGTTCAACGCCTCGAAACTGGTGACGGTGTGGGGCGGCTGGTCGGTGAAGTGGTACGTCGGCCTGCTCGACAACACGCAACTGATGGGCTCGGTGGTGCGTTCGCTGGAGATCGCCTGCTACACCGCCGTCGCGGCGGTGGCGCTGGGCACGCTGGCGGCGTTCGTGCTGACCCGCATCACCCGCTTCAAGGGCCGCACGCTGTTCGGTGGTCTGGTCACTGCGCCGCTGGTGATGCCGGAAGTGATCACCGGTCTGTCGCTGTTGCTGCTGTTCGTGGCGATGGCGCAGATGATCGGCTGGCCGCAGGAACGTGGCATCGTCACCATCTGGATCGCCCACACCACGTTCTGTGCCGCGTATGTGGCGGTGGTGGTGTCGGCTCGTCTGCGTGAGCTGGACCTGTCGATCGAAGAGGCGGCGATGGATCTGGGTGCGCGGCCGTGGAAGGTGTTCATCCTGATCACCATTCCGATGATCGCGCCGTCGCTGGCGGCGGGCGGCATGATGTCGTTCGCCCTGTCGCTGGACGACCTGGTGCTGGCGAGTTTCGTTTCCGGGCCGGGGTCGACGACCCTGCCGATGGAAGTGTTCTCGGCGGTGCGCCTGGGCGTGAAGCCTGAGATCAACGCCGTGGCCAGCCTGATTCTGCTGGCGGTGTCGCTGGTGACGTTCCTGGTCTGGTTCTTCAGCCGTCGCGCCGAAGAAGCCCGCCGCAAGGCGATCCAGCAGGCCATCGAAGAAAGCGCTGCCGACTCGTGGAAGCAACCGGACGTGCGCCGGGCGCCGACGCCGGAAGCGGCTTAAGCCTCCCGCTACAAAAAACCTCGCGACCGGTTACGGCCGCGAGGTTTTTTTATGCCCGATCAGGAAACCCACGGCGATTGGCGGATGACCTCGACGAAGTTCATCGGCTTGAATCCCGTCTCCTGATCTTTCAGCACATCGGTCTTCACATTGCCGAAGGTCGTCTGCGGGCGATGGCGCAAACCGTCGGCGAACGCGCAGATGATGCACTCCTTGAATCCCTCGCCCCGTGGATGCGCATGCACCACCGCTTCGCGCTGCACGGTGCTGAACGCCGCGTAATCCATGCCCAGCACATCCATCTCGACGCCCGCCGTCACCAGCGCCACGGTCGGACGCAAATGCTTTGGCACCCCTGGCGTGGTGTGCAGGGCAATCGACAGCCAGACCTGTTCGATGTCGTCATCGCTCAAGCCATAAGGCTTGAGAAACGCTGCCGCTGCGTTGGCGCCATCCACTTCGAAACGTTCGTCGGCGCTGCGGTGACCTTCGACCAGACCGAGGTCGTGGAACATCGCGCCGACGTACAGCAACTCCGGGTCGTAGGTCAGTTGCTGGCGTTCACCGCTCAGCGCACCAAACAGGAATACCCGGCGCGAGTGGTGGTAGAGCAGGTCGGACTCGATGTCGCGGATGTACTCGGTGGTGGCCCGGGCCAGCGCGCTGTCGGGGATTTTGATGCCGGCAATGGTGGTGCTCATGGGGGCTTTCCTCGTCGAAAGCGCCGTCGTGGCGCTGCTGGGGAAAGTCTGTTCCCGAGGGTTGAACCGGACAATCGGGCCATGGCTGCGATCCTTGCCAATCAGTCTGCAAATCGTGCCAGTTGGCTTCCGGCCGTGTGTTTCGCTAGGGTTGAGCGCCACAGGTGCCCAGGAGACCTTAACCGCCATGCACAGAACCGTCGCGATCGTGGTGTTTCCCGGCGTGCAATCGCTGGATGTCAGCGGCCCTCTGGATGTGTTCGCCGAGGCCAATCGCTTCCTCGCGCCAGAGGATCATTACCGGCTCGAAGTGATCGGGGTCGAACACGGGCCGATGCCTTGCTCCAACGGCTTGACGCTGAACGCCCATCGGCATTTCAGCGCAGCGCTGGAGGCCTATGACTTGCTGTTGGTGGCGGGCGGCCCGCAGTTGCCGTTCATGGACTTCGGTCAGGCGTTCAATCGTTGGCTGCGGGATGCCTGCACGGCGGCGCAACGCTTCGGGTCGATCTGCAACGGCGCCTTCATGCTCGCCCGCGCCGGGCTGCTGGACGGGCGCACGGTCACCACTCACTGGAACGATGCCGATGCGCTGGCGCAGTTGTGCCCGTCGAGCCGGGTCGATGCGGATCGCTTGTACGTCGAGGATGGCGCGCTCTACACCTCGGCGGGGGTGACGGCGGGGATCGATCTGTCGCTGTACCTGCTGGCCCGCGATCACGGCGCCGAAGTGGCGCTGAGCGTGGCCAAGCGGCTGGTGGTGTTCACTCAGCGTTCCGGCGGGCAGTCGCAATTCAGCCCCTTCCTCACACCCCATGCCGAACCCACCTCGGCGGTGGCGCTGGTGCAGTTGTACGTGCTGGCCAATCTCACGGGCGATCTGACCATTGCCGACCTGGCGAAAGCCGCCAACATGAGTGCGCGCAATTTCTCCCGGGTGTTCGCCCGCGAAGCGAAGGTCACCCCGGCGGAGTTCGTCGAGCGGGCGCGGGTGGACGCGGCACGGGTGATGCTGGAAAGCACCACGGCGCCGTTGAAGACCGTGGCGTATCAGTGCGGGTTTCGTGATGCGCAACATATGCGCAGTGTGTTCAACCGTCGGTTGGGGGTGACGCCGCAGCAGTTCCGGACGAATTTCGCGGCGATGGTTTGACCCTCACCCCGGCCCTCTCCCCGAGGGAGAGGGGGCCGATACGGGAGTATTGAAGAGATGCAGCGACCTGCACGGGCTTCATTGAATCCATAATCGACACAAACCTTTCAGGTCGACGTATGACGCAAGACAACTCGGTCGGCTCCCTCTCCCGCCGGGAGAGGGCTGGGGTGAGGGGGCTTTCAAGGCTCGGTCCGCTTTGGCAGTAATTTCAGGGTGCTGCGCGTATTCGCCGTCACCTCTTCATCGTTGAAGTGCGCCTGCACATACATCCCGTCCACATACGCTTCGGCCTGATCGTCATAGTGGCTGTCGAACGGCACGCCGCTCTGGCCGACCGGGTTGATGGTCAGACTGTGGGCGGGGTCGGCGAAGTCGATCAGGCGTCGGGTCGAGGGGCCATAAGTCACCGGCCACGGCGCCGGGCCGATCTTCGCCGAGAGGTTGTTCGGCACTTCATGGGAGCCGGGCGCCGCAAACGGGCCGACGTTGAAAATGCGATCCAGCGGCTTCTGCTGGCCCATCGGATGACCGTGGGTCAGGGTGTGCGCCTTGCCCCACTGCCAGCCGGAGACGTCGTCGCCGAGGGTCTGTTTCAGGTGCGCCATGCTCGCCTGCCACGCGGCACGCACCGTGTCGGAGCGGGTCTCTTTGGCCGGCGTGTTGCGGTTGTCCCACCACGGTGAGTCAGCGTTGGCGGCCAGGCGCGGCAGGGCCGCGTCGATCACTCGGGTCGACAGCAGCGTGTCGAAGAAATCATTGCCCAGCTCGTCGCGCATCGCGGCGTCGGCCAGGTCGTAGAGAAACTGGTTGAACAGCGTTGCGCTGACCGAATCCAGCGGATAGTCGCCTGGCCAGCGGGCCAGTTGTTCGACCAGTTTTTGCTCCGCCGGATTGCCGACGACCTCGCGCAGCACCGGCAGCAGCGGCGCCAGCAGACGCGGGCCGTAGGCGGTGCTGGTGCCCAATTGCAGCTTCTGGTTGGCCTCGTTGGTCCACTTCACGCTTTTGTCCGAGAGCTGGCGGTTGAGCTGCTGACCACGGTCGGCGAGGTTGTAGTAGCCGGGAATCTCCATGCCGGTCGGCGATACCGGCTGGAAGTTGGCCGAGACGATATAGCCGCGCGCCGGATTCTCCTCTTGCGGGTTGGCGCTGAACGGGAAGTAACCGTCCTTGTCCGCCTGATTGCCGCTGCCGTCGAGAATGAAACCCGGCTTCACTCCGGTCGGGCGTTTGGGCAGCAGCGCCGAAGCCCACCAGGCGATATCGCCCTTGGCGTTGGCGTAGACAATATTCAGCCCCGGTGCCTGCACCTTGGCCGCTGCGGCGCGGGCCTTGGCCAGGGTGTCGGCGCGGTTGAGCTGGTAGAAGCCGTCGAGGATCGGGTTCGGCGTCTCGAGGAACGCCCACCACATCGCAATCGGCGTTTTGCCGGCGGCGCTGCCGAGGGCATCGTTGACGATCGGCCCGTGGGGCGACTGACGCAGGGTGATGGTCACCGGCGCCTGGCCCTTCACCGCGATCTGCTGCTGGGTGCTGATCAGGTCGGTCCACTGGCCGCGATACCAGACCTGATTCGGGTTGTCCGGATTGACCTTCTCGGCGATCAGGTCCAGGTCATCGTTCTGGAACATTGTCAGGCTCCAGCCGAAATCCAGGTTGTGGCCAAGGAACGCGAACGGCACCAGCGCCTGATGATGGCCGTACAACTCGAATCCCGGCGCCGACAGCTGCGCCTCGTACCACACCGACGGCACCGAGAAGCGGATGTGCGGGTCACCGGCCAGCAGCGGTTTGCCGCTCTGGCTGCGGTTGCCGGCAATCACCCAGGCGTTGCTGCCTTCGAACTGCGGCAGGCCGTTTTCGATCAGCGTCTGTTCACTGAGGCGGGCGAGGGCGGTGAGGTCTTTCCAGTCGCTGGCGGCGAGCGCCAGCGTCGAGCTGTTCGATTTTTTCGCGAGCACGCCCTTGGGCTGCCAGTCGAGGTCGAAGACGTTGAGGTAATCGGCACCCAGTTGATCGCGCACATAGGTCAGCAGCGGCTCGGTACGGAACGCGGCGGCGAAGCTGTAGGCCATGTACCCGGCGACACTGATGCTGTCCTCGGCGGTGAACGGCCGCTTGGGGATGCCCAGCACGTCGAACTCCACGGGCGCGGGGTGACTGTCCTGATACTGGTTGATGCCGTCCAGATAGGCTTGCAGGGCCTTCCACGCGGGCGACTGCTTGTCGAGGCCGGCGACATAACTGGCGGCGCGCTCGCGGATGCGCAGGCTGCGGAACAGTTTGTCGGTGTCGAGCAGCTTCGGCCCGAGCACTTCGGCCAGTTCGCCACGGGCCAGACGGCGCATGGCTTCCATCTGGAACAGCCGATCCTGGGCATGCACATAGCCGAGGGCGCGATACAGATCGGCCTCATTCTCGGCGCGGATATGCGGCACCCCGCGCTCGTCATAGCGCACCGTCACCGAACCTTGCAGATTACGCAGCTCCACCTGGCCCTGACGCGTGGGTTGCTTGCTGTACATATACCCGCCGCCTGCGACGAGCAGGGCAACGATGAGCAAGGCCAGAACGGTGAACACGCGCTTCATGTTGACTCCTTGTACATGCGGGATGCCGCCCGTGCGGGCTGCAAACAATTAGCACAGACCCTGTGTGCCGCGCATCGCCGTCCTCGAAATGTCCGGAATGCCTTACTTCGTGTCCACGGGCCAAGGGCAATAGCAACCCACCGCCAGCGTATGCGTGGCATTCACCGGTCGATCCTCACTCAATGCATGCAGGATCGGTTCGATAAAACTGTTGCTGGAATTACAGGTCAGGCCCTCGCTGTAGGGGCCGAAGTACGCGAGTTTGCCGCTGCGGTCCCAGATTGCCACAGCGGGGCTGGCGGGGACTTGTTCGGCACCGGGCAGGATCGCGATGGTCTTGAGCGTGCCGAGGGTGGCGGGGAGTTGGCCGTGGCTGCCGGGTTTCTGTACGGCGAAGAACTCCACCCCTTTGGGGCCGAACTGCTCGACCATTTCGCTCAGGTGCTGTTGATTGCCGACGTTGCACGGACAGGCCGGGTCCCAGAAATGCACCAGACGGATGTTGCCGGGGCCGGCGAGGTCGTCGGGCAGGCGCAACGGATCGCCGGAAAACACCGCCGTGTGTTCGCTGAACGCCCGCAGATAACGGCCCTGGAACCAGTCGTATGCCGCCCACAGCACGCCGACGCACACGATGGCGAGCAGGCTGGCGAACAGCGCGGTGCGGTAGGGCGGACGCATGGTTTTCGATCCTCGAGAGCGCGCTAGCTTGCCATGCTTGCCGCGACAGATGAATATCGCAGGCCGATAAAGTCTGTTCACCGTTCTGGAAATGCCCATGTCCGCCACTTTCGATCCCGATCATTTACGCGCCAGCCTCAAGCCTTTGGCCGAGTGGCAGCCGTTGTCGGACGAGGCGAAGGCGTATCAGCGCTTTTACCAGACTGACTTTCCCGGCCGGGACATGTGGCGTGGCATGGGCCGTTTCGAGGTCGACGGTTATGAGCTGGTCAGCCACTGCTGGTGGCCGGAAACGGTCAAGGCGACGCTGTTTCTGTTGCATGGTTTCTATGACCACACCGGGCTCTATCGGCATGTGATCGAGTGGGCGCTGGATCAGGGGTTTGCGGTGATTGCCTGTGACTTGCCGGGGCATGGTCTGTCGAGTGGCGAGCGGGCAAGCATCCGCGACTTCTCCGAGTACCAGGACACCTTGCAGGCGCTGTTTGCCGAAGCGCGCTCGATTGCCCTGCCACAACCGTGGCACCTGTGTGGGCAAAGCACGGGCGGGGCGATCGTGGTCGATCATGTGCTCAACCATGGCGAGAACAGCCCGGCCCAGGGGCAACTGATCCTCTTCGCGCCACTGGTGCGTCCGCGCGCCTGGGGCTGGTCGCAGTTGAGCTATTACCTGCTGCGGCCCTTCGTCCGGGGCATCGCCCGGCGCTTCAGCGAAAACTCCAATGACCCGGACTTCCTGCCGTTCCTGCAGGCCGATCCGTTGCAGCCGCAGCGTTTGCCGACGCGCTGGGTCGGGGCGTTGAGTCGCTGGATCATCCGGGTGGAACATGCGAAAAAAAGTCCGCGACGGCCCCTGGTGATTCAGGGGCAGGCGGACATGACGGTGGACTGGCAGCACAACCTGCAGGTGTTGAAGTGGAAGTTCGACCGACCGCAAATCCTGTTGTTGGCGGACGCGCGGCATCATCTGGCGAATGAGACGGCGGATATGCGCCGGGAGTATTTCGAGTTTCTGACCAAGCGGATCAAAGGGCGGAATGTGTAGGGTTTGCGAGCCGGCCCAAGCCATTACTGGCTGAGGTTCGAGGTGCTTTGCCCCACCGCCAGTCCCGCCCGGATCGCCGCCAAGGCGGCTTGATAGTAGGCCTTGCCTTCGGTGGACTCGGCGAAGGTCGCGAACTCTTCCAGCTCTTCATCCGACAGATCGCGATAGACGTAAAGCAGTGTGTTGTTCAGGTCGGCGCCGATCTGATCCATCAGGCGCTGGCGTTGCCCATTCAACATGCCCTGGGCCTGACCGCCGCCGAGCAGGCCGGGGATCATCGAGCTCAGGCTGTCCGCCGCCACTCCGGCAATCGCCAGGCTGACCTCGGCGCCGGCTTCGCGGGCGGGCAGGGCCTGGGCGAGGTGACCGATAATCAGCAGGCGACTGTCGCTGGCCGGCATCTTCGGCAGGCCCTTGGCGTTTTTCGCCAGTTGATCGCGACGGGTCGCCAGCAATTCGGCGGCGACGATTTTCTTGCCCAGCGGGGTCTGGAAAAAGGACAGGGCCGGTTTCGGGTCGGCGAGGTTCTTGCGCAGTTGCGCTTCGGCGCGCTGGTCCATGGCCTGTGGGGCGAAGCGCTGGTTGCTGTTGCTCACCAGGGCCTGGAACACCGCTGGCGGCAGACTGCTCTGGTAGCGCTGCTGAGCGGCGGTCAGGGCGTCGTTGAAATGCGCGCGTTGTTCTGGCCAACCGGCGACCTTGTACAACTGGTCGTGGTTGTCCGCCCAGGCGGGCAAAACACAGAACATCAGCAGTGAAAAAAGCAAACGGCGCATAGGGACTCCTGTCAGCAGCGGACTATTCTCCGTGCGGTGCCAGGACTTGTCGAGAATTCGTATCAAGCCGCCGCGTGGCTCTGTCGGATTTCTTGCCGCAGGCATACTATGCGCGCCATGCAAATATCCTCAGATCACCCGCTGCTGTTACGTATCGTCGACGACCTGGCCGAGCGCGGCTGGTCGCAGCAGAACATTTTCCTGCCTGCGGATTTGACCCGCGCGCTGGCGGCCGAGTGCCGCAAACGTTCGGCCGAAGGCGGACTGGCACCGGCGGCGGTCGGGCGCGGGCCGGCCTCGGAGATTCGCGAGGGGATTCGGGGTGACCATATCCAGTGGATCGAACCGGGCGAATCCGCAGCCAGTGACCGCTACCTGGGCCTGATGGACGGCTTGCGCGAGGCCCTCAATCGCGGGTTGTTTCTCGGGCTGGAAGACTTCGAATGCCATTTCGCCCTGTACCCGCCGGGGGCGTTCTATCGGCGGCACGTCGACCGTTTCCGCGACGATGACCGGCGCATGGTGTCGGCGGTGATCTACCTCAACGACGGCTGGTTGCCGGAGGATGGCGGTCAGTTGCGCATGTACCTCGACGAGGATCGGGCCTATGACGTGCAGCCTACCGGGGGTTGTCTGGTGGTGTTCCTCTCCGGCGAAGTGCCTCACGAAGTCCTGCCGGCCAATCGTGAGCGCCTGTCGCTGACCGGCTGGTTCCGCCGTCGTGGCAACGAGCCGTTCTGAGATGGAAAAGATCCTCGTCAGCCGCTGCCTGCTGGGCCATCGCGTGCGTTACGACGGTGGCGCCAGCGGGCCGTTCGATCGGCTGGAACAGTGGATCAGCGAAGGCCGGGTAGTGCCGCTGTGTCCGGAGGTTGCCGGCGGCCTGCCGACGCCACGGGCGGCAGCAGAGATTCCCGGCGGGCAGGGCGGGGAAGTGCTTGATGGCCTGGCGTCGGTGATGACCACCGAGGGCGAAGATGTCAGTGCGCAGTTTCTGGACGGTGCGCGGCAGGCGCTGGCGCTGGTGCAAAAGCACGGGATTCGGGTGGCGGTGCTCAAGGCCAACAGCCCTTCGTGCGGGAATCTGTTGACCTATGACGGGACGTTCAGTGGGGTAAAGGTGAGTGGCGAGGGCGTTACCGCCGCGTTGCTCAAGCGCCATGGCGTGCAGGTTTTCAGCGAGCTTGAGTTGGCTGAGGCTGCGGTGGCTCTGGAAATGTTGCACTGATCCGGAATCTTCACCCTTACCCCAGCCCTCTCCCTCCGGGAGAGCGAGCGTCTAAGGTTTCAACCACTTCTTCGACAACGCCTCCAATCGCCCATCCGCCTTGATCCGCTGCAGCGCGTTCTCCAGGCTGGCGTGAAACGCCGGATTGCCCTTCTGGAACGGAATCGCCAGTTCCACCGGCGGCCCCTCCTTGGGTTTTTCTTCGGTCAGCGCCTGTACCAGCACCAGCGGCCGTGGCTGCTCATCCTTTTTTGCCAGCCATTGCGCATCGACGTGGCTGTAGGGCTCGCTGAAGTCGAAACGATCCTTGAGTTCCGGTGTCAGTGCTATGTGGTTGAGCGCGACGTCGTACTTGCCGCTTTCAACGCCCTGGAGCAGATCACTGGCGTCGGTGACGATAAAGTCGGCGCGCACATCCAGCTCCTGGGCCAACAGCTGACCCAGCTCGACCTCGAACCCCGTGAGCGTGTCGCCTTCCTTGAAATTGAAGGGCGGTGTATTAGCCTCAAGGGCTATGCGCAACTCGCCACGGTCGTTGACGTCATCAATCAGTTCGGCATGAGCCAGCGGGCTCAGAAGGGGAAGCAGGCAGATCAGGCCAGGCAGAAAACGCATGGTCACTCCTTTGAAATCATTGTCGCGGCCTGCTGTTCAGGCTCGCTTTGCTATGGTTGTCGAGTGCCTTCGACAACGAATGGTCATGAAGTTGTCATGACCGTGCGGATTTTACGGAAAAACTGGAGAAGAAAATGAAAAGCTTTATGTCACGTGCAGCGTTGGCTGGTGTGCTGATGGGTGTTTCGGTGCTGGCGAGTGCGGCAACCCCGGCGCCGAAAGGTGCAGAAGTGTTCATCGTTTCTCCCGAGGACGGGGCGACCGTTTCGCAGACGTTCACCGTCAAGTTCGGTGTCAAGGACATCGCGCTGGCCCCGGCCGGTGATGTCACCAAGAACACCGGTCACCATCACCTGCTGATCGATGCCAAGGACATCGTCCCGGCCGGCTCGGTCGTCCCGACCGACGCTAACCACATGCACTTCGGCAAGGCACAGACCCAGGCTGAGATCAAACTGGCCCCGGGCAAGCACACCCTGCAACTGGAACTGGGTGACAGCGGCCACATGGCGTTCGATCCGCCGATCGTTTCGAAGAAGATCACCGTCAACGTGGAATGACTTTTCCACAGGCATGAAAAAGGGAGCCCGAAGGCTCCCTTTTTTTGCAGCTCAGGACGCGATCAGAACAACACGCGGCTACGGATGGTGCCGTTGACGTGTTGCAGCTTCTCTTGCGCCAGCTCCGAGTATTCGGCGTCGACGTCGATCACGACGTAGCCGACTTTATCGTTGGTCTGCAGGAACTGACCGGAAATGTTGATGCCGTTTTCGGCGAAGACCTTGTTGATCTCGCTCATCACACCCGGGATGTTCTCGTGGATGTGCAACAGGCGGTGCTTGCCAGGGTGAGCCGGCAGGGCCACTTCGGGGAAGTTCACGGACGATACCGATGTACCGTTGTCGCTGTACTTGACCAGTTTTTCCGCCACTTCCAGACCGATGTTGGCTTGCGCTTCGGCGGTCGAGCCACCGATGTGCGGGGTCAGGATGACGTTGTCCAGGCCACGCAGCGGGCTTTCGAACTCTTCGTCGTTGGAGCGTGGCTCCACCGGGAACACGTCGATGGCGGCGCCGATCAGGTGCTTGTCCTTGATCGCGGCGGCCAGGTGATCCAGCTCGACCACGGTGCCGCGCGCGGCGTTGATCAGGATACCGCCCTTCTTGATGGCGCGGATTTCCTTCTCGCCGATCATCCACTGGGTCGCGGCGGTTTCAGGAACGTGCAGGGTGACGATGTCGGACATGCCCAGCAGTTCGTGCAGGTTGCCGACCTGGGTCGCGTTGCCCAGCGGCAGCTTGGTCACGGTGTCGTAGAAGAACACCTGCATGCCCAGGCCTTCGGCCAGGACCGACAGTTGGGTGCCGATCGAGCCGTAGCCGACGATGCCCAGCTTCTTGCCACGGATCTCGAAGGAGTTCGCCGCGCTCTTGATCCAGCCGCCACGGTGGCAGGAAGCGTTTTTCTCGGGGATGCCGCGCAGCAGCAGGATCGCTTCGGCCAGTACCAGCTCCGCCACGGAGCGGGTGTTGGAGTACGGCGCGTTGAACACGGCGATGCCGCGCTCGCGGGCCGCTTCCAGGTCAACCTGGTTGGTGCCGATGCAGAAACAGCCGACAGCTACCAGCTTCTTCGCGTGATCGAAGATCTCTTCGGTCAGTTGGGTGCGCGAACGAATGCCGATGAAGTGAGCGTCAGCGATCTTTTCCTTGAGCTGGGCTTCCGGCAGGGAACCTGTGAGGTACTCGATGCTGGTGTAGCCCGCCGCCTTGAGGACGTCGACAGCCGATTGGTGGACGCCTTCGAGAAGAAGGAACTTGATCTTGCTCTTATCGAGAGAAGTCTTGCTCATCTGCGTAAACCTGTATCCCGGAGAAAAATGGCAGGGAAGGGCGCAGCCCGGAGCTGACCCGCACGGCAGGAAAGCCGTCGCCGCAGATCAGGCCTTGGGCACTGTCCTGCGGGGTCGGTATGCTAGCATAGCCACCCCGCTAAACACTCATTCCTGCGACGTGAAGCGTCTTCAGGATGACCATGAATTGTTCGAGAGTTCTGTCGATGACCAGTCCTGCCCTGATTGATGAACTGAAGACCCTGGTTGAGCCTGGCAAAGTATTGACCGATGCCGACTCCCTGAATGCGTACGGCAAGGACTGGACCAAGCACTTCGCCCCGGCGCCGAGCGCCATCGTGTTCCCCAAGAGCATCGAGCAGGTGCAGGCTATTGTGCGCTGGGCCAACACGCACAAGGTCGCGCTGGTGCCGTCCGGCGGGCGCACCGGGTTGTCAGCCGCCGCGGTGGCGGCCAATGGTGAAGTGGTGGTGTCGTTCGACTACATGAACCAGATTCTCGACGTGAACCTCACCGACCGCACTGCCGTCTGTCAGCCGGGCGTGGTCACCGAACAATTGCAGAATGCCGCCGAAGAACATGACCTCTACTATCCGGTGGACTTCGCTTCGGCCGGCTCCAGTCAGATTGGCGGCAATATCGGCACCAATGCCGGCGGGATCAAGGTCATTCGCTACGGCATGACCCGCAACTGGGTCGCGGGCATGAAGGTCGTCACCGGCAAGGGTGATGTGCTGGAGCTGAACAAGGACCTGATCAAGAACGCCACCGGTTATGACCTGCGCCAGCTGTTCATCGGCGCCGAGGGCACCCTGGGTTTTGTGGTCGAGGCCACCATGCGCCTGGACCGTGCGCCGAAAAACCTTACGGCGATGGTGCTCGGCACCCAGGATTTCGACTCGATCATGCCGGTGCTGCACGCCTTCCAGGGCCGGCTCGACCTGACCGCTTTTGAATTCTTCTCCGACAAGGCCCTGGCCAAGGTGCTGGGTCGTGGTGACGTGCCGGCGCCATTCGAAACCGATTGCCCGTTCTACGCGTTGCTGGAGTTCGAAGCGACCACCGAAGAGGTGGCCAACAGCGCCCTCGAGACGTTCGAGCATTGTGTCGAACAGGGCTGGGTGCTGGACGGCGTGATGAGCCAGAGCGAAACCCAGTTGCAGAACCTGTGGAAGCTGCGCGAATACATCTCCGAAACCATCTCCCACTGGACGCCGTACAAGAACGACATTTCGGTCACCATCTCGAAAGTCCCGGCGTTCCTCCAGGAAATCGACGCGATCGTCGGCAAACACTACCCGGATTTCGAAATTGTCTGGTTCGGCCACATCGGCGACGGCAACCTGCACCTGAACATCCTCAAGCCGGACAACCTGAGCAAGGACGAGTTTTTCGCCAAGTGCGCCACCGTCAACAAGTGGGTGTTCGAAACCGTCGAGAAGTACAACGGTTCGATCTCCGCCGAACATGGCGTGGGCATGACCAAGCGCGATTACTTGACCTACAGCCGCTCGCCGGTGGAAATCGAGTACATGAAAGCCGTAAAGGCGGTGTTCGACCCGAACGGCATCATGAACCCGGGCAAAATCTTCGCGGTTTGATCTGCAATCCCTGATGAATCAATGAAGGCAGGAGTCGGTAAATGAGCTATCAGCACCAGTATGTCGACGGCACGCGAATTCACTTTCCGCTGGGGAAAGTGGTGTGCATCGGGCGCAATTACGCCGAACACGCGAAGGAACTGGACAACCCGGTCCCTACCGAGCCGCTGCTGTTCATCAAGCCCGGCAGTTGCGTGGTGCCGCTGGAAGGCGGTTTCAGCATTCCGACCGAGCGCGGTTCGGTGCATTACGAGGCGGAAATCGCCGTGTTGATCGGCAAGCCGCTGTCGACCAGGCCAAGCGTCGAAGAAGTGCTGGACGCCATCTCCGGTTTCGCCCCGGCGCTGGACCTGACCCTTCGCGACAAGCAGGCCGAGCTCAAGTCCAAGGGCTTGCCGTGGGAAATCGCCAAGTCCTTCGACGGCGCAGCGGTCATCGCACCGTTCGTGGCCGCCAGCACCTTTGCCGACCTGACTGACATCGGCATTCGCCTGACCATCAACGGCGAAGTGCGCCAGGACGGCAACAGCAGCGCGATGCTCAACCCGATCGTGCCGATGATCCAGCACATGGCCGGCTGCTTCTCGCTGCAGGCCGGCGACGTGATCCTCACCGGCACGCCGGTGGGCGTCGGTCCGCTGAATGTAGGTGATGACCTCGTGCTGGAACTGCCGGGCGCCAGCCGCTTCACCAGCAGCGTGCGCTAAGCGCAACACGGCAAACTGTGGGAGCGGGCTTGCTCGCTCCC
This sequence comes from Pseudomonas sp. B2M1-30, assembly GCF_025447575.1. Lineage (NCBI taxonomy): Bacteria > Pseudomonadati > Pseudomonadota > Gammaproteobacteria > Pseudomonadales > Pseudomonadaceae > Pseudomonas > Pseudomonas sp. B2M1-30. Next base: position 317,288 of record NZ_JAOEJT010000001.1, on the reverse strand, counting down.
AATTTGGTTGTTGGCAACACACGGCAATCCCGCCATTTGCCGTTTTTTTCACATCCTGTCTGGATAATTTCCGCAATTCTGGCGTCTGAGCCGGCCTCTTTGTGCTATTACCCATAGCCTGAATTTTCGGAACGCGTCCCTTGATGTCATCTCAAACTCAGCTCAAAACCTCCCGTCGTTCGCGCTTCGCCATGCGCTGGTATTCCTGGCTGTTGCTGGTGGCCGCTGCTGTGTATGGCCTGGCGTTCGTCATGCATTGGGATGACCGTGGCGTGCTGTGGGTGCTGGAGCGCTTCGAAAGCCCCGCCGAGCGCAGCGAAAGTGTCTGGCTGCCGGATTATCGGGCCGTGATCGACGCCAAGCTGCTGCCGGGCATGGAAAAGGACGAGGCCTCGGACCTGTCCTATAACCCGCAGACCAAAACCCTGTTCTCGGTGATGGGCAAGAATCCGTTCCTGGTCGAACTGACCCTGCAGGGCGATGTGCTGCGCAAGATGCCGCTGGTGGGCTGGAGCAATCCGGAAGGCGTGACGGTGATGGAAAACGGCCTGATGGCGATCGTCGATGAGCGTGAGCACCTGCTGACGATCGTCAAGGTTGACGCCAATACCCGTGAACTGAACGTCGCCGACTTCCCGAAATACGACCTCGGCCCGTCGAAAAACCAGAACAAGGCCTTTGAGGCGGTCGCCTGGGACAAGCGCAATCAGCAACTGCTGTTGGGTGAGGAGCGTCCGCCCGCGTTGTTCACCTGGAAAAGCGATGGCAGCCAGACCCTCGCCGGCGACAAGCGCAAACTCGACAGCGACGAACTGGACATCCGCAACCTCTCGGCCCTGGCGATCGATCCGCGCACCGGCCACACCCTGGTGCTGTCCGCCGATTCCCACCTGTTGCTGGAGCTGGACGAGAAGGGCGAGCAAGTCAGCTTCATGACCCTGCTCGGCGGTTTCAACGGTCTGAAGAGCACCATCCCCCGTGCCGAAGGCGTGACCATGGATGAAGCCGGCACGCTGTACATGGTCAGTGAGCCGAACCTGTTCTACCGCTTCGAAAAGCAGCGCTGATCGCTCCTGCAACCCTTACGCAATTGTGCAGTTGTAGATCGCGGCAAGTGGCCATTAAGCTTCAGTTCAGACAGGCGTGATATTTCATCCGCCTGTTTTGATGCCGAGCCTGCCTGAATGCGCCGATTTACCCGCCCCAAACCCTTGTTTGTCATCCTTTCGGTGATTGCCCTGATCGCGTTGATCGCGATCGGCCAATACCTGCGCCTGTTCGAGCGCGCCTGGTTCAATCTGCATACCCTGTGGCAGCCGCTGAGCAGCGAGGCCATTGGCCTGGACCAGTATCGGGTGGAGATCGAGGCGCATGGGATCGACGGGCTGGATGATGATGTTTCGGCGCTGACCTACGATCCGGTGCGCAAAAGCCTGTTCACCGTGACCAACAAGAATGCCGAGCTGATTGAGCTTTCTCTTGAAGGCAAGATCCTGCGCCGGATCGCGCTGATCGGCTTCGGTGATCCGGAGGCGGTGGAGTTCATCAGCGCCGACACCTACGTGATCACCGACGAGCGCCAGCAGCGCTTGATCAAAATCCATGTGGAGGCCGACACCAGGTTCCTCGATGCGGCGGATGCCGAGCAAATGACCCTCGGTGTACACATGAGCGGCAACAAGGGTTTCGAGGGGCTGGCGTATGACTCGGTGGGCAAGCGTCTGTTTGTCGCCAAGGAGCGTGACCCGATGCTGATCTACGAGGTGCATGGATTTCCGCACTTCAATCCGGAAAAGTCCTACGCGGTGCATGTGATCAATAATCCCAAGCGCGACGCCGGGATGTTCGTGCGTGATCTGTCGAGCCTGCAATACGACGAGCGCAGCGGCCACCTGCTGGCGCTGTCCGACGAGTCACGGCTGATTCTGGAACTGGATGTGGACGGGCGCCCGTTGAGCACCATGTCCCTGAGCGGTGGCCGGCAGGGCCTGAAGAAAACCGTACCGCAGGCGGAAGGCATTGCGATGGATGACGAGGGCGCGCTGTATCTGGTGAGCGAGCCGAACCTGTTCTACGTCTTCCGCAAGCCGGTGCAGAACTGACCAACACCACTAAAACCTGTGTGGGAGCGGGCTTGCCCGCTCCCACCGGTCGTTTTGCTTATTCGGCAGTCAGGGTCTTCACGCCTTCAGGGGTGCCGAGCAGCAGCAGATCCGCCGGGCGCGCGGCGAACAGGCCGTTGGTGACCACGCCGACGATGGCGTTGATCTGCGCTTCCAGCTCCACTGGATTGGTGATCTGCAGGTTGTGTACGTCGAGGATGATGTTGCCGTTGTCGGTCAGCACGCCTTCGCGGTAGACCGGGTCGCCGCCGAGTTTGACCAGCTGGCGGGCAACATGGCTGCGGGCCATCGGGATCACTTCCACCGGCAGCGGGAACGCGCCCAGCACCGGCACCAGTTTGCTGGCGTCGGCGATGCAGATGAAGGTTTCGGCCACGGCTGCCACGATCTTCTCGCGGGTCAGGGCCGCGCCGCCGCCCTTGATCAGGTTCAGGTGCTCGTCGCTTTCATCGGCGCCGTCGACGTAGAACTCCAGGTTGCTCACGGTGTTCAGCTCGTAAACCGGAATGCCGTGGCCCTTGAGGCGCGCGGCCGTGGCTTCGGAACTGGCGACCGCGCCGTCGAACGCGCCCTTGTGCTGGGCCAGAGCGTCGATGAAGCAGTTGGCGGTGGAGCCGGTGCCGACGCCGACGATGCTCTTGTCGTCGAGTTTCGGCAGGATGAAGTCCACGGCGGCCTGGGCCACGGCCTGTTTGAGTTGATCCTGGGTCATGCGGGCTCCGGAAGCGGGCAAGGTGAGAACGGAAAGGCCGGCATTATAGCCTCAAGCGTCGCTAAAACCTCTGGAATCGTGTGGTCGTCCGGACAAAAGCCGGGTTAGACTCCTTGGCCCTGCCCAACCCGCTCAGTGATGCTTTCCGATGCTCGAACAGTACGTCAAGAAGATCCTCACCTCGCGCGTTTATGACGTTGCCGTAGAAACCCCGCTGCAGAACGCTCGCCAGCTCTCCGAGCGGCTGGGCAACGATATCTGGCTCAAGCGCGAAGACTTGCAGCCAGTTTTCTCGTTCAAGATTCGCGGCGCCTACAACAAGCTGACCCAGTTGAGCGACGAAGAGCGCGCCCGTGGCGTGGTCACCGCGTCGGCGGGCAACCATGCGCAGGGCCTGGCCCTGGCGGCGAAAGTGCTGGGCGTGAAAGCGACCATCGTGATGCCCAAGACCACCCCGGAGATCAAGGTCGAAGGCGTGCGCTCCCGTGGCGGCAAAGTGGTGCTGCACGGCGATTCGTTCCCCGAGGCGCTGGCTTATTCGCTGAAACTGGTCGACGAAAAGGGCTACGTCTACATTCACCCTTACGATGATCCGCACACCATTGCCGGGCAGGGCACGGTGGCAATGGAGATTCTGCGCCAGCACCCGCAGCCGCTGGACGCGATCTTCGTTCCGGTCGGCGGCGGCGGTTTGATCGCCGGCATCGCGGCCTACGTCAAATACCTGCGCCCGGACATCAAGGTCATCGGCGTCGAGCCGGACGACTCCAACTGCCTGCAAGCGGCGATGGCGGCGGGCCAGCGCGTGGTGCTGCCGACCGTGGGCATCTTCGCCGACGGCGTGGCCGTGGCGCAGATCGGCCAGCACACCTTCGACATCTGCAAGGATTACGTCGACGAGGTGATTACCGTCAGCACCGATGAAATCTGCGCGGCGATCAAGGACATCTACGACGATACCCGCTCGATCACCGAACCTGCCGGTGCGCTGGGCGTGGCCGGGATCAAGAAGTACGTCGAGCAGCGCGGCGTCAGCGGCCAGACCTTGGTCGCCATCGACTCCGGGGCCAACGTCAACTTCGACCGCTTGCGCCACGTCGCCGAACGCGCCGAGCTGGGCGAGGGTCGCGAGGCGATCATCGCTGTGACCATCCCCGAGCAGGCCGGCAGCTTCAAGGCGTTCTGCGAGGCCATCGGCAAGCGTCAGATCACCGAATTCAACTACCGCTACAACACCGGCAGCGAAGCGCACATCTTCGTTGGCGTACAGACTCACCCGGACAACGACCCGCGCAGCGCGCTGCTGGCGAGCCTGACCGAGCAGGGTTTTCCGGTGCTCGACCTGACCGACAACGAACTGGCCAAGCTGCACATCCGCCATATGGTGGGCGGGCGCGCGGCGCAGGTGGTCGATGAAGTGGTGCTGCGCTTCGAGTTCCCGGAGCGGCCGGGCGCGCTGTTCAACTTCCTCAACAAGCTCGGCGGACGCTGGAACATCTCGATGTTCCACTACCGCAACCACGGCGCGGCGGATGGCCGGGTCGTGGCGGGCCTGCAAGTACCTCACGACGAGCGCCATCTGGTGCCGGCGGCGCTTGAGGAAATCGGCTACCCGTACTGGGACGAAAGCGACAACCCGGCCTATCAGCTGTTTCTTGGCTGAGCGGCTACGCTGATGGGCAGGCCCTAAGGAAGACGCGCGATGGAAACGTTAACTGCCCTGAAAGTGGCGCATGTGGTGGCAACCGTGGTGTTGCTGGTCGGTGCGCTGGGCCTGGGATTCTGGGTCTGGCGCGCGAGGCGCAACGGTGATGCCACGGCGGGCAGCCGCACCTTGCAACGGCCGCGGGTGTTCGTCTGGCTGCTGATGGCGCTGGCACTGCTGAGCATGCCGTTCACCGGCTGGTGGATGGTGCATCTGGTGGGCTGGCCGTTGGGGCAGACGTGGATTCTCGCCTCCAGCGTGCTTTACACCGTGGCGGCGCTGGCGTGGTTCTGGTTGCTGGTGCGCTTGAACCGGTTGCGCAAGGCGCCGGGTGGCGTGGGCCGGTTCAGCCTGGCGCTGGCGCTGTTCGGCCTGGTCTGCTTTGTGGCGATTGCCGGGTTGATGGGGGCCAAGCCTGTATAAGGCTTGATACCGGGTCGACCGCTTCGCGGGCAAGCGCTCCCACAGGAGAATGCATTCCACGGTGGGAGCGGGCTTGCCCGCGAGGGTTATCTCAGCCGCGCAGGCTGATCACCGGCCAGCCGCGTTTTTCGGCCTCGGCCAGCAGGTTCGGATCAGGATCCACCGCCACCGGGTTCGCCACCTGCTCCAGCAGCGGCAGATCATTCATCGAGTCGCTGTAGAAATAGCTGTCGTCCAGCGAATACCCGGTTTCTTCCAGCCAGCGATTCAGCCGCGTCACCTTGCCCTCACGGAAGCACGGCACGTCGGTGCTGCGCCCGGTGTAGCGCCCGTCGACCATCTCGCATTCGGTGGCGATCAGCGTTTCGACGCCCAGGCGCACGGCGATCGGCGCGGTGACGAAGCGGTTGGTGGCGGTGATGATCACCAGTTTGTCGCCGGCATCACGATGCTTTTTCAGCAGTTCAAGCGCCTTGGGCAGCATGATCGGCTCGATGCAGTCGCGCATGTAATCGTTGTGCCATTGCTTGAGCACGGCCATTTCGGTGCGACCCAGGATCTCCAGACAGAAGTTCAGGTACGCGGCGTTATCCAGCTTGCCGGCCAGGTAGTCCTGATAGAACTCGTCGTTGCGCGCCTTGTAGGCGACCGGGTCGAGGAAGCCGCGTTCGCACAGGTAGTCGCCCCAGGCGTGATCGCTGTCGCCGCCCAGAAGGGTGTTGTCCAAATCGAATAGAGCCAGGCGCATTGCAGTTACCCGCTGATAAGTCTGTAAAAAGGCGACAAGAATACGGTCTTTTCACAAGAGTGCACATAAGCTAGGAACCGCGTTGCTGCCTTCGCAATCTTTGTGGAACAATGCGGCGACATGCGTTTGCGAGGTTGTTGCCGTGATCGACCCCGATGGTTTCCGCCCTAATGTCGGGATCATTCTGACGAATGACGCCGGCCAGGTGCTATGGGCTCGCCGTATCAATCAGGATGCCTGGCAGTTTCCGCAGGGGGGAATCAACCCCGAAGAGACCCCGGAAGACGCCTTGTACCGCGAGCTGAACGAAGAAGTGGGCCTGGAACGCGAAGATGTTGAAATTCTCGCCTGTACCCGGGGCTGGTTGCGCTATCGTTTGCCGCAACGTCTGGTGCGTACCCACAGCCAACCGCTGTGCATCGGCCAGAAACAGAAATGGTTTCTCCTGCGCCTGATCTCCAACGAGCAGCGGGTGCGGATGGATTTGACCGGTAAACCGGAGTTCGATGGCTGGCGCTGGGTCAGCTATTGGTATCCGTTGGGCCAGGTGGTGACATTCAAGCGCGAAGTGTATCGCCGCGCTCTCAAAGAGCTTGCCCCGCGCCTTTTAGCGCGCGACTGACGACGGAGTTCGACCCCGAGCCATGCTCAATACGCTGCGCAAGATCGTCCAGGAAGTTAACTCCGCCAAGGATCTCAAGGCGGCGTTGGGGATTATTGTGTTGCGCGTCAAAGAGGCCATGGGCAGCCAGGTCTGCTCGGTCTATCTGCTTGATCCCGAGACCAATCGCTTCGTGCTGATGGCCACCGAGGGCTTGAACAAGCGCTCGATCGGCAAGGTCAGCATGGCACCCAACGAAGGTCTGGTCGGCCTGGTCGGCACGCGTGAAGAACCCCTGAACCTCGAAAACGCCGCGGATCACCCGCGCTACCGCTACTTCGCCGAAACCGGCGAGGAGCGCTACGCCTCGTTCCTCGGCGCGCCGATCATTCACCACCGCCGCGTCGTCGGCGTGCTGGTCATCCAGCAGAAAGAACGCCGTCAGTTCGACGAAGGCGAAGAAGCCTTCCTCGTGACCATGAGCGCGCAGCTCGCCGGCGTTATTGCCCACGCCGAGGCCACCGGTTCGATCCGAGGCCTGGGCCGGCAGGGCAAGGGCATCCAGGAAGCCAAGTTCGTCGGCGTGCCGGGTTCGCCGGGCGCGGCGGTCGGTACGGCGGTGGTCATGCTGCCGCCGGCGGATCTGGACGTGGTGCCGGACAAGACCATCATCGACATCGACGCCGAACTGGCGCTGTTCAAGACCGCCATCGAAGGCGTGCGCGCCGACATGCGTACCTTGTCCGCCAAGCTGGCGACCCAGTTGCGCCCGGAAGAGCGCGCGCTGTTCGATGTCTACCTGATGATGCTCGACGATGCCTCGCTGGGCAGCGAAATCACCGACGTGATCAAGACCGGCCAATGGGCGCAGGGCGCGTTGCGCCAAGTGGTCACCGAGCACGTCAACCGTTTTGAACTGATGGACGATGCGTATCTGCGTGAGCGGGCATCGGACGTCAAGGATCTGGGCCGGCGTCTGCTCGCTTACCTGCAGGAAGAGCGCAAGCAGAACCTGGTCTATCCGGAAAAAACCATTCTGGTCAGCGAGGAGCTGACGCCGGGGATGCTCGGCGAGGTGCCGGAAGGCACCCTGGTCGGTCTGGTGTCGGTACTCGGCTCGGGCAACTCCCACGTCGCGATCCTGGCCCGGGCCATGGGCATCCCGACGGTGATGGGCCTGGTCGATCTGCCGTATGCCAAGGTCGACGGCATCGAGCTGATCGTCGACGGTAATCGTGGCGAGGTGATTACCAACCCCAGCGAAGTGTTGCGCAAGCAGTACGCCGAGGTGGTCGAAGAAGAGAAACAACTGGCGCTGGGCCTCGATTCCCTGCGCGACCTGCCTTGCGTGACCCTCGATGGTCACCGCATGCCGCTGTGGGTCAACACCGGCCTGCTGGCGGACGTGGCGCGGGCGCAGAAGCGCGGTGCCGAAGGTGTGGGCCTGTACCGCACCGAAGTGCCGTTCATGATCAACGAGCGTTTCCCGAGCGAGAAGGAACAACTGGCGATCTACCGCGAGCAGCTCGCCGCGTTCCACCCGCAACCGGTGACCATGCGTACCCTGGACATCGGCGGTGACAAGGCGCTGTCGTACTTCCCGATCAAGGAAGACAACCCGTTCCTCGGCTGGCGCGGGATTCGCGTCACCCTCGACCACCCGGAAATCTTCCTGGTGCAGACCCGCGCGATGCTCAAGGCCAGCGAAGGCCTGAACAACCTGCGGATTCTGCTGCCGATGATTTCCGGCATCCATGAACTCGAAGAAGCGCTGCACCTGATCCACCGTGCCTGGGGCGAAGTGCGCGACGAAGGCACCGACGTGCCGATGCCACCGGTCGGGGTGATGATCGAGATTCCGGCGGCGGTGTACCAGACCAAAGAACTGGCGCGGCAGGTCGACTTCCTGTCGGTCGGTTCCAACGACCTGACCCAGTATCTGCTGGCGGTGGATCGCAACAACCCGCGTGTGGCCGACCTCTATGACTACCTGCATCCGGCCGTGCTGCAAGCCCTGCAGACCGTGGTGCGCGACGCCCATGCCGAAGGCAAGCCGGTGAGCATCTGCGGAGAAATGGCCGGCGATCCGGCGGCGGCGGTGCTGTTGATGGCGATGGGTTTCGACAGCCTGTCGATGAACGCCACCAACCTGCCGAAGGTGAAATGGATGCTGCGTCAGATCAACCTGAGCAAGGCCAAGGATCTGCTGGCGGAATTGATGGGTATCGACAACCCGCAGGTTATCCATAGCTCGCTGCAACTGGCGCTGAAGAACCTCGGGTTGGCGCGGATGGTCAATCCGGCGTCGGTCAAGCCTGCCTAGATTTTCAGCGGTTTCGAAAGTCACCCCTCACCCCAACCCTCTCCCCAGAGGGGAGAGGGGGGAAAGGGAGCCGATCTTCGTAGTTTTCAAATCTGAGTTCGACTCGGTCTTTCAGGTCGACGCATAGCGTAAAACAACTCGGTCGGCTTCCTCTCCCACCGGGAGAGGGCGGGGTGTGAGGGAAGGGTTAAATGCAAATCTCCACTTCCCCGAGATGCCCCCCGTAAGGCCCGAAACTGCGCTCCACCATCCGCCGCGTCCCGTCCGCCTGGACAATCAGCGCCGTACTCGCCCGCGTTCCGTAGCTCTGGCTGGCAATGAACACGCTCGACAGCAACGACTCGGTCGTTCGTCCCACCCCGGTATCCGGCAGCTCGGCATCCGGCGCCGTCTGCGCATCGCTCAACAATTCCAGCAAGCGCTCGGGCTGCGGATCATCCAGTACCGCGCTCAGCGCCGCCTTGGCCTTGAGCAGTTTCGGCCACGGGGTATCCAGCCCGGCGTTGGATACCCCGTAGATCCCCGTCTGCAACATCACCGGCTCCGACGCCCGAGCATTGAAATGCCACAACTCGTTGGCGTTACCCAGCAACAGGTTGAACCCGGCATATTCCGGCGCTCGGTCGACAACGTCGGACAAGTAATCGTCAATCGACAGATTTGCGGTAAGAAACCCCGCCACCAGTTCGCCTCGGGAGCGTCGCGACGCCGGTTGCCCGGGATCGCGGATGTTGGTCAGCGCGGCGAAGCGCCCGTTGGCGCCGAGGCCAAGCCAGGTGCCGCCCGCCTCCAGATCACGGCCCGCATGCACATGCGGCGCTTCCGGCCACTGGGCCAGCGGCAGGCTGGGCCGGGCGTAGAACTCGTCACGGTTGGCCGCGACGATCAGCGGCTGGGCATGCCCCGGTCGCCAGGCGAAAACGATCAGGCACATAAGGTGGTCCTTGTGTGTTTTTTGCCCACTCTACGCAGACATCGGCCACGCATCCATCGCCAGTGGAGCCGAAGGCCATGCATCCGTTACCATGCCGCTCCGGTTTGGGGGATGCGCCTTGGGAGGCGGTCATGGAATTTCTGCTCTATCTGGCGCTGGGTGCCTGTGCGGGCGTGCTGGCCGGGCTGTTCGGGGTTGGCGGCGGGATTATCATCGTCCCGGTGCTGGTGTTCAGTTTCACCTTGCAGGGCTTCGATCCGTCGATCCTGACCCACCTGGCGGTCGGCACGTCGCTGGCGACGATCATCTTTACTTCGGTCAACGCCGTGCGCGAACACCATCGGCGAGGCGCGGTGCGTTGGCCGATCTTTGTCTGGATGACCGTTGGCATCCTGATCGGCGCGGGTTTCGGCGCGCTGACGGCCGAAGCGATTTCCGGCCCCAACCTGCAAAAAATCATTGGCGTGTTTGCCCTGGTGATCGCCGTGCAACTGGCGCTGGACTTCAAACCCAAGGCCAGCCGAACGGTGCCGGGAAAACTCGGTCTGACCGTGGCCGGCAGCGTGATCGGCTGGGCCTCGGCGATTTTCGGCATCGGTGGCGGTTCGCTGACCGTACCGTTCCTGACTTGGCGCAGCGTGCCGATGCAGCAGGCGGTGGCGACGTCGTCGGCCTGCGGCTTGCCGATTGCTTTGGCAAGTGCATTAAGTTTCATGATTCTGGGCTGGCATGATCCGTTGCTGCCGGCCCATAGTCTCGGTTTTGTGTATTTGCCGGCGCTGTTGGGCATTGCCCTGACCAGCATGGTCTTCGCCCGTCTCGGCGCGCGATTGGCCCACAAGTTGTCGCCGAAGTTGCTGAAACGGCTGTTCGCCGCTTTGCTGTTCTGCGTCGGCCTGAATTTTCTGCTCTGACTTTGGTTCCGGGCAGTCCGCAATCCTGGCTTAATCCTGAGGTGGCAGCGTCCCCCGGGAATTTCGCTTTCAACTCTAACGAGGAGTCGCAATGCTGCCTTACCCGCAGATCGACCCGGTGGCTTTGGCCATCGGTCCGCTGAAAATCCACTGGTACGGCCTGATGTACCTCGTCGGCATCGGCGGCGCGTGGCTGCTGGCATCGCGCCGGCTCAACCGTTTCGACCCGACCTGGACCAAGGAAAAACTCTCCGACCTGGTGTTCTGGCTGTCGATGGGGGTGATTGTCGGCGGGCGCCTGGGTTACGTGCTGTTCTACGATCTGAGCGCCTACCTGGCCAACCCGACGCTGATTTTCGAAGTGTGGAAGGGCGGCATGTCGTTCCACGGTGGTTTCATCGGCGTGATGCTGGCGGCGGTGTGGTTCGGCAAGCGCAACAACAAGTCGTTCTTCCAGCTGATGGACTTTGTGGCGCCGATGGTGCCGATCGGCCTGGGCGCCGGACGCATCGGCAACTTCATCAACGCCGAGTTGTGGGGCAAGGCGACCGACGTACCGTGGGCCATGGTCTTCCCGCCGTTCAGCGATCCGGCGCAGTTGCCGCGTCATCCGTCGCAGCTGTATCAGTTCGCGCTCGAAGGTGTGGCATTGTTCCTGATCCTCTGGATTTTCTCGCGCAAGCCGCGTCCGACCATGGCGGTCTCGGGCATGTTCGCGCTGTTCTATGGCATCTTCCGTTTCATCGTCGAATTCGTCCGCGTGCCGGACGCGCAACTGGGCTACCTGGCCTGGAACTGGCTGACCATGGGTCAGGTACTCTGCGTACCGATGATCATCGGCGGGCTGTTCCTGATCTGGCTGGCCTACCGCCGTGCCCCGACGGCACCGGTTGCACCGACGGCTTAAATATTCGAACCCCGGCGCGGTTGGCCGGGGCTCAAGGACACAGGTAACTCATGAAGCAATATCTCGATCTGGTGTCGCACGTCATCACCAACGGCACCAAGCAGGCCAACCGTACCGGCGTGAACACCATCAGTTTTCCGGGCGCCATGTTGCGCTTCGATCTGCAGGAAGGTTTCCCGGCGATCACCACCCGCAAGATGGCTTTCAAATCCGCCATCGGCGAGATGTGCGGCTTTCTGCGGGGCGTGAACAACGCCGCTGAATTCCGGGCGCTGGGCTGCAAGGTCTGGGATCAGAACGCCAACGAAAACGCCCAGTGGCTGGCCAACCCGTTCCGTCAGGGCGACGACGACCTCGGCGAAATCTACGGCGTGCAATGGCGCAAATGGCCGGCGTACAAACAGATTCCGCTGAGCAACACGGCGGCCATCGAGCAGACCTTGAGCAACGGCTACAAGCAGATTGCCCAGGGCGAAGAGGACGGCCAGGCCTACGTGGTGCTGTACAAGGCCATCGACCAGGTGCGCCAGTGTGTCGACACGATCATCAAGGATCCGGGCAGCCGCCGTATCCTGTTCCACGGCTGGAACTGCGCCCAGCTCGACGAAATGGCCCTGCCGCCGTGCCATCTGCTGTACCAGTTCCACCCGAATGTCGAGACCAAAGAGATCTCTCTGACCCTCTACATCCGCTCCAACGACCTGGGTCTGGGCACGCCGTTCAACCTCACCGAAGGCGCCGCGCTGCTCAGCCTGATCGGTCGCCTGACCGGTTACACGCCGCGCTGGTTCACCTATTTCATCGGCGACGCGCACGTCTATGAAAACCACCTGGACATGCTCAACGAACAGCTCAAGCGCGAGCCGTTCGCCATGCCGAAACTGAAAATCTCCGACCGCGTACCGGAATTCGCCAAGACCGGCGTGTACCAGCCGGAATGGCTGGAGCTTGTAGAGCCAGGCGATTTCTCGCTGGAAGGCTACGAGCACCATGCGCCGATGACCGCGCCGATGGCGGTTTGATCCAGCCGGTTCTGCGAGCGTTGTTTGATTGCGAAACGATCTAACAGACTGTCAACTCTGACAGGTGGCGGGTGAATGAAAGGGTGTTTGACTGATCAAGAGCCATTCGGCCGAGGTCAGTCAAACACCCTTTTCTTATTTGCGGAGCCCGCTATGTCAACGATTACAGGTGATCCAACCCACGGATTCTCGGAGCAGGCCATCGATTATCTCGCTCCGCGCCCGCGCGCCATACCCTACGCGCCGCTTGCAGGTTGCCGAACGGGCTCTGGAGTGATTGATCATTTCGAATCCATCTGGCCTTGGGGAAGTGTATTGGCGACTGAAGTGCTCAACGGAGCACCCATTTTCAGGGATTCGGTTTTTTTCGAAGTCATAGTCAATTTTCTCGATCATCAGATCGGCGATGAAATACGCGTGCAAGGGCAAGCAGTCGAGGGTGGAGGGGGTGGTTTCCTGTTGCCGCCTCAAACGGTTACCGATCTCACCACTCACCTGCGATTTTCCATTTCAGATGCTGAAGCCTTGAGGTTTGTGGGCAGCAAGGTCGAAGTCATTGCGGTCATTACAAGAGGCGGGAGCGTCATACCTTCGGCTTCATTGATGCTGACTGTTGCACCGGCGCTGGAGCAAACGGGTCCGATAGATATCCCAGGCGTTGTGAATGGCCAGTTGGAGATCGATAAGTTTCCAGATGGGGTGGTGCTGAAGATTCCAAGAGTCGCCAATCTTCGGACGAATAATGCCATCGAGGTCAACTGGCGCAGTGATACTCAGCCCGGCCCCAACCCGCGTAACTGGAGAGACCATCAACGCCTGTTGGCGGTGACCCCTGACGAACCTTTTCACATACACATCCAGCCCTCGGTCTATCAGGACTTTCGTGGAGAATGGGCTCAGGTCTTCTGCAGTTATTATTTAGGCGCGGGAATGTCTTCGGTGACCAAGTACGGTATGGGATCTCAGGGCACCCTCGCGTTCCAACTGGTCTAGCCCGACAAGTCGTGGCGAACTCAATGGCCGTGACTACGGCCCACGTGCGAATGCTCAACCTCCGCCGCCACCACCCCGCCACTGACTTCCAGGCGCTGCAAGATCCCGCACTGATCCGCTTCCGGTCCCTCGCCACAACGCTGTCGCAGGTCGAGCAGTTGCGTCTGCAGCGCCAGCAGCCCGTCGATCCGCGCCTTGACGTGCAGGATATGTTCGTCGATCAGAGCGTTGACGCTTTCGCACTGGTCCTGCGGGCTGTCACGCAGGGTCAGCAGGGCGCGGATTTCCTCCAGGGTCATGTCGAGGGTGCGGCAGTTGCGAATGAAGGTCAGGCGCTCGGCGTGGGCCTGGGTGTAGACGCGGTAGTTGCCGTCGCTGCGGGCCGGCTCCGGCAGCAGGTTTTCGCGTTCGTAGTAGCGGATGGTTTCCACAGCGCAATCGGTCTGTTTCGCCAGTTCTCCGATCTTCATGACGGCAATCTCCAAAAGGGTGCTTGACCCTATAGTGGCTACAGGGTCTTTACTTGGCAACAGGCACCTTCATGGACGCGACCAATGAGCGATTCCCTGCACACCCACAAGCCCGGCGACGGGCACGATCACCCGCATGGCCACGATCACAATCATGATCACAGCGCCAAATTGCAGCCTGTCCACAAGCATTCCCACGGCGGCGACTCCTGCTGTTCGTCGAAAGCCGCCGCGCCTTCGCTGATTCAGTTGAGCGCCGCGCCGAGCGCCGACGCGCGGCTGAGCAGTTTCCGCATCGAAGCGATGGACTGCCCGACCGAGCAGACGCTGATCCAGAACAAGCTGGGCAAGCTGGCCGGCATCCAGCAGCTGGAATTCAACCTGATCAACCGCGTGCTCGGGGTGACCCACAACCTGGCGGACACCGCGCCGATCATCGACGCGATCAAGTCCATCGGCATGCAGGCCGAACCGCTGGAGGCCGGCGTTGAAGCCCCGGCTCAGGCTTCGGTGAAAAAACCCTGGTGGCCGCTGGCGGTGTCCGGTGTCGGTGCGCTGGCCGCTGAAGTCATCCATTTCACCAGCGCCGCGCCGAGCTGGGTGGTGGCGATCATCGCGCTGATCTCGATTCTCAGCGGCGGCCTCGGCACTTACAAAAAGGGCTGGATCGCCCTGAAGAACCGCAATCTCAACATCAACGCGCTGATGAGCATCGCCGTGACCGGCGCCGTGCTGATCGGCCAGTGGCCGGAAGCGGCGATGGTGATGTTCCTGTTCACCGTGGCCGAGCTGATTGAAGCGCGCTCGCTGGATCGCGCACGCAACGCCATCAGCGGTTTGATGCAGATGACGCCGGAGCAGGCGACGGTGTTGCAGGCTGACGGCAACTGGGTCGAACTGGAGGTGAAAAGCATCGATCTCGGCGCCCGCGTGCGGGTCAGGCCCGGCGAGCGCATCGCGCTGGACGGTGAAGTCGTCAGCGGCAGTTCGACCATCGATCAGGCGCCGATCACCGGAGAAAGCCTGCCGGTGGAGAAAACCGTTGGCGACAAGGTTTTCGCCGGCACCATCAACCAGGCCGGTTCGCTGGAATACGCGGTGACGGCAGCGGCCAACAACTCGACCCTGGCGCGGATCATCCACGCTGTAGAGCAGGCTCAGGGTGCCCGGGCACCGACCCAGCGTTTCGTCGATCAATTCTCGAAAATCTACACCCCCGCGGTGTTCATCTTTGCCTTGGGCGTGGCGCTGATTCCGCCGCTGTTCATGGGCGCGGCGTGGTTCGACTGGATCTACCGCGCGCTGGTGCTGCTGGTGGTGGCCTGCCCGTGTGCGCTGGTGATTTCCACGCCGGTGACCATCGTCAGCGGTCTTGCTGCAGCGGCGCGCAAAGGCATTCTGGTCAAGGGCGGCGTGTACCTGGAGGGCGGTTTCAAGCTCGACTATCTGGCGCTCGACAAGACCGGCACCCTCACCCACGGCAAACCGGTACAGACCGATTACCTGTCACTCGATCCGACCGCCGACGCCAGCGCGCCAGCGATTGCCGCAGCCCTGGCCGGGCGCTCCGATCACCCGGTCTCGCTGGCCATCGCCAACGCGGCTGTGGATAAAAACTATCCGGCGCTGATTGTGGATAACTTCGAGGCGCTGGGCGGTCGTGGCGTAAAAGGCGAAATCGGCGGCCAGGCCTACCACTTGGGCAACCATCGGCTGGTCGAAGAGCTGGGCCTGTGTTCCCCGGCGCTGGAAGAAAAACTGTTCGCCCTGGAGAAACAGGGCAAGTCCGTGGTGCTGCTGCTCGACAAGTCCGGCCCGCTGGCGCTGTTCGCCGTGGCCGACACCGTCAAGGACAGCAGCCGCGAAGCGATCCGTCAGCTGCATGAGCTGGGGGTGAAAACCCTGATGCTCACGGGCGACAACGTGCATACCGCGCAGGCGATCGCGGCGCAGGTCGGGATCGATCAGGCCAAGGGCGATTTGCTGCCGACCGACAAGCTGCAAGCCATCGAAGACTTGTATGCCCAGGGCCGCCGGGTCGGCATGGTCGGTGACGGGATCAACGACGCCCCGGCGCTGGCGCGGGCCGAGATCGGTTTCGCCATGGCCGCCGCCGGCACCGATACCGCCATCGAAACCGCCGATGTCGCCCTGATGGACGACGATCTGCGCAAGATTCCGGCCTTCATCAGTCTGTCGCGCAACACCGCCAGCATCCTGAAACAGAACATCGCGCTGGCATTGGTGATCAAGGCTATCTTTCTTGGGATAACCTTCGCCGGTCTCGCCACCATGTGGATGGCGGTGTTCGCCGACATGGGCGTGAGCCTGTTGGTGGTGTTCAACGGCTTGCGCCTGCTGCGCAAATAATATGAGGGGCGGTTGTGCTGAGTGCCGAGCTGAAGGCGTTTTATATGGTGGCCCGCCTGGGCAGCATCACCCTGGCGGCGAAGAAGCTCGGCCTCAGCCAACCGACCGTGACCACCCAGATCCGCAACCTGGAAAGCCAGTATTCGGTGGAGCTGTTCTACCGGGGCGGCCGGCGCCTGAGCGTCAGCGAGGAGGGCGCGCGACTGCTGCCGATGGTCAAGACGCTGTTGCAGCAGGAGGCCGATATCGAGTTCTTCCTGCGTAACAGCGGCCAGGTCCAGGGCACGTTGCGCATCGCTGCCACTGCGCCGTATTACATCCTCGATCTGGTGAAGACCTTTCGCGAGCGTCTGCCCCAGGTGGAGGTTTCGGTGGAGATCGGCAACTCGCAGCAAGTGCTCGAAGCGCTGGAGGATTACCGGGTGGATGTCGCCGCGTCGTCGCAGTTGCTCGAGGATGCGCGGTTGATTCGCCGGGTGCTGGGCAGCGATCCGCTGGTGCTGGCGGTGCATCGCAATCACCCGCTGGCGGCGCATGAGCATGTGGCGTTGAGCGCGCTGGCCGGGCATACCCTGCTGATGCGCGAATCCGGTTCGACCACTCGGCGCCTGACCGAAGAGCTGCTGGCGAGCGCCGGCGTGAGCTTCGGCCCGTTGCTGGAGATCGGCAGCCGCGAGTCGATCCGCGAGGCGGTGCTGCGCAATATCGGCATCAGCATCATTGCCCGCCAGGAAGTGCCCCACGATCCGCAGTTGCGGGTGCTGACCCTGGAGAATGCGCCGCAGATTCCCGAGTACCTGTACTGCCTCAAGGAGCGCAAGAGCGCCCGGTTGCCAGCGGCGTTTCTTGGGCTGGCGCAGGAAATGTCTCCGGCCTGAAGCCCTCGGCGTCAGATCAGGTCACACATGACATGAAAACCGAACCAAAATCCCCGAATACCACTATCGGCCGTTTTTGCCTCGTTGCCATATGACGGACGCATTACAGTCCTAGGATGGCCCTCATCTGCTTGATGAGGTCTGCCCATGAATCCCGCAATCGCAACTGCCCTGACCAACCCCGGCGCGCCAATGAAGGTGCGCAACGTGCAGAAGCGCTTCGGCGCCTTCACCGCGCTGGATAACGTCTCCCTCGACGTCGCGGCCGGTGAGCTGGTGTGCCTGCTCGGCCCGTCGGGTTGCGGCAAGACCACGCTGTTGCGCTGCATCGCCGGGCTGGAAAAGCAGGACAGCGGCGAGTTGTACCTGGGCGAGCGCGACGTGTCCCACCTCGCACCGCAGGCGCGGGATTACGGGATTCTGTTCCAGTCCTACGCACTGTTCCCCAATCTGACCGTGGAAGCGAACATTGCCTACGGCCTTGCCGGCAGCGGTCGCGACGAAGTGCGCCGTCGGGTCGGTCAGATGCTGGAGCTGGTCGGCCTCGGCGGCAGTGAGAAAAAGTACCCCGGCCAGTTGTCCGGCGGCCAACAGCAGCGGGTCGCCCTGGCTCGCGCCCTGGCACCGGCACCTTCGCTGTTGCTGCTCGACGAACCGATGTCGGCTCTCGACGCCCGGGTGCGCGAGCATCTGTGTACCGAGCTGCGCCAACTGCAACGCAACCTCGGCATCACCACCCTGATGGTCACTCACAATCAGGACGAAGCCATGTTGATGGCCGACCGCATCGCCGTGATGAATAACGGCCGGGTCGAGCAGTACGCCACCCCGCAGGAAATCTACAACCGCCCGGCCACACCGTTCGTTGCCGAGTTCGTCGGTCAGGGCAACTGGCTGCCATTCCAGCGCAGCAGCGACAGCCATGCGCGGGTCGGCGGGATGAACCTGCGCCTGGCCGATGGCAGTGTGCAAAGTCCTTCGGGCCGGTTGTTCTGCCGCCCGGAAGCGATCAACGTCAACCCGCTGGTGCATGAGGAGAACCTGTTTCCGGCCAAGGTTCGCGAGATCACTTTCCTCGGCAATCGCTGCCGCATGAGTTTCGAACTCGATCAACTGCCCGGCCACGCCCTGCTCGCCGAACTGGCCCCGGAAGCCATGCCGCGCCTCGGCGCCCAACAGATCATGGTCGCCCTGCCACCGCGCAGTCTGCAGGTGTTCGCCTGATGAACCGCAACCTTGCACTGCCGCTGGCGCAAAAGCAGGCGCGGCGGGTGTCCGGGGCCGAATTCGGCGACCGGGTCTTCGTCCTTGGCGGCAAACTCGTGCTGCTGGTTTTGCTCGGGGTGGCGGTGCTGTTGCCGTTGCTGGCGATCTTCTGGCGCGGCTTCAGCAGTGAGGCCGGTCAGGGCGGTGGCTGGCTCGCGGCGAAGGATCTGGTGACCAGCGACAACTTCCACTGGTTGCTCGGCAACAGCCTGAAGGTTTCCCTCAGCGTCGCGGCCATCGTCGTACCGCTGGCCTACCTGTTTGCCTACGGCTTGCAGCGCACGTTGATTCCGGCCAAGGGCCTGTGGCGGGGGATTTCCCTGCTGCCATTGATGGCGCCGTCGATGCTGCCGGGGATTGCCCTGGTGTATCTGTTCGGTAATCAGGGCATGTTGCGCGGCCTGCTGTCGGACAACATCTACGGTTTCTGGGGGATTGTGCTGGGCGAGGTGATCTACACCTTCCCACACGCCCTGATGATTCTGCTGTCAGCCCTTTCCCTGGCGGATGCGCGATTGTTCGATGCGGCGTCGAGCATGGGCGCCAGTCCGGCCAAAGCGTTTCGCAGCATCACCTGGCCGGCGACGCGGCAGGCGGTGTTCGCCGCGTTCTGTCTGGTGTTCACCCTGACCATCACCGATTTCGGCGTGCCGGTGGTGGTCGGTGGCGATTATCAGGTGCTGGCGCTGGAAGCCTACAAAGCGGTGGTCGGCCAGCAACAGTTCGGTCGCGGCGCGTTGATCGGCATGGTGCTGTTGCTGCCGGCACTGTTCAGTTTCGGCGTCGATGCCTGGTTGCGTCGGCGTCATGGCGACTCCATGAGCGGTCGCGCCCAGGTGTTCAAGCCCACAGCGTCGAAGCGCCGTGATGGCTGTTACCTGGCGATCGTGCTGTTGATCAGCGCCGCGCTGCTGCTGGTGTTCGGCATGGCGGTGTTCTCGTCGCTGGTGAAGTTCTGGCCGTACAACCTGTCGCTGTCGCTCAACCATTATCAGTTCAACGAAACCGCCGGCGGCGGCTGGCTGGCCTACGGCAACAGCCTGAAGATGGCCCTGGGCACCGCGCTGATCGGCAGCGTGCTGATCTTCACCGGCGCCTACCTGATGGAAAAGACCCGCACCCAGCGCGGACTCAATCTGACCCTGCGCATGCTCAGTTTCGTACCGATGGCGGTGCCGGGCCTGGTGCTCGGCCTGGGTTACGTTTTCTTCTTCAACCTGACCGGCAACCCGCTGCATGTGCTGTACGGGACGATGACCCTGCTGATCGTCTGCACCATCGCCCACTACCTGACCACCGCGCAGATGACCGCCACCACCGCGCTGCGTCAGCTCGACGCCGAGTTCGAAGCCGCCGCGCTGTCGCTGAAGGCGCCGTTGTACCGGCATTACCTGCGCGTCACGGTGCCGATCTGCCTGCCGGCGTTGCTGGACATCGTGCGCTACCTGTTCGTCTCGGCGATGACCACCGTCTCGGCGGCGATCTTCCTCTACAGC
The DNA here is from genome assembly GCF_025447575.1 of Pseudomonas sp. B2M1-30. Classification (NCBI taxonomy): domain Bacteria; kingdom Pseudomonadati; phylum Pseudomonadota; class Gammaproteobacteria; order Pseudomonadales; family Pseudomonadaceae; genus Pseudomonas; species Pseudomonas sp. B2M1-30. The sequence continues at coordinate 297,403 of NZ_JAOEJT010000001.1, read as the reverse complement.
CCCGACACCATCCTTGCGGCGGTGGCGGTGCTGAACATGGATGACGCCGGCAACGTCGGCGGCGCGGCGGCGATGTCGACCCTGATTCTGTTCACCTCGGCGGGCGTGTCCCTGCTGCTGGCCGGGGCTTCGCGCGGCTTGCTGCGCCGTTCCCAGGCCTGGCGGCAGACCGCGCCCGGCCATTGATTTCACCCTCGACCCAACCCCTCAATCCGAGATAGGAAAACGATCATGTTCAAGCCTATGGCCCTGGCCGCTGCGGTGCTCGCTACTTTCAGCCTGAACGCCTTTGCGGCAAAAACCGAGTTGACGGTGTACACCGCCCTCGAAGCCGAACAGCTGACTGCCTACAAGGCTGCGTTCGAAAAAGCCAACCCGGACGTCGAGATCAAGTGGGTGCGCGATTCCACCGGGATCATCACCGCCAAGTTGCTGGCCGAAAAGGCCCGCCCGCAGGCTGACGCGGTGTGGGGCCTGGCGGCGTCGAGCCTGGCGATTCTCGACCAGCAAGGCATGCTGCAAAGCTACGCGCCGAAGGACCTGGGCAAGATCGGCGCGAACTACCGCGACGCTGCGAACCCGCCAGCCTGGGTCGGCATGGACGTGTGGGCCGCGACCATTTGCTTCAACACCGTCGAGGCCGAGAAGCAGGGCCTGAGCAAACCGGTGAGCTGGCAGGACCTGACCAAGCCTGAGTACAAGGGCAAGATCGTCATGCCCAACCCGGCGTCGTCCGGCACCGGTTTCCTCGATGTCAGCGCCTGGCTGCAAACCTTCGGCGAGAAACAGGGCTGGGCCTACATGGACGGTCTGCACCAGAACATCGGCCAGTACGTTCACTCCGGTTCCAAGCCGTGCAAGCTGGCGGCGGCGGGCGAGTTCCCGATTGGCATCTCCTTCGAATACCCGGCCGTGCAACTCAAACGCCAGGGCGCGCCGCTGGACATCATCCTGCCGAAGGAAGGCCTGGGCTGGGAGATCGAAGCGACCGCCGTGATCAAGGGCACCCCGCATGAAGACGCGGCGAAGAAACTTGCCGACTTCTCCGCCAGCGCCGAGGCGATGGACCTGTACAAGGAAAACTTCGCCGTCCTCGCCCAACCCGGCATCGCCAAGCCGCAGACCGAATTGCCGGCGGACTACGAGCAGCGCCTGATCAAGAACGACTTTGCCTGGGCCTCGAAGAATCGCGACGAGATCCTGACCGAGTGGCGCAAGCGCTATGACGGCAAGTCCGAGAAAGTCGCGGCCAAGTAAGACCTTTATCGACTGACAGGGCCTCTTCGCGGGCAGCCCGCTCCCACAGGTTGGGTGGTGTACACCAGATCCTTGTGGGAGCGGGTTCGCCCGCTAAAGCGGTCTTTCATTCAGGACATCATTCAGATGACACAACACAACGACCTGCTGATCGTCGGCGCCGGCATTCTTGGCCTGTCCCATGCCTATGCCGCCGCCCGGCGCGGTCTCAAGGTCACGGTTTTCGAACGTACCGCCACGCCGCTCGGCGCCTCGGTGCGCAACTTCGGCCAGGCGCTGGTCACCGGCCAGCCGCCGGGGCCGATGCTCGAACTGGCCAAGGCCAGCCGTGAGATCTGGGGGCAGTGGGCGCAGCTCGCCGGCCTGCAACTCAAGCGCAACGGCTCGTACCTGTTCGCCCGCAACGATGCCGAAGAGCATCTACTCGAAGCCTTCTGCGCAGGGCGCGCCGTGGAGCACGGCTATCGCGTGGAACTGCTGCGCGGTGCGGCGTTGCGGGATCTGTATCGCGGTCAGTTCAGCCATCACCGCGCGGCGTTGCACGGGATGGACGATCAGCAGCTGTATTCCCGGGAAGCGATCCCGGCGCTGATCGATTACCTGCGTCGCGAACTGAACGTCGAGTTTCACTTCTCGACCCTGGTCCGCGATGTCGAACCGGGGCGTCTGCACAGCACCGCCGGCACGTTCACCGCCGGGCAGATCATCGTCTGTTCCGGCCATGATTATCAGACCCTGCTGGCCGCGCCGATTGCCGCGCTCGATCCGCAAGTCTGCCGCCTGCAAATGCTCCGCGTCCGGCCGAAGATCGACCTCAATCTGCAACACGCGGTGCTCACCGGCCTCAGTTGCGTTCACTACGGCGCGTTCGCCGATCTGCCGGAAGCGGCGGCGGTGCAGGCGCGGATCCGGCGCGACGAGCCGCATTTGCAGGAGCACGGCATTCACCTGCTCATCAGCCCGACGCCCTATGGCGAGCTGATCATTGGCGATTCGCACCACTACGGCAGCGACCCGTCGCCGTTTAACGCCGAGCAGGTGGACAACTGGATGATCGAACTGGCCGAACAGACCCTCGATTGCAAAGTAGACGTGATCGAGCGCTGGCAAGGCGTCTGCGGCTCCCGTGGGCCTGGGCCGTTTTCGTTCCTGCAACCGGCACCGGGGCTGGGTGTGGCGCTGATGCACACCGGGGTCGGCATGAGCGTCGGTCCGGCCATGGCCGAGCGCAATATCGCGCAATTGCTCGGGGAGGTTTGACGGTGAGTCACGAGCAAATCATCGACCGGGTGTTCGGGCTGTACGAGCGCTTTGGCGCCAGCGACTACATCGGCGAGCCGGTGTCGCAGATCGAGCACATGTCCCAGGCAGCGGAACGGGCGATGGCTGAAGGCTTCGACGATGAAGTGGTGCTGGCGGCGTTTTTCCACGACATCGGCCATCTGTGCGCCGAGGGTGCCGAGAACATGGGCGGCTATGGCGTGGTCAGTCATGAGCGTCTCGGCGCGGACTATCTGCGCGAGGCCGGATTCAGCGAGCGCATGGCGTGGCTGGTGGAGTATCACGTACAGGCCAAGCGTTATCTGACCTTGAAGGAGCCTGGCTACTACGAGCGCTTGAGTGAAGCCAGTCGGCGGACGCTGGCGTATCAGGGTGGGGTGATGACGGCGGCCGAGGCGCAAGTCTTCGAGCAGGATCCGTTGTGTGCGGTGAGCCTGCGCATGCGTCAGTGGGACGAATTGGCGAAGGAAACGGCCGTGCCGCTGATCGATCTGCAGTTGCTCAGGCGCAAGGCCTTCGGCGTGCTATCCGGCCAAGTCTGCTGACGCTTCTTACGGCAAACCGCGAAAGGGCGCATGGCGTGCGCTCCCGGTAGAACGCCAGACTGGGCTTTTGCCGAAGGAGCGCACGGATGCGTTATCTACAAGTGATTGCTCAGGATCGATGGGGCACGGGGGCCGGAAACACGGTTCAACTGCGATTTCATGAAGGCGAGCGCGGGTTGCGCGAACCCACCGAGCGCGAGCGGGTGCAATTGCGCAGCTTTGTCAGGACCTACCTCAAATGTGCCTGGTTCAACGAAGGTGAGGGGCAGGCGCGGCACCTGCGGATTTTCGCCCTGAACCCACGGGGCGATGGCACACCGGAGTCGGTCAGGCTGCACTTTCATCAAGGTGAAACCATCGCCTACAAAGCCGCCGTCCATGACCTGGACAATGATGGCGGCTTCGAGGTGGTGCTCTGTTCCGATGTCGACAACGATGGCCGTGCCAACCGCACGGATCGCAGTCGCGTGACGGCACTGGTCAAACAGTTTCTCAAGCTAGGCTGGTTTTAGGCTTCGAGCACCTTGTCCACCAGACCGTCGATCTGTTCCTGGCGCTGGGCCTGGCTCAGTTTCGGATGCGGGTTGAGCGACGACCATTGCGGATGCGCCCGGGCGATGTTCAGCGCTTCGGGCAGCTTGCCTTCGCGCCAGGTCTTGTCCTGCGGGGTGGCGAGCTGAATGCTGTCCAGCGCCGCGTGCCCGCGGGCGTTCAACGCTTGCAGCAGTTGCCGTTGTCGCAAAGCGAGCAGGCGCAACACATTGTCGTCGACGGTGAGTTCGCGCTGGCCCTTGAGTTTGCCGAGCAGGCGATTGCCATAGCTGCGAGCGGTTTGCAGCGCCCCTCCGGCAATCGCCCCGGCCAGTGCTGCCGCGCCAAGGGTGATACCGCCCACCAGCAGATCCACCCCGGCTCCGGCCGCCGCGCCGGCAGCGATGCCACCGCCGACCCGCACGCCGAGTTGCTTGAGGGTTTCCGGGTTGAACAGGTCATCGCCCCAACGGCCGTCGAGCAACGGCAGGTCACTGGCGGCGGCGTCCTGCGGACGGAAGGCGTAGAGCGTGAGCAGCGCTTCGACGCAACGCTGCTCACGCTGACGCACGGCTTTGCGCAGCTCGCTGATGGCGTGCTGTTCCTGTTCGGCGGCACTGACCACGCTGCGTCGGCACGCCGCGCAATCGATCAGCAGCTCGGCAATCAACCGCGCTGCGCTTTGCTGGCGGGCCTCGCGTTGCGCCAGTTGATCGGCGATCAGGCGCTCCAGTTGCGGGCGGGCATTTTCCAGCAGCAACGCGAGGCTTTCGTACAGCCGCCGTTCGCCATCCTCCGGCGGGGCGACGCTGTCGAAGCGCACCAGCGCATGCAGGCCGAGACGAGCCAGGGCTTCACGCCAGTCCGGCTCGCGGTGGTTGGCGCTGCTGACGAAGTTCAGCACCGGCAGCAGCGGCTTGCCGCAACTGGCGAGCACTTGCAGTTCATCGCGGTACTTGGCGAGCACCGGTTCGCGGGCGTCGATCACATACAGGCCGGCATCGGAGTCGAGCAGTTGGCGCAGCACCTTGGCTTCCTGTTCGAAACGCTGGCGGGCTTCGCTGCCATCGAGAAACCGCGCCAGCCGCGCCGGGCCATCGAGGCGTTCACCGGGACGCTCCAGGCGTTCGAGAAAATCCAGCAGGGCGATGGCGTCTTCCAGGCCCGGGGTGTCGTAGAGGTCGAGCAGCGGCTCGCCATCCACCGACAGCCGCGCGCCTTCGACGTGCCGGGTGGTGCTCGGCCGGTGGGAGACTTCACCGAAGCCGACATCGCGAGTGAGGGTTCGCAGCAGCGACGTCTTGCCGACGTTGGTGTGGCCGACCACCGCCAGTTTCAGCGGCGCTTTCCAGGCATCAGTCATGACCGCTCTCCAGCCAGTTCAACGGCGCGCAATCGGCGAACGGCAGCTCCAGTTGCTGCAGCGCCACATGCCAGTCACCCAGCCGTTCGGCATCCAGTGCCTGCCCCGGCGGCGCCTGCAGCAGCCAGACGCGGGTGGCGGCGGCATTACGCGCCAGCTCGGCGATCAGCGCCAGGCTGCCGCGATCCGGCGAGCGTCGGGGATCACAGGCGATTGCCAGGCGCGCCGGCGGGAAGCGGCTCAGTTGTTCGAGCAGTTTGTGCCGGGATTCGCGGCTGTCGAGGATGCCGGCGTCACTGACATTTTTCGCCAGGGTCGGCGGCCATGGGCGCTGATCGTCGAGTTCGATGGCGACCAGCAGCGCGCCCTCGCTGGTGAGTTCGCTGACGCCGCTTTCGACCCGATGCAATTGTTCGGGTGCGGCGTCGTTGATGCCCAGGCGTTCGCTGGTCGGCATCAGGCGTTCGCGCAATTGCGCATAGCCGGGCAGATTCAAGTCCAGGCGCAGCGCGGCTTTGCCGCTGTTCCAGCGCCAGAAGCACAACAACGCCAACAGCAGGCGCGGCAGCACGCCGTAGACCACCAGCACCCCCACCAGCCAGGTGGCCCAGGCCTGACGGGCGCTTTCGATGTTCAACGCGCCGTCGCCGCTGGCGCGGATCATCGCCTCGGTCGGCACGTTGAAACCGAGCAGCGCCGGCAGGGCGCCTAAGGCCTGGGTCATGCTGATAAAGGTGTCGTCGCTGAGAATCGTGGTTTCCCAGACGAAGCCATAGCGCCGGGTCGCCATCAGCGTCAGCAGCAGCACGAGGGCGCTGAGCATCGCCAGCAGCCACAGGCCGTTGACCAGCGTGCCGAGCGCCCAGCGGTTGAGTTTTTGTCTTTGCAGCAGGAGTAACAGCGCCGGTGCCAGTTGCGCGGCCTTGGCATCGCGGGCGAGTTTTTCGCTGAGCCACAGCCACAAACGGCCGAGCGTCGCGCCGTGCTCGCCGGCAAACAGCAGTCCGAATGCCCAACTGATCAGCAGGATCAGATTCAACCCGAGCAGGCTGCCCAAGGCCCAGAACACATTGACCGGTGTCTGGCCCAGGGCCGCGAACGCCAGACCTGCGCCGCTCAACACTGCCAGGATCGTCAGCAGCACCAGTGCCAGCCGCGCGCCTTGCAGCCAGTGCCGCAACGCGGTGCCGAGGCCGTCGCGCTCGGCCAGCCACACCGCCCGGCGCTGGATGCGGCCCGGCAGATCACCACCGGCCGCGCGGGCCAGGCGATTGGCTTCCAGATCCTCCAGCGGCCCGGCGTGTTCCTCGCGCAGGCGGATGGTTTCGGTGAGCCAGAGGTTTTGCAGTGGAGTCAGTTCAGTCACGCGGCTTCCCGTCGCTTAATCGAGCCGTGAGCATAACCGCTGTGGCGCTTATCGGGTCAAGCGAGGCTCTGGTATCCTCGCCGGCATGACTAAATCACTCCCCCTCAGCCTGATCGCAGCCCTCGGTGAAAACCGCGTGATCGGCGTCGACAACAGCATGCCCTGGCACCTGCCGGGGGACTTCAAATACTTCAAGGCCACGACCCTCGGCAAGCCGATCATCATGGGCCGCAAGACCTGGGATTCCCTCGGCCGGCCGCTGCCGGGCCGTTTGAACATCGTGGTCAGCCGTCAGGCCGGTCTGGTGCTGGAGGGCGCAGAAGTCTATCCGTCGCTGGAAGCTGCGGTGGTTCGCGCCGAAGCCTGGGCCAAAGAACAAGGCGTCGATGAGCTGATGCTGATTGGCGGCGCGCAGTTGTATGCGCAGGGGCTGGCGCAGGCCGATCGTCTGTATCTGACCCGTGTGGCGCTGAGCCCGGAAGGGGATGCGTGGTTTCCGGAGTTTGATCCGGCGCAGTGGAAGCTGGTTTCCAACGTCGAGAATCCGCCCGAGGGCGACAAACCGGCTTACAACTTTGAAGTCTGGGAAAAAGCCTGACAGCTTCATGAGTAAACCCGCCCCCACATTGGAAAGCCTTTCCCTGTGGGAGCGGGCCTGCTCGCGAAAAGACCCGCTCAGACGCTGAAAAACTTAAGCCTGCGCCAGTTCCGCATGCTCATCGGCCTCCAGCAGCGCCTTGTCGGTCTGCTGCATCACCTGGCTGGTGATCGCCCCGGCGGTGATCGAACCGCTCACGTTCAACGCCGTACGGCCCATGTCGATCAGCGGCTCGACCGAAATCAGCAACGCCACCAGCGATACCGGCAAGCCCATCGCCGGCAGCACGATCAGCGCGGCGAACGTCGCACCGCCACCCACGCCCGCGACACCGGCCGAACTCAGGGTCACAATCGCCACCAGCGTCGCGATCCACAGTGGGTCCAGCGGGTTGATGCCGACCGTCGGTGCAACCATCACCGCCAGCATGGCCGGGTACAGACCGGCGCAACCGTTCTGGCCGATGGTCGCGCCGAACGAGGCGGCGAAACTGGCGACCGATTGCGGAATCCCCAGGCGACGGGTCTGCGCTTCGATGCTCAGCGGAATGCTCGCGGCGCTGGAGCGGCTGGTGAACGCGAAGGTCAGCACCGGCCAGATCTTGCGGAAGAAACGCAGCGGATTGATCCCGGCGGCCGAGACCAGCACGCCGTGTACCACGAACATCAGGCCCAGGCCGAGGTACGACACCACCACAAAACTGCCGAGCTTGATGATGTCTTGCAGGTTGGAACCGGCGACGACTTTGGTCATCAGCGCCAGTACGCCGTACGGGGTCAGTTTCATCACCAGACGTACCAGGCGCATCACCCAGGCTTGCAGGGTGTCGATGGCGTTGATCACTTTCTGACCTTTCTCGACGTCATCCTTGAGCAGTTGCAGCGCGGCAACGCCCATGAACGCGGCGAAGATCACCACGCTGATGATCGAGGTCGGTTTGGCCCGCGCCAGATCGGCGAACGGGTTCTGCGGGATGAACGACAGCAGCAGTTGCGGCACATTCAGGTCGGCGACCTTGCCGGCGTAATCGGTCTGGATGGTTTGCAGGCGCGCCATTTCCTGGGTGCCGGCCACCAGGCCTTCGGCGGTGAGGCCGAACAGGTTGGTCAGGCCGATACCGATCAGCGCAGCAATGGCCGTGGTGAACAGCAGTGTGCCGATGGTCAGGAAGCTGATCTTGCCCAGCGACGAGGCGTTGTGCAGACGGGCCACGGCACTGAGGATCGAGGCGAACACCAGCGGGATCACGATCATTTGCAGCAGTTGCACGTAACCGTTGCCGACCAGATCGAACCAGCCGATCGAGGCTTTCAGCACCGGGTTGCCGGCGCCGTAAATGGTGTGCAGCACCACACCGAACAACACGCCCAGCACCAGCGCGAGCAAGACTTTTTTCGCCAGGCTCCAGGAGGTATGGCGGGTTTGCGCCAGACCGAAGAGCAGGGCGAGGAACACCAGCAGATTGAGGATCAGCGGCAGATTCATGGGATCTCCAGGAAAGACTTTGCCAACAGCCTTCCGGGGCTGTTGCGAACCGGCAAGCCTAACAGTTTGATTTGCAATGAATTAATACCGAAATCGCAGGGCGTCCGTCGTTTTTGGAATAAGCGCGTGTCGCTGTCGGAGATGCAACTGGCGTGAAAGGGACGTGGGCGGTCGCTGACAGACGAGAACTGTCACACGGATTTGTTAGCGTCGATCTCTTTGAACCTGTCTCTTTCAACAAGGGGAATGCCGATGAAGTTCGCACCGAAATTTCTGGCTGTCGCACTCTGCCTGGGCCTGGCCGGCCAGGCTTTTGCCACCGACCTGAAACACTGGCCGGCGGATCAGGCCAAGGCACTGGACGCGATGATCGCTGCCAACGCCAACAAAGGTAACTACGCGGTGTTCGACATGGACAACACCAGCTATCGCTACGATCTTGAAGAGTCGTTGCTGCCGTTCATGGAGAACAAGGGCCTGATCACCCGCGACAAACTCGACCCTTCCCTGAAACTGATGCCGTTCAAGGACACCGCCGACCACAAGGAAAGCCTGTTCAGTTACTACTACCGCCTCTGCGAAGTCGACGACATGGTCTGCTACCCGTGGGTGGCGCAGGTGTTCTCCGGCTTCACCCTCAAGGAACTCAAGGGCTACGTCGATGAGCTGATGGCCTCGGGCAAACCGGTGCCGGCGACCTATTACGAAGGCGATGTGGTGAAGAACCTCGATGTTCAGCCGCCGAAAATCTTCACTGGGCAAAAAGAGCTGTACAACAAGCTGATGGAGAACGGCATCGAGGTCTACGTGATGACCGCCGCTTCCGAAGAGCTGGTGCGGATGGTCGCGGCCGATCCGAAGTATGGCTACAACGTCAAACCGCAGAACGTCATCGGTGTGACCACTCTGCTGAAAAACCGCGAAACCGGCGAACTGACCACGGCGCGCAAGCAGATCACCGCCGGCAAGTATGACGAGAAAGCCAACCTCGGCCTCGAACTGACCCCGTACCTGTGGACGCCGGCCACCTGGATGGCCGGCAAGCACGCGGCGATCCTGACCTACATCGACGAGTGGAAAAAACCGGTGCTGGTGGGCGGCGACACCCCGAGCAGCGACGGCTACATGCTGTTCCACGATGTCGACGTGGCCAAGGGCGGCATCCACTTGTGGGTCAACCGCAAGGACAAGTACATGACCCAGCTCAACGGCATGATGGCCAAGCACGCGGCGGCCCAGGCCAAGGAAGGGTTGCCGGTCACGGCGGACAAGAACTGGGTGATCGTCAAGCCGGAAGAGATTCAGTAAGCACCCTGAATTCTGTGGGAGCGGGCTTGCTCGCGAAGGGGTCGTATCAGTCTGCAGACAGGTTGGCTGACCCTCCGCTTTCGTGAGCAATCCCCCTCCCGCAGTTTTGATTTCCGTCTGAGGGATTTGGGTCAGACACAAAAATGCCCCGCACTTGGCGGGGCATTTTTGTGTTCAACGGTTAAGCATTACAGCCCGTCGAGCATCGCCTTGTTACGCACCGCACCCTTGTCGGCGCTGGTCGCCAGCAGGGCGTAGGCCTTGAGGGCGGTGGTGACTTTGCGTGGACGCTTCTCGACCGGTTTCCAGCCTTTCTTGTCCTGCTCGACCCGGCGCGCGGCCAGTTCTTCGTCGCTGATCAACAGGTTGATCGAGCGGTTCGGGATGTCGATCAACACCTTGTCACCGTCCTGCACCAGACCAATCGCACCGCCGGCTGCGGCTTCTGGCGAAGCGTGGCCGATGGACAGACCGGAAGTACCGCCGGAGAAACGGCCGTCGGTGAGCAGGGCACAGGCTTTGCCCAGGCCTTTGGACTTCAGGTACGAGGTCGGGTAGAGCATTTCCTGCATGCCCGGGCCGCCTTTCGGGCCTTCGTAGCGAATGATGACGATGTCGCCTTCCTTCACTTCATCGGCGAGGATGCCGCGCACGGCGCTGTCCTGGCTTTCGAAGATCTTCGCGTTGCCTTCGAACACATGGATCGATTCGTCGACACCGGCGGTTTTCACCACGCAGCCATCGAGGGCGATGTTGCCGTACAGCACGGCCAGGCCGCCCTCTTTCGAGTAGGCGTGTTCGAAACTGCGGATGCAGCCGTTTTCACGGTCGTCGTCCAGGGTTTCCCAACGGGTCGACTGGCTGAACGCGGTCTGGGTCGGAATGCCCGCCGGGCCGGCCTTGAAGAAGTGATGCACGGCTTCATCGCTGGTCTGGGTGATGTCCCACTTGGCGATGGCTTCTTCCATGCTGCGGCTGTGTACGGTCGGCAGGTCGGTGTGCAGCAGACCGCCACGGGCCAGCGAGCCGAGGATGCTGAAAATGCCACCGGCGCGGTGCACGTCTTCCATGTGGTACTTCTGGATGTTCGGCGCAACCTTGCACAGTTGAGGCACCTGGCGCGACAGACGATCGATGTCACGCAGGTCGAAAGCGATCTCGGCTTCCTGGGCGGCGGCCAGCAAGTGCAGGATGGTGTTGGTCGAGCCGCCCATGGCGATGTCGAGCATCATCGCGTTCTCGAACGCCTTGAAGTTGGCGATGTTGCGCGGCAATACCGACTCGTCGTTCTCGCCGTAGTAACGCTTGCACAGCTCGACGATGGTGCGGCCGGCCTGCAGGAACAACTGCTCGCGGTCGCTGTGGGTGGCGAGGGTCGAACCGTTGCCCGGCAGGGCGAGGCCCAGGGCTTCGGTCAGGCAGTTCATCGAGTTGGCGGTGAACATGCCGGAGCACGAACCGCAGGTCGGGCAGGCGCTGCGCTCGTACTCGGCAACCTTCTCGTCAGAAGCGCTGGAGTCGGCGGCGATCACCATGGCGTCGACGAGGTCGAGACCGTGGCTGGCCAGTTTGGTCTTGCCGGCTTCCATCGGGCCGCCGGACACGAAGATCACCGGAATGTTCAGGCGCAGGGCGGCCATGAGCATGCCCGGGGTGATCTTGTCGCAGTTGGAGATACACACGATGGCGTCGGCGCAGTGGGCGTTGACCATGTACTCGACGGAGTCGGCGATGATCTCGCGGCTCGGCAGCGAATACAGCATGCCGTCGTGACCCATGGCGATGCCGTCATCCACGGCGATGGTGTTGAATTCTTTCGCGACGCCACCGGCGCGTTCGATTTCGCGGGCCACCAGTTGGCCCAGGTCCTTCAGGTGCACATGGCCCGGTACGAACTGGGTGAAGGAGTTGGCAATCGCGATGATCGGCTTCTTGAAGTCGTCATCTTTCATCCCGGTGGCGCGCCACAGTGCGCGGGCGCCGGCCATGTTGCGGCCGTGGGTGGATGTTTTCGAGCGGTAATCTGGCATGGAGCACTCCGGGCGGCTAATCAGGTACTAAAGGGGAGTGAGCTTCTATTGACGTCTGGAGCACGCGGAAAAATGGCCGTGTGTCCGTCAGTTGCCGATGACGTTGCGGGATCGCCGCTAGCCTCAGCCCGAGCTCATAAACCCGCCGGGGGATGAATGGCGATGAATCTGGCGATTCTACACCGCTGGCGTCTGGAGGGAATGGCGCAAAGCGTTGTTCCAGTGCTGACGAAGCGTGCGAAATGACGACCGGCAGGATCAGTCACTCTCCGGCTCTACCGTGGCGATGGCTTGAAGCACTCTGGTGCGATGGCTGATCCGGCTGTTCAAGGCCAGCGCCACGCCGGCAAGCGAGACAAAACTGTAACCCAGCGTGGTTTGCAGGTTGGCCGGACTCAGGCTGATCAACGCGCTGATGAGGCCGCCGCAGATGAAGATGATCGTGCTGCCGGCCGAAGCCGAGGTTCCGGCATTCTCGGGAAACAGGCTCATGGCCCGGGATGTGGCGGCCGGTCGGGTAATGGTGGTGCCGGCGGTGCAGATCAGCATCGGGATCAGCACCGTGGCCGGGGCCAGTGCATGATTCGCGGCCAGGTACAGCATCACCAGCCCCGACAGCAGGATAAGGCCCAGGCCGACGACGATTTGCCGGCCGGTGCTGACTCTTCGGCTCAGCAGCGTGGCGACGATGCCGCCGACCACATAAGCGGCGCCATATACCAGCAGGATCAACGAGAAGTCGTAGGCCGACAGTTGCAGGCGATCCATGAAGATCAGCGGTGAAATGACGATGAACGAGAAGTGGCAGGCAAACGCGAACGCCGAAATCAGCCAGTAACCGACGAAGTCGAAATTCCCCAGCACCCGTCGATAGGCCTCATGGAAACCGAGGGGTGTGCCGCTGGCGGCGGGGCGGCTGCTCTCCAGAAACAGCCAGGCCTTGAACATCACCACGCCCGCCAGCGCGGTGAATACCCAGAAGCTGCCGCGCCAGCCCAGGGTGGCTTGCAGGAAGGTGCCGGCCAGGGGCGATACCGAGATGAAAATCCCGCTGGCGGTGACCATCAGGATGCGCAGGCGATCGCGCTCCTCACCGTCGAACAGGTCCTGCACCAGCGCCTGGGACAGGACGAAGCAGCCGCAGCCCAATGCCTGGACGATGCGGAATATCAGGAACAGCGTGTAGTCACTGGTGATCACGCAACCCAGGGCGCCCAGCATCGACACGGCCATGCCGCTGAGCAACAGGCCTTTGCGCCCGATCACGTCGGACAGCGGCCCGATCAATACCTGAGCCACCGCGATCCCGACGGCGAACAGACTGACCGAGAGGGCGATGGCCGCCAGCGTGTTGCGGAAATGTTCGGCCAGCTCCGGAAACGAGGGCAGCAGGACATCCAGCGGGAAAACACCGAGCAACACCATCGCCAGCAACAGGCTGACGGCTCCGCGCCGCTGTCGGGTGGTTGCCACGGGGTTTGCGCTATCCATCGATCAGTCCTGCCTGGGCGAACAGTGCGCGGTTACGGGGGGATTCGAAAAAACCGGCCTTGCGCAGCGCGTCCAGCGTCGCGGTGGCGCCTGAGCGGGCGCGCTGCCGGCTGAGCGGCGTCGCCGCCGTCTCGCAGACAATCTGCGTCACGGCCTGTTCGGCGATGCCTGCGCCGCGCAGGCTCTGTCGCAACCAGTGTTCGTCGACCTCGAAGAAAATCTCGATGATGTCCAGCAGCATTGCACTGGCAAAGAGCTGCTGGCGGCTGCTCAGGGTCAGCCACAGGTAATGGAACACTTCGGCGAAGTAGCGGCTGTGACGGGCCTCGTCGGCCAGGTGGTCGCGCAGCATGTCATTCACACTGGACACCAGGCTGTCGCGACAGACGTCGAGCAGCTCCCGGGCGATGATGGTTTCCGAGACGAAGCCGAGGAGAAACCACGCCAGTGGGCGGTCCATTTCCGGCGTTCGGGCAACCAGTGCGTTCATGCAGGTGATGCGCCGTGGCATCTGCGGGCGCTCGGCGATTCCGTACAGGGCGGCAATCTGTTCCGCCAACTGACTGGAGAACAGCGCGTGATACCCCTCGTCGGTATAGAGCTGGAGCGCGGCGGTCTTCATCGGTGGCGGGACTTCGGCCGGTAGCTCTGCGTGGATGATGACTTCCACCGCGCGATTGACGATGCGGTGTTCGAGGAGTGTGGTGTAGTCGAGAAAATGCACCAGGTGATTGGCCGTCAGCCGGTGCAGCACGTCGCGCCCGGCGGCTTCAATGGCCGGATGGGCCAGATAGGGCAGGAGGGCGGGGGGAAACCAGTGGCGGGTTTGCAGTTGCTGCTGCACGTCTTCCGGCAACTGATAGTCATGGGTGCTGCTGCGCACCGAGGCGCGGCGGTTCCAGTCGCCCAGCGTGAATCCGGGAGCGTCGTGTACGGAGGTCTTGAGGGTGCTCATGGCTGTGTTTCCCGCAACAGATCGCGCATTTCCTGGCACATCGCCTGGCCGTCGCTTTTGCCGCAGCCGACGAAGAACAGCGGTTGCTCGGCGTCCTCGAGTTTCAGCAAAGCCTGGACCTGTTCGTCGGTGAAGGCCCCGGTCAGCCAGGTGTTCAGGCCCAGGGCGGTGGCGACCAGCTGGAACGTCTGCGAGAGGTGGCCGGCCTCCACGAAGGCCATGCGATAGGCCCGTGAATGCAGGTATTTCCACCAGAGCCGGTCGAACCGGGCGGTGATGAACAGGCCCAGTGGCAGATTGTTGATGAAGTGCTGGCCGCCGAGCAGTTGGCCCAGGGCGCTATCGGGCAGCGGGTTCACCTGTGTCAAGGCGTGTGCGGCCGGGCAGTAGGCGTAGACGCCGGGTTCCAGGCCTTCGACGTTCTGCACCAGCAGAAAACCTTCGCAGGCGTTCAGCCCACCCCCGGAAGGGCTGCTGCGTCGTGCGCCGAGGCCAGGGGCGACGCCGTCGTCGCTGGCATGTTCGCGTTCGTGCAAGTAGCCCAGGGACAGATAAAGCAACGTGCTGACGTCGCTCAGGGAAAGGCTGCTATCGCTGAAACTGCGACAGGTTTTACGCCGGGTCAGGGCTGCGGACAGGCTGTCGCGAGCGACTGCGCCAGGTGTCGGGAGCGCGATGCGCGAACTTCCGGGATATTGCGGCCGATCGGTTTTCGGCGCGGGTGTGGCGAGTACTTCCGTGCAATGTTCCAGATATTGTCTGGACCATTCCTTGATGTTCTGTGGTGTGTGTGAACTGGGTATGTTTTGCGTGCCGATATGAAATATCTTTGATAGTTCATCCCAGCCCCATGCGGGACTTTCAATGAATGTTGTACTTATTATTCCGGCATTCAATAGTTGAGTGTCTATCGTGTTTTGTTTATCGAAAGTATTCGGCTCGTTGATAAGTTGTGCAAGTCGACTGGAATATTCAAGGTCAAGTTCATGTTGAACATGATCCTTGTAGTTCCAGACCACCTGCCCAGGGGGGCGCGGAAGTATGAACAGGTAGGGATTGATGTGCATTTTCGCGGGTTCGCTCTGGATGAAATCAAAAAGACGCCGGGGGGCCGGCACTCCCCTGCGTCCTGATTTACTTAACGGGTCGCTTTAGGGGCAACCAGAAAAGCCAGGTTGGCGATTTTGCTGGATTCGAGAGTAATGGTTTTCATGAGTGAACTCCTTGTTCATTGTTGATTTGATGATGAGTGCCACCTCGTGGTGACAACTTAATAATAGTTTGTAATGGATTGTTGGCAAACAAATATTGAGTAGGAATATTCCAGTAATTTTGTCGGAGCAATCTTGTGTCTTGAGACTAACTTGTAGGGTTTATTTCCTTGTTTGCAAGATACAGGGAAATATCCTCGTCGCTTGTAGGGCGCAAGAGTAGGAAGGTTATAAATATGAAGGGTAAATCCGCAGCCGGGCGTTGTGCCGTCGTGCAAAGCAAACGGGGAGCCCGTGGGCTCCCCGTTTTCGCCGATCAGCTGTTTGGCAGCAGGCGGCAGGTGATGCTCTTGATGTAGCGGGTTTCGGCGATGGCCGGGTGGACCGGATGATCCGGACCCTGACCGCCACGCTCCAGCAACTGGATGTTGCGATCCAGGTGGCGGGCGCTGGTCAGCAGGATGTTCTGCAGGTCGTCTTCCGGCAGGTGCATCGAGCAGGATGCGCTGACCAGGATGCCGTCCTTGGTGAGCAGGCGCATGGCTTGCTCGTTGAGGCGGCGGTAGGCGCCTTCGCCGTTCTTCATGTCTTTCTTGCGCTTGATGAACGCCGGCGGGTCGGCAACGATCACGTCGAAGCGCTCTTCGGCAGCCTTGAGTTCTTTCAGCGCTTCGAAGACGTCGCCTTCGATGCAGGTCATCTTGTCGGCGAAACCGTTCAGGGCGGCGTTGCGCTCCACGCCATCGAGGGCGAAGCCCGACGCGTCGACGCAGAACACTTCGCTGGCACCGAACGCACCGGCCTGCACGCCCCAGCCACCGATGTAGCTGTACAGGTCCAGCACGCGTTTGCCGTTGACGTAAGGCGCCAGGCGCGCGCGGTTCATGCGGTGATCGTAGAACCAGCCGGTTTTCTGGCCCTGGATCACCGGGGCCTCGAATTTCACGCCGTTCTCTTCCAGCGCGACCCATTCCGGCACCAGGCCGAACACGGTTTCGACGTAGCGGTTCAGGCCTTCGGCATCGCGGGCGGCGGAGTCGTTCTTGAACAGAATGCCGCTTGGCTTGAGCACCTGAGTCAGCGCGGCGATCACGTCATCTTTATGCGCTTCCATGGTTGCCGAGGCGATCTGTACCACGACGATATCGCCGAAACGGTCGACCACCAGACCCGGCAGCAGGTCGGAATCGCCGTAGACCAGACGATAGAAAGGCTTGTCGAACAGGCGCTCGCGCAGCGACAGGGCGACGTTCAGGCGATGCACCAGCAGCGATTTGTCTAGCGATAGCTTGATGTCGCGCGACAGCAGGCGGGCGCAGATCAGGTTGTTCGGGCTCATCGCGACGATGCCGAGCGGTTTGCCACCGGCGGCTTCGAGGATGGCCTGGTCACCGGCCTGGAAGCCGTGCAGCGGCGTGGCGGCCACGTCGATTTCGTTGCTGTAGACCCACAGGTGACCGGCGCGCAGGCGACGGTCGGCGTTGGCTTTTAGGCGCAAGCTAGGCAGGGACATGACGTCGCTCCGGAAAAAAGAGCGGGAGTATACCGTGTTGCGGCTGGCGTCGGGCCGGGTGAGCGATGAAACGCTGACGGCGCCATCGTCGGAACACCGCCCGGAGCAGGCTCGCGTGCACAATTGGATACAAGTGAATCAGGCGAAATCCATGGGCTGGTCTTGAATGAAATCTTCCCGATCTGCCCCTCGAAGTGTCGTCCGTCGGTTTTTAAGGGTTAGAATCGCCGCCTGTCCCAGAGTGTGTACTTATGTCCCAAGAGCTGACCACCGAACAGATTCAACAGTCCCTGCAAGGCATCAGTGTGCCGGCGCAGCCGCAGATCATGGTGGATCTGCAGATGGAGCAGTA
Source organism: Pseudomonas sp. B2M1-30 (assembly GCF_025447575.1). Classification (NCBI taxonomy): domain Bacteria; kingdom Pseudomonadati; phylum Pseudomonadota; class Gammaproteobacteria; order Pseudomonadales; family Pseudomonadaceae; genus Pseudomonas; species Pseudomonas sp. B2M1-30. The sequence continues at coordinate 280,117 of NZ_JAOEJT010000001.1, read as the reverse complement.
CATGCCCGATCCGGATCTGGAGACGATCGCCAAGCTGATCTCCCAGGACCCCGGCCTGTCCGGCTCGCTGCTGAAGATCGTCAACTCGCCGTATTACGGCCTGAGCAACAAGATCACCTCGATCAAGCGCGCGGTGAACCTGTTGGGTAGCCGTTCGATCGTCAATTTGATCAATGCGATGTCGATCAAGGGCGAGATGAACGACGACACCATCGTCACCCTCAACCGCTTCTGGGATACCGCCCAGGATGTCGCGATGACCTGCCTGACCCTGGCCAAGCGCGTCGGCACCGAGGCGAGCGACGAGGCCTACGCACTGGGCCTGTTCCATGACTGCGGCGTACCGCTGATGCTGCAGCGTTTCCCTGACTATATGACCACGCTCGAAGAAGCCTATGGCAGCGCCAGTGCCGAATGCCGGGTGGTGGACACCGAAAACCGTGTGTACAACACCAACCATTCGGTGGTCGGTTACTACACCGCCAAATCCTGGCGTCTGCCGGAGCATGTCAGCGCGGCCATCGCCAACCACCACAATGCCTTGGCGATCTTCAGCGACGACACCTCGCGCAACACTCAGATGAAAAATCTGCTGGCGATCCTCAAGATGGCCGAACATATCTGTGCGTCGTACCGGGTACTGGGCAATCAGACCGAAGACTTCGAATGGCAGGCGGTCGGGCCGCTGGTGCTCGAGTACATCGGCCTCTCGGAGTACGACTTCGAAACCCTCAAGCAAACGATCCGCGAACTCGGCGCACACTGATTCAACAAGCCCATTGATTCGAGAAACTCATGCCTGAATTGCCGGAAGTCGAAACCACCCGTCGCGGTATCGCCCCGCATCTGGAGGGCCAGCGCGTCAGTCGGGTGATCGTGCGTGACCGGCGTTTGCGCTGGCCGATCCCCGAAGACCTCGATGTGCGCCTGTCCGGGCAGCGCATCGTGCTGGTCGAGCGGCGGGCCAAGTACCTGCTGATCAATGCCGAGGCCGGCACGCTGATCAGCCACTTGGGCATGTCGGGCAATTTGCGCCTGGTGGAGGTCGGGCTGCCGGCGCTCAAGCATGAGCATGTGGATATCGAGCTGGAATCCGGCCTGGCCCTGCGCTACACCGATCCCCGGCGTTTCGGCGCGATGCTGTGGAGCAACGATCCGCTCAATCACGAATTGCTGATCCGCCTCGGGCCGGAACCGCTGACCGACCTGTTCGACGGCGAGCGGCTGTTCCAGCTGTCCCGTGGACGGTCGATGGCGGTCAAACCGTTCATCATGGACAACGCGGTGGTGGTGGGCGTCGGCAATATTTATGCGACCGAAGCGCTGTTCGCCGCCGGCATCGATCCGCGCCGCGAGGCCAAGGGCATTTCCCGGGCGCGGTATCTGAAGCTGGCGATCGAGATCAAACGCATCCTCGCGGCGGCCATCGAGCGCGGCGGCACCACGTTGCGCGACTTCATTGGCGGCGACGGGCAGCCGGGGTATTTCCAGCAGGAGCTGTTTGTCTACGGCCGTGGTGGGGAACACTGCAAGGTCTGCGGCACGGGGCTGCGGGAAGTCAAACTCGGGCAGCGTGCCAGTGTGTGGTGCCCGCGCTGCCAGACCTGAGCAAAAAGCTGAAAAAGTCCTACGGTCTATAGTGAGTTGTCTCACTGTTCAGCCCGAAGGATCGTGCCATGAAATCCCTGCAAATCCTCTTTGTCACGCTGCTGCTGTGTTCCAGCCTGGCCGTCCAGGCCACGGAAGGCGGCAGCGGTGATCCGCGCTACGCCATCCAGAATCCACCGGCCTACGCCATGCTTGGCGATCTGCTGATTGCCCGGCCATTGCTGGTGGTGGCAACAGTGATCGGGGCGGGGGCGTTTGTCGTGTCGTTGCCGTTTACCGCACTGGGCGGCGGGATTGGCGATGCGGGGCAGGCGTTGGTGGTCGAACCGGCGAAGGCCGCGTTCGTGCGGTGCCTGGGGTGTACGGGGGAGGGGTTTGAGCAGCGCGAGTGAGCTGAGCCGGATGGCAGGGTGTGGCTGACGGCCTCTTCGCGGGCAGGCCCGCTCCCACACTGCCTGAGGTGAACACAAACCTTGTGAGCACCCGAGAACTCCTGTGGCAGCGGGCTTGCCCGCGAAGGCGTCCGGACAGGCGCCGAAGACTCAGGCCTTGCCGGTAATCTTGCGGTACTTCTCCATCAACTGTTCTTCAGTCTCCGGATGGGCTTCGTCCAGCGGAATGCAATCCACCGGGCAGACCTGCTGGCACTGCGGCTCGTCGTAGTGGCCGACGCACTGGGTACACAGGTTCGGGTCGATCACGTAGATCTCTTCGCCTTGGGAAATGGCGGCGTTCGGGCACTCGGGTTCGCAGACGTCGCAGTTGATGCAATCGTCGGTGATGATCAGGGACATGCTAACTCCAGCCGGGGCGGCAGGCCCGGGCGCTATAAATCAATGCGCGCAATTGTGCCGCATTGGCGCCCGCAGTGCACGCGGGCGCCGTTTGAACGGTCTTTACTTCTTGAAACGCTGGGTCAGCGCCTCGGCCACGACTGGGTGGACGAACTTGCTGATATCGCCGCCCAGGGCCGCGATTTCCCGCACCAGGGTCGAGGAAATGAACGAGTAACGCTCGGACGGCGTGAGAAACAGGCTCTCCACATCCGGCGCCAGTTGGCGGTTCATGTTGGCCAGCTGGAATTCATACTCGAAGTCCGACACCGCGCGCAGGCCACGCAGGAACACATTGGCGTTCTGCTCTTTGGCGAAATGCGCCAGCAGCGTCGAGAAACCGACCACTTCCACGTTCGGCAGGTGCTTGGTGACTTCGCGTGCCAGCTCGACCCGTTGCTCCAGCGGGAACAGCGGGTTTTTCTTGGGGCTGGCGGCGACGGCGATGATCACATGGTCGAACAGCCGCGAGGCGCGTTCGACCAGATCGCCATGGCCCTTGGTAATAGGGTCGAATGTACCTGGGTACAACACTCGGTTCATCGCGTCGTCCTGGCGGGAGTCCGTTGGGGAGTCGGATGGTATCGCAGCCGTCCCGGTCGGCCAAGTCGCCTGTTGGGTAAGAAAGCACTATAGACGATAGGAATATTCGGTTTTTTCACGGGTTTCTCAACCGTTCGCCGAGAGATGTCGCCAGTTGCGCCGTCAGACCATACACCGACAACTGCGGGTTGGCGCCGATGCTGGTGGGGAACAGCGAGCCATCGTGAATCGACAGGTTGCGCAACTGATGATGCCGGCCAAGGCTATCGGTGACCGCGCTTTTCGGGTCTTCGCCCATGGCGCAACCGCCCATGACATGGGCGCTGCCCAGCCGCGTGCGATACAACTCCAGGCTCAGGCCGTCGATCAATGTTTGCGCCTCGGCCAGGCTGTTCACGTAGCGTGCGTCGGCGTGCATCGGCATCACCGCTTTGGCGCCGCCGGCGAACTGGATTTCGGCCATGACGTGGAAGGCCCGGCGCAATCCGTCCCAGGCATAAGGCGACACTTGATAGTCGAGCACCGGCGAGCCATCGCCGCGCAACTCGACGCTGCCACCCTGGCTGTCCTGATGAAAACCGTCACGCAGCAACGCCAGCATCGCGTGGGTACGCGGCAAGTCCGCCATGTGTCGGGCGTTCTCCTGACCAAAACCGCCGAGCAGCGTGGCGGCCAGCGCCGGATGCAGCGGCGGCACTTCGAGTTTGAACGCCATCGGCCCGGTGGTGCCGTCCTTCCATTGGAAATGGTCGGAGTAGATCGACTGCGGTGCCCCGTAAAACGGGTTGATGACCTCGTCGAAACGCCCGGCGGACATGTTCACCGGATGCAGGAAGGTGCGTTTGCCGAGCCGCTGGTGCGGATCCGGTGCGTCCGAGCGCAACAGCAGCGCCGGGCTGTTGATGCCGCCACCCGCCAATACGTAATGCCGGGCCTTGACCGTGATGGTGCGGCCGGTCGGTTCGACGCAGCGTTCGTCCATCGCCACGCATTGCAGGCCGGTGACCTTGTCGCCATTGATGGTGAGTTTTTCCGCGCGGGCCAGGTACAACAGCTCGCCGCCCTTCTCCAGCGTGGCCGGAATGGTGGTGACCATCATCGATTGCTTGGCGTTGGTCGGGCAGCCCATGCCGCAATAGCCCAGGTTCCAGCAGCCGCGCACGTTACGCGGAATCACGTGCCAGCTATAACCGAGCTGTTCGCAGCCTTTGCGGATCACATCATTGTTGGCGTTGGGCGGCACCCTCCACGGTGCAATGCCCAGGCGCTGCTCCATTTTTTCGAACCACGGCGCCATCTCCGCCGGGCTGTGGCCCTTGACGTTGTGCTCTTTGGCCCAGTGTTCGAGGGTTGGCTGCGGTGTGCGGAAACTCGATGTCCAGTTGACCAGCGTGGTGCCGCCAACCGCGCGGCCCTGCAGGATGGTGATCGCGCCGTCCTTGCTCATGCGGCCGATGCCTTCCTGGTAAAGGCTGCTGTAGGCCTGGTCTTCGAGCAGTTTGAAATCGCTGCTGGTCTTGAGCGGGCCTTCTTCGATCAGCAGCACCTTGTAGCCGGCGGCGCTGAGGATTTCCGCCGTGGTGCCGCCTCCTGCGCCGCTGCCGATGATCGCGACATCGGCTTCGAGGGTCAGGTCATCGGTCAGTTGCGCGCCGTTGTAGGTTTTCCAGCCACGGGCGAGGCCTTCGCGGAACGGGTCGGGTACGGGCATCTATCAGGTTCTCTTTATTATTCTGGATGCGGTGGTGCGGCGGCTGCGGCCTGCGTGGGCAAGCCCGCTCCCACATTGGGTTTCAGACCGTGGGCGGACCGGGGTAACCGCAGTGCGCCCAGGATTCGGCGCGGGTGTACCAGGCCATCATCACCATTTGTTGCAGGGAGCTGTGGCCCATGCGCAACAAACTCAGCGAGCTGTTTTCCCAACGTTCGAGGAAGTGGCGCATCGCTTCGGGACTGGCGTTTTCCCAACTGCCCCAGATCCCCGTCAGCGGCCCGCGCGTCACGGCCATGCCCAGCACGTCGAACAATTGTCGGGTGAGCTTGAGCATTTCCGGCGACAGATGATCGAGGCTGGCATCCAGCGATTTGAGCGTGCCGTCGATGGCGGCGGGCATCGTCTCGACGGTCACGGCGCCGTCGAGCATCACCGGAATCAGTGCGCGCAGAAACAGCAGGTCACCGTTGCGCAGCGCGGCAAAACCATTCGCCGGAACGCTCGACGAACAGCCACTGAGGCTGGCGCCAACGCCGGCGGTGGCAAGGAAGGCCGTGGCGCCGAGGCTGAATTTCAGCAGGCCCCGACGCGACAGGGCGGGTGTTTCGGTCAGGCTTGGGTGCATTGTTGTTATTACCCGGCGGAGACGTTAGCGAATGAACAGCTTCTGGATCAGTTTCTGGATGGATTTTCCGTACGGCGGATAAATCAGCCGGGCCGCGTTGAAGCGCTGTTTCACCAGTACGCCTTTGGCCTTGCTGAACGTCAGGAAGCCCTCGTGGCCGTGGTAGTGGCCCATGCCCGACGGGCCGACGCCGCCAAACGGCATGTCATCCTGGGCGACGTGCAACAGGGTGTCGTTGAGGCATACACCGCCGGAATGGGTTTCGTGCAGCACGCGGTTCTGTTCGCGTTTGTCGTAGCCAAAGTAGTAAAGAGCCAGAGGACGTGGCCGCTGATTGATGTAAGCAAATGCCTGGTCCAGATCCTGATACGGCACGATCGGCAGCAACGGGCCGAAGATCTCGTCCTGCATCACCGTCATCTCATCGCTGACATTCAACAGCAGGCTGTGGGGCATGCGTCGGCCCTGGCCCTGATCGAACAGCGGGATCAGCAGCGCGCCCTTGAGGGTGGCGTCGCTGAGGTAGTCGTTGAGCCGCGCGAGCTGACGTTCGTTGATGATCGCGGTGTAGTCCGGGTTGTCGGCGAGTGTCGGATAAAAGCCGCGTACCGCCTGGCGATAGGCTTCGACGAAACCGCCGACCCGGTCTTCCGGCACCAGCACGTAGTCGGGGGCGACGCAGGTCTGCCCGGCATTGAGGGTTTTGCCGAAGGCGATGCGTTCGGCGGCGTCCTTCAGCGGCACGTCGCGGGAGACGATGGCCGGGGATTTGCCGCCCAGCTCCAGAGTCACCGGCGTGAGGTTTTCCGCTGCGGCGCGCATCACGTGCTTGCCGATGCTGGTGGCACCGGTGAACAGCAGGTGATCGAAGCGCACGCGGGAAAACGCCACGCCGATATCCGCCTCGCCAAGCACCACGCAGACCAGATCCTCGGGGAATATCCGCGCCAGCAATTCCTTGAGCAGCAAGCCGGTGGCCGGGGTCGATTCGCTGAGCTTGAGCATCACCCGGTTGCCCGCCGAGAGCGCGCCCACCAGCGGGCCGATCGCCAGAAACAGCGGGTAGTTCCACGGCACGATGACCCCGACCACGCCCAGCGGTTGGTACACCACTTTTGCCGACGCCGGCTGAAAGGCGATGCCGACTTTGCGCCGCGACGGCTTCATCCATTGCTTGATGTGGCGGCTGGCGTAGTGAATGCCGTGCAGGCTCGGCATCAGTTCGGCGAGCAGCGTTTCATCGGCGCTGCGGTGGCTGAAATCGGAGCTGATGGCGTCGATCAGGGCCTGCCGTTCGTTGCTCAGCACATCGCGCAGGGCCTTGAGCCATTGCTGGCGCTGGGCGGCGGGCGGCATCGGGTTGGCGGCGTAAGCGGCCCGCTGCGCTTCGAACAGCCGGTTGAGCTCTTCCAGCGGCTGTTGCAGCGTTTGCAGGTAGGCAATATCGGCGGTCATCGTCGGCTCCGGATTTGTTGTTGTGAGGAACTTTTTAGAGTCTATGCTCTATAAAGTCAAATGACTTCCTTGTGCGTGATGGTTTTATCCCGTTCCGGATAGGTCGTAAGATGCCCGTCAACGCACTCTGAATTAAAGCTCAAGCCATGGCCCCACGAATAAAAACCAGCGAGCGCATCGTGCAGAACAGCCTTGAGCTGTTCAATCAGCAGGGCGAGCGCAGCATCAGCACCAATCACATCGCCGCCCATATGGAGATTTCTCCGGGCAATCTGTACTACCACTTCCCCAACAAGCAGGCGATCATCGCCGTGCTGTTCAGTGAGTACGAAAGCCTGGTCGACAGCTTCCTGCGTCCGCCCCAGGGGCGCGCCGCGACGGTCGAGGACAAGCGTTTCTATCTCAAGGAACTGCTGTCGGCGATGTGGCGTTACCGCTTTCTGCACCGCGACCTCGAACACCTGCTCGACAGCGATCCGGATCTGGCCGGGCGCTACCGGCGCTTTTCCCAGCGCTGCGTGATCCAGGGCGCGGCGATCTACGATGGCTTCGTCGCGGCCGGGATCCTGAAGATGGACCGGGTGCAGATCGAGTCCCTGACCCTCAACGCGTGGATCATCCTCACCTCCTGGGTGCGCTTTCTGTGCACGACCCGGGAAAACTCCAACCACCTCAGCGAGCAGGCCATCAAGCGTGGCGTGTATCAGGTGCTGGTGCTGGAGGCGGGGTTCGTCACCGACGAGGCCCGCGATGCGGTCAACGCATTGTTCGAGGAGTTCTACGTACCGCTGGCCCAGGCGCTCGAAGAAAAGCCGTAATCCCTTTCCCTCTCAGGAGTCGTCCGTTATGCCGATTGCGCAACTGATCAGCCCGCAGGCGCTGCATGCCCGCCAGGAACAACCGGGGCTGGTGATTCTCGATTGCCGTTTTGCCCTCGAAGATCCGGACTACGGCCAGCGCAGCTACGCCGAGGGTCATATCGCCGGGGCGAGCTTCGCGGATCTGGAGCGTGACCTCAGCGGCCCGGTGATCAAGGGCGTGACCGGGCGTCATCCACTGCCGGAGCCGGCGGCACTGATCGAGCGCCTGCAAGCCTTTGGCATCAATGACGACAGCGAGGTGGTGCTGTATGACGACGGTCCCGGTGCCTACGCGGCGCGGGCCTGGTGGTTGCTGGCGTGGCTGGGCAAGCGTGACGGCGTGTTCATTCTCGATGGCGGGCTCAAGGCCTGGCACGCGGCGGGCCTGCCACTGAGCCTGGACCCGCCGGTCGCCCATCGCGGCAACTTCAACGGTCAGCCGGACATGCACCTGTTGCTCAGCGCCGAGCAACTGCAAAAACGTCTCGGCCAGCCAACCCTGACCCTGCTCGATGCCCGTGCCTTGCCGCGCTTCAAGGGTGAAGTGGAACCGATCGACCCGATCGCCGGGCACATCCCCGGCGCGCAATGCGCGGCGTTCACCGACAACCTGGGCAGCGATGGTCGTTTCCTGCCGGCCGATCAGCTCAAGCAGCGCTTTGCGGCGAAACTCGACGGGCGTTCGCCGACGGACCTGGTGGCGTATTGCGGCTCCGGGGTGACGGCCTGTCACAACCTGTTCGCCCTGTGCCTGGCGGGTTATCCGCTGGCGGCGTTGTATGCCGGGTCATGGAGCGAGTGGATCAACGAGCCTGGCCGAGGCATCGCCACCGGCGAATAATCCTCGCCATTGCTTTTCTGCGGGAGGGGGGTGGCTTCCTCCCGCATCGAGCTTTCAGCGCTCTCGGGCTTCGGGCAATTGCCGGGCGCTGCGATACGCGGCCGGTCCCACGCCGTAGACATGCTTGAACTGCCTGCTCAAATGGCTCTGGTCGGCAAATCCCAATTGCGTGGCGACTTCCACCGGCAGGCAACCGCTCTGCAACAGCCCGCGAGCGCAGGCGATGCGTTGCTGCATCAGCCAGGTGTGCGGCGGCATGCCGGTGGCGCGGCGGAACACGCGGGCGAAGTGGAACGGCGACAGGTTCACCGCCGCCGCCAGTTCTTCCAGCGACGGTGGCGCCGCCAGTTGCGCATTCAGCAATTCCTTGGCCATGGCCACCGCCCGATGCTCCTTGCCCGGTTGGCCAGCGATCTGCACCGCCGCGTGACGCTGCAACAGCAGCATCATCATTTCGCGCCAGACCGTCTGCTGCTGTAACGCGGTGGCCGGACTTTCCAGCAAGCGATGCAACTGACAGAAACCATTGACCAGATCCGGATCGCGATACAGCGTCGCGCCGAAGGCCGGCATGGGCGCCGTGGGCAGGTCCAGTTCTTCCAACAGGCCGACGATCTGTCCGGTGTCGGGATAAAACGCCCGGTACAGCCAGCCGTCTTCGGTGCCTTTGTGGCCGTTGTGCACTTCGTCCGGATTGATCAGCACCAGCGTGCCGCTGCCGGCCAGGTGTTCGGCGCCGCGATAGCGGTAGCGCTGGGCGCCGGCCATGATCATGCCGATCACGTAGCCGTCATGGACATGCGGGGCAAAGCGATGCTCGATGTAGCGTGCGGTCAATAACTCGACCCCGGTCAGCGGTGCGGCCTGCCAGAAACGGATCGATTCGCCCTGTTCGTTCATCGCCTCACCCACGCCCGGCGCTGGCGAGCCATTGCGGAATGCGCCGCTCCAGGTAGTAACCCGGCGTGCGGAACGAGCCGTCGACGAAGCCGACATGCCCGCCCCGGGCCTGCAATTCGAACTCGGTCGAGGTCGACAGCTCGCTGGCTTGCGGCAGGCTGTGGGGGAACACAAACGGATCGTCCGCCGCCTGAATGATCAGGGTCGGGGTGCGGATTTCGCCGAGAAAGTAACGGCTCGAGGCGCGGCGATAGTAATCCTCGGCATCGACGAAACCATTCAGCGGCGCGGTCACCCGGCCATCGAAGTCCCAGAAGGTGCGCATGTTTTCCAGCGAGCCGAGCGCTGCCAGTGCCGCCAGGCCGTCCTCGCGTCCGTCATGCTGGAACTGACGTTGTTTGTTCTTGATGTAGGCCAACATCTCGCGCATGAAGTGCGCCTGATAGACCCTGGAAAACCCCTGGCCGATGCGGTCGGCACACTGATCCAGACGAAACGGCACCGAGACCGCCACCGCGCCGAGCACACCGCTGGCGCTGCCGGTTTCCCCCAGATGCTTGAGCAGCACGTTGCCGCCGAGGGAGTAGCCGACCGCATACAGCGGCGCCAGTGGCCGCTTGGCGCGCAGGTGCTTGATGGTTTCGGCGAGGTCTTCGCTGGCGCCGGAGTGGTAGCTGCGCGGCAACAGGTTCGGCTCGCCCGAGCAGCCGCGCCAGTTCAACGCGACACTGGCCCAGCCTTGCGCCGCCAGCGCGGCCTGGATGCCGGCGACATAAGGCGAATTGGAGGAACCGGTCAGCCCGTGCAGCACCAGCACCAGAGGTGCGTCGGCGCTGTGCGGGCCATGCCAGTCGAGATCGAGGAAATCGCCATCGTCGAGCCACAGGCGTTCGCGCTCGCGCTCCAGATGCACGGTCTTGCGCCACAGAGGCCCCCACAAGGTTTGCAGGTGCGGATTGCCGAGGCCGAAGGCGGGGGTGAAACGAAAGCCGGATTCGGTGGAAGGCAAAGGTGCGCGCACGGTCAATCTCGAAAAGGGTTATGCAGGCAGCGGCGACGCGAAGTGGCGGCTGCGACGGTCAAGGAAAGCCTAACTTGCCACAAACCCGGTATCCGCGCGACACGTCTGCCCGGACGGGTTGATGACTGGAGCATCCACTGGCTGTGGCAGCGGCAGTTGCTCGACCGTCGGGCCGACGCTGATCACTCGCCACTGCTCATCGGACCAATGCCGGTTCAGCGCGGATTTGATTTGCTTGAGCGTCAGTCGCTGCACCTGCTCCATGAAGTAATCCAGATCAAGGGGCAGCTCATGGCGATTGATCTGCACCAGACGTTCGAGGATCTGCTGATTGCTGGCGCTGTCCACGACACTGGTATTGGCCAGGCGTCGCTTGAGGTGGTCGAGTTCTGCCTGGGTCGGGCCATCGCGTAAATAGTCGCTGAACATCGACCGCACCAACGCCGCCGTCTCGCGGGTGAACTGCGGGCTGGTGTGCAGGCTGATCGTGGTCATTCCGCTTTGCGCCCAGTCTTCCGTACGGGCTTTGGCGCCGTACACCAGGCCACGTTTTTGCCGCAGTTCGTTGATCAGGCGCGAGTTGTTGCCGTTGCCGAACATCAGCGTCGCCGCATACAGCGCGGGGTAATCCTGATGCTGGCGCGAGACGGCGGGTTGCCCGAGCAGCAGGTACGTCTGTTCCTGCTCGCGCTCGACATGACTTTCTTTGACCGTGCCGGTCGGTTTGGCTGATGCAAGGGCTGGACTCGCGGGGGGGGCGGGCAGTGCGTCGGCGATCTGCCGGCTGATGGCCTGGGCCTGCTCCAGCGTCAGGTCGCCCACCAGGGTGATTTGTGCATGGCGCGCCGAGTAGGCCTGGCGGTGGAAGTCCTGCACGGCCTGGCGGGTGATCAGATCCAGGCTCGCCTGGGTTCCATAGATCGAGTGGGCGAACGGCGTTTCGGGAACCAGAAGCGCCTGGAGGCGCAGGGCGGCAATGATCTCCGGCTGTCGGGCCGTGGTCAGCAGGCGGCCACGCAGTTCGTTCTTGACCCGAATCAAACCGTCTGCGGACAGTGACGGCTGGCCGAGAATCCGGGTGAAAAGTTGCAGGGCCGGTGCGCTTTTCTCAGGGTCGCTGAGGCTGCGCAGGGAGTAACTCGCGCGCTCCTGATCCAGTTTCATGCCCAGCCTGGCGCCGACGCCATCGAAGGTTTCACTGATGGCCGTGTAATCGGCCTTGCCGGCCACGCCTTCGTTGAGCAGGCTGAACGTCACGCCGGCCAGGCTGGGCGAGGTGACGTCGCGGGTGCTGCCGGCGGCGAAGCTGACATGGACATCGAACATCGGCGCTTGCGTGGTGCGGATGAACAGGATCTTGGTGCCGCTGCGGGTTTTCCAGCCCTTGATGGTCAATGGCCGTGGCGTGGGGCGAATGCCTTGCGCTTCCCGCAGCGATTGCAGGCGTGGTGCGGGGAATCCGGCTGGCGCGGTAAGCGCGTGATCGGCCGTCGCCGGTTCGGCGCTCAGGCAGGTAATCAGCACCAGCCAGAACAGGGCGATTCGCGGGTCATGGAGGCATTTATTCATGGCCGGCCTCCTTCACCAGAACATGGGCCGTGCTCAGGCGCTCACGGGTCAGATACGTCTCGGCGGTCCGACGAATGTCGGCGGGTGTCACTTTCTTCAGCTCCTCGATGTCCTGGTCCAGCAGTTGCCAGGGCAGGCCGCTGCTTTCCAGCAAGGCCAGTTGATGGGCGGTGTGTTCGATGAAGTCCCGGGTATAAATCTGCCGCGCAATCAATTGGGTTCGGGCGCGCTCCAGTTCGTCTGCGCCAGGCGCGGTGGCGCGCAGTTCGTCGAGCATTTGCCAGATTCGCGTTTGCGCCGCATCCAGGCTGGCGGTATTCGAGTCAGTGAGTCGGGCGGTGAGTGTCAGCAGGCTGTCGCCTCGGGTGTGCGGGGTGTAGTCGGCCTCGACTTTGCTGAACAGGCCTTCCTGGAATTGCAGACGCTTTTGCAGGCGCGCGCTGGGCGAACCCGCCAGCAGCATCTCGATCAGACGCAGGGCGTATACCGTGCGGCTTGCCGTAGCGGTGACCTGTCCCGGCACATTGAAGGCCATGATCAACTCGGGCGCGTGGACGGGGAGGTGAAGTGTCACCTGGCGTTCGCCCGGCTCGGGCAACTCGCGCATCGGCTGCATCGCCGGAAAGGGTCGACTGGCGATTGCGCCGAACCAGCGCCTGGCCAACGGTTTGACCTGCTCGAGGGTCACGTCACCGACGATCACCAGCACCGCGTTGCCGGGGGCGTAGCGCGATTGATACCAGTCGCGCAGATCGCTGGCGGTCAGGCGGTACAGGTCGTTCATCCAGCCGATGACCGGCGTGCGCAGGCCGCTGGAGGGGAAGGCCAGGGTCGAGAGGCGTTCGAGGGCGGTTTCCATCGGGTCGTCGTCCACCCGCAGGCGGCGCTCTTCACGGATCACCGCCATTTCGGGGATCAGCTCTTCGGTGCGCAGGTGCGCGGTCGACATCAGGTCGGCCATCAATTCGAAGGCGACCCCCAGATACTGCGTCGCCAGCGTCTGGTGATACGCGGTCACATGCTGGCCGGTGAAGGCATTTTCCGCAGCGCCCAGTGATTCAAGAATGGCCGCGGCCTCTCCTGAACACAGCTTGCTGCTGCCTTTGTAAAGCATGTGTTCCAGGGCGTGGGACAGGCCGGTGTGGCCGGGGGATTCGTCGCTCGAACCGACCTTGAACCAGAGCTGCGTGGTCACCAGCGGCGCGCGGTGATCTTCGCGCACGATGACCTTCAGGCCGTTGTCCAGCACGAAGTCATGAGTGGGAGGGGCGGGGGTCGCCAGCGCCAACAGCGGGGTCAGCGCCAGAACAAGCAGCATCCTGCTGCACAAGGTATCCATGGGGGATTCGTCCTCAGTGGGTTACGGAAATTCGCAAGCCACTGTGACGATTGCCCGATGCGGATGTGCGGTAGTTATCTACCACACAGCCGTTGTTGCCCATCGGGACGGATTACGCGCCGCGCTGCCACAGCGCGTAGTACACCTGCCCGGATTTCTGCTCGCGGTGCAGACGCCAGTTGCCCGGCAGGCCGAGGGTCGATGGCGCGGTTTCGCTTTCGGTGTAGATCCATGCGTCAGCGGCCAGCCATTGGCGCTCTTCCAGCAGCGTGCAGGCGGCGGGCAGCAGGTTCTGGTTGAACGGCGGGTCGAGGAACACCAGGTCGAACGCGGTGGCTTCCTGGGTTTCCAGATAACGCAGTGCATCGGCGGTCTGCACCTGGCCGGTGGTGCAGCGCAGGGTGCCGAGGTGTTCTTTGAGGCTCGACACGGCGACGTGACTGGCATCCAGCGCCACGCCCATGGCCGCGCCACGGGACAGCGCTTCGAGGAAGATCGCCCCGCTGCCGGCGAACGGATCGAGCACCTTGGCCCCGGCCACGTACGGCGCGAGCCAGTTGAACAGGGTTTCGCGCACGCGATCCGGCGTCGGCCGCAGGCCCTGGACGTCCGGGAAGCTCAGTTTGCGACTGCGCCATTCGCCGCCGATGATGCGCAGCTGGTTCACGCCATTGTGTTGCTTGGGTGCAGGCTTTCTTGGACTGGCCATTAATGCTCCGGAACCCCGAGCGGCTGCTCGGCAGGTTTATCAGATGGGGCCGGTAACGGCTTTTGCGGCACGGTCGGGCCAGCGCTGACGATGACCAGTTTGTCCGTGCTCAAGTGTTTGTTCAGGGCATCCTTGACCTGCTCGACGGTCAGGCTCTGGGACTGACGCATGAAGTCATCCAGGTAGCTCAGCGGCAGATTGTAGAAGCCCATGGCGCCGAGCTGGCCGACGATGTCGGCGTTGCTCGCCGTGGACAGCGGGAAGCTGCCGGCCAGTTCGCGTTTGGCGTCGTCGAGTTCTTTCTGGGTCGGGCCGGTCTTCAGGTAATCGGCGAGTACGTCCTGCACCAGTTTCAGGGTGCCCTCGCTCATTTCCGCGCGGGTCTGCAGGTTGATCATGAACGGCCCGCGCACCTGCATCGGGCTGAACGCCGAATACACGCCGTAGGCCAGGCCACGTTTCTCACGCACTTCGCTCATCAGACGGGTGCCGAAACCGCCACCGCCGAGGATCTGGTTGCCCATCGACAGCGCGGCGTAGTCCGGGTCGTCACGGTCGATGCCCAGTTGCGCAATCATCAGGTTGGTCTGCTTCGACGGGAACTCGATATGGCTGACGCTGGCCTTCGGCTCCTGCGGCTGGGCAATCTTCACCAGCGCCGGGCCTTTCGGCAGGGCGGCGGAGACCTGGTTGGCAATCGCCTCGGCTTCGGCGCGGGACAAATCACCCACCAGTGCAATCACCGCGTTGCCGGCGGCGTACGCCCTGGCATGGAACTCACGCAGTTGCGCCAGGGTGATCTTCGGCACGCTTTGCGCGCTGCCATCGCTGGAATGGGCATACGGGTGCTCGCCATACAGACGCTTCATCAGCTCGAGGCTGGCGAGTTTGCCGGGATTCTGTTTCTGGTATTCGAACCCGGCAAGCATCTGGTTCTTGATGCGCGCGAAGGAGTCGGCGGGGAAGGTCGGTTTGCCCACCACTTCCGAGAACAGTTTCAGTGCCGGCTCGCGCTGCTCGGCGGCGCTCAGACTGCGCAGCGAAGCAATGGCCATGTCCTTGTAGGCGCCGTTGCCGAAGTCCGCACCGAGGCTTTCGAAACCCTGGGCGATGGCGCTGACGTCTTTGCCGGCGACGCCCTCGTTGAGCATGGCGTTGGTCAGCAGGGCCAGGCCCGGCGCGTTGCCGTCCTGGCTGCTGCCGGCGGAAAAGATCAGGCGCATGTCGAACATCGGCAGCTCGCGCGCCTCGACGAACAGCACCTTGGCGCCTTCGGCAGTGTTCCAGGTCTGCACCTCGAGCTTGCGGCTGCTCGGTGTCTTGCCGTCGAGCTCGGCCAGGGATTGCAGTTTCTGGCTGGACTTGGCGTTATCCAGCGCTTCACTGGCCTTGGTGTTGTCGCTTGGCGCCAGGTAGAACGCGGTGGCGCCGATCACCGCCACGGCAATCAGGCCGAGCAGCAACAGACGTGGGGTTTTGCGCTCACTCATGAGTCGTCTCCTGTGGCAGAACATGGGCGACGCTGAGACGTTCGCGGGTGAAATACAGCTTGGCGGCGTTCTGGATGTCCTGCGGGGTGACGCTTTCCAGATCGGCCAGTTCGGTGTCCATCAGCTTCCACGACAGGCCTACAGTCTCCAGTTGGCCGATGGCGGTGGCCTGGCTGGTGATCGAGTCGCGCTCAAAGACCAGGCCGGCGATGACTTGCGCGCGCACCCGCTCCAGTTCTTCGGCGGACGGCGCGGTGGTTTTCAGCTGTTCCAGCAGTTTCCACAGACCGGCTTCAGCCTGGGCCATGGTTTTCTTCTTCTGCGTGTTCGGGGTGGCGGACAGGGTGAACAGGCTATCGCCGCGCGTATAGGCGTCGTAACTCGACGCGCCGCCGGATACCAGCTCTTCGCCGCGCTCCAGTTGGGTCGGGATGCGACCGCTGTAGCCGCCGTCCAGCAGCGCCGAGATCAGCCGCAGGGCATTGACCGAGCGTTTGTCTTCGGCGGTGGCGAGACTCGGGACGTTGAAGCCGAGCATCAGGCTCGGCAGTTGCGTCTGCACGTGCAGGGTGATCTGGCGCTCGCCGGGTTCGGCCAGTTCCAGCGGCTTTTTCGCCGGTGGCACGTCGCGTCTGGCGATCGGCCCGAAATAGCGCTGGGCGAGGGTCTTCACTTCGTCCGGGGTGACGTCGCCGACCACCACCAGCGTGGCGTTGTTCGGTACATACCAGGACTGATACCAGTGACGCAGCTCCTCGACCTTCATCCGGTCGAGGTCGGCCATCCAGCCGATGGTCGGCGTGTGGTAGCCACTGGCCGGGTAGGCCATCGCCTTGAAGCGCTCGTAGGCCTTGGACATCGGCTTGTCGTCGGTGCGCAGGCGGCGTTCTTCCTTGATGACCTCGATTTCCTTGGCGAACTCGTCGGCCGGCAGGCGCAGGCTGGCCATGCGGTCGGCTTCGAGTTCGAAGGCCACGCCCAGGCGATCGCGGGCCAGCACCTGGTAGTAGGCGGTGAAGTCGTCGCTGGTGAATGCGTTTTCTTCGGCGCCGAGATCACGCAGGATCAGCGAGGCTTCGCCGGGGCCGACTTTCTCGCTGCCCTTGAACATCATGTGTTCGAGGGCGTGGGACAGACCGGTCTGGCCCGGGGTTTCGTAGCTGGAGCCGACCTTGTACCAGACCTGCGACACCACCACCGGCGCGCGGTGGTCCTCGCGCACGACGACCTTCAGGCCGTTGTCGAGGGTGAATTCATGGGTCGGTTGCGGGTCGGCCGCCAGGGCCGAAAGGGGCAGACAGACTGTGCCGAGCAGCAGGCCGGCAGCGCGGCGGGCTAGAGCATTCATTCGTTTTTAAACCTGTTGGGCTGCCCGCTTGGTCTTAGCGTCGGCGGGCGAGAGGGTGCTAGGATACTGATCCGTTTTACCGGCGACCACGCCTATCAGGTTTCAAAACTTGATCAGGCTGTATGGGTTCGCGGCAGAAAGCTGAGGTTTATCGACTAAACTTCGCTTTTTCGCCGAATTTTCCGGTTTGTCCTTCATTGAAACGATTCCTTTGAGGTGCCGCTGGTGCCTCGACAAAATGTTGCGCGTGAACAAGCTGGGTGAAACACAGTCTGTTCTGCATCGAATATTTATTTGCCGGGGCGCCTGATGGCGCGTCGCTACCGTGAGATAGCCGTCCTCCATGTTTGGTTCCAACGACGACAAGAAGACCCCAGCTGCGGCTGGCGAGAAGAAAGGCCTGTTCGGATGGCTGCGCAAAAAACCGCAGGAGCCCGTCGTCGAACAGCCGGCCGCGATTCCTGAGCCAACCCCGGCTCCCGCTCCCGTAATAGAAGAAGCGCCGGCGCCGGTTGTCCTGCCGATTGCCGAACCGGTGCTGCAACCGGTGGCCGAGGCCGAACCTGAAAACACTCATGCCGCCGAACTGCCGCTGACCCCGGTTGCCGAGCCCTGGCTGACCTTGCCGGTGGCGGAAGAGCCGGTGGCGCTGGTCGCAGAGGCCGCGCCGCATGTGACCCCGCCGATTCCGGCCCCGGCTGCGCTTGTTGCCGAAGCTGTCGAGATTGCGCCGGTTGCTGCAGTTGCTGAACCTGCGCCCGTCATCGCCGAGCCTGCCGCTGTCGCAGCGGTTGCCCCGGTTGTTGAAATCGCCGAGCCTGCACCTGCACCTGCACCTGCACCTGCACCTGCACCTGCACCTGCACCTGCACCGGTTGTCGCGGCGCCAGTCGTTGCGCTCGAAACGCCCGCAGAACCGCCGCGTACCGAGGAAGCCAAAGCCGGTTTCTTCGCCCGCCTCAAGCAAGGCCTGTCCAAGACCAGCGCCAGCATCGGCGAGGGCATGGCCAGTCTGTTCCTCGGCAAGAAAGCCATCGATGACGATCTGCTCGATGAACTCGAAACCCGTCTGCTGACCGCCGACGTCGGTGTCGAAGCCACGTCGCTGATCATTCAGCGCCTGACCCAGAAGGTCGCGCGCAAGGAACTGACCGACTCGGATGCCCTGTACAAATCCCTGCAAGCCGAACTGGCCACGATGCTCAAGCCCGTCGAGCAGCCGCTGAAAATCGTCTCGCAAAGCAAGCCTTTCGTGATCCTGGTGGTGGGCGTCAACGGCGCCGGCAAGACCACCACCATCGGCAAACTGGCGAAGAAGCTGCAACTGGAAGGCAAGAAAGTCATGCTCGCCGCCGGTGACACCTTCCGCGCGGCGGCGGTGGAGCAATTGCAGGTCTGGGGCGAGCGCAACAAGATCCCGGTGATCGCCCAGCACACTGGTGCCGACTCCGCCTCGGTGATCTTCGACGCCGTGCAGGCCGCCAAGGCCCGTGGCATCGACGTGCTGATCGCCGACACCGCCGGTCGCCTGCACACCAAAGACAACCTGATGGAAGAGCTGAAAAAGGTCCGCCGGGTGATCGGCAAGCTCGACGCCGATGCGCCGCACGAAGTGCTGCTGGTGCTCGACGCCGGCACCGGCCAGAACGCCATCAATCAGGCCAAGCAATTCAACCAGACCGTCGAACTGACCGGCCTGGCGCTGACCAAGCTCGACGGCACCGCCAAGGGCGGGGTGATTTTCGCCCTGGCCAAGCAGTTCGGCCTGCCGATCCGCTACATCGGCGTCGGTGAAGGCATCGACGACCTGCGTACCTTTGAAGCCGAACCCTTTGTCCAGGCACTGTTTGCCGAGCGGGAGCGTTCATGATTCGTTTCGAACAGGTCGGTAAGCGCTACCCGAACGGTCACGTCGGCTTGCATGAGCTGAGCTTTCGAGTCCGTCGTGGTGAGTTCCTGTTTGTCACCGGCCACTCCGGCGCCGGCAAGTCCACGCTGTTGCGCCTGCTGCTGGCGATGGAGCGTCCGACCAGCGGCAAGCTGCTGCTGGCCGGGCAGGACCTGAGCACCATCAGTAACGCGCAGATTCCGTTCCTGCGCCGGCAGATCGGCGTGGTGTTCCAGAATCACCAGTTGCTGTTCGACCGCACGGTGTTCAACAACGTCGCCTTGCCGTTGCAGATTCTCGGGTTGTCCAAGGTGGAAATCGCCAAGCGCGTCGATTCGGCACTGGATCGCGTGGCGCTGTCGGACAAGGCCGATCTGTACCCCGGCGACCTGTCCACCGGTCAGCAACAGCGCGTCGGCATCGCCCGCGCCATCGTTCACCGGCCGGCCCTGCTGCTGGCGGACGAACCGACCGGTAACCTCGATCCGCGTCTGGCGGCCGAGATCATGGGGGTGTTCGAAGACATCAACCGCCTGGGCACCAGCGTGCTGATCGCCAGTCACGACCTGGCCCTGATTGCGCGGATGCGCCATCGCATGCTGACCCTGCAACGCGGCCGATTGATCGGCGACGGGGAGGCCGGTGTATGAGTGCGACACGCAGTCCGAAGGTTTCCGAGCGGGTGGCCCCGAAGGCCGCCGATCCGCAACCGCCGAAGAAGAAAAAACACGACGATGACGATGGCCCGGATTTCGCCACGTTGTTCCGTGCCTGGATCGAAAGCCATCGCGCCAGCCTGCTTGACAGTCTGCGTCGCCTCGGCAAGCAGCCGATCGGCAGCTTTTTCACCTGCATGGTGATGGCGGTGGCGCTGAGCCTGCCAATGGGCTTGTCGTTGTTGCTGAACAACGTCGAGCGTCTGGGCGGTTCGTGGCAGCGCGCGGCGCAGATTTCCCTGTATCTGGACCTCGATGCCAGCCCGCAGCAGGGCGAGGCGTTGCGCGAGCAGATCAAGGGCATGCCGGGTGTGGCGGATGCCGAATATGTCGGTCGCGACCAAGCGCTGGAAGAGTTCCAGCAACAGTCCGGTCTCGGCGAGGCCCTGCGTGAGCTGCCGGAAAACCCCCTGCCCGGCGTGGTGCTGGTGACGCCGAAGGAAGTCGACAAGTCGACTCTGGAAGCATTAAGACAAAAACTATCCGAGCTGCCCAAGGTACAACAGGCACAACTTGATCTAGTCTGGGTCGAGCGTCTGGCCGCCATCCTCAAGCTCGGTGACCGTTTTGTCTTCGGTCTGACGGTGCTGCTGGTTTCCGCATTACTTTTGGTGATAGGCAATACCATTCGTCTTCATATTGAAAACCGCCGCACAGAGATCGAAGTGATTAAACTGGTCGGCGGCACTGACAGCTATGTGCGGCGTCCCTTCCTTTATATGGGCGCGTTGTATGGTTTCGGTGCGGGGATCCTGTCCTGGGGCGTTCTGGCGTTCGGTCTGAACTGGCTGAACGATGCGGTGGTGGGGCTGGCCGGCTTGTACGGCAGTGATTTCGCGCTGGCGGGAGTGCCAGTTGCCGACGGTCTGTCGCTCTTGCTTGGCGCGGTGCTGTTGGGTTATATCGGTGCATGGATTGCAGTCGCACGCCATCTCAGGGAGCTGGCGCCGAAGTAGAATCTTTTTTGCGCGTGATTGACCTTGCGGTGTTTAAGGAAACTTTCATTTGAGTTTCCGGTCAATTTTTCGCAATGCTGAAAAGCATGAGTCTGTAAGTCGGAGGTTTTTCCGTATGTCCAATTCTTTGCAACCTGCGTATGCATTGGTTCCAGGCGCAAACCTGGAAGCCTATGTGCACACCGTCAACAGCATTCCATTGCTGACGCCGGAGCAGGAGCGTGAACTGGCCGAGAGTCTCTACTATGAGCAGGATTTGGGGGCGGCTCGGCAGATGGTGCTCGCCCACCTGCGTTTTGTCGTACACATCGCCCGTAGCTATTCCGGCTACGGTCTGGCTCAGGCTGACCTGATCCAGGAAGGCAACGTCGGCCTGATGAAGGCCGTGAAGCGTTTCAACCCGGAAATGGGCGTGCGTCTGGTGTCCTTCGCGGTGCACTGGATCAAGGCCGAGATTCACGAGTTCATCCTGCGTAACTGGCGGATCGTGAAAGTCGCGACCACCAAGGCCCAGCGCAAGCTGTTCTTCAACCTGCGCAGCCAGAAGAAACGTCTGGCCTGGCTGAACAACGAGGAAGTCCACCGCGTGGCAGAAAGCCTCGGTGTGGAGCCACGGGAAGTGCGCGAGATGGAAAGTCGCCTGACCGGCCATGACATGGCCTTCGACCCGGCCGCAGAAGCGGACGACGACAGCGCCTTCCAGTCGCCGGCCAACTATCTGGAAGACCACCGGTACGACCCGGCCCGTCAACTGGAAGATGCCGACTGGAGCGACAACTCCAACCACAACCTGCACGAAGCGCTGGAAGTGCTGGACGACCGCAGCCGTGACATCCTCTACCAGCGCTGGCTGGCAGAAGAGAAGGCCACGCTGCACGACCTGGCGCAGAAGTACAACGTGTCGGCCGAGCGGATCCGTCAGCTTGAGAAGAGCGCGATGAACAAGCTCAAGTTGTCGATTGCCGCCTGACCGGTAACCGCAACAAATAAAAACGCCCCGATCAGCGATGATCGGGGCGTTTTTGTTTGTGTTCGCTTTGTGGGAGCCGTTGTAGTCGAATTACTGAGCCCACGGTGCGCGGCGCGAATCATTGAGCGTCAGCAAATAGCTATCTCCACCCAGCTGGCTCATCTGCTGGCGAATCCATCCGGCCCGGCGTGAAACATAAGCCGTCGGATGGCTCGCGCTCCAGACCCGGGGGTTGGGCAGTACCGCCGCCAGATAACTGGCCTGCTGTCGGGACAATGAGCGGGCGCTCACGCCAAAGTGGTGCCGCGCCGCCGCTTCGGCGCCAAACACGCCGTCGTCCCACTCGACGCTGTTCAGGTACACCTCAAGAATCCGCTGCTTGGGCCAGAACACCTCAATCAGCCCGGTAAACCAGGCCTCCAGACCTTTGCGCAGATAGCTGCGTCCGGACCACAGAAACAGATTCTTCGAGACTTGCTGGCTCAGGGTGCTGGCACCGCGAATCGAGCCGCCGAGTTCGTTGTGCGCCAGTGCGGCCTTGATCGCGCTCAGGTCAAAACCCCAGTGCTCGGGGAATTTCTGGTCTTCGCCGGCAATCACCGCGACTTTCAGGTCATCGGAGATTTCATCCCAGGGTTTCCAGGTCCGTTGCAGGTCGATGGGCTCGCCGTCGACCCAGG
This sequence comes from Pseudomonas sp. B2M1-30, assembly GCF_025447575.1. NCBI lineage: Bacteria > Pseudomonadati > Pseudomonadota > Gammaproteobacteria > Pseudomonadales > Pseudomonadaceae > Pseudomonas > Pseudomonas sp. B2M1-30. The sequence goes on along the minus strand of NZ_JAOEJT010000001.1, from coordinate 258,052 downwards.
ATTCGATCTTGCGCTCGACCATCAGCGCCGTCCCCGGCGGCGGCACGAAACGGAACAGCAACACCAGCAAGACGCTGCCGCCCGCAAACCAGAGCAGGGCCTTCGTGAGACGACGGAAAAATAAACGCAGCATAGAGATGGCTTGGCCGAACCGTTTGAGCGGGCCATTATACAGACCCTGCCGATCGAGTCTGGAGTTGCACATGCTGCGTGGTTTTCTGATGCTGGCCGCTTTTTTCGGTTTCACCGGTGTCGGCCTCGGTGCCTTTGCCGCCCACGGCCTGAAAAACCGCCTCACGCCGGAGTACCTGGCGATTTTCCACACCGGCGTCACCTATCAATTGGTACACGCCCTGGCGCTGTTCGGCGTGGCGTTGCTGGCGACACAGATTCAGGGGCGCCTGGTGGCCTGGGCCGGTATCTCCTTCACCGTCGGCATCCTGCTGTTCTCCGGGAGCCTCTATCTGCTCACCACCGTCGGCATCGGCAAGCTTGGCATCATTACCCCGTTCGGAGGCCTGGCGCTTCTGATCGGCTGGCTCTGCCTGGGGCTCGCCGCCTGGCGCTTGCCGCTGACCGCCTGACGCTTATTGCTGACCTTTAGGTCACGATCGGGCTAGAATGCCAGCCCCTAAAAATGATGGCGGCGTTGCGCATGCGCATTCAGTTGAACGGTGAATCCCTTGAACTGCCCGACGGCGAAACCGTTGCGGCCCTGCTGACCCGTCTGGAACTGACCGGACGCCGGGTGGCGGTGGAACTCAATCTGGATATCGTCCCGCGCAGCCAGCATGCCGACACCACGCTCAACGACGGCGACAACGTCGAAGTCGTTCACGCCATCGGCGGCGGCTAGTCAGCCCGCCCGCACGGGTACAGCATTGTGCAAGACCCTCACCCCTCAAGAGGATTCCCCATGAGCATCGTTCGTAGCGACAAGCCTTTCGTCCTGGCCGGTCGTACTTACCAGTCGCGTTTGCTGGTCGGTACCGGCAAGTACCGTGACATGGAAGAAACCCGTCAGGCCATCGAGGCCTCGGGCGCCGAGATCGTCACCTTCGCCGTGCGCCGTACCAACCTCGGCCAGATCGAAGGCGAGCCGAACCTGCTCGACGTGCTGTCGCCGGATCGCTACACCTTCCTGCCGAACACCGCCGGCTGCTACGACGCGGTCGAGGCCGTGCGTACCTGTCGCCTGGCCCGTGAGCTGCTCGACGGCCACAACCTGGTGAAGCTGGAAGTGCTGGCGGACCAGAAAACCCTGTTCCCCAACGTGATCGAAACCCTCAAGGCCGCCGAAGTGCTGGTCAAGGAAGGTTTCGACGTGATGGTCTACACCAGCGACGACCCGATCATTGCCCGGCAACTGGCGGAAATCGGCTGCATCGCGGTGATGCCGCTGGCCGGTCTGATCGGTTCGGGCCTGGGGATCTGCAACCCGTACAACCTGCAGATCATCCTGGAAGAAGCGAAAATCCCGGTGCTGGTGGATGCCGGTGTCGGCACCGCTTCCGACGCCACCATCTCCATGGAACTGGGTTGCGATGCGGTGCTGATGAACTCGGCCATCGCTCACGCCCAGCAGCCGGTCATGATGGCCGAAGCCATGAAACATGCGATCGTCGCAGGCCGTCTGGCCTACCTCGCCGGGCGCATGCCGAAAAAACTCTATGCCAGCGCCTCTTCGCCGCTGGATGGTCTGATCAAGTAAGAGCCATTGATGACTGAATCGAACGACACGCCTGTCCTGCCGGACGAAGGCGAAGAGCGCCAACACCGCCGCATCAAGAGTTTCGTGATGCGTGCCGGGCGCATGACCGAAGGCCAGCAACGCGGCCTCGACCAGGGCGCGCCGCTGTACGTGCTGCCGCTGGCCGATGCGCCGGTGGATTACGATCAGGTGTTCGGCCGTTCGGTGCCGCGTTCGCTGGAAATCGGCTTCGGCATGGGCCACTCGCTGCTGGAAATGGCGGCAGCGGCGCCGGATCAGGACTTCATCGGTGTCGAAGTTCACCGTCCGGGTGTCGGCGCGCTGCTCAACGGCGTGCTGACGCAGGGTCTGACCAACCTGCGGGTCTACGATTGCGACGCGATCGAAGTGCTCAACCGTTGCATCGCCGACAACAGCCTCGATCGTCTGATGCTGTTCTTCCCGGACCCGTGGCACAAGAGCCGTCACCACAAGCGTCGTATCGTTCAGGCGTCGTTCGCCGAGCTGGTGCGCAGCAAGCTGAAGGTCGGCGGCATCCTGCACATGGCGACCGACTGGGAACCCTATGCCGAGTACATGCTGGAAGTGATGAGCGTCGCGCCCGGCTATCGCAACCTCGCCGAAGACGGCAAGTGCGTACCGCGTCCGGCCGAACGCCCGATCACCAAGTTCGAGCGCCGTGGCGAACGTCTTGGCCATGGCGTGTGGGATCTGAAGTTCGAAAAGCAGTCCTAAGCGTCACCCAAAAACACCGTGGGAGCGGGCTTGCTCGCGAAAGCCGTGTGTCAGACAACACCCGTGTTGAATGATCCACTGCCTTCGCGGGCAAGCCCGCTCCCACTGTTGTTTTTGCGGTATCGCTGAAGTCAGCGGCGATCCGCGACTACGCCAATCAACACCAGCACCACCAGCAACACCGGCGCCAGGCTGTAGTTGTTGAACTGGCTCAAACCCTTGACCACCCAGGGCGTGGCGTAGATCAGCGCGGCGCCGCTGCCGATCATGCACAGCAGGGCCATCAGCGGCACGCGCAGGGCGCCGGCGATGCTGCCCAGGCGTTGCTCGACCCAGCCTTTGAAATCGGCGCCGAACAGCACCAGCAGGCAACCCACCAGTGCCAAAGCGATTTCCGAGAGGTTGCTGCGGCTCCAGCGCGACACGGTGGCGAGCAGGTCGAGTATCAAATCCATTGGGGTTTCCTTGGGGCTGTCAGCTCAGAAAATTCTGCAGCAAGTCGTTGAGGAACAGTTGTCCGCGCTCGGTGGCCGCCAGACGTGACGGTTCGACCTGCAACAGACCGCTTTGTTCGGCTTCGCGGCGCTGTTCTTCGAGGCTCTCCAGGGACATCCCGGTGCGCTCCGGATACAGCCGCGATTCGACCCCGGCGGTCAGGCGCAGGGCGTTCATCAGGAACTCGAACGGCATCTCGTCGTTGGTCAGGGCTTTCTCGCCGGCCTGGAAGTTCTTCGCCGGGTTGAGGTAGTCCTTCGGCAGGCGCGTCTTCCAGGTGCGCACGATACGCCCGTCCGGATGGCTGAGCTTGCCGTGGGCACCGGCGCCGATGCCGATGAAGTCGCCGAAACTCCAGTAATTCAGGTTGTGCCGCGCCGGTCGGCCGGGTTGGGCGTAGGCCGACACTTCGTACTGCGCGTAACCGTGCTCGGCCAGCAGCGCTTGCCCGGCCTCCTGAATGTCCCACAGGGTGTCGTCTTCCGGCAGCACGGGTGGCTGGTTCCAGAACACCGTATTCGGTTCCAGGGTCAGTTGATACCAGGAAATGTGCGTCGGATTCAGTTCGATGGCCTGGCGCAGATCGCTCAGGGCGTCGTCCAGCGACTGGTCGGGCAAACCGTGCATCAGGTCGAGGTTGAAGTTATCGAACCCGGCCTGGCGCGCCATGCCGGCAGCGCGCACGGCTTCGTCGCCGTTGTGGATGCGGCCGAGGGCCTTGAGTTTTTCCTGCTGGAAGCTCTGGATGCCGATCGACAGGCGATTGATCCCCAGCTTGCGGTAGGCGACGAACTTCTCTTGCTCGAAGGTGCCGGGGTTGGCTTCCAGGGTGATTTCGATGTCGTGGGCAAACGGGATGCGCTGCTCGACGCCCTCAAGCAAGCGCCCAAGGGCTTCGGCGCTGAACAGGCTTGGCGTGCCGCCACCAAAGAAGATCGAACTCAACTCACGGCCATACACCGCGTGCAGATCCTGATCGAGATCGGCCAGCAACGCGTCGACGTATTCCTGTTCCGGCAGCTCGGGGCTGGCGGTGTGCGAGTTGAAGTCGCAATACGGGCATTTACGCACACACCACGGGATGTGGATGTACAGCGCCAGGGGCGGCAGCGTCGGCAACGGTGCCCGAGGCGAGGACGCGGCGCCGCCGACGATCAGCGACGACGCGGGGGAACTGTCGGTCATTTCAGGCCCAGACGCTGGCGCAGCAGATCCATTGCACGGGCGCGGTGGCTGATCTGGTTCTTGTCCGCCGGGCTCAGTTCGGCGCTGGAGACATTACGCTCCGGCACCCAGAACAGCGGGTCATAACCGAAACCGTGTTCGCCGCTGGCGGCGGTCAGGATACGTCCGTGCCACAGGCCTTCGCAGAGGATCGGCAACGGGTCGTCGGCGTGACGCACCAGCGCCAGCACGCAGACGAATTGCGCGCCGCGCTCGGCTTCGGGCACGTCCTTCAGAGCGTCGAGCAGTTTGGCGTTGTTCGCCGCATCGCCCTTGCCGTCGGCGTAACGCGCCGAGTAGATGCCCGGCGCGCCGCCGAGGAAATCCACCGCCAGGCCCGAGTCGTCGGCCAGCGCCGGCAGGCCGGAAATCCGCGCGGCATTACGCGCCTTGAGGATCGCGTTCTCGACGAACGACAGGCCGGTTTCTTCCGGCTCCACGCTGCTGAATTCGCCAATCGAGCGCAGTTGCACCGATTCGCCGAGCATGGCCTGGAGTTCCTTGAGTTTGCCGGCGTTGTGGCTGGCCAGTACGAGTTGCTTGAGGTTCATCATTCGCCGGGGAAAATGTCTTGGTTGAAGTTGATGGTGTTGACCTTGTCGCCGGTCTGCACCTTGATCTCAAAGGTGCGGGTTTCCTGCTGTTCCACCGGGAACTGGGCGATGTAATACACCGCGCCCTGTTCGGTGACCTGGCGGAAATTCAGGGTCACACTCTGGCTGGTCAGGTCTTTGACCGTGCCAGTGACAGTGGCAGTCAGCGGCTTGCCGTCCTTGAGCACCGAGACGTTGATCACGCCCTGGTTCTTGCTGCGGATCAGCTCCACAGCCTTGGCGATGTCCGGTTGCAGATACGTCGAGTTGAAGGTGTTGTAGTGAACCGTCACATCACCGAAGACTTCCTTGCGCTCGCCCTTGATGACGTCGGCGGCCATGGCGGTGACGCTCAGGCAGGCAGTTAACAGCAACAGCGCTAGACGACCCATGATCGTTCTCCTCGAATGTTGTGGTTCAAACCGCGATTTTGTGATCCGCAAGCCCGGGGCTGCTGACGCGGTAGATACCGATCTCACCTAATAGATTAGGCCATAGCTTACTGGCCCACCCATGCCGGTGCTGTTGATCCACGGCAAGCCGATCAATGACCTTCGCCGCACGTTCGCGACACAACTCTTCAAAGTCTTCGAAAGTGCAAAAGTGAATGTTCGGCGTGTTGTACCAGGTGTACGGCAGGAACTCGGACACCGGCATCCGGCCCTTGCTCGCCAGATACCAGCGGCAGCGCCAGTGGCCGAAGTTGGGGAAGGTGATGATGCACTGGCGACCGACCCGCAGCATTTCGTCGAGGATCTTGTCCGGGTAATGCACAGCCTGCAGAGCCTGGGTCATCACCACGACGTCGAAGCTGTTGCTGGCAAAGTTGCCCAGGCCCTTGTCCAGGTCCTGCTCGATGACGTTGATGCCCTTGGCGACGCACTCGGCGATGTTGTCCGGGTCGTTTTCCAGGCCGTAGCCGGTGACCTGTTTATGGTCGCGCAGCCAGGTCAGCAACTCGCCATCACCGCAGCCGAGGTCGAGCACGCGGCTGCCGGCGGGGATCCATTCCTGGATGATTTCCAGATCAGCTCTCATGGCTTTCTCACAACGTAATGCGGTTCATGTAATTGCCGAACGCCTGCAAGTAGCGCGGGATCGGAATCAGGAATGCGTCGTGGCCCTGGGGCGCATCGATTTCCAGGTAACTGACGTCCTTGCGCGCGGCCATCAGCGCGTCTACCAGTTCCCGCGAGCGGGCCGGGGAGAAACGCCAGTCGGTGGTGAACGACATCACGCAGAATCTGGCTTTGGCGCCTTCGAAGGTTTTCGCCAGGTTATCGTCGAAGTTCGCCGCCGGATCGAAGTAGTCCAGGGCCTTGGTCATCAACAGATAGGTGTTGGCGTCGAAGCGTCCGGAAAACTCTTCGCCCTGATAGCGCAGGTAGCTTTCGACCTGGAACTCGACGCTGTGGAAGTCGTAGTTGAGCTTCTCGCTCTTCAGGCCTCGGCCGAATTTCTCGCCCATGGAGTCGTCGGACAGGTACGTGATGTGGCCGACCATCCGCGCCAGCATCAGGCCGCGCTTGGGAATGACGCTGTGTTCCTGAAACGAGCCGCCATGGAACTCCGGGTCGGTGAGGATCGCCTGGCGCGCCACTTCGTTGAAGGCGATATTCTGCGCCGACAACTTGGGGGCCGAGGCGATGGCGAGGCAGTGACGCACGCGATCCGGGTAGGTGATGGTCCATTGCAGCGCCTGCATGCCGCCCAGGCTGCCGCCGATCACCGCCGCCCACTGGCCGATGCCGAGCAGATCGGCCAGGCGCGCCTGGCTGTGTACCCAGTCTTCCACGGTCAGCACCGGGAAGTCGGCGCCGAACGGCTTGCCGGTGTCCGGGTTGGTGCTGCTCGGGCCGGTGGAGCCGTTGCAGCCGCCGAGGTTGTTCAGGCTGACCACGAAGAACTTGTTGGTGTCGATCGGTTTGCCGGGGCCGATGCAGCTGTCCCACCAACCGGGTTTGCGGTCGTCGGGGCTGTGATAGCCGGCGGCGTGGTGGTGACCGGACAGGGCGTGACAGATCAGCACGGCGTTGCTCGCTTGCGCGTTCAGCGTGCCGTAGGTTTCGTAGATCAGGTCATAAGCGGCCAGCGAACGGCCGCAGGCCAGGGCCAGCGGTTCGCTGAAGTGCGCCGTTTGCGGCGTCACCAGACCAACAGAATCGGGGGGAAAGGCAGCTGGCATCGACCCTGCTCTCGTTGAAATGAGGCGTAAGTCTAAAGACCGGGGGGGTTAGCGGCAAGCAGCCCTCACCCTAACCCTCTCCCGGAGGGAGAGGGGACTGACCGAGGCGTTCTTGCGAGCTGCGCCGACCTGGCATTTTTGAGGTGAACTCAAGTCCCGAAAACAATAAAGTGCGGCCCCCTCTCCCTCGGGAGAGGGTTGGGGTGAGGGGCGACTCGATTTCAGGAAGCGCGCGCAACCAGCCCCGGCAACGCCGGCAGCTTCTTCGGCGAGCAGATCCGCACACGTTTCTGCCGGTTCAACTCACCGCTGATCAGGCTGACCTGACTCTTGGAAACCCCAAAAGCCTTGGCCAGAAACCCCATCAGGTACGCATTGGCCTTGCCTTCGACCGGCGGCGCGGTCAGACGGATCTTCAGGCGGTCGCCGTGCAGCCCGCAGAAATCATCGCTGCGGGCTGCCGGTTGCAGGTGACACTCAAGGATCAGGTCGTCACCGTCCCAACGGAACCAGCTCACATCAGCAGGCGCAGGATTTCCGGCATCATCGTCATCGCCGCAAGGTTGTTGATCACCAGCATGTCCAGCAGCTTCAGCGCCAGGAAGGCGAAGATCGGCGACAGGTCCAGGCCGCCCATGCTCGGCAGGAAGCGACGGAACGGCGCCAGGGCCGGCTCGCAGATCTGGTTCACCAGTTCGGCGCCCGGGTTATGGCTGCCCGGCGCGACCCAGGACAGGATCACGCTGATGATCAGGGCGAAGAAGAAGATCTTCAGGAACAGCGCGGTCACGCCGATGATCGACCAGATAAACAGTTGCAGTGGATTGCCGGTGGTGCCGTAGGTCAGCAGCAGGGTCAGCGCCATCAGCGCCAGTTGCACGAGAATCGCCAGTACCAGCGACGACATGTCCAGGCCGAACAGGCTCGGGATGACCCGGCGCAGCGGCTTGAGCAGGGGTTGGGTGGCCTTGACCACGAACTGGCACAGCGGGTTGTAGAAGTTCGCCCGCACCAGTTGCAGGACGAAGCGCAGCAGCACGATCAGCAGGTACAGGCTGCCGAGGGTTTGCAGCACGTAGACCGCTGCGGTGTTCAAACCAATCATGTAAGGCTCCTTATTTGCCCAGTTGTTCGGCCATCTCGGCCGAGCGGTGCGCGGCGGCGCCGAGTGCTTTTTCCACCACTGCTTCGAAACCGTCAGCCTGGAACGACTTGATGGCCGCTTCGGTGGTGCCGGCCGGCGAGGTCACGCGACGGCGCAGTTCGGCGGCGTCGACGTCACTGGAAACGGCCATGTGCGCGGCGCCCAGGGCGGTTTGCAGGGTCAGTTGCTCGGCTGTTTCTTTCGGCAGGCCGAGTTTGACCCCGGCAGCGGTCATTGCTTCGATCAGCAGGAAGAAGTACGCCGGGCCGGAGCCGGAAACGGCGGTGACCGCATCCAGCTGTTGCTCTTCGTTCAGCCACAGGGCGATGCCCACGGCGGACAGCAGTTCTTCGGCCTGCTGGCGTTGTTCGGCGGTCACTTGTGCGGTGGCGTACAAGCCGCTGACGCCTTGGCGCAGCAGCGCCGGGGTATTGGGCATGCAGCGCACGATCGGTTGGGCGCCGAGCCAGGCGTTCATGCTGGCGCAAGTGATGCCGGCGGCAATCGAGACCACCAGTTGATTCGGTTTCAGGCTCGGGCGAATCGCCTCGCAGACCGCTTTCATCGCCTGTGGCTTGACCGCCAGCACCACCACGTCGGCGCCGTCGACGGCCTGGGCGTTGTCGGCAAAGGTTTCGATGCCGTGTTCGGCACTGACCCGGCCACGGGTCTCTTCGCCCGGATCGCTGGCGCGGATCTGCGCGGCTTCCAGACCCTTGGCGCGCAAGCCGCCGATCAGACTGGCGGCCATGTTGCCGGCGCCGATGAAGGCAATACGTGTGTTGCTCATGTCAGATCCTTATCTGGAAGGGTTCGAGTAGTCGCGGGCACCGAACAGGGCCGTACCGATACGCACCCAGGTGGCGCCCTGGGCGATGGCCGACTCGAGGTCGTGGCTCATGCCCATGGAAAGTGTGTCGAGGGGCAGATCAAGGCTGGCCTGCAACTTCTGAACGGCGGCGAATGCCGCGTCCTGCTCGGCGCGATCTTCGGTCGGCTCGGGGATTGCCATCAGCCCGCGCAGCTTCAGGCGCGGCAGGGCGCTGATGGCCTGGGCCAGGGCTGGCAGGTCTTGCGGCGTGCAGCCGGACTTGCTGGCCTCGCCGCTGACGTTGACCTGAATGCAGATGTTCAGTGGCGGCAGATCCGCGGGGCGTTGCTCGGACAGGCGTTGGGCGATTTTCAGACGATCCACGGAGTGCACCCAGGCGAAATGCTCGGCAATCGAGCGGGTCTTGTTCGACTGAATGGGGCCGATGAAGTGCCAGATCAAGGGCAGGTCGGCCAGTTCGAGCTGTTTGCCCAACGCCTCTTGCAGGTAGTTCTCGCCGAAATCGCGCAGGCCGGCGGCGTACGCTTCGCGCAGGGCTTCGGCCGGTTTGGTTTTGCTCACGGCCAGCAGCTGGACGCTGTTTTCATCGCGTCCGGCGGCTTGGGTGGCGTTACGGATTCGCGAACTAACCAGTTGGATGTTGTCTGCTATCGTGGACATCAAATCCTGCCTGAAAAGTGCCTGCACTCGATCATGCGGCGTTAAAAGTCACCTCAGAATGCCATTGACTGACGTCAACTCCGCTTCTTCGCTGACTTTTGCCTTGCCTGATCTTCGTTCGGCTACTTTTCAGGCAGGATTTGGCGCCAGCGGTCTGAAGGTTCGCGGCATTCTACTGGAATTGAGGGACGCTATGGATATCACTGAACTGCTGGCCTTCAGCGCCAAACAGGGCGCTTCCGACCTGCATCTGTCGGCCGGACTGCCGCCGATGATCCGCGTGGATGGCGATGTGCGACGGATCAATCTGCCGGCGCTGGATCACAAGCAGGTGCATGAGCTGATCTACGACATCATGAACGATCACCAGCGCGTGGAGTTCGAGAAACACCTGGAAACGGATTTTTCCTTCGATGTGCCGGGCGTGGCGCGATTTCGGGTCAACGCGTTCAACCAGAATCGCGGCGCCGGTGCGGTGTTCCGGACGATCCCGTCGAAAGTGCTGACCATGGAGGATCTCGCCATGGGCGACGTCTTCCGCAAGATCACCGACGCTCCGCGCGGGCTGGTGCTGGTGACCGGGCCGACCGGCTCCGGCAAGTCCACCACCCTGGCGGCAATGATCGATTACCTCAACACCCATCGCCATCACCATATCCTGACCATCGAAGACCCGATCGAGTTTGTCCACGAGTCGCGCAAATGCCTGATCAATCAGCGTGAAGTCCATCGCGATACCCGCAGTTTCGCCACGGCTCTGCGTTCGGCGCTACGTGAGGACCCGGACGTGATTCTGGTGGGCGAGATGCGCGACCTGGAAACCATTCGCCTGGCCCTGACCGCCGCCGAAACCGGGCATCTGGTGTTCGGCACGCTGCACACCACGTCGGCGGCAAAGACCATCGACCGGGTCGTGGACGTGTTCCCTGGCGACGAGAAGTCGATGGTGCGTTCGATGCTGTCTGAGTCTTTGCTGGCGGTGGTGTCGCAGACCCTGATCAAGAAAATCGGTGGCGGCCGGGTGGCGGCGCACGAAATCATGCTCGGAACATCGGCGATCCGTAACCTGATTCGCGAGGACAAGGTGGCGCAGATGTATTCGGCGATTCAGACCGGTGGGTCGCTGGGGATGCAGACCCTGGACATGTGCCTGAAGGATCTGGTGACCAAGGGCCTGATCAGTCGCGAGCATGCGCGGGAGAAGGCGCGGACACCGGATAATTTCTAGTGGCGAAAAAAACGCAGCCCGAGGGCTGCGTTTTTTGTGGTTTTGCCTGAAGAATCAGCGCTGAACCACGCGCATCTGCTTGCTGGCCGGCTCTTTCGGCAGCACCCGCTTGGCAACCACGTAGTGCTGTTCCCAATACGGCTTGTTCAGCGTATCAATGCTCACCGCTTTGCCGCGACGCGGCGCATGGATGAAGCGGTCGTTACCCAGGTAGATGGCGACGTGATTGACCCGACGGCTCTTGATGTTGAAGAAAATCAGGTCGCCCGGTTTCAGATCCTTGCGCTCGACTTTCTCGCCGTGACCGCTGGCCATGGCGTTCGAGGTGCGGGGCAGGTCGAACGTGGCGTCGTTGAACGCGTATTTCACCAGGCCGCTGCAATCGAAGCCTTTACTCGGGCTGCTGCCGCCCCAACGATAGGGAGTACCGAGGACGTTTACCGCACGGCTGAGGACATTGCTGCTTTCCTTGGTCGCCATCGGTGGCACCAGCTTGCCGTGGCTTTTGCTGCTCAGCGTGGTGGTCTTGCCTTGCTTGCTTTTGCTCGATGGAGCAGAAGCATGGGATTTGGGGGTGAAACCGTTAACGTTGGGAAGACGTTGCTCACGATTGGTGGCGTGGGCGGCCAGTGGCATTAATAGGCAAATGGTTAGCCATGTCTTGAAAAATGGACGCATTAGGCAGGGCTCTTGTGTGTTAGCGCGCAACTTTATAACAGCTTTTTTGTCCCTTCCGAGGCCGTTGGTCGATTCCATCTGGTGGCAACGGAACCAAACAAGCGGCAAATGGACGCAATTGTCGGACAGAAGTCAGGCGCTATAAGGCTTTGACGGACCACAAGGTAGCATTTGCCGTACGTCGGCTACCTGTAAAAAAGTCACAAAGAATTCAAGAATATTTATCTATCGTGTGAATCGAGGTCTTCATGAACCGCTATCAAACCCCTGTTGTACAGCAGGACACCCACAGCAAAGTGATCGGTTATCTGCTGTGGATTTTCGGTTTCACCGGGTCGCACCGCTTCTATTACGGCAAACCGGTGACCGGCACGATCTGGTTTTTCACTTTCGGGTTGCTGGGGATCGGCTGGCTGATCGACGTGTTCCTGATTCCGGCGATGGACCGGGAAGCAGACCTGCGTTTCACCGCCGGGCCGATTGAATATAACGTGGCGTGGATTCTGCTGACCTTCCTCGGGGTATTCGGCGTACACCGGATGTATCAGGGCAAGTGGATCAGCGGCCTGCTGTATCTGTTGACCGGCGGGCTGTTCTTTATTGGCGTGCTGTATGACTTCTGGACGCTGAACGATCAGGTGTCAGTGCGTAATGCCGAAGGGCGGGGCGCCTTTCAGTAATTGATGTCGAGGGGGCAGGCAAGCCCCCTCGACACCCGGTCTTGCATTTGTGTCATTTCCATTGCGCGAAGGTTTGCATTTGGAGGGCGACAAAGGTCACGGCAGTGACACCATAAAGTATTGCAATGATGGCGTGATTGGGTATGGACCAATACACAATCCTGTCCACCAAGATCACCAGAGATACTGTGGCAAACAAGCAGGATGATATTTTCAGTAGCAGGCCTGCAAAAAAGTTGGCGTGTCCCCGGCATAATAAGAAAATCTGCAATAGGTGCGTTAGTGCCAGTGTCAGGAAAATCACCAGCGTTACACCGATGGGCAAACCAATTGAGTCCTGGTTTACGTCATATGCTCCTGCTTCGAGATTTTCTACTAGTATGAGTATTCCTGCGCCAGATGTGATTGTGAGAGCGATCGGGTAAATATAACTAAATAGTTTGTAGGTAATGTTCATTCGCTCTCCATTGTGCAGGTGTCTGTAAAGTTACTGATGCTCAAGGCAAAGTATGGAACATGTCCATTTCTGCTGAGGTTATGACTGGGCCGTTACTCAGTGGTAGTGAATAGGTTTGGCCGTCATTGGTGACAATGGCCTCTCCTGCACCCTGCCAATCTGCTGTTGCGTATGTTCCCCATCTGAAACCGGAGTCAACTGTAAAGCCGCCAGAATTTCCTGTTGTGCCTCTGGTGACAATAGGGGGAAGCGTAAGTCCATTCTTCATATGCTAATCCTTGTGGGTATTGGTTATCCTTTTGACAGTTTTATGTTAATGGCTGCGCGTAAGTGTCGCCTATGAGAACTTTGTAGGCTGTTTCTGATTGTGTCGAGGTTGTTTTTACGAGAGTGTAAAAACGTCGGATATTTCTTTATGGCGGGCGGCCGATTTCCTACGTCAATCGGTGTAGATCTAACGGCGGAGATAGCGCGAAGGAGATGGTGTTGCGAGGAATGACTTTAAGCGTGACTTTACCAGCAAGGATGTTTGTCGCTATTAAATAGAATTCAAGAGATAGCAGGCCATTACAGCCTGCTATCTCTTGCCTTCATGCCTGATGGCTGATCCGGCCATCCACCAGGGTGTAACGCACCACACCCGGCAGGCTATGGCCGAGGAACGGGCAGTTCTCGCCCTTCGACAGCCAGGTTTCGCCGGCAACGGTCGAGGCCTTCGGATCGAACAGCACGATATCCGCCGCGCCGCCCACCGTCAGTTTGCCCGCCGGCAGGCGCAGGGCGTCGGCCGGGCCGGCGCTCAGGCGGGCCAGCAGGGTCGGCAGGTCGAGCAGGCCGTCTTCCACCAGCGTCATCGCCAGCGGCAGCAGCAGTTCGACGCTGCTGATGCCCGGCTCGGTCGCGCCGAACGGCGCCAGTTTGGCGTCGCGTTCGTGGGGTTGATGGTGGCTGGAAATTGCCGAGACCACGCCGGACTTCACCGCTGCGCGCAGGCCATCGCGGTCGGCGCGGGTGCGCAGTGGCGGTTGCACATGGTAGAGGCTGCTGAAGTCGATCAGCGCTTCATCGGTGAGAATGAGCTGATACAGCGCCACATCCGCCGTGACTTTCAGGCCACGCGCCTGGGCCTGGGCGATCAGCGCAACGCCGCGAGCGCTGGTCAGCTGGCTGAAGTGCGCGCGTACGCCCGTCTGTTCCACCAGCAGCAGATCCCGGGCCAGGGCCACGGTTTCGGCGGTTTCCGGAATGCCCGGCAGGCCGAGGAAACTGGCGGTCGGGCCTTCATGGGCGAGGCCGCCGTCGGCCAGGTCGTGATCCTGCGAGTTGAAGATTACCGTCAGGTCGAAGGTCGCCGCGTAGTCCAGCGCCCGGCACAGGGTACGGGTGTTGCGGAAACTCTCCAGGCCGTTGCCGAAGGCCACGCAGCCGGCGTCACGCAAGGCCACCAGCTCGGCCAGTTGTTCGCCGTCCAGGCCCTTGCTCAGGGCGCCGATCGGGAACACCTTGGTGTTGCCGGCCTCGCGGGCGCGGTCGAGGATCAGTTCGGCCACGGCGGAGGTGTCGAGCACCGGTTTGGTCTTCGGCGGGCAGCACAGGCTGGTCACGCCACCGGCGGCGGCGGCGCGGGTTTCGCTGGTGATGCTGCCTTTGCGGCTGTAGCCCGGCTCGCGCAGGGCAACGTTCAGATCGACCAGCCCCGGAGCGGCCACCAGGCCCTGGGCGTCGATGGTGTCGACAGCGGTGAAACCGGCCGGAGCGGCGCCGAGGGCGACGATCTTGCAGGCTTCAACGTGAATATCGGTGATTTGATCCAGGCCGCTGCTTGGATCGATGACGCGGGCGCCGAGAATGCTGAGCTTCACTGGGCGTTCTCCTGCTCGAATTGACGCTGGGCGGTCTGCCCGCTCATGGCCATGGACAGCACGGCCATACGAATCGCGATGCCGTAGGTCACCTGGTTGAGGATCACCGAATGCGGGCCGTCGGCCACCGCCGATTCGATTTCCACGCCACGGTTGATCGGCCCCGGGTGCATGACGATGCAGTCAGGCTTGGCCCCGGCCAGGCGTGCGGTGGTGAGGCCGAACAGGCGATAGAACTCGCCTTCGCTCGGCAGCAGGCCGCCGGTCATGCGTTCGCGTTGCAGGCGCAGCATGATCACCACGTCGACGTCTTTGAGGCCTTCGGTCATGTCGGTGTAGACCTTCACGCCGTATTGCTCGATACCGATCGGCAGCAGGGTTTTCGGCGCGATCACGCGGATGTCCTGGCAGCCGAGGGTTTTCAGCGCGAGCATGTTCGAGCGCGCGACCCGCGAGTGCAGGATGTCGCCGACGATGGCCACCGAGAGGTTTTCGAAGCTGCCCTTGTGCCGACGGATGGTGAGCATGTCGAGCATGCCCTGGGTCGGGTGGGCGTGCCGGCCGTCGCCGCCGTTGATGATCGCCACTTGCGGGCAGACATGTTCGGCGATGAAGTGCGCGGCGCCGGAGTCACCGTGGCGCACGACGAACATGTCGGCGGCCATGGCTTCCAGGTTGCGCAGGGTGTCGAGCAGGGTTTCGCCCTTGCTGGCCGACGAAGTCGACACGTTCAGGGTGATCACGTCCGCCGACAGCCGCTGGGCCGCCAGTTCGAAGGTGGTACGGGTGCGGGTGGAGTTTTCGAAGAACACGTTGCACACGGTCTTGCCGCGCAGCAACGGGACTTTCTTCACCGCCCGGGCGCCGACTTCGAGGAACGAGTCGGCGGTGTCGAGGATTTCCGTCAACAGCTCGCGGCGCAGGCCGTCGAGCGAGAGGAAGTGGCGCAGCTGGCCCTGATCATTGAGCTGCAGCGGGCGCTTGGTATCTAGAGGCGTCATCGCGAAGGGGACTCTCAATAGGGCGGATTAAAGGGCAAGGTCTTGCAGTTCGAGGTTCAGCTCCGGGCCGGACAGCTTGACCCGCTCGTGGGCGGCCAGCGACAGGGTCGCGCCCACCACGTTCGGGCGGATCGGCAGTTCGGCGGCGTCCAGGTCCAGCAGGCAGACCAGGGTCACGCTGGCCGGACGGCCGTAGTCGAACAGTTCGTTCATGGCGGCGCGGATGGTGCGGCCGCTCATCAGGACGTCGTCGATCAGCACCAGATGCTGGCCTTCGATCTCGAAGGGCAGGGCAGACGGGCGCACTTGCGGGTGCAGGCCGTTCTGGCTGAAGTCGTCGCGATAGAAGGAGACATCCAGGGTGCCCAGTGGCGCGTCGCTGCCCAGTTCCTCGAGCAGTGCCTGGGCGACCCAGACGCCGCCGGTGCGAATGCCGATGTAACGCGGTTCGCTGATGTCACGCTGGGCGAGGTGCGTCTTGAGGCGGGTCGCCATCTGGCTGATCAGATCGGCGGGATTGGGCAGGCTCATGGTTGCTCCTTCTTGGGGTCGAGCCGGTGCTTGAAGCTGGTGGCTCGGGTTGTAACCAAAAGAAAAGCGCCGTAGCGCTTTTCAGGATTCGAATAATGCGGTGTTTTCGTCGAGCCAGCCCTGCAATAGCAGGGCGGCGGCGATGGCGTCCACCGGGTTGTCGCGGTAACTGCCCTTTTGTCCGCCACGCTGCAGCCGTTCGCCCTTGGCCTCGAACGTCGTCAGGCGCTCGTCATGGGTATAGAAAGGCAGGTTGAAGCGGCCGTTGAGGCGTCGGGCGAATTTTTCCGCGCGGACGCACATCTCGCTCGGCGTGCCGTCCATGTTCAGCGGCAGGCCGACCACCACGGCGTCGGGTTTCCATTCCTTTATAAGGGCCTCGACCTGATTCCAGTCGGGCACCCCGTTCTGCGCTTTCAGGGTGCAGAGTTCGCGGGCCTGGCCGGTAATCACCTGGCCGACCGCCACGCCGATCTGTTTGGTGCCGTAGTCGAAGCCGAGGATCAGGCGCAGGGCCATCAGGCGTGACCTGCCTGGCTGGTCAGCAGGCTGAGGTTGATCCCTAGGTGCCTGGCCGCCGCTTCCAGACGCAGCTCGCTGCTGGTGTTGAACAGGATATCGGCGTCGTACGGGCAGGTCAGCCAGGCGTTGTCGGCCAGTTCCGCTTCCAGCTGCCCGGCTTCCCAGCCGGCATACCCGAGGGTAATCAGGCTTTTCGCCGGGCCGACGCCATCGGCGATGGCAAACAGCACGTCCTGGGAGGTGGACAGCGCCAGCTCGCCGTCCAGCTCGACGGTGGCCTGGAATGTCTGGCCCGCCGGATGCAGGACAAAACCGCGATCGGTCTGCACCGGGCCGCCAATGAAGATCGGCACATGCTGGCACAGTGCTGGCGGATCGATATCCGGGCGAAGTTGCTCGAGAATGTCAGCCAGATTCAGCTCTTGCGGTCGGTTGACCACCAGCCCCATGGCGCCATTGGCCGTGTGCTCGACGATGTAGGTCAAGGTGTGGGCAAAATTCGGGTCGGCCATGTGTGGCATGGCGATCAGGAAGTGATGCTTGAGGTAACTGGGGCTGACGTTTTTCATGTGCGCTAGTGTGGCGGTCAAGGGCCGAACTGACAAGCCGGGGATGTCTGGAAATACCCGGCTCAGTTGCTGGAAAGCTTGTCGCCCCGGGCGAATTTCCAGGTGCGGATGATTTCCAGGCGGTCGATGTCCGACAGATCACCGGTAAACGGTGCAAAGGGTGCCGCCAGTCGGACGATGCGCTGCGCCGCCTGGTCCAGCAGTGGTTGGCCGGAGGACTCCAGCACCAGCACTTCGTACAGCGAGCCGTCGCGGTTGATCGACACCATCAACCGCAGGTTGCCGTAGATCTGCTTGCGCCGGGCTTCTTCGGGGTAATTGAGGTTGCCGATGCGCTCGACCTTCTTGCGCCATTCGTCTTTATACCAGGCACCCTTGTCGCGCATGGTCGACGCGGCGCTCAAGCGGTGGATGCGCGGGCGCTTGGCGTACAGCTGTTGTTCGTTGGCCAGTTCGGCTTCGAGGCTGGCGATGTCGCTGGACAGCTGCGAGCTGTCGAACGTCGGCGCGTCGACCGTCGGTTTGACCTCGGTTTTGGTTTCTTCTTTCTTGGTCGGGGCCTTTTTCGGCTTCGGCGCGATGGTGGTCACCGCTGCCTTGGGCGCGGCCTCCTGCACTTCCGGCTTGGCGGCCGGCGGCGGAGTGACCTTCTTGACCTGATTGTCCTGGAACGGCGCGACCTCGGTGGTCTTGGGAATCGCCTTCTTGTCGAGGGTGCCGCTGCCTTCCTGGTTTTCCTGGGCGAGGAAGTCGGCCTTCGCGGGTTTCTTCTCGCTCTTGAACGTGGCGAGGGTGATTTCCAGGGTTTTGCTGATCTGTTTCGGCTCGACCATGGTGAAACCCACGCCGAGCAGCAGCGCCAAATGAATCAGCGCCGCGAGAAAAAGGGTAAATCCGAGGCGATCGGCCGGGCGCACGCCGCGATGGGCGAGTTCAGCAGGCAGATCGGACGGGAGAGTCATGACAAGAAAACCAACATCGCGTTTTTCAAAGGCTGCGCATGATAACGCAATGTTGGTTTCGCGCCTTGGGCTTCACGCTTCAAGCGACAGGCTGCATGTGACGCACGTCAAACTCGCGGCTTTTTGCCAGCAGCTTGCAGCTTCTTGTCGATCGCCTCCATCAACATTCCGCCGATATCGGTGCCGAAGGCATTGTCGATTTCGCGGATGCAGGTCGGGCTGGTGACGTTGATTTCGGTCAGGTGCTCGCCGATCACGTCCAGGCCGACAAACAGCAGGCCCTTCTCGCGCAAGGTCGGGCCGACCTGGGCGGCGATCCAGCGATCCTTATCGGTCAGCGGACGGGCTTCGCCACGACCGCCGGCCGCGAGGTTGCCACGGGTTTCGCCCTTGGCCGGGATCCGCGCCAGGCAGTAATCCACCGGTTCGCCGTCGATCATCAGGATGCGTTTGTCACCGTCGACGATGGCCGGCAGGTAACCCTGGATCATGATCTGCTGCTTGCCGTGCAGGGTCAGGGTTTCGAGGATCACCGACAGGTTCGGGTGACCGGCGGTGTGGCGGAAGATCGACGAGCCGCCCATGCCGTCCAGCGGCTTGAGGATGACGTCGCCATGATGGTCGGCAAATTCGCGCAGCACGTCCGGGCGACGACTGACGATGGTCGGCGGCGTGCACTGCGGGAACAGCGTGGCGAACAGCTTTTCGTTGCAGTCGCGCAGGCTCTGCGGCTTGTTGACCACCAGCACGCCGGCGGTTTCGGCCTGTTCGAGCAGGTAGGTGGAGTAGACGAACTCCATGTCGAACGGCGGGTCCTTGCGCATCAGGATCACGTCCAGGTCGCTCAACAGGTTGTCCTGCTCGGCTTCCAGTTCGAACCATTTTTCCGGGTTGGCGAAGACCTTCAGCGGACGCATCCGCGCCCGGGCCTGGCCTTCGGCCTGATACAGGTCTTGCTGTTCCATATAGAACAGCTCCCAGCCGCGCTTCTGCGCGGCCAGCAGCATGGCCAGCGAGCTATCCTTTTTATAGGAAATGCTGGCGATAGGGTCCATGACAATCCCGACGCGAACGCTCATTGGGGTTTCCTCGAAAATTGGCTACCGGATCGGTATTGAAAAAGTGGCGTCAGAGTGGCTCCGGGCGGGTTTGCGGTCAAGGAAAAACCCGTCGATAGATTGCATCTGGAGACTGTGCTAAAAAGGCTGGCATAGCGCGCTGGCCCTTGAAGAACAAGGGTTTTCAGCCATCACTCATCGCAAAACGGACAAATTGATTCGCAAAGGCGACGGTAGAGCCCTCTTATGGAACAGCAGTCCAGCGCCTTGAAGGTCATGGTGATCGATGACTCGAAAACGATTCGTCGCACCGCCGAAACGTTGTTGAAGAACGCGGGGTGCGAAGTCATCACGGCCATCGACGGTTTCGATGCCCTGGCGAAGATCGCCGACAACCACCCCGGAATCATTTTTGTCGACATCATGATGCCCCGTCTGGATGGTTATCAGACCTGCGCTTTAATCAAGAACAACAGTGCGTTCAAGGCCACGCCGGTGATCATGCTGTCGTCGCGGGACGGGCTGTTCGACAAGGCCAAGGGGCGGATTGTCGGTTCCGATCAATTTTTGACCAAGCCTTTCAGCAAGGAAGAACTGCTCGACGCGATTGCGGCCCATGTTCCGGGCTTCGCTGCTGTTTTGCCGCAGTAAGACACGTACAGAGACGCGCGGCCAGCGGGCCGGGTGTCGACAAGAAAATGGGGAAGACCATGGCACGTATTCTGATCGTCGATGATTCGCCGACCGAAATGTACAAACTGACCGGCATGCTGGAAAAGCACGGCCATGAGGTGTTGAAGGCCGAAAACGGCGCGGACGGCGTGGCCCTGGCCCGCCAGGAAAAACCCGACGCGGTGCTGATGGACATTGTCATGCCCGGCCTCAACGGCTTTCAGGCCACCCGCCAGTTGACCAAGGACAGCGAAACCAGCCACATCCCGGTGATCATCATCACCACCAAGGATCAGGAAACCGACAAGGTCTGGGGCACCCGCCAGGGCGCCAGGGATTACCTGACCAAACCGGTCGACGAAGAAACCCTGATCAAGACCCTGAACAACGTGCTGGCCGGTTGATCGCGCCGCCATGAGCGAGTCGCTGACCGCGTTCGAGCTGTTGTGGCAGATCGACCAGCGCTGCCGCCTGCTGGCGGCGGACCTGCCGTCGCAGGCGGCGCGTCAGGATCGCTGGAGCGGCATCGGTTTTCGCCTGGGCGAGCACTGGTACGTCACGCCAATGGGCGAAGTCAGTGAAGTGCTGCCCGAACCGCGCTTCACCCAGTTGCCGGGGGTCAAGTCCTGGGTCAAGGGGGTGGCCAACCTGCGCGGGCGGCTGTTGCCGATCATGGACCTGTGCGGCTTCTTCGGCCATGACCTGTCGCCGCTGCGCAAGCAGCGCCGGGTGCTGGTGGTGGAGCATCAGGACGTGTTCGCCGGACTGATGGTCGACGAGGTGTTCGGCCTGCAGCATTTCGAGCAGGACAGTTTCGAGCCGCTGCCGATCAGCGAGCGCTTCGGCGCGAAGGCCGAGTTCGTCAAAGGGCACTTTCGCCGCGAGCAGGACTGGCGGGTGTTCAGTCTGTTTGCGCTGGCGCAGTCGCCGGGCTTCATGAACGTCGCAATATAGTCGCAACAACAGAGAACTCATGTGGGAGCGGGCTTGCTCGCGAAAGCGGTGTTCCGTTCAACACTCATGCTGGCTGCCTCACCGCATTCGCGAGCAAGCCCGCTCCCACGGTTCTTCGGCAAGTCTTGGAAGGTGCGGATGATAAAAGCAAAAACAGGCAAGCCCGCAGAAGGCTCGCGCAGCCGCTCGCAGATCATCGTGCTGTTTATCGCGCTGATCGTGTTCATCATGCTGCTGTTCGCCAACTTCGCGTACCTCAATACCCAGGCCAACTACGACAAGCAGTACATCGGTCACGCCGGTGAACTGCGAGTGCTGTCGCAGCGGATCGCCAAGAACGCCACCGAAGCCGCCGCCGGCAAGGCCGCCGCGTTCAAGCTGCTGAGCGATGCGCGCAACGATTTCGCCCAGCGCTGGGGCTACCTGAAAAAAGGCGACCCGGCCACCGGCCTGCCGCCCGCGCCGGCCACCGTGCGCCCGGAAATGCGCGCCGTGCAACTGGACTGGGAGCGCCTGCTGAAAAACACCGACGCCATCCTCTCCAGCGAGCAGACCGTGCTGTCGCTGCATCAGGTCGCCGCGACCCTGGCCGAAACCGTGCCGCAGTTGCAGATCGAATACGAAAAAGTCGTGGAGATCCTTCTGCAACGCGGCGCTCCGGCGGCGCAGGTGGCGATGGCCCAGCGTCAGTCGCTGCTGGCCGAACGGATTCTCGGCGCGGTCAACACCGTGCTTTCCGGTGACGAAAACTCGCAACAGGCCGCCGACGCGTTCGGCCGCGACGCGACCCGCTTCGGCCAGGTGCTCAACGGCATGCTGCAAGGCAACCCGGCGCTGAAAGTCAGCCAGGTCGAAGACCGTGACGCCCGGGCACGTCTGAGCGAGATTTCCGAACTGTTCCAGTTCGTCTCCGGCTCCGTGGATGAAATCCTCGAAACCTCGCCGGAGCTGTTCAAGGTCCGCGAGTCGGCCACCAATATTTTCAGCCTGTCGCAAACGTTGCTCGATGAAGCCTCGCACCTGGCCAGCCGTTTCGAGAACCTGGCCGGCGGGCGCAGCACCGATACCATCGGCGGCTATGTGCTGGGGCTGCTGGCGCTGGCCTCGATCATCCTGATCGGCATGGTCATGGTGCGCGAAACCAACCGTCAGTTGCGTGAGACCGCCGAGAAGAACGAGCGCAACCAGAACGCGATCATGCGCCTGCTCGATGAAATCGAAGACCTCGCCGACGGCGACCTGACGGTGACCGCCTCGGTGACCGAAGACTTCACCGGCACCATCGCCGACTCGATCAACTATTCCGTCGACCAACTGCGTGATCTGGTGGCGACCATCAACCTGACGGCGGGGCAGGTCGCGGCGGCGGTGCAGGAAACCCAGGCCACCGCGATGCACCTGGCGCAGGCCTCGGAGCATCAGGCGCAGCAGATTTCCGAAGCCTCGACGGCGATCAGCGACATGGCCGAATCCATCGATCAGGTGTCGGCCAACGCCGCCGAATCCTCGGCGGTGGCCGAGCGCTCGGTGGAAATCGCCAACAAGGGCAACGAGGTGGTACACAACACCATCCACGGCATGGACAACATTCGCGAACAGATCCAGGACACCGCCAAGCGCATCAAGCGCTTGGGTGAGTCGTCCCAGGAAATCGGCGACATCGTCAGCCTGATCGACGACATTGCCGACCAGACCAACATCCTCGCCCTCAACGCGGCGATCCAGGCGTCCATGGCCGGTGATGCCGGGCGTGGTTTCGCGGTGGTCGCCGACGAAGTGCAGCGTCTCGCCGAGCGTTCTTCCGCCGCGACCCGGCAGATCGAAACCCTGGTGCGGGCGATCCAGACCGACACCAACGAAGCGGTGATTTCCATGGAGCAGACCACCACCGAAGTGGTGCGCGGCGCACGGCTGGCGCAGGATGCGGGAGTGGCCCTGGAAGAAATCGAAGGCGTGTCCAAGACCCTTGCGGCGCTGATTCAGAGCATCTCCAATGCGGCGCAGCAGCAGACGTCTTCGGCCGGGCAGATTTCCCTGACGATGAACGTGATCCAGCAGATCACCTCGCAGACCTCGTCCGGTTCCACGGCCACCGCCGAGAGCATCGGCAACCTGGCGAAGATGGCCAGCCAGTTGCGTCGCTCGGTGTCCGGTTTCACCTTGCCGACCACGCCTGTGCCCGAACCTGTGGCGAGCAAGGCGTGAAGTCTGCGGCGGATCAATGTTGAGCGGAGTGGTTATGGGTGATCGGCACGACTACGTGGCCCTCGAATGGGTCAAGGGCGAAATTGCCGAAACGCTGAAGCAGGCGCATCAGGCGATCGAAATCGTGCTGGACGATCCGCAGGCCTCCGCTGGCCTGGACGAGTGCCTGACGTGCATCCATCAGGTGCACGGCAGTTTGCAGATGGTCGAGTTCTACGGCGCGGCGTTGCTGGCCGAAGAGATGGAGCATCTGGTCGACGCCTTGCAACATGAGCGCGTCAGTCATCGCGACGAAGCCCTGCATCTGCTGATGCAGGCCCTCGGCCAATTGCCGACTTACCTTGACCGCGTACAGGGCGCCCGCCGCGATCTGCCGCTGGTGGTGTTGCCGCTGATAAACGACTTGCGCAGCGCGCGCGGCGAAAGCCTGTTGTCGGAAACCAGCCTGTTCAGCCCGCAACTGCCACAACTGCCGCCCCTGAGCCAGGAAGCACTGGCGCTGCTGGAGCCGGCGGAGCTGCCCGGCGTGCTGCGCAAATTGCGCCAGATGCTGCAAATGGCCCTGGTCGGTCTATTGCGCGAGCAGGACGATCAGCCCCATCTGGGCTATTTGGCGAAACTCTTTACCCGCCTCGAAGCGCTGAGCGGCAACGCGCCGTTGAGCCCGTTGTGGCAGGTCGCCTCGGCGCTGGTCGAGGGCATGCGCGAGGGGCGGATCGCCAACAGCCCGGCGCTGCGCAGTTTGTTCAAGGACGCCGACAAGGAACTCAAGCGCCTGCTTGACCAGGGCATGGCCGGCCTCAATCAGCCGCCACCGCCGGAGCTGCTCAAAAGCCTGCTGTTCTATATTGCCAAAGCCGAACATCCCACCGGGCAGATGCTGACCATGAAAGATCGCTACTCCCTGGACGACGCGTTGCCCGACAGCGCGATGGTCGACGAAGAACGCGCACGCCTGGCCGGCCCCGACCGCGATGCAATGCGCTCGGTGCTCGTGGCGTTGTGCGAGGAGTTGGTGCGGGTCAAGGAACGTCTCGACCTGTTCGTGCGCAGCGACCGTCAGCACGCCTCGGATCTGGACAGTCTGCTGGCGCCGCTGCGGCAGATCGCCGACACCCTGGCAGTGCTCGGTTTCGGCCAGCCGCGCAAGGTCATCATCGATCAACTGGCGGTGGTGCTCAGCCTCGCCCAGGGCCATCGCGAACCGAATGACGCGATCCTGATGGACGTCGCCGGGGCCTTGCTCTACGTCGAGGCGACGTTGGCCGGAATGGTCGGCACCGTCGAGCCGGAGAGCCAGGACGACAGTCGCCTGCCGACCACCGATCTGACCCAGATCCATCAGATCGTGATCAAGGAAGCGCGCATCGGCCTGCAACAGGCCAAGGACATGATCGTCGACTACATCGACGCCGATTGGGACCGGCAGCAACTACAGGGCTTGCCGGCGCTGTTGACCCAGGTGCGTGGCGCGCTGGCGATGATTCCGCTGAGCCGCGCGGCGAGCCTGCTCGAAGCCTGCAACGGTTTTATCCGCGAACACTTGCTGCTTGATCCGCATGAGCCCGGCTGGCAGCAACTGGATCATCTCGCCGACGCCATCAGCAGCCTGGAGTATTACCTCGAACGCCTGAGCGACGACCCGCAAGCGCCGAGCGAACAACTGCTGGATGTGGCGCAAAAGAGCCTGGCGCGCCTCGGCTACTTCCCCAGCGAACAGCATGTGCCGCTGCTGGATGACCGGCTCAGCCCCGGCGAGGCGCTGGTGATGCAAGACTTGCAGGAACTGGATGATCCGCAGGTCGCCCAGTCGCTGGCCGATGTGCTGGCCAGTCCGGTGTCGGCAGTCAACCCGCCGGCGCAGACCACGCCGGGCAGCCTGATGCCGCCGCCGGCCGGTGAAGAACCGGTGGATGACGAGTTGCGCGAAGTGTTTCTCGAAGAGACCGAGGAAGTGCTTGCGGTGCTGCGTGAATACCTGCCGCGCTGGACCGCCGCGCCCGACGATCGCGAGGCGCTGAGCGAACTGCGTCGCGCCTTCCACACCTTGAAAGGCAGCGGTCGCATGGTGCGTGCGCTGATCCTTGGCGAGCTGGCGTGGGCGCTGGAAAACCTGCTCAACCGAGTGCTGGAAAGCAGCGTCGAACCCGATTCGGCGGTGCAGCAGTTGCTCGATGACACCGTGCTGCTGTTGCCCGATCTGATTGCCGAATTCGCCATCAACGCCCAGCGCCAGCGTCACGATGTCGATCAACTGGCGGCGCGTGCCCATGCGCTTGCCAAGGGCGACAAGCCGCTGCCCGCCGAAGATGTGGCGGACGTCGCGGCGCTCGACCCGTTGTTGCTGGAGATCTTCCGCAACGAGGCCGAAACCCATCTCGCCAGCCTCAACCGTTTCCTCGATCAAGCCGCCGAGCACGTGCCGTTGCAGGCCAGCGACGAGTTGCAGCGGGCGCTGCATACCCTCAAGGGCAGCGCGTCGATGGCCGGCGTGTTGCCGATTGCCGAACTGGCGGCGCCGCTGGACAAACTGGCCCGGGAGTTCAAGGCCCATCAACTGCCGCTGGATCTGGACGAAGTCGAACTGCTGCTGGAGGCCGAAGGCCTGTTTCGCATCGGCCTGCGCCAGTTTCGACACGATCCGCTGGCGCCGATCGTCGGCGCGCATTCGTTGATCAAACGCACGGAGGCCTTGCTCGGCGAGCGTCTGGACGCGGTGCTCAACGCGCCGGATCGCGGCTCGCGGATCAAGCGCGATCCGCAATTGATCAACAACTTCCTGGCTCAGGGCATGGACATCCTGCTCGACGCCGAAAACCTTTTGCAGCGCTGGCAGCAGCACCCCGGCGAACGTCAGGAGCTCAGCGCGCTGCTGGATGAACTGACCACCCTCGGCGAGGGCGCGCACCTGGCGGACCTGCTGCCGGTGGACGTGTTGTGCGAAGCCTTGCTCGACCTGTATGGCGCGGTGGAAGAAAGCAGCCTGGCGGTCAGCGAGCGGTTCTTCGCCGAGGCGCAGCAGGCCCACGAAGCGCTGATCAACATGCTCGACGAACTGGCCGCGGGCCAGGAAGTCACGCCGCAGCCACAACGCATTCGCGCCTTGCACGAACTGCTCGACGAAAGCCTCGACCCATCGGCCATGGGCCTGATCCGCAGCGACGGCAGCCGTACCCTGAGCATCCATGAGCTGGGCAGCGCCACCGCCCAATTGCATCAGCGCGCCAACGACCTCGCGCCGGATGACGAAATCGTCGAGATCTTCCTCGAAGAAGCGGTGGACATCATCGACAGCGCCGACCAGGCCTTGCAGCGCTGGCTGAGCGATCCGGAAAATGCCGCGCCGCTGTCGTCGCTGCAACGGGACATGCACACCCTCAAGGGTGGCGCGCGGATGGCCGAGGTCGATGCGGTGGGCGATCTGGCCCATGAGCTGGAGGGGCTTTATGGCGGTCTGGCGGACCGTCGTTACAGCCACAGTGCGGCATTGGAAAAACTGTTGCGCCACAGCCATGAACGGCTGGCGCTGTTCCTCGAACACTTGCACAACCATCAGCCACTGGACGATGCGCAGGATCTGATCGAGGCCATTCAGCGCTTGCGGCACAGCGCCGCCGGCACGCCGCCAGCGGCTGAATCAGCCGTGGGGCATGAAGGTGCCGGGCACGATCCGGAGCTGCTGGAGATCTTCCTCGAAGAAGGTTTCGACATCATCGAAAACTCCGGCGCGGCGCTCTCACGCTGGCAAGCCGAGCCGGGAAATCGTCAGGAAGTGGAAACCCTGCTGCGCGACTTGCACACCCTCAAGGGCGGTGCGCGGATGGTGGAAATCGGCCCCATCGGCGACCTCGCCCATGAGTTGGAATACCTCTACGAAAGCCTCTCCAGCGGCGTGCTGCATCCGAGTGCCGAGCTGTTTGCGCTGGTGCAGCGCAGCCACGACCGGCTGGCGCAAATGCTTGATGGGGTACGCGCCGGGCAGCCGTGTCCGCCAGCGGATCGGCTGATCAGCGCGATCCAGAATTTCAGTCACCCGACCACACCGCAAATCCCGGCGCCGGTACTGCCGGTGGCGCTGAAAAGCGAGCCGGTCGCCGCACCCGCCGAGCCGGGCGCGGACATGGTCAAGGTCTCCGCCGAACTGCTCGACGAACTGGTCAACCTGGCAGGGGAAACCTCGATTTTCCGTGGTCGGATCGAGCAGCAGGTCAACGATGCACAAGTCGCCCTGAACGAGATGGAAACCACCATCGAGCGGATGCGCGACCAGTTGCGCCGTCTCGATACGGAAACCCAGGGGCGGATTCTCAGCCGTCAGCAAGTGGACGCTGAACGCCTCGGCTACGAAGAGTTCGATCCGCTGGAAATGGATCGCCACTCGCAGTTGCAGCAACTGTCCCGGGCGCTGTTCGAGTCGGCTTCCGACCTGCTCGATCTGAAGGAAACCCTCGACCGTCGTACCCACGACGCGGAGAACCTGCTGCAACAACAGGGACGGATCAACACCGAGTTGCAGGAAGGC
Organism: Pseudomonas sp. B2M1-30; assembly: GCF_025447575.1. Taxonomy (NCBI): domain Bacteria; kingdom Pseudomonadati; phylum Pseudomonadota; class Gammaproteobacteria; order Pseudomonadales; family Pseudomonadaceae; genus Pseudomonas; species Pseudomonas sp. B2M1-30. The sequence continues at coordinate 230,572 of NZ_JAOEJT010000001.1, read as the reverse complement.
CTGATGCGCACGCGCATGGTGCCGTTCGAGCGCATGCTGCCGCGCCTCAAGCGCATCGTCCGCCAGGTGGCCGAAGAGCTGAACAAGGACGTGGCGTTCGTCGTCGGCAATGCCGAAGGCGAGATGGATCGCAACGTCCTCGAACGCATGGCCGCGCCGCTGGAGCACATGCTGCGCAACGCCGTCGACCATGGCCTGGAGTCCGCCGAGGTGCGGCTGGCGGCGGGCAAACCAGCGCAGGGGCAGATCACGCTCGACCTGTCCCGCGAGGGCGGCGACATCGTCTTCGACATCCGCGATGACGGCGCCGGCGTGCCGCTGGACGCGGTGCGGCGCAAGGCGGTCAAGCGTGGCTTGCTGGCGCCGGACGCGGACATCAGCGACCGCGACGTGTTGCAGTTCATCCTCCAGCCGGGCTTTTCCACCGCCGAAAAAATCACCCAGATCTCCGGGCGCGGCGTCGGCATGGACGTGGTCCATGAAGAGGTGCGCCAACTCGGCGGCAGCATGAGCATCGATTCGGTGCCGGGGCAGGGCGTGCATTTTCGCATTCGCCTGCCGTTCACCGTGTCGGTCAACCGCGCGCTGATGGTGCAGAGTGGCGAGGATCAGTACGCGATTCCGTTGAACACCATCGACGGCATCGTCCGCGTGCTGCCGAATGAGCTGGAAGGGTTTTTCCATCTCGATCCACCGGTCTACGAGTACGGCGGCCAGCGTTACGAGCTGTGCTATCTGGGCGAATTGCTGAAGACCGCGCCGCGCCCCAAGTTGATCGGCCAGAGCCTGCCGGTGCCAGTCTTGCTGGTGCAATGCAACGAGCGTCACATCGCGGTGCAGGTCGATGCCATGGCCGGCACCCGCGAGATCGTGGTCAAGAGCCTCGGCCCGCAGTTCGCGGCGGTGCAGGGCGTGTCCGGGGCGACGATTCTGGGCGATGGCCGGGTGGTGCTGATTCTCGATCTGCTGGCTCCGATCCGCGCGATGCAGGTGCGCATGCCGCAACGTCCGGCCGGCCAGGAAGTCAGCAGCGAGCCGAAGAAGCCGCTGCTGGTGCTGGTGGTCGACGATTCGGTCACCGTGCGCAAGGTCACCAGCCGCCTGCTCGAGCGTCACGGCATGAACGTGCTGACCGCCAAGGACGGGGTCGACGCGATGCTGCTGCTCGAAGAGCACATGCCCGACGTCATGCTGCTGGATATCGAGATGCCGCGCATGGATGGTTTCGAAGTGGCGACCCAGGTGCGCCACGACGAGCGCCTGCAACACCTGCCGATCATCATGATCACCTCGCGCACCGGGCAAAAACACCGCGACCGCGCCATGGCCATCGGCGTCAACGACTACCTCGGCAAGCCGTACCAGGAATCGGTGCTGCTCGAAAGCATCGCGCAATGGAGCAAGAAACATGCATGAGCGGCGCCATAACGCCCGCAGCAGTCAGCTCACCGGGCTGCTGCTGCCGCTGTCCGACCGCAACCTGATCCTGCCCAACGTCGCCGTCGCCGAACTGATCGACTACCAGGCCAGCGCCTTCGACCTCGATACACCCCCGTGGTATCTGGGACGGGTGACCTGGCGTGAACGGCAGATTCCATTGCTGAGTTTCGAGTCGGCGTGCGGCAACAAAATCGTCATCGGCGAGCGGGCGCGGATCGTCATCCTCAATGCGCTGGGCGGGTTGCCGGAGCTGAAGTTCATTGCCTTGCTGGTGCAGGGAATTCCCCGTTCCTACAAGCTCGACAGTCAGTTGAGTTATGTCGACGTGCCGCTGTGTGCGCTGGAGCAGGCGGCGGTGCAGGTGGGTGAGCAGGTGGCGAAGGTGCCGGATTTGTTGGCGCTGGAGAAGTTATTGGTGGATGCCGGACTGGTTTGAGTCCACTTGAGTTTTGTGTCGCCCCCATTCCCCTCACCCCAGCCCTCTCCCGGAGGGCGAGGGGGCCGACCGAGGTGTCTTGCGCTATCCATCGACCTGAGCCACCGAGTTGATTATGGATTCAGAGCAAATCGTTCAGGTCGTTGCAGCTTTCGAACATCCCCCGATCAGTCCCCTCTCCCTCCGGGAGAGGGCCAGGGTGAGGGCGCTTTTGATCGTTACGCTCAGCGTAATGATTCACCACCGCGCTTGATTGATGCCCCCACCCGACACTCCTAAGGTAGCTCCACGACAGCGAACCCCGTGGAGTGAGCATGACAACAACAATTTCCCCCGACTCGCGCTGGACGCGGCGGCGTGACGAGAAACAGCGTCGCCTCGACCGGGTGCGTGGTCTGGCCGACGGTGCGGTGTTGCCAACCGACAGGATCGTCGCGGCGCTCGAAGCGCTGATCCTGCCCGGCGACCGCGTGGTGCTGGAAGGCAACAACCAGAAGCAGGCGGATTTCCTCTCCCGTGCCCTTGCCAAGGCTGATCCGCAGAAGCTCCACGACCTGCACATGATCATGCCCAGCGTCGGCCGTTCCGAGCACCTCGACCTGTTCGAACGGGGTATCGCCCGCAAGCTCGATTTCTCCTTTGCCGGCACCCAGAGCCTGCGCATCAGCCAGTTGCTCGAAGACGGCCTGCTGGAAATCGGCGCGATCCACACCTATATCGAACTCTACGCCCGGCTGGTGGTGGACCTGATCCCCAACGTCGTGCTCTCGGCCGGGTTCATGGCCGACCGCGCCGGCAACATCTACACCGGCCCGAGCACCGAAGACACGCCGGCGCTGATCGAACCGGCGGCATTCAGCGACGGCATCGTCATCGTCCAGGTCAACCAGTTGGTCGACGACGTCAGCGAACTGCCACGGGTGGACATCCCGGCATCGTGGGTGGATTTCGTGGTGGTGGCGGACAAGCCGTTCTACATCGAACCGCTGTTCACCCGCGACCCTCGGCACATCAAGCCTGTGCATGTGCTGATGGCGATGATGGCGATCCGTGGCATCTACGAAAAACATAACGTGCAGTCGCTCAACCACGGCATCGGTTTCAACACCGCCGCCATCGAGCTGATCCTGCCGACCTATGGCGAATCCCTCGGCCTCAAGGGCAAGATCTGCCGCAACTGGACGCTCAACCCGCACCCGACCCTGATCCCGGCCATCGAAAGCGGTTGGGTCGAGAGCGTGCATTGCTTCGGCACCGAACTGGGCATGGAAAAGTACATTGCCGCCCGCCCCGACGTGTTCTTCACCGGCCGCGACGGCTCGTTGCGTTCGAACCGGATGGTCTGCCAACTGGCCGGGCAATACGCGGTGGATCTGTTTATCGGCGCCACTTTGCAGGTCGATGGTGATGGGCATTCCTCGACGGTCACCCGTGGCCGTCTTGCCGGTTTCGGTGGTGCGCCGAACATGGGCCATGACCCGCGCGGACGGCGTCACGGCACCCCGGCGTGGCTCGACATGCGCCACGACGATTCGCAGCAACCGATGCTCGAACGCGGCAAGAAGCTGGTGGTGCAAATGGTCGAGACGTTCCAGGAGGGCGGCAAACCGACCTTCGTCGAAACCCTCGACGCCGTGGAGGTGGCGAAGAAAAGCGGCATGCCGCTGGCGCCGATCATGATCTACGGCGACGACGTCACCCACTTGCTCACCGAAGAAGGCATCGCCTACCTGTACAAGGCCCGCTCGCTGGAAGAGCGCCAGGCAATGATCGCCGCCGTGGCCGGGGTCACCGCCATCGGCTTGCGGCACAACCCGAAAGACACCGAACGCATGCGCCGCGAAGGCTTGATCGCCTTGCCCGAAGACCTCGGCATCCGCCGCACCGACGCCACCCGCGAACTGCTGGCGGCGAAAAGCGTGGCCGATCTGGTCGAGTGGTCCGGCGGCCTCTACAACCCGCCCGCCAAGTTCAGGAGCTGGTAATGCACGCACTCAACCTGCAAGCGAGAAGCCTCAGCCTGGCCGAGCGTCTGGCGGATCTGGCGGTGGACGCGTTGATCGACGAGGCCGACCTGTCACCGAAACCGGCGCTGGTCGACCGTCGTGGCAACGGTGCCCACAGCGATCTGCACCTGGGCCTGATGCACGCCTCGGCGCTGGCCTTGTGGCCGGCGTTCAAGGAGATGGCCGAAGCGGCCGCCGAAATCGGCGAAGTCGGGATACCGCTGCGCGAGGCGATCGGTCGAATCGGTCGTGAAGGCGAGCAAGCCATGCTCGCCACCACCCACGGCGTGAATACCCATCGCGGCGCGATCTGGGCGCTGGGTCTGTTGGTCAGCGCCGCCGCGCTGGCGCCACCGGCCAGCGGTGCCGGCGCGGTCACGTTGCGCGCCGCCCGCCTGGCGTTGCTGGAGGATCGCGATGCGCCGCGTCCAATGAGCCACGGCGCACAAGTCGCGCAACGCTACGGCGCCCGGGGCGCCCGCGAAGAAGCACAACTCGGCTTTCCCTCGGTGATGCAACGCGGCCTGCCGCAACTCAAACGCAGCCGCATCGCCGGCCATGGCGAACAGAACGCCCGGCTCGACGCGTTGCTGGCGATCATGACCGAACTGGCTGACACCTGTGTGCTGTATCGCGCCGGTGAACCAGGCCTGCACGCCATGCAGCACGGTGCCCGATCAGTACTCGACGCCGGTGGCAGCGCCAGCCTCGGTGGTCGCCGTCGCCTGCACGAACTGGATCAACAACTCATCGCATTGAATGCCTCGCCCGGTGGCGCCGCCGACTTGCTCGCCGCCACGCTGCTGCTCGACCGAATCGAGCGCGACGGCATCCTTCAGGGAGCGTTTTGATGGAAACCCTATCCTTTGAATTCCCCGCCGGGCAGCCGCCACGCGGTCGGGCGCTGGTGGGCTGTGTCGGCTCGGGCGATCTGGAAGTGCTGATCGAACCGGGTCTGGCCGGGCGCCTGACCATCAACGTGCAGACTTCGGTCAATGGCAGCGAACAGCGCTGGCAGCACCTGTTCGCGCGGATGTTCGACGGCACCACGCCGCCGGCCATGAGCATCGATATCCACGACTTCGGCGCGACCCCCGGCGTGGTACGCCTGCGTCTGGAACAGGGCTTCGAGGAGATCGGCCATGACTGACAGCGCAGCGCTTCTGAACAAGCACAGCTTCGTCGAACTCGGTGCGCGGCAACGGGCGAAAGCCTTGCTCGATGCCGGCAGCTTTCGCGAATTGCTCGATCCGTTTCAACGGGTCATGTCGCCGTGGCTGGAACGCCAGGGCGTGGTGCCCCAGGCCGATGACGGCGTGGTGATCGCCAAGGGCAGCCTCGACGGTTTGCCGGTGGTGATCGCCGCCATCGAAGGCGCGTTCCAGGGCGGCAGCCTCGGCGAAGTCGGCGGGGCGAAGATTGCCGGTGCGCTGGAACTGGCCGCCGAGGACAACCGCAAGGGCATCCCGACCCGCGCGATCCTGCTGCTGGAAACCGGCGGCGTGCGCTTGCAGGAAGCCAACCTCGGACTGGCGGCGATTGCCGACATCCACGCGGCGATTGTCGATTTGCAGCAATACCAGCCGGTGGTCGGCGTGGTGGCGGGCAGCGTCGGGTGTTTTGGCGGCATGTCGATTGCCGCCGGGTTGTGCAGCTATCTGCTGGTGACTCAGGAAGCACGCCTCGGCCTGAACGGCCCGCAGGTCATCGAACAGGAAGCCGGGATCGAGGAGTACGACTCTCGCGACCGCCCGTTCATCTGGAGCCTGACCGGCGGCGAGCAGCGTTTCGCCAGTGGCTTGGTGGATCGTTACGTCGCCGATGACGTGGCGCAGATTCGCGATCAGGTCGGCGAACTGCTGCAACAAGGCTTGCCGCCGCAACCGCGCAGCCAGCGTGCCGAATGGTTCCTGCAACGTCTGGCGGGCCTTGAAACCGGGCCGCAAATCGAACCGTCGATGGTTCGCGATCTGTATCAAGGAGAGCGCTCATGAGTGGCTATTCCCTGCGGGGCTTGAACTGGTTCAACGCCTTGAGCGCCGGCGCAAAAGCGCTGGGTGGCCTGCCGCCGTCGCTGCGGGTGGCCGACGTGGCGCTCGGGCGTTTGCTGGCGGTGGTGGCCGATCCGGACAACCGTTTCCCCCGTGCCCGCAACGGCGAGGTGGGGCTGCTGGAAGGCTGGGGACTGGCAAAGGCCGTGGATGACGCCATCAGCGCCGACCGTGAGCAGATGCACAAGCGTCCGCTGATCGCCATCGTCGATGTACCGAGTCAGGCCTACGGGCGTCGCGAAGAAGCCCTCGGCATTCATCAGGCCCTGGCCGGCGCGGCGGATGCCTATGCCCGTGCGCGACTGGCCGGGCATCCGGTGATCGCGCTGCTGGTGGGCAAGGCGATGTCCGGGGCGTTTCTCGCCCATGGCTATCAGGCCAACCGGCTGATTGCCCTGCGCGATCCGGGGGTGATGGTGCATGCGATGGGCAAGGCTTCGGCGGCACGGGTGACCTTGCGCAGTGTCGAGGAACTCGAAGCCCTGGCGTCCAGCGTGCCGCCCATGGCCTATGACATCGACAGCTACGCCAGCCTCGGGCTGCTGTGGGAAACCCTGTCGGTGCAGCAGATCGAGCAACCGACGGCGGAGGATCTGGCGCGGGTGACCGAGTGCCTGAAGCAAGCCATCGGCGATGTCTCCAGTGGTGATCTGAGCAATCGTCTCGGCGCCGCCAATCGCGCGGCTTCCAGCCGGGTGCGTGAATTGCTGAGGGCGCAGTGGTGAGCCTGCCACTGGCCCACGACTTGCTCTGGGGCATGACCCCGGAGCAGTTGCCGGCGGAGGCGCCGCAGTGGGCCATCGACGCACTGCGCGCCGGGCAACCGGTGGTGGTGCGCCGGGCGTTGAGCGTCGATGGGCAGATTGCCGTGGGCCTGCGCGGGGTATCGCGCGAGCAGCGTCTGGCGGGGTTCATGGCGATCGATTCGATTGCGCACCGGGTCAGTCCTGAGGCGCTGTGTCATGTCGACAGCGCGCGTGATCTGCCGGCTCTGCGTGCCCTCAAGCAACTGCGGCCGATGCTCGATGACTGCGGTTGGGTGTGGGGTGTCAGCGGCAGTGTCGGGTTCGAACTGGCGAGCGGGTTTGCCGCGATGCACGCGGCCAGCGATCTGGATCTGATCCTGCGCACGCCACAATGGCTGGCGCGCAATCAGGCGCGCAAGCTGGTGGCGTTTTTCGATCAGGCTGAATGCCGGGTCGACCTGCAATTGCAGACGCCGTTCGGTGCGGTGGCGCTGCGTGAGTGGGCTGGCGCTTCTTCGCGGGTGCTGCTGAAAAATGCCCGGCAGGCCTGCCTGGTCAGCGATCCGTGGAATCCGCAGGAGCAGGCCGCGTGAGCAGCCTGCTGGTGTTCCCCGGTCAGGGCGCGCAGCAGCCGGGCATGCTCCGGCGTTTGCCTCGGGAAACGCTGGTCGAGGCCAGTGATGTGCTCGGTGAAGACGTCGGTTTGCTGGATTCGTCTGAAGCGTTGCGCAGCACCCGCGCCGTGCAGTTGTGTTTACTGATTGCGGGTGTGGCTGCATCGCGCCAGTTGTTGCAAGACGGGTCAACCGTGGATTACGTGGCCGGCCTGTCCATCGGTGCGTATCCGGCGGCGGTAGTGGCGGGGGCCTTGGGTTTCGGCGATGCGCTGCATCTGGTCAGCCTGCGCGGTGAGCTGATGCAGCAGGCTTGTCCACAAGGCTTCGGCATGACCGCCATCACCGGTCTGCCACTGGCGACGGTCGAGGCGTTGGTCGCGCAAGTCCACGGCAGCGAATCACCGGTTTACCTGGCGAACATCAACGCCGATAACCAGGTGGTGATCGCTGGCAGCGACCCGGCCATGCACGCGGTCGCCGAACTGGCGCGCAGTTGCGGCGCGGGGTTGGCGAAACGGTTGGCGGTGAGTGTGCCGTCCCATTGTCCGCTGCTCGATGAACCCGCGCAGGCCCTTGCCGAAGCGTTCGCCAGGGTGCCGATGCAGTCGCCGAACATCGCTTACCTGAGCGGCAGCCGCGCGCGCCCGTTGGTCAAGGTCGACGCCCTGCGCGATGACCTCGCCTTCAACATGTGCCGCGTGGTGGATTGGCGCGGCACCGTGCAAAGCGCCTACGAGCGCGGCGTGCGATTACAAATCGAACTGCCGCCCGGTGCGGTGCTGACCGGGCTGGCGCGCCGGGTGTTCGAACAGGGCACGGTCACTGCCTTCGACAGTGCCCGGCTCGACACCCTGCAAGCGCTGTTGCGTGAGGAGGATGGCCGCCGACCCTAGACCGCCGACTCAAGCTTCGAACAACAAAAACAACATTCGACGATGCACTTTGAGGACTACAACAATGATTATTTACGGTGTGGCGCTGCTGGCGATCTGTACGCTGGCGGGAGTGATCATGGGTGACCTGCTTGGCGTGCTGCTGGGGGTCAAATCCAACGTGGGCGGGGTCGGCATTGCCATGATCCTGCTGATCTGCGCGCGGTTGTGGATGCAAAAGCGCGGCGGCATGACCAAGGACTGCGAGATGGGCGTCGGCTTCTGGGGCGCCATGTACATTCCGGTAGTGGTGGCGATGGCCGCGCAACAGAACGTCGTCACCGCGCTGCATGGCGGCCCGGTGGCGGTGCTGGCGGCAATCGGTTCGGTGCTGGTCTGCGGCTGCACCATTGCCCTGATCAGCCGGACCCACAAAGGTGAACCGTTGCCCGACGAACCGGTAGAAACCGCGCCGACCGTCGCCCCGGCAGGAGGTCGCTGATATGTGGGATCTCATCGAAAAAGGTCTGGAACACAACGGTCTGATCACCGCTTTCGCCTTCGTCGGCGTCATCATGTGGGTCTCGGTGATTCTCTCCAGACGCCTGACGTTCGGACGGATTCACGGCTCGGCGATTGCCATCGTCATCGGTCTGGTGCTGGCCTGGGTCGGCGGCACCATGACCGGTGGGCAGAAGGGGCTGGCGGATCTGACGCTGTTCTCCGGCATCGGCCTGATGGGCGGGGCGATGCTGCGGGATTTTGCGATCGTGGCGACCGCATTTGAAGTGCAGGCCACCGAGGCGAAGAAGGCCGGGCTGATCGGCGTGATCGCCTTGCTGCTGGGCACGGTGCTGCCGTTCATTGTCGGCGCGTGCATGGCCTGGGCCTTCGGTTATCGCGATGCGGTGAGCATGACCACCATCGGCGCCGGTGCGGTGACCTATATCGTCGGACCGGTAACGGGCGCGGCGATTGGCGCGACTTCGGATGTGATGGCGCTGTCGATTGCTACTGGGTTGATCAAGGCGATTCTGGTGATGGTCGGCACCCCGGTGGCGGCACGCTGGATGGGCCTGGACAACCCGCGCTCGGCGATGGTGTTCGGCGGGTTGGCCGGCACGGTCAGCGGTGTGACCGCCGGGCTGGCGGCGACGGACCGGCGGTTGGTGCCTTACGGCGCGCTGACGGCCACGTTCCATACCGGGCTTGGGTGTCTGCTTGGGCCTTCGCTGTTGTTCTTCATTGTTCGCGGGATTGTGGGCTGAAGATCAAAAGCCCCCTCACCCCAGCCCTCGCCCCCTTGGGGGAGATGGCTGGGGGTAGGCTTATCTGCTATTGATCACACCGCCGACTGGCGATTGGCATACATCCGACACTCCGCCAGCAACGCCAGCAAGTTCGGATCGCGCTCCTTGGCCTTCAAAAACACCACCCCGATGTGCTGCTGCAACCGGTATTTCTCCTGCAACGGAATCAGCTTCACCCGGTTCTCGTACACCGCCGCAATCCTCCCCGGCAGCAACGCATAACCCACCCCGGAACTGACCATGCTCAGCAGGGTGAAGATGTCGTTGACCTGCATCGCCACCTTCGGCTCGAACCCCGCCTGGCGGAACACCCGAATGCCGTCCTGATGGGTGGCGAAGCCTTGGGTGAGGGTGATGAAGGTTTCGTCGCGCACCTCAGCCAAATCCACTTCACGACGCTGGGCAAAACGTGAATCCGCCGGGGTGGCGAGGAAGATGTCGTCGGAGAACAGCGGGATCTGCTCGCAGTCGGGGTCGTTGATGCTGTCGTCCAGCGACACCAGGATCGCGTCGACTTCCATGTTCTTCAGCTTGTACAACAGGTCGATGTTCGAGCCCAGGATCAGGTCGATGTTGAGTTCGCTGCGGCGGATTTTCAGGCCCATGATCAGCTGCGGCACGGTCTTCACCGTCAGCGAATACAGCGAGCCGAGTTTGAAGCGTTCGGCGGAGAACCCGGCGGCCTCGCGGGTCAGGCGCACGCTTTCGACCACATCCTGGATCAGCTTCTGCGCCCGTTCTTCGAGCACGTAGGCGCTTTCCAGCGGCGTCAGGTTGCGACCCTCGTGTTTGAACAGCGGGCAGCGCAGGGCGCTTTCCAGTGAGTGGATGGCGCGATGCACGCTGACGTTGCTGGTCTGCAATTCTGCGGCGGCGCGGGCGAGGTTGCCGGTGCGCATGAACGCGAGGAACACCTCGAGTTTCTTCAGGGTCAATTCTTCGTCGATCAGCATGGCGCGGACTCTTTTTGGTATCGGCCGATTGTGCCCGCCTTTTGCGCACATGTTGAACGGAAACATTGCGCTTTTACGCTCAAGGCCCGAGCCTTGCGCGTTGTGGTCAAGAATGGGAGGTGGGCGACACATGTATCACGGGGAAAAACTCAACGCCTGGACGCATCTGGTCGGGGCGGTGGCGGCGTTTGTCGGCGGGATCTGGCTGGTGGTGATCGCCAGCCTCGACGGCAGTCCGTGGAAGATCGTCAGTGTGGCGATCTACGCTTTTACCTTGCTGGTGCTCTACAGCGCTTCGACCGTTTACCACAGCGTGCGCGGGCGCAAGAAAGTGATCATGAAGAAGGTCGATCACTTTTCGATCTACCTGCTGATCGCCGGCAGCTACACCCCGTTCTGCCTGGTGACGCTGCGTGGGCCGTGGGGCTGGACGCTGTTCGGGATCGTCTGGGGACTGGCGTTGATCGGCATCCTGCAGGAGATCAAGCCGCGCTCTGAAGCGCGGGTTCTGTCGATCGTGATCTACGCGGTGATGGGCTGGATCGTGCTGGTGGCGGTCAAGCCGCTGATCGCCGCGCTGGGGACGGCGGGGTTTGCCTGGCTGGCGTCGGGTGGTGTGCTGTACACCGTGGGCATCATCTTCTTCGCCCTCGACCATCGCCTGCGGCATGCCCACGGGATCTGGCATCTGTTCGTGATTGCCGGGAGCCTGCTGCACTTTGTCGCGATCTGGTTTTACGTCCTGTAATCCTTCGACTTGTGGGAGCCGCGAGTTAGAAGTCACCCCAAAGCTGCTGGGCCACCGCCAGCGCTACCACCGGCGCGGTTTCGGTGCGTAGCACTCGTGGCCCGAGGCGGGCGGCGTGGAAACCGTTGGCCTTGGCCTGTTCGACTTCGGCGTCGGACAAACCGCCCTCCGGCCCGATCAGAAACGCCAGGGTCGCCGGTTTGGCATGGCTGATCAAAGGTTCGGCCACGGGATGCAAAACCAGTTTCAGATCCGCCTCGGTCTGCTTCAGCCAGTCGGCCAGCAGCACCGGCGGATGAATCACCGGCACCCGCGAACGACCGCATTGCTCGCAAGCGCTGATCGCCACCTGACGCCAGTGCAGCAGGCGCTTGTCGGCGCGTTCGTCCTTGAGCCGGACTTCGCAGCGTTCGCTGAAGATCGGGGTGATTTCAGTCACGCCCAGTTCGGTGGCTTTCTGGATCGCCCAGTCCATCCGCTCGCCCCGGGACAGGCCCTGGCCGAGGTGGATCTGCAACGGCGATTCGATCTGACCGGCAAATTGCTCATCGATGCGGACCACCACACGTTTCTTGCCGACTTCTGCCAATGCACCAAGAAATTCATGGCCGGAGCCGTCGAACATCTGCACCGCATCACCCTCGACCATGCGCAGCACGCGGCTGATGTAATGCGCCTGGGCCTCCGGCAATTCGTGTTCGCCGAGGCTCAGAGGGGCGTCGATAAAGAAGCGGGACAGTCTCATTTCGGATCTCTGGAAAAAAGTGAATCAGTTGAATCGGTGTCGGCCTCATTCGCGGGCAAGCCCGCTCCCACAAGGAAAAGCATTCCCATGTGGGAGCGGGCTTGCTCGCGAACGGACTCAACCCGGATCGCGGAAGCCGGGATGGAAGTCTTTCGGCACCGCCACGCTGACGCTGTCGCGGGTGGCGATGTCGATGCCCTCGCTGGCGACTTCGGCAAGGAAGTCGATCTGCTCCGGGGTGATCACGTACGGTGGCAGGAAATACACCACGCTGCCCAGCGGACGCAGCAGCGCGCCACGCTCCAGCGCATGCTGGAACACTTTCAGGCCGCGCCGCTCCTGCCACGGGTAGGCCTCGCGGGTGGCCTTGTCCTTGACCATCTCGATCGCCAGCACCATGCCGGTCTGGCGCACCTCGGACACGTTCGGGTGATCGATCAGGTGCGCGGTGGCCGAAGCCATGCGTTGCGCCAGGGCCTGGTTGTTCTCGATGACGTTGTCCTGCTCGAAGATGTCCAGCGTTGCCAGCGCCGCCGCACAGGCCAGCGGGTTGCCGGTGTAGCTGTGGGAGTGGAGGAACGCGCGCAGGGTCGGGTAGTCGTCGTAGAACGCGCTGTAGACCTCATCGGTGGTCAGGCACGCCGCCAGCGGCAGGTAACCGCCGGTCAGGGCTTTCGACAGACAGAGGAAATCCGGACGGATACCGGCCTGCTCACAGGCGAACATCGTCCCGGTGCGGCCGAAGCCGACGGCGATTTCGTCGTGGATCAGGTGTACGCCATAACGGTCGCAGGCCTCGCGCAGCAGCTTGAGGTAGACCGGGTGATACATGCGCATGCCGCCGGCACCCTGGATCAGCGGCTCGACAATCACCGCCGCGACGCTGTCGTGGTTTTCGGCGAGGGTCTGTTCCATGGCGGCGAACATGTTGCGCGAGTGCTCTTCCCAGCTCATGCCCTGCGGGCGCAGGTAGCAATCGGGGCTTGGCACCTTGATGGTGTCCATTAGCAGCGCTTTGTAGGTCTCGGTGAACAGCGGCACGTCACCGACCGCCATCGCCGCCATGGTTTCGCCGTGGTAGCTGTTGGTCAGGGTGACGAAGCGCTTCTTGTTCGGCTGACCGCGATTGAGCCAGTAGTGAAAGCTCATTTTCAGCGCGACTTCGATGCACGACGAACCATTATCGGCGTAGAACACCCGGTTCAGGCCTGCCGGCGTCATCTGCACCAGGCGCTCGGACAGCTCGATCACTGGCTGATGGCTGAAACCGGCCAGAATCACATGCTCCAGCTGATCGACCTGATCCTTGATGCGCTGGTTGATGCGCGGGTTGGCGTGACCGAACACGTTGACCCACCAGGAGCTGACGGCATCCAGGTAGCGCTTGCCTTCGAAGTCTTCCAGCCAGACGCCTTCACCGCGCTTGATCGGGATCAGCGGCAGCTGTTCGTGGTCTTTCATCTGGGTGCAGGGATGCCACAGAACCGCGAGATCGCGTTGCATCCACTGATTATTCAGGCCCATTTACAGTCTCCTCGAGGCGGCTCGCGTCGGGCGCGGGCAAACAATCGCGCAAGCCTATGCAATGCGTCGGCCGGGGACAACCCATTGTGTCGATTGAGCTACTTTCCATAGGTCGATAGACGTCGCTGGCGGCGTTTTGATGGCTGACGTATTCTTCGCGGTTCTTTGGGTCGACTGGCCCGCAAAACTGCTTTTTTCCCGTGTATTTCCGGAGTTCGCTGAATGTCTGTCGGTTGGCTGCGCGCCTGTGCGCTGGTGGTGTTGGGGCTGTTCAGCGTTACGGCGCTGGCCAAGGATAAAACCGCGATCGTGATCGGCGGCGGCCTGTCGGGCCTGACGGCGGCTTACGAGCTGCAGAACAAGGGCTGGCAGGTGACCTTGCTGGAAGCCAAGCCGAGCCTGGGCGGTCGCTCCGGCATGGCCACCAGCGAGTGGATCGGCAACGACAAGACCCAGCCGGTGCTGAACAAGTACGTCTCGACGTTCAAGCTGAGCACCACACCGGCGCCTGAGTTCGTGCGGACGCCGGGCTACCTGATCGATGGCGAGTACTTCTCCGCCGCCGATCTGGCGACCAAACAGCCGGCCACCGCCGAGGCGCTGAAACGCTACGAGAAAACCCTCGACGACCTGGCGCGCTCGATCGACGATCCGCAGAACCCGGCGTCCACCAACACCCTGCATGCACTGGATCAGATCAACGTGTCGAACTGGCTCGACAAGCAGAACCTGCCAGCCACTGCGCGTCAGTTGATTAACCAGCAGATCCGCACTCGCTACGACGAGCCGTCGCGCCTGTCGCTGCTGTACTTCGCGCAGCAGAGCCGGGTTTACCGTGGCGTGTCCGACCGCGACCTGCGGGCTTCGCGCCTGGTCGGCGGCAGCGCGGTGCTGGCTCAGGCCTTCGTCAAGCAGATCAAGACCATCAAGACCAGCTCGCCGGTTTCCGCCATCACCCAGGACAAGGACGGCGTGACCGTCAAGGTCGGCGGCGTGGGTTATCAGGCCGATTACGTGGTGCTGGCCGTGCCGCTGCGCGCGCTGAACAACATTCAGATGATCCCGGCGCTGGACGCCCAGCATCTGGCCGCGATCAAGGGCACCAACTACGGCTGGCGCGACCAGATCATGTTGAAGTTCAAGACGCCGGTCTGGGAAAGCAAGGCGCGGATGTCCGGCGAGATCTTCAGCAACACCGGCCTTGGCATGTTGTGGATCGAACCGGCGCTCAAGGGTGGCGCCAACGTGGTGATCAACCTGTCCGGCGATAACGCGCGAGTGATGCAGGCCTTCGGCGACAAGCAGATGGCCGATCAGGTACTGATTCGTCTGCACACCTTCTATCCACAGGCCCGTGGCTCGTTCACCGGTTATGAAATCCGTCGCTACAGCACCGACCCGTCCACGGGCGGTTCTTACCTGGCGTTCGGTCCTGGCCAGATCAGCAAATACTGGCGCCTGTGGGAGCGTCCGTTGCAGCGCGTAGCGTTTGCCGGCGAACACACCGACACCCTGTATCCGGGCACCCTGGAAGGTGCGCTGCGCACTGGTCAGCGCGCGGCCGGTCAGGTTGAGGACCTGGCGGCCGGCAAGTCGTTCGAGCCGGTCAAGGTCGGCCCGACAGCCGCGGCTGCCGCTGTGGCAGCAGGTGCGGCCGGTGGTGCGGTGGCGGCGAAGAAGGGCAACTTCTTCAGCAACCTGTTCGGTGGTTCGGACGACGACAAGAAGCCAGAGCCGGCCAAGGCCCCGGCGCCTGCGCCAGCTCCGGTTGCGCCAGCGCCAGCGCCTGCACCGACGCCGGCCCCAGCACCCGCCCCGGTGGAAGCGCCGAAGCCAGCCGCTCCGGTAAAAGCCGAACCGGCGAAAAAGGCCCCGGCCAAATCGACGGCGAAGAAGCCTGCAGCCAAGTCCGACGCGAAAAAGGCTCCGGCCAAGGCCCCGGCAAAAAAGGCCGAGCCAGCCAAGAAGCCAGCGGCAAAACCGGCGGCAAGCACCGAGACCAAGGCGCAGTAAGCCTTGTGGTGAACAGAAAAGCGCGGCTCTGAGGCCGCGCTTTTTTTTGCCTGCAAGATCATCTTCGCGAAAATCTGCTCACACTTTTGACCAAGTCATGCCGGTGAGTACGGTATGCCGTGGAATACGGCTTGCCCGCGAAGAGGGCGGATCAGGCAAAGAAAATCTGCGATCTACGCACTAATCTCTCGCCACGCGTTGGCCTTTAATCTTTCCTTAACTCACCACTTACAGACTCTTGATCGTATTTCTCGATATTTCAAAGCGAAATTTTCCGCTTTAATTCGATAGATAACTCGCTAGTCTTGGTTCGCAGTTCTCACAGGATTTGGGCAATGCAGCTACGTAACTCTTCTTCGCGCTACGGTTGGGTCAGCATCTTTATGCACTGGGGTGTGGCGCTGGCGGTCTTCGGACTGTTCGCGCTCGGCCTGTGGATGGTAGGGCTGGATTACTACAGCACCTGGCGCAAAGACGCGCCGGATCTGCACAAGAGCATCGGTCTGGTGCTGCTGGGCGTGATGCTGTTACGGGTGCTGTGGCGCTTTGTCAGCCCGCCGCCATCGACGCTGGATAGCTACAGCCGCATGACGCGCATCGGCGCAAAGTTCGGCCACGCGTTTCTGTATTTCGGTCTGTTCGCTGTGATGCTTGCCGGTTACCTGATTTCCACCGCAGACGGTGTCGGGATTCCGGTGTTTGGCCTGTTTGAAGTCCCTGCATTGATTTCCGGACTACCGGATCAGGCAGATACCGCTGGGGTGATTCATCTGTACCTGGCCTGGGCGCTGGTAATTTTTTCCGGCCTCCATGCGTTGGCAGCATTGAAGCACCACTTTATTGATCGTGATGCGACCCTGACTCGAATGCTCGGCCGCAAAGCCTGATGTTCAACCTCGACTCCAAAGGAAAAGAAAGCATGTTGAAAAAGACTCTGGCCGCTCTGGCAATCGGCTCCGCCGTACTGTCCGCCAACGTAATGGCCGCCGATTACACCGTTGACAAGGAAGGCCAGCACGCCTTTGTCGACTTCAAGATCAGCCACCTGGGCTACAGCTACATCACCGGTACTTTCAAGGACATCGACGGCAAGTTCAGCTTCGACGCCGCCAAGCCTGAAGACAGCAAGATCGAATTCAACGTGCGCACCGCCAGCGTGTTCACCAACCACGCCGAGCGCGACAAGCACATCGCCAGCAAAGACTTCCTGGACGTGGGCAAATTCGCTGACGCCAAGTTCGTCTCCACCAGCGTCAAATCCACCGGCAAGAACGCCGCCGGCAAAGACACTGCCGACGTGACCGGCGACCTGACCCTGCACGGCGTGACCAAGCCGATCGTGGTCAAGGCTGTGTTCCTGGGCGAAGGCAAGGATCCATGGGGCGGCTACCGTGCCGGCTTCGAAGGCACCACCAGCATCAATCGCCAGGATTTCGGCAAGATGATGGATCTGGGCCCGGCGTCGAACAACGTCGACCTGTACATCTCGTTCGAAGGTGTGAAAGCGAAGTAATTTTCGCCCGACACACAAAAACGCCCCCGGTCTTGTGGCCGGGGGCGTTTTTTATTGCCTGACATATTTCGCCAGCGTCGCCGGGTTCCCGTGGCGGAAGGTGTCGCCCATAAAAAATGCCCCGTCAGGGGCATTTTTCAGTGCAGGGAAAAACTCAGCGATTGCGGGTCAGCAAGGCCGGTTTTTCGCCGCGCGGACGGCTTGGCAGTTGATCGAGCTGCTCAGGCGTCGGGAAGCGGTCGGCTTTCGATTCCTTGTGCATGATCTTCGGCCCGCTGCTGCGCGGGTTCTGCACGGCCGGTTCGGCGCGCTGCTGATCGTCACGGGCCGGGCGGCGGTTGCGCGAGGACTCGTCGCGACGACCCTGGCCGTCACGCGGTGCGCCGTTGCGCGGACCGTTGCGTTTGCCCTGCGGTGTGCCGGTGCCGGAGCCGCTGCTCGAACCGCCGCCATTGCTGCGTGGGCCGTTTTGGCGACCTTGCGACTGACCGTTGCGCGGTGCGCCCGAGCCTGCGCCCTGACCCTGGCCACCGCCAGGACGACGACCACGCCCGCCGGCCGGAGCCTGCTTCGGCACGTAGTCGACGCGGTTACCGAAGTTATCGATATCGTCGTCGAGGAATTCATCCGGCGCCCGATCGGCAGCGGCGCGTGGCGGCTGACTTGGCTGGCGCTGTTCGCGGGCCGGGGTGCCTTCGCGTGGCTTCTGCTGACGGGCAGGACGCTCGCCGCGTTCACCCCGTTCGCTACGCTCACCGCGCTCGCCGGCCGGTTTTTCCTTGCCCTTGTCCTTGCCTTTGTCTTTACGACCGCCGCCACCGCCATTCGGGCCGTCGCCGCGCGGGCCACGGGCATTGCGCGGGTTGCGCATGTCCGGACGTTCACGGGCTTCCGGTTTCTCGGCTTCGATGGTGCTGGCGTCGAAGCCCATCAGGTCGCCGTCGGCGATTTTCTGCTTGGTCATGCGTTCGATGCTTTTCAGCAGTTTTTCTTCGTCCGGCGCGACCAGCGAGATCGCCTCGCCCGAACGACCGGCACGACCGGTACGACCGATGCGGTGTACGTAGTCTTCATCGACGTTCGGCAGTTCGAAGTTGACCACGTGTGGCAACTGGTCGATGTCCAGGCCACGGGCGGCGATGTCGGTGGCGACCAGAATGCGCACTTCGTTGGCCTTGAAGTCGGCCAGGGCCTTGGTGCGGGCGTTCTGGCTCTTGTTACCGTGGATCGCCACGGCCGGCAGGCCATGTTTGTCCAGGTATTCGGCCAGACGGTTGGCGCCGTGCTTGGTACGGGTGAACACCAGTACCTGTTCCCACGCGCCAGCGGTGATCAGGTGGGCCAGAAGCGCACGCTTGTGGCTGGCCGGCAGACGGAAAACGCGTTGCTCGATGCGCTCGACCGTGGTGTTCGGCGGCGTCACTTCGATGCGTTCCGGGTTGTGCAGCAGCTTGCCGGCGAGGTCGGTGATGTCTTTGGAGAAGGTCGCCGAGAACAGCAGGTTCTGGCGCTTGGCCGGCAGACGCGCGAGGACTTTCTTCACGTCATGGACGAAGCCCATGTCGAGCATGCGGTCGGCTTCGTCGAGCACGAGGATTTCGACGTGGGACAGGTCGATGCTGCCTTGTCCGGCGAGGTCGAGCAGACGGCCGGGGCACGCTACCAGCACATCGACGCCACGGGCCATGGCCTGGACCTGCGGGTTCATGCCGACGCCGCCGAAGATGCAGGCGCTGACGAATTTCAGGTCACGGGCGTAGATCTTGAAGCTGTCGTGAACCTGGGCCGCGAGTTCGCGGGTCGGGGTCAGGACCAGTACGCGGGGTTGGCGCGGGCCGTGACGCTGGGATTTGTCCGGGTGACCGTTGGGGAACAACCGCTCCAGGATCGGGAGGGCGAAACCGCCGGTTTTACCAGTACCTGTCTGTGCCGCGACCATCAGGTCGCGACCTTGCAACACGGCGGGGATGGCCCGCTGTTGCACCGGAGTAGGCTCGGTATAGCCCGCGTCTTCGATAGCGCGGACCAAAGCCTCGGAGAGACCGAGGGAAGCAAAGGACATGAGTAATCCTGTTTTAGTTAGGGCTTGGCCCAATGGGAGTCTTGCCTGGCGCGAATGGCGTTTAAGAGGACGCAATCCCGTCCGGTCCTGCTACGGTCCCGAAGGCACGTCTGGAGCGCTCGCGCGGGCTGAAAAGCTGCGCTGTAGCGGGTCGAGAGGCCTGTTACGGTTCCGCGCGTCCGGGCGTGAGCCTGGCGGGAGGCCGGAGTATAACAGAGCAATCACTGTGCGCTGCGTTCCTGCTGCTCAACGGTTTTGCCGCTGGCGGTGGCGGTGCCCGGCGGAACGCCCAGGGAAGGGTCTGCGCCATAGCGGGCGCTCAGCTCGGCGTAGGCCGGTTCACGCTTGAAACGCTTGAGTTCGGCACCGAAACGCTGCACCAGCAAATCCATCCCTGCATTGCGTCGCACCGCGAGAAACTGGCTCTGACGGCTGATGACCGTGGGGTTTTCAGTAATTTTGTCGCGGATGTCCAGCTCATCGAGCAAATGCTGGCCGACCCGGCGGTCGGTAATCAGCAGGTCGATGCGTCCGCGCACCAGTTTGCCGAAATTGGCCTCGTGGGTCGGCGCCGGCTCGCGGGTAAAGAGCGGAGATTCGCGGAAGTCCGGGCTGTACAGATAACCCGGCGAGGTGCCGATGGTCAGGCCCTTGAGCTCATCGAGGGAGCGAAATGGATGGGGACGTTCGTTGGCGTAGAACAGCACGAACTCCACGTCCGACAGCGGTTCGCTGGGGTAGAGCAGGGTGGCGTCGCGTTCGTCGCTGTGGAAGATGTCGAGCGCGCCGTCGGCCTGGCCGGTTTCGAGCATGGATAGGCAGCGTTTCCACGGCAGGAACTGCCACTCGACTTCGATTCCCAGGCGCTTGAACACAATGGCGGTGGTTTCGTAGTCCAGACCGAGGTTTTTGCCGTTCTCCTCATACACGTAAGGCGCCCACGGCTCGGTGACAATACGCAACTTCTCGCCCCGGGCTGCAAAGCTCAGGCAAGCAAAAACCAGCACGGCGAATAATTGCGTGATCAAAGGCATGGCTTGAGATTACGACGAGAAACCGGAAAGAGCCAGAAAGTGCCTGCACAAGCTCTAATTCGGGGATTTAAAAGCAAAAGATCGCCGCCTGCGGCAGGCGGCGATCTTTTGATCTTGCGTGAATCTGTCAGCGTTCAGCGTGTGGCTGTTTCAACGCGGCAGCTTCAGGTTATTCCAGATCGCCAGGCTGGGTTCTGCCTGGTTCATGGAATAGAAGTGCAGCCCTGGCGCGCCGCCCTGCAACAGACGCTCGCACATGTCGGTGACGACCTGCTCGCCGAAGCGCTGAATGCTTTGGGTGTCGTCGCCGTAGGCTTCCAGCTGCTTGCGGATCCAGCGCGGGATTTCCGCACCGCAGGCATCGGAGAAGCGCGCGAGTTTGCTGTAGTTGGTGATCGGCATGATCCCCGGCACGACTGGAATGTCCACGCCCGCGGCCTGCAAACGGTCGACGAAGTAGAAATAGCTGTCGGCGTTGAAGAAGTACTGGGTGATCGCGCTGTCGGCGCCGGCCTTGGCCTTGCGTACGAAGTTGGCGATATCGTCTTCGAAGTTGCGCGCTTGCGGATGCATTTCCGGGTAAGCGGCGACTTCAATGTGGAAATGCCCGCCGGTTTCTTCACGAATGAATTCAACCAGCTCATTGGCGTGACGCAGCTCACCGCTGGTCATGCCCATGCCGGACGGCAGGTCGCCACGCAGGGCAACGATGCGCTTGATGCCGGCGGCCTTGTATTCGCTCAGCAGGCCGCGCAGGTCGTCCTTGCTGTCGCCGACGCACGACAGGTGCGGCGCGGCGGGGATTTTCACTTCGTTTTCCAGCTGCAGCACGGTGTTGAGGGTGCGATCACGGGTCGAACCACCAGCGCCATAGGTGCAGGAAAAGAAGTCGGGATTGTAAGTTGCCAACTGACGGGCAGTGGCGAGCAGTTTTTCTTGCCCAGCATCGGTCTTGGTCGGGAAGAACTCGAAGCTGTAGCGACGTTCTTGGGACATGGTCATACCCTTGGAAACTCGTAAGCCGGGAGCGCAGGCATAACCCATGTGGGAGCGGGCTTGCCCGCGAAGGCGTCAGCACATCCGGCATCGATGTCGTCTGACACACCGCTTTCGCGGGCAAGCCCGCCCCCACAGGGAGAGCGGGCGGCCGCGTCGATCAGTAGCGGTAAGCGTGCGGCTTGAACGGGCCTTCGACGGTCACGCCGATGTAGTCAGCCTGCTGCTTGGTCAGTTGAGTGACCACGCCGCCGAAGCCGCGAACCATTTCCAGGGCCACTTCTTCGTCGAGTTTCTTCGGCAGAACTTCAACGGTCAGGCGCTCGGCTTTCTGGGCTGGCGACAGGTCGGCGTACTTCTGGCCGAACAGGAAGATCTGTGCCAGAACCTGGTTGGCGAACGAACCGTCCATGATGCGGCTCGGGTGACCGGTGGCGTTGCCCAGGTTCACCAGACGGCCTTCGGCCAGCAGGATCAGGTAGTCGTCGTTCTGAGCGTCGAAAGCGCCCGGGCCGGTACGGTGGATCTTGTGTACCTGTGGCTTCACTTCTTCCCATGCCCAGTTCTTGCGCATGAAAGCGGTGTCGATTTCGTTGTCGAAGTGACCGATGTTGCAGACAACGGCGCGCTTCTTCAGGGCTTTGAGCATGTTCGCATCGCAAACGTTGACGTTACCGGTGGTGGTCACGATCAGGTCGATCTTGCCCAGCAGCGCTTTGTCGATGCTTGCTTCGGTGCCGTCGTTGATACCGTCGATGAACGGCGAAACCAGTTCGAAACCGTCCATGCAGGCTTGCATGGCGCAGATCGGGTCAACTTCGGAAACCTTGACGATCATGCCTTCCTGACGCAGGGACTGGGCCGAACCCTTGCCCACGTCACCGTAGCCGATGACCAGCGCTTGCTTGCCGGACAGCAGGTGGTCGGTGCCGCGCTTGATCGCGTCGTTCAGGCTGTGACGGCAGCCGTACTTGTTGTCGTTCTTGGACTTGGTCACCGAGTCGTTGACGTTGATGGCCGGGATCTTCAGCTCGCCCTTGGCCAGCATGTCCAGCAGACGGTGAACGCCGGTGGTGGTCTCTTCGGTCACGCCGTGAACGCGATCCAGAACCTGTGGGTACTTGTCGTGCAGCAGCTGGGTCAGGTCGCCGCCGTCGTCGAGGATCATGTTGGCGTCCCATGGCTGGCCATCCTTGAGGATGGTCTGCTCCAGGCACCACTCGTACTCTTCTTCAGTCTCGCCTTTCCAGGCGAAAACCGGGATGCCGGCAGCAGCGATGGACGCGGCGGCCTGATCCTGAGTCGAGAAGATGTTGCAGGACGACCAGCGTACTTCGGCACCCAGGGCAACCAGGGTCTCGATCAGCACGGCAGTCTGAATGGTCATGTGGATGCAACCGAGGATTTTCGCGCCCTTGAGCGGCTGCTCGGAAGCGTACTTGCGGCGCAGACCCATCAGGGCTGGCATTTCCGACTCGGCGATGATGGTTTCGCGACGGCCCCAGGCAGCCAGGGACATGTCGGCGACTTTGTAGTCGGTAAAATCTGCAGGCGTGATTACAGCGCTCATGAAGAGCCTCCATTCGTAAAGTATGCGAATGGGCGCCGTTGTGCGTTTAGTGTCCGGCCTTGGCCAGTCAACGCCCCATCCGAGCCTGACAGGTTGAACCTGCTGCAGCGCCCCTCGGACAGGTGGCGGGAAAACGGTAGCAAGTGAAGGTTACCGTTTTGAAACGCCGGCGATTATAGCCGTCTAGACTGATCTTCCAAAGGGTTTCTGTCGGCCAGATGAAGATTGCCAATGATGGCCATAGCGGATGGCTCATGGAGCGTGACCGTTGGGTCTGACATGATGGCCACCATCATTGGGCAAGACGTCAGGAGCGAGCATGAATTTCCACACCCGCAAATGGGTAAAACCCGAAGATCTCAACCCCAACGGCACCCTGTTCGGCGGCAGTCTGCTGCGCTGGATCGACGAAGAGGCGGCGATCTACGCCATTGTCCAGTTGGGCAATCAGCGCGTGGTGACCAAGTACATCTCCGAAATCAACTTCGTCAGCGCCTCGCGCCAGGGCGACATCATCGAACTGGGCATCACCGCCACCGAGTTCGGCCGAACCTCGATCACCCTGACTTGCGAAGTGCGCAACAAGATCACCCGCAAGAGCATCCTGACCGTCGAGAAAATGGTTTTCGTCAACCTTGGCGAAGATGGCTTGCCGGCGCCGCACGGGCGGACCGAGATCAAGTACGTCAAGGATCAGTTCAAGGACGAGGAAGTCGACCAGTAAAATCGCGGCGTGCCGTTCGCGAGCAAGCCTGCTCCCACAAGGATCGCTTGATCCGCTGTGAGCGCGGGCTTGTCCGCGAAGGCGATTTCAGCAGGCGCAGAGATTCTCGTGGCCAATGAACAGTCGCGAACCGCGCGTGTCGTAGCTAAATGACACCCCCACGGTTCGCACGCCATGACCACTCCGACCTCCGGCAAGACCCCCGACCTCTCCGCCAAGGAACAGCACGAAGTCGAGAAAAACCAGCCGCCCCGCGCGGCGGTTCTGCATGAAATCATCCGCACCCAGGGCGACCAGGAACTGGAGCGCAGCATCGCCGCCTTATGGTGGTCGGCGCTGGCGGCGGGGCTGACCATGGGCCTGTCGCTGATGGGCATGGGCCTGCTCAACTCGCGCCTGCCCGACGGCGAGGGGTTCAAGGTGATCGCCAGTTTCGGTTACTGCGCCGGTTTTCTCGCGGTGATCCTCGCCCGTCAGCAACTGTTCACCGAAAACACCCTGACCGCCGTGCTGCCGGTGATGACCAAGCCGACACTCGGCAATTTCGGCCGACTGCTGCGGCTGTGGACGGTGGTGCTGTTCGGCAACCTGTGCGGCACGCTGCTGGTGGCGTTCGTAATGCTGGAGTTGCCGATCTTCGACAGCAAGACCGACGTCGCCTTCCTCGAAATCGGTCGCAAGGTCATGGAACACAGCGCCAGTCAGATGTTCGCCAAAGGCATCGTTTCCGGCTGGATGATCGCCACCATGGTCTGGATGATTCCGTCCATGGAGAGCGCGAAGATGTGGATCATCATCCTCATCACCTACTTCATGGCCCTCGGCGATTTCACCCACATTGTCGTGGGCTCGGCGGAGGTGTCGTATCTGGTGTTTGCCGGCGAGCTGCCGTGGAGTGATTTCTGGGCGGTGTTTGCCGGGCCGACGCTGGCGGGGAACATCATCGGCGGCAGTTTTATCTTCGCCCTGATCAGCCATGCGCAGATTCGCAGCGAAAGCGGCGCGCCGAAGGAAGGTGCGGATCGGGCCGGGAAAAATCCCGATCCGCAGTCGATCAAAAAATGATCAGTGATGCGCCGGCTCGGCCACGGTCGCCGGCTCGTTGCGCGTTGCGTGCTTGACCAGTTTGCCAATGGTCAGGCCCTGCAACAGGATCGACGACAACACCACGATGTAGGTGATGCTCAGCAACAGATCGCGCTCCGGCCCCAGCGGCAGGGCCAGGGCCAGCGCCACTGAAACACCGCCACGCAACCCGCCCCAGGTGAGGATGCGAATGGTGCCGCTCGGCACCGTGCGCCAGCGCCGCAGCAGGACGATGGCCGGGGCCACGGTGAGCAGGCGCGAGAGCAGGATCGCCAGGGCCAGCAGACTCGCCGCCGCCACATGCAGCCAGTTGAACGGCAGCAGCAACAGCTCCATGCCGATCAGCGCGAACAGCAGGGCGTTGAGCATGTCGTCGAGCAATTCCCAGAAACCGTCGAGGTACTTGCGGGTCATGTCGTTCATCGCCAGGTTGCGGCCCAGATTGCCGATGATCAGCCCGGCCACCACCATCGCGATCGGCGCCGAAACGTGCAGTTCGGTGGCCATCGCCGAGCCACCGATCACCAGCGCCAGGGTCAGCATCACTTCGATCTGGTGCTGCTCGATGCTCTTGATCATCAGGTACACCAGATAACCGATCAGCCCGCCGAACAGCACGCCGCCAATGGCTTCGTGGGCGAACAGCATGGCCGTGGCGCCGAGTGTCGGCGTCTCACCCAGCTGCGCGATGCCCAGCAGCACGGTGAACACCACCACGGCGGTGCCATCGTTGAACAGCGATTCGCCGACGATGGTGGTTTTCAGTGGCTTCGAGGCATTGGCGGTACGCAGCACACCCAGTACTGCGATCGGGTCGGTCGGCGAAATCAGCGCACCGAACAGCAGGCAGTAGAGGAAACTCACGTGCCAGCCGAACAGGGCAAAGATGTAGTAGGCGAGGCTGCCGATCACGGCGGTGGCGATCAACACGCCGAAGGTCGCCAACAGGCCGATGGGCCAGCGATAGCTGCGCAGGTCATTCAGATTGACGTGCAGGGCGCCGGCGAACAGCAGGAACGACAGCATCCAGTTCATCAGCAGATCACCGAAGTCGATCTGGCCGATCAGTTGCTGGACGCGTTCTTCCAGGCCGGGGTAACCCAGCAGGCTCAGGCCTTGCAGTGCCAGGGAGAACATCAGCGCGGTGACCATCACGCCGATGGTCGGGGGCAGGCCGATGAAGCGGAAGTTGACGAAGGTGAGGAGGGTGGTGAGGCAGATGAAAGCGGCGACAAGCTCAAGCATCCGGGGTCCTTTGGATGAGGGATGGAAAGTGGGGTTTGATGGGGTGGGTGAGGCGGCGCTCACAGGCACCCCGCAATCAGCCAGACACATTGACCGCAGCCACGCTCCGACGTTGCAGATAAATAAAGAACAGCGCCGCCAACACGGTCAGCACGCCAACCAGCGCCCCGGTCCATGGCAGGTTTGCCAGGTCGGTGCCGCTGGCGACCACCAGCCCGCCGAGCCACGCTCCGGTTGCGTTGCCCAGGTTGAAGGCGCTCTGGTTCAGGGTCGAGCCGAGGTTCGGCGCCTCATGGGCCTGATCGATGATCAGCAGTTGCAGGATCGGGCACAGCGCGAAGGCGAAGATCCCCCACAGCACCAGAGTGATCGCCGCCGGAATCACCAAGCGACTGGTCTGGCTGAATGCCGCCAGAATCACCACCACCGCCAATGCCACGCCGACCAGCGACGGCAGCAGGCGGCTGTCCGCCAGGCGACCGCCGAGCATGCTGCCGCCGGTCAGGCCGACGCCGAACAACAGCAGCATCACGGTCACGCCGTGGGGGCTGACGCCGGTGATGTCTTGCAGGATCGGTGCAATGTAAGTGAACACGCTGAACAGACTGGTGGATGCCAGCACGCTCATGCCCAGCGCCAGCAACACGTTGACCTTGCCCAGCACCTTGAATTCGCTGGCGAGGTTGGCCCTGTCCATCGGGATGTGCCGGGGCAGCCACAGCCATTGGGCGAGGGCGGCGATCACGCCGATCACCGACACTGCCCAGAACGTCGAGCGCCAGCCGGCGTACTGACCGAGCGCGGTGCCCAGCGGTACGCCGAGGACGTTGGCTAGGGTCAGGCCGGTGAACATCATGGCGATCGCCTGCGCCCGTTTGTTCGGCGCGACCAGACCGGCGGCGACCACCGAGCCAATCCCGAAAAACGCCCCATGGCACAGTGCGGTGACCACTCGTGCGGCCATCAGCGTCGCGTAGTTCGGCGCCAGTGCGCAGAGCACATTGCCGAGGATGAACATCAGCGTCATTCCCAGCAGCGTGGCCTTGCGTGGCATGTTTGCGGTGCCGATCGCCAGGATCGGCGCGCCGAACACCACACCCAGGGCGTAGCCGGTAATCAGCAGGCCGGCGTGGGGAATGCTCACGGCTAGGTCGCGGGCGACATCAGGCAACAGGCCCATGATGACGAATTCAGTGGTGCCGATACCGAAGGCGGCAACGGCCAGTGCAAGCAAGGCGAGGGGCATGCGCAAGGTCTCTGTCGTTTTGGTCTTGACGCTGTGATCAGGCATACGCAGGCCGACGACCGGTCTCGGACGAGAACGGGGCAGGCAGGAATTATTGGAATTAGTCTGTGCGCAACTGAGTGCGGCGTGGTCGTTTGCAGTATAAACAGCTGCTGACACATCGCGAATCAATAATCTGACTAATTGGCTCGACTGCAGAACAAATAAGGAGTGCTGGGGTGTTGGCGACGGTTCTGGTGTTGGTGGCGGCGCTGCTGCACGCTGCATGGAATACCCTGATCAAATTCAGCGCCGAACGCTTGCTGGTCGTGGCCTGCATGGACACCGTGGCGCTGTTGTTCGTCGCCGTGGCATTGCCCTTCGTGAAGCTGCCGCCGCTGGATATCTGGCCGTGGATTCTCGCCTCGGCGGCGTTCGAGCTGCTCTATCGCTACCTGCTGATCCAGGCCTACCGGGTTGGCGACCTCGGGCTGGTCTATCCGTTGATGCGCGGATTGTCGCCTTTAGTGGTGCTGGCGCTGACCCTGATTTTCGCCGGGGAGGTGCTGAGCCCGCAGCAGATCTTCGGCATCCTGCTGATCCCGTTCGGCATGGTCTGCCTGCTCTGGCAGGGTGGTGGCGGAGCGCGGTTGCCGTGGTCGATGCTGCCGGTGGTGGCGCTGATCGGGCTGTGCATCGGCTGCTACACCTACATCGATGGTCAGGCGTTGCGGCGCTGGTCACATCCGCTGGATTACCTGATGTGGGTCACGCTGCTCAGTGCCTGGCCGTTTCCGCTGCTGGCGTGGGTGGCGAAGCGCCCGGCGTTCATGCAGTTCTGGCGCGAGCAGTGGAAGCTGGGGCTGGCGGTCGGGTTCTGCGTGTTGTTCAGCTACGCTCTGGTGCTGTGGGCGATGCAGCTGGGCTCGATTGCCGAAGCGGCGGCGTTGCGGGAAATCAGTGTGATCCTGGTGGTCCTGTTCGGCATGCGCTACCTGAAAGAACCTTTCGGCCGGCCACGGCTCTTAGCCTGTGGGCTGGTACTGATCGGCATGCTGGTGATGAAGTTCTGACCGCCCTCATTCCAATGACTGAAAAAAGGACGGCGTTATGACGGTGGCTCTCTGGTGCGTGTTGATCGCGATCTTTTTGCCTTACCTGTGTACGGTGGTGGCGAAGGTCGCGGGTGGTTACAGACTCAGTGACAATCACGACCCCCGGGACTTTCTCGAAAGCCTCAACGGTCTGGCCCGCCGCGCGCATGCCGCGCAGCTCAACGGCTTCGAAGTCACCCCGGCGTTTGTCGCGGCGGTGCTGGTCGCGCATCTGGTGGGCACGGCTGAGCTGGTGACGGTGAACGTGCTGGCGGTGCTGTTCATCACCAGTCGCCTGCTGTACATCATTTGCTACCTGGCGGACTGGGCGATCCTGCGGTCGTTGGTGTGGTTTGTCGGGATGGGGCTGATAGCCAGTTTCTTCATTGTGTCGGTGTGATTTTCAGCTGTCGGTGCCGGCCCCTTCGCGGGCTTGCCCACCCCCACAGGGAGATCGGTGGACACAGCGCTTGATCACACCTTTGATCCCCTGGGGAGCGGGCTTGCCCGCGAAAGCGATCTGACCGCCGACCTCTATCTCAAGGCTTGGCCTTTTCCGCATCAGGCACCTGCGGAACTTGCGGCAATGCCGCGCCTTTGGGCCAGAGCATCCAGATCTGCCCTTGCTGCTTCATGTCCCCGGCCAGTTGCCCGGCCGCATCGCCCGTGCCCCAGAACAGATCCGCACGCACTTCGCCGGCAATCGCGCCGCCGGTGTCCTGCGCCGCCACCGGGCGCACCAGCGCGCTGCCGTCCGGACGAGTGGTCGAGAGCCACAGCAGGCTGCCCAGCGGAATCACCTTGCGATCCACCGCCGCGCTGTAGCCAGCGGTCAGCGGCACGTTCAGCGAACCGCGCGGGCCTTCGTTGCTGTCCGGGTTGCGCGTGAAGAACACATAGCTCGGGTTACTGCCCAGCAATTCGGGGATGCGCGACGGGTTGGCCTTGGCCCAGTTGCTGATCGCGCCCATGGTCACGTCTTCTTTCTTCAGTTCGCCCTGTTCCACCAGCCAGCGGCCGATGGGCCGGTAGGGGTGGCCGTTCTGATCGGCGTAGGCGATGCGCAACTGGCGTCCGTCACGGGTCTGGATCCGCCCCGAACCCTGGATTTGCAGGAATTGCAGGTTCATCGGATCGGTCAGCCACGCCACCACCGGTGCCTTGACCCCTTTGCTTTCGATGGTTGCCGCGTCGTCGTAAGGCTTGAGCACGCGACCTTCGAGACGCCCGCGCAGACGCTTGCCCTTGAGTTCCGGGTAAATGCTGTCCAGCGAGACGATGATCATGTCGTCGGGCACGCCGTACACCGGCACGTTGGCGGTTTCGGTCTGCGTCAGGCTGCCGGGGTAGACCGGTTCGTAGTAGCCGGTGATCAGGCCATTGGGGTTGTCGTTCTCGGCGCGCAGGCCATAGACGTCGAGGTTCTGCTTGAGGAACGCGCGGATCTCGCCGGCGCTTTGCGGTACGTTGCTTGCCGAGGCACAGGTTGCGCCCCAGACCGGGTCAGCCTTGAGTCGGGTGCAAGCGCTGCGCCATGAACCGAAACCGGCCACCAGATCGTTGTCGGACACGCTCGGCAGCGCTTCCCAGGTGGCGCTGGAGTAGGTGGCCAGGGCGTGGGTTTTCGGTTTGGCCGTGTCGCCGCCGGTGCAGCCGGCGAGAATCGCCAGCAGCGGCAGGGTTGCGAAGAGCGGATGACGCCAGGCCTTGAAACGGCTGTTCATGGAGAGTTTCCTGTACCGGTCGCGCGAGCGCTCCATGCGCTCATGCAACCCTTATTTTTAATAGGGCTATTGGTGTTTTCCGGCGGCGCGAGGATACTGGCCGCCGTTTTCCGTGACCGAAGCCACCATGACTCTTAAAAGAATTTCTGTTGTATTGCTGGCCTGTCTGACCTTGTCCGCCTGTGGCGGAGTCGATCCCAATTCCCCGTTGGGTCAGCGCAAGGCGATCTTCAAGCAGATGCTCAAGACCGGCGAAGACCTGGGCGGCATGCTGCGTGGGCGCATTGCCTTCGACGGGGCGAAATTCGCCGACGGCGCGGTGAAGCTCGATACGTTGTCCCATGAACCGTGGAAACACTTTCCCCAGGTGCGCGAAGAAGATCACACCAGCGCCAAGGACGATGTCTGGCTGCGTCAGGCCCGTTTCCAGGAAATGGCGCGCACGCTTGAAGCCGCCACCGGTGAACTGGTGATCGCCAGCAAGGTTCAACCTTACTCGGCCAGCAATCTGGGGCCGGCGGTGCAGAAGGTCGAAGATGCCTGCAGTGCCTGCCATAAAGAGTTTCGGGATCATTGATTCACGGTGTCTGATCTGACGCCTTCGCGGGCAAGCCCGCTCCCACGAGGTTTGCAGTGAATCTGTGGGGACGCGACGGCGCCCTCGGGTTCACTGCAAAACCACGGCCTTACTTGTCGATTTCATCCAGCGCATCCTGCAATTCCTTGCGCGACTCGGCGAGCTTGTCCTTGCGCTTGTTGATCTTCTCCGGATCGCCCTTCTTCATCGCCTTGTCGAGATCGGCCTGACGCTTGCTGACTTCGTGCTTGGCGTCGAGCACCTTGTTTTCGCGTTCTTTCTTCAGGCCCGCGTCGGTGCAATGTTCAGTGACTTCGCGCAGGGCGGTTTCCAGTCCGGCTTGTTGATCGGCATTGCCACGGGATTTGGCTTGCTCGATCTGATTCATGATGCCCTGCTTCTTGGCAGCGCAACCGGTCAGTCCCGGAGCGTCTTCGTCGGCCATCGCGGGAGCGGCCATCACGCCGCAGAGAGTCAGCATGGCGAGCGGTGCAAGAAATTTCATAAAAGCTCCATGTGCAAAGGCATTCGGGTCGGTGGGGCGCTGCGCTGTTGGAGCGCGCCGGTGACGGTTGGGTTCCCGGTGTACCGGGATTGGTGCCGGGAGTAGCGCATTCAGAAACCGTCGACGCCGGCGGCCCGTAGGGTTTCACTCAAGGCCAGCACTTGCGGGTCGCGGAAAAATGCGCTCAGTTGCGCCGCACGACCCGGGCCGATGCCGGGTTCTGCCTGCCATTGTTCGGTATTGCGTTGTGCCAGTGCCTGCCATGAGTCAACCAGTCGGGCTTGTCCGGTCGGCGGCAGCCCCAAGGCTTTGAGCCACTGCTGGAAAGGTCGCTGGCGGGCGCTGTGAAAACTGTGCATCAGGCGCACGCTGCTGCGTTCGCCGAGGCCGTCAATGTTAGCAAGCTCTGACGGGGCGAGGGTCAACCAATCCAGCAGGTTGTCGAGATGGCCTGTTTCGAGAAGTTTCTCCCAGGTGCCCTGGCCCAGATGGGGCAGGGCCAGTCCTTGTTTGCCGCTGAGCCAGGTCAGGCGGGCGAGGAACTGACTTTCGCAGCCTGGCGTCGGTTGCCAGCAGCTCAAGGCATGAAAATCATCGGCGCTCGGGATATTCATTTCCATTCTTGCGACGCTGCGCAGGACGACGCCATCAAGGCGCGGAATTGTCAGTCCGGCCAGGCTGATCGCCACTTGATCGCCGGGGCGGATGTCCAGTTCCTGCCAGCGCTTCAATGAGCTGACGCTGACCCGTTTGATCTGCCGGTCATCGAGCATCACCGGCACCAGATCCAGCACCGGCGTGATGCGCCCGGTGCGGCCGATCCTGAAATTGACCTTGCGCACCTCGGCCAGCGCCTGGGCGAACGGGTATTTCCAGGCGACGCTCCAGTAGGGCGGACGTGCCTGCCAGCGTTCGGCCGGCGGGCGCTGGTTCTGTCGCAGCACGACGCCGTCGCTGGCGAACGGCAACGGCGAGCGATACCAGTGATCGCGCCACTTCTGGGCGTCGGCGAAGCTCTCGACTCCATGACTGAAAGGCTCGGTCGTGGCGAAACCCAGCGTCGCCAGCATTGAAACCCGTTCGGGCCAATGCTGCGGCCCTTGTGGCCAGTCCCAGGCAAACAGCCCGATGCCTGCCGCCTGCTCGGCACTCAGGTCCTTGCGCCCCATCAGTCCGGCCACGGTGGCGCGGGCATTGAGACTGCCGGAGCGGGCCTGAACGTGGTCGGTCAGGCGCCAATACAATTCGCCTTGCACCAGCAGATCCAGCGGTTGCGTCAGTCGTTGCGGGATTGCGGCGATCTTGCGCGCCGCTGCCGTCCAGTCCCGCCCGCGAATGCCGTCGCCGCGACTGATCGCCTGTTGCAGCAAACCCTGGCGATAAATCAGGGTGACCGCCACGCCATCGACCTTTGGTTGCACCCAGACATTCTTGCGTTCGTGCAGCCAGGCCTTGATGTCGGCGGCGGTGTGGCGTTTTTCCAGGCCGGTGTGGGCGATGGGGTGGGCGACCGGGCCTGCTGCGGTGCGCAACGGTTCGGGCGGCGGCGAGAGTTTGAAGCACTGACGCCAGGTGGTCAGGCGCGAGCGGGACTGATCGTAGAGTTCGTCGGCGATCAGCGATTGGCCGTCGCGGTGGTAGGCATCGTCCCACTGGTCGATCTGTTTTTGCAGGCTGACGATTTCCTGTCGGGCCTGGGCGGGTGGCCAGCCGGGGCAATCGGCGGCGTGGGCAAGCGAGGTTGGCAGCAGCAAAACAAACAACAGGCGCAGCGTGGAAAGCATGGTGAGCGTCCTTGCTCAAGGGGAACGCTTGAAGGGTAGGTGAGGATTTTCTGGCGGGTCGGGCGGGTGTTTTTCGTGGTGTTTCGAAGCGCTGCCCTCACTTCCACCCCACAAAACGCGCCTGAAATAAAAAAGCCCCGCACGGCGCAAACCGTGCGGGGCTTTTGTACAACCCGTGAAATTACAGGCCGGCAGCAGAACGCAGAGCGTCGGCGCGGTCGGTTTTTTCCCAGGTGAAGGTGCTGAAGGTGTCTTCGCCAACAGTCTTGGTCTGCGGCGCGCGACCGAAGTGGCCGTAGGCTGCGGTTTCCTGGTACATCGGGTGCAGCAGGTCGAGCATGGTGGTGATCGCGTATGGACGCAGGTCGAACACTTCGCGGACCAGTTTGATGATCTTGTCATCGCTGATCTTGCCGGTGCCGAAGGTGTTCAGCGAGATCGAAGTAGGCTGGGCCACACCGATCGCGTAGGAAACCTGGATCTCGCAGCGCTCGGCCAGGCCGGCAGCAACGATGTTCTTGGCAACGTAACGGCCAGCGTAGGCAGCCGAACGGTCAACCTTCGATGGATCTTTACCGGAGAATGCGCCGCCGCCGTGACGGGCCATGCCGCCGTAGCTGTCGACGATGATCTTGCGACCGGTCAGACCGCAGTCACCCACCGGGCCGCCGATGATGAACTGGCCGGTCGGGTTGATGTGGAACTGGGTGTCCTTGCTCAGCAGTTCGGCAGGCAGTACGTGCTTGACGATCAGCTCCATCACGCCTTCGCGCAGGTCGTTGTACGACACTTCAGGGTTGTGCTGGGTCGACAGAACTACCGCATCGATACCGACAACCTTGCCGCCTTCGTAACGGCAAGTCACTTGCGACTTGGCGTCCGGACGCAGCCAAGGCAGCAGACCGGATTTACGGGCTTCGGCCTGGCGCTGCACGAGCTGGTGCGAGAAGGTGATCGGTGCCGGCATCAGCACGTCGGTTTCGTTGCTGGCGTAGCCGAACATCAGGCCCTGGTCGCCGGCGCCCTGATCTTCAGGCTTGGCACGGTCGACGCCCTGATTGATGTCAGGGGACTGCTTGCCGATGATGTTCATCACGCCGCAGGTGGCGCCGTCGAAACCAACGTCGGAGCTGGTGTAGCCGATGTCGCAGATTACGTCACGAACGATCTGCTCCAGGTCGACCCAGGCGCTGGTGGTCACTTCACCGGCAACGATGGCCACGCCGGTCTTGACCAGGGTTTCCACCGCAACGCGTGCGTGCTTGTCCTGGGCGATGATGGCGTCCAGCACTGCATCGGAAATCTGGTCGGCGATTTTGTCCGGATGCCCTTCAGACACGGACTCGGAGGTGAAGAGGGAGTATTCGCTCATCTCGATGTTTTCCTGAATTTACCGATGGTGAGTGTCGCCAGCCGGCCGCTGAAAGTGGCGGACCTGGATCTGGAAACCATTACGTAAGCCTACATAGAGGCTTTCCCCGGGAACGAGTCCCGCAGCGGTGGCCCAACGGGCCAGATCGTCCTGTTCAAACCCCAACCACAGATCACCGCAGGCCTCCCTGGCCCAACTCTGGTTGTGGCTACATAACTCTGTCACGAGCAGGCTACCGCCCGGTTGCAGCAGGCCGGCCATGTGCCTGAGCGCATCGGCCGGCGCAGCGAAGTGGTGCAACACCATGTTCAACACCACGCAATCGGCCTGAAGGCTCACGCCATTCAATGCATCGGCCAATTGCAGGCTGACGTTAGCCAGCCGTTCACGTTCACAGACCTGGCGCGCCAGTTCGAGCATCGCCGGGCTGTTGTCCAGCGCGGTCACGGCACTGAAGCGGCGCGCCAGTTCCGGCAGGAAAGCGCCGTCACCGGGGCCGACTTCGATGGCCGTGGCGGCACCATTGAAGTTCAACTTGTCGAGCAGGGCCAGCACGCTGTCGCGGTACTGCGGCAGGCCGGCGATCAAATCCTGCTGGGCGCGGAATTTCTCCGCCACCCGCGAGAAAAAGTCCTGGCTGGCCGCCGCACGCTGGCTGTGTACCTGGGCGATCCGCGCCTCGACGTCCGCCGGCAGCGCCAGATTGTCGACTTCTTCTAACAAGGCCGCGTGCAACTTGCCACCCAGAAGCTCGGTGTGGGGCAGGGCGCGGCGATAAAAAATCGCGTTGCCTTCACGGCGTGTCGCCACCAGATCGGCCTGGGCCAGCACCTTGAGGTGGTGGCTCATGCCGGACTGACCGATACCGAAAATCTGTGCCAGCTCCAATACGCCGAACGAATCGTTGGCCAGCGCGCGCAATACATTCAGCCGCAGCGGATCGCCGCCGGCCTTGCACAGGGCCGCCAGCTCGTCGCAATCGTCATGGCGAATGGAAGGCACGCGTAAGTTCATAGGGCAGGCAGTCTAGTGACGGCGGGAAATCACCGCAAGGTCAATATCAAAAAGTTTTGATATTGCTCGATAGATGGCACTTCTCACGAGTCGGTCAGCTCTACAAACGAACAGCGGAAAGGTTTCACCAGCCGAAACCGATGTTATCCATGGGAAAAACGCCTTCAGATGACTATCTGTCATTGCCCCGAGGCGTCCGGGTGAGGGAAAATGCTCGCCTTTTTTCCGTTTCGATTTAACAGAACCCCAGGAGATCAGCGATGCCTAGCCGTCGTGAGCGTGCCAACGCCATTCGTGCCCTCAGCATGGATGCCGTGCAAAAAGCCAACAGCGGCCATCCCGGTGCCCCGATGGGTATGGCAGATATCGCCGAAGTGCTTTGGCGCGACTACCTCAAGCACAACCCGAGCAATCCATCGTTCGCCGACCGTGACCGCTTCGTGCTGTCCAACGGCCACGGTTCGATGTTGATCTACTCGCTGCTGCACCTGACCGGTTACGACCTGTCGATCGACGACCTGAAGCAATTCCGTCAACTGCACAGCCGCACCCCGGGCCACCCGGAATTCGGCTACACCCCAGGCGTCGAGACCACCACCGGTCCGCTGGGCCAGGGTCTGGCCAACGCCGTGGGCTTCGCCCTGGCGGAAAAAGTCCTGGGCGCGCAGTTCAACCGTCCTGGCCACAACATCGTCGACCACCACACCTACGTGTTCCTGGGTGATGGCTGCATGATGGAAGGCATTTCCCACGAAGTCGCGTCCCTGGCCGGCACCCTGGGCCTGGGCAAGCTGATCGCTTTCTACGATGACAACGGTATCTCCATCGACGGTGAAGTCGAGGGCTGGTTCACCGACGACACGCCGAAGCGTTTCGAATCGTACAACTGGCAGGTGATCCGCAACGTCGACGGCCACGATCCGGAAGAGATCAAGACCGCCATCGAGACTGCGCGCAAGAGCCCGCTGCCGACCCTGATCTGCTGCAAGACCACCATCGGCTTCGGTTCGCCGAACAAGCAAGGCAAGGAAGACTGCCACGGCGCCCCGCTGGGTGACGCGGAAATCGCCCTGACCCGTGAAGCGCTGAAGTGGACTTACGGCCCGTTCGAAATCCCGGCCGACATCTATGCCGAGTGGGATGCCAAGGAAGCCGGCCGCGCCGTCGAAGCCGAGTGGGATCAGCGTTTCGCTGCCTACTCCGCCGCGTTCCCGACCGAAGCCAACGAACTGATCCGTCGTCTGAGCGGCGAGCTGCCGGCCGACTTCGCTGAAAAAGCCTCGGCCTACATCGCCGACGTGGCTGCCAAGGGCGAAACCATCGCCAGCCGCAAAGCCAGCCAGAACGCCCTGAACGCGTTCGGCCCGCTGCTGCCGGAAATGCTCGGCGGTTCGGCTGACCTGGCCGGTTCCAACCTGACCCTGTGGAAAGGCTGCAAAGGCGTCAGCGCCGAAGACGCCAGCGGCAACTACATGTACTACGGCGTGCGCGAATTCGGCATGACCGCGATCATGAACGGCGTCGCCCTGCACGGTGGCCTGGTGCCTTACGGCGCGACCTTCCTGATGTTCATGGAATACGCCCGCAACGCCGTGCGCATGTCCGCCCTGATGAAGCAGCGCGTGATCCACGTCTACACCCACGACTCCATCGGTCTGGGCGAAGACGGCCCGACGCACCAGCCGATCGAGCAACTGACCAGCCTGCGCAGCACGCCGAACCTCGACACCTGGCGTCCAGCCGATGCCGTGGAATCGGCCGTGGCCTGGAAAAACGCCCTGGAGCGCAAGGACGGCCCTTCGGCGCTGATCTTCTCGCGTCAGAACCTGCAGCACCAGACCCGTGACGCCGGCCAGATCGCCGACATCAGCCGTGGTGGCTACGTGCTGAAAGACTGCGCGGGCGAGCCTGAGCTGATCCTGATCGCCACCGGTTCGGAAGTCGGCCTGGCCGTTCAGGCCTTCGACAAACTGACCGAGCAGGGCCGCAAGGTGCGTGTGGTTTCCATGCCTTGCACCAGCGTGTTCGACGCTCAGGACGCCAGCTACAAGCAATCGGTCCTGCCGTTGCAGGTGGGTGCGCGTATCGCCATCGAAGCGGCCCACGCCGACTTCTGGTTCAAGTACGTGGGCCTGGAAGGTCGCGTGATCGGCATGACCACCTACGGTGAGTCGGCGCCGGCTTCGGCATTGTTCGAAGAGTTCGGTTTCACCCTGGAAAACATCCTGGGTCAGGCTGAAGAACTGCTGGAAGACTGATCCAGAAAGGTGTCGTCTGGACTGACGCCTTCGCGGGCTTGTCCGCGAAGGCGATCGGTCAGGCGAGATCGCACTGACCGATCCATACGGTAATCGAGAACCCCATGCCTCAACCGCGTCCCTACAAAGTTGCACTCAACGGCTACGGCCGTATCGGTCGTTGCGTCTTGCGTGCGTTGTTTGAACGAGGAGCGAAGGCCGGGTTTGAAATTGTCGCGATCAACGATCTGGCCGACATGGCCAGCATCGAATACCTGACACGCTTCGACTCCACCCACGGCCGGTTTCCCGGCGAAGTGAAGGTCGACGGCGATTGTCTGCATATTAATGGCGACTGCGTGAAGGTGCTGCGCAGTGCCACCCCCGAAGGCATCGATTGGGCGTCCCTGGGCGTCGATCTGGTGCTCGAATGTTCCGGCGCCTACCACACCCGCGAAGACGGCCAGCGTTTCCTCGATGCCGGCGCGCCACGGGTGCTGTTCTCGCAGCCGATGGCCAGCGAGGCGGATGTCGACGCGACCATCGTTTACGGCGTCAATCAGGATTGCCTGAGCGGTGACGAATTGCTGGTGTCCAACGCCTCCTGCACCACCAACTGCGGCGTGCCGCTGTTGCGTCTGCTGGATCAGGCGATCGGCCTGGAATATGTGTCGATCACCACGATTCACTCGGCGATGAACGACCAGCCGGTGATCGACGCTTATCACCACGAAGACCTGCGCCGCACCCGTTCGGCGTTCCAGTCGGTGATCCCGGTGTCCACTGGTCTGGCGCGCGGTATCGAGCGCCTGCTGCCGGAACTTGCCGGGCGAATCCAGGCCAAAGCCGTGCGTGTGCCGACGGTCAACGTGTCCTGCCTCGACATCACGATGCAGACCGCGAGCGACACCGACGCCACCGAGGTCAACCGGATCCTGCGTGAAGCCGCCACCAGCGGCCCGCTCAAAGGCCTGTTGGCCTACACCGAGCTTCCCCATGCAAGCTGTGATTTCAACCATGACCCACATTCGGCCATCGTCGATGCCAGTCAGACCCGCGTTTCCGGCCCACGGCTGGTGAACGTCCTGGCCTGGTTCGACAACGAATGGGGTTTTGCCAACCGAATGCTGGATGTTGCAGAACACTATCTGCAGACAGCGACTTCAAAAAAACCGTAGGAAGTGCGACCCATGACCGTGTTGAAGATGTCCGACCTCGATCTGCAAGGTAAGCGCGTATTGATCCGCGAAGACCTCAACGTCCCAGTCAAGGACGGTGTTGTCACCAGCGATGCGCGTATCCTGGCTTCGCTGCCGACCATCAAGCTGGCCCTGGAAAAAGGCGCGGCCGTGATGGTTTGCTCGCACCTGGGCCGTCCGACCGAAGGCGAGTTCTCCGCCGAGAACAGCCTCAAGCCAGTCGCTGACTACCTGAGCAAGGCCCTGGGCCGTGAAGTGCCGCTGGTGGCCGATTACCTGGGCGGCGTTGACGTCAAGGCCGGCGACATCGTGCTGTTCGAAAACGTGCGCTTCAACAAAGGCGAGAAAAAGAACGCCGACGAACTGGCCCAGCAATACGCCGCCCTGTGCGACGTGTTCGTGATGGACGCCTTCGGCACCGCCCACCGCGCCGAGGGTTCGACCCATGGCGTTGCCAAGTTCGCCAAGGTTGCGGCTGCCGGCCCGTTGCTGGCCGCTGAGCTGGATGCACTGGGCAAGGCCCTGGGCGCCCCGGCCAAGCCAATGGCTGCCATCGTTGCCGGCTCCAAGGTGTCGACCAAACTCGACGTGCTGAACAGCCTGAGCCAGATCTGCGATCAACTGATCGTCGGCGGCGGCATCGCCAACACCTTCCTCGCCGCTGCCGGTCACCCGGTCGGCAAGTCGCTGTACGAGCCGGATCTGCTGGACACCGCCCGCGCCATCGCCGCCAAGGTCAGCGTGCCGCTGCCGGTGGACGTGGTGGTTGCCAAGGAATTCGCCGAGAGCGCCGAGGCCACCGTCAAGCTGATCGCTGACGTCGCTGCCGACGACATGATCCTCGACATCGGCCCGCAGACCGCAGCCAACTTCGCCGAACTGCTGAAATCGTCGAAAACCATCCTGTGGAACGGCCCGGTCGGCGTATTCGAATTCGACCAGTTCGGCAACGGCACCAAAGTGCTGGCCCAGGCCATTGCCGACAGCGCCGCGTTCTCCATCGCTGGCGGCGGCGACACCCTGGCGGCCATCGATAAATATGGCGTGGCCGAGCAGATCTCCTACATTTCCACCGGTGGCGGCGCGTTCCTCGAATTCGTCGAAGGCAAGGTGCTGCCAGCCGTTGAAGTTCTGGAAAGCCGGGCCAAGGCCTGAGGCCACCCGTTTGGCCAGGCAAAGGAGTGTTCACATGGTCAAGTCGTTAGCGCTGTTGCTGCTGACCGGCACCCTGGCGGCCTGCGGGAGTAACCCGAAGGCCGACGCGGAGCCGGCGCCCGGCAAGGCCGATAAAGGCTGCTATCAGGCCGACTGGCAGGCGGAAACCAACCCGGTGCTGAACAAGCGTTCGGGGCCGGAAGGGCTGGACAAGTACGAGACACAAACCCCGGCCAAGGAACATGGTTGTCCTTGACGGGTCTGACTCTTTAACTCAGGGCCGGCGGCGTGTGCCGTCGGCAGAGGAGCACGGATGAAAGGCTTGATCGCCATTGCGGCGTTGGCATTGTTGGGCGGTTGCGCGCAGTTGAACCTGTTTCAGTCGTCCGAGCCTGTGGACAACTGGACCACCTGGACCTGCGACAGCCAGGCCAAAGTGCTGTGGCGCTACACCGACGCCGGCCGCAAGGAAGTCGATGTTCGCCTCGGCGGCGGTGATCAGGTCTACCGCCTGAAAGAAGAGCCGGGCGCCTCGGGTTCGCTGTACAGCGATGGCATGCTGGCGTTTCACGTCAAGGGTGACGAAGGCCTGGTCTACTGGGTCGCCACCAATGACCTGATCGGCCGTGGGTGCAAGGCGCAGTAATCGATTTTGCTTTACCGAATCACCAGACCGGGCCTCGACCCCCGATCTGCAATCACTTGAATAGCCGCCGCCGCTCCGGCAGGCTGGCACGATTAACGACCCTCAACCGGGAGAGAGACACACAATGGCACTTATCAGCATGCGCCAGATGCTGGACCACGCAGCCGAGTTCGGCTACGGCGTTCCAGCCTTCAACGTCAACAACCTTGAGCAGATGCGCGCCATCATGGAAGCCGCTGACAAGACTGACTCTCCGGTGATCGTCCAGGCTTCGGCCGGCGCTCGCAAATACGCAGGTGCGCCGTTCCTGCGTCACCTGATCCTGGCCGCGATCGAAGAGTTCCCGCACATCCCGGTGTGCATGCACCAGGACCACGGCACCAGCCCTGACGTCTGCCAGCGCTCGATCCAGCTGGGCTTCAGCTCGGTGATGATGGACGGCTCCCTTGGCGAAGACGGCAAGACCCCGACCGACTACGAATACAACGTGCGCGTCACCCAACAGACCGTTGCCATGGCGCACGCCTGCGGCGTTTCGGTTGAAGGCGAGCTGGGCTGCCTGGGCTCCCTGGAAACCGGCATGGCCGGCGAAGAAGACGGCATCGGCGCCGAAGGCGTTCTGGATCACAGCCAGATGCTGACCGACCCGGAAGAGGCCGCCGACTTCGTCAAGAAGACCCAGGTCGACGCCCTGGCCATCGCCATCGGCACCAGCCACGGCGCCTACAAGTTCACCAAGCCACCAACCGGCGACGTGCTGGCCATCGACCGCATCAAGGAAATCCACAAGCGCATCCCGAACACCCACCTGGTGATGCACGGTTCGTCCTCGGTGCCACAAGAGTGGCTGGCGATCATCAACCAGTACGGCGGCGACATCAAAGAAACCTACGGCGTGCCGGTTGAAGAAATCGTCGAAGGCATCAAGCACGGCGTGCGCAAGGTCAACATCGACACCGACCTGCGCCTGGCCTCCACCGGCGCCATGCGCCGCCTGATGGCGACCAACCCGAGCGAATTCGACCCACGCAAATTCTTCGGCGAAACCGTCAAGGCCATGCGTGACGTGTGCATCGCGCGTTATGAAGCGTTCGGCACTGCCGGCAACGCTTCGAAGATCAAGCCGATCTCGCTGGAAAGCATGTACCAGCGTTATCTGAAGGGTGAGTTGAACGCCAAGGTTAACTAAGCCTTAGCGTTTATTGCGCACAGAAAACCCGCCGAAAGGCGGGTTTTTTATTGCCTGAATTTGGCTCGCTACCGTTCGCAGTTCTGGGTTTTCGACAGGTCGGTTAAGTAAAGACAGTCGATTGAACAGTGAATCGCAGGCGTTGAGGCATCGCGTTGTGGTTTTAGGTTTTTTATAGCGAATTTATATAAAAGACTGTTATTTCTAACAGGTGGAAGTCGTGCAAGTTCTTGTTAGTTTTAAAGCCAGGAGCCCTAATCGAAAAAAGGATGAGTCGTCATTGGAATAAAAGGCATAAAAATGATCATTACTCCTGTTGCACCGCTACCGCCGCTTCCAGGTCCGGCAACAACGATGGTGGCAGCGTTTGATCCAACGCCTTTTCCTCCGCCTCGAATGAGAAGTGTCGCGCCCAGGATAACCCAGCCCATTGGGCCGAACCATTTTCAGATTGATTATCTGTTGCCTGTTTCTACGAGGGTCGGTGATGTGGTGGAGGTTTACCTGATCAGTTTGACTGTTCCTTTTCCAGTTTTGATTCTTACCAGAACACTCGATGACTATTCTATTTTTTTGGCGTTGCGAAGAAAGCGAGGCATATACACCGTCAGTGAATTGAGTGTGGATGTTCTGACTTCAAATGGTATTACACCCGACGACTATGACTGCGAGGTGGTTCAATATGGTGGAGCGATCCCGACTCCGCCTTCTCCGCTTCCTCAAATCACATTTCAACCCACGACGAATACAGCGGTCAGCTTTCTGAGTACATATAAATTCGTGTAAGTCTGCGCAGATTAAAAAATAGGGATTGTTATTCCGAACCATAAAAGAAGCCCGCCGTATGGCGGGCTTCTTTTATTCAGGAGTCTGGCTACGGCGTCAGTTCAACATGATCCAGCGCCTGATTCACCGCCAGTTCCGCAACCATGACCACTTGGGCAATCCCCAGCGCCGTCTTGCGGTGGGCGTGGTCGAGGGTGGCGGCGAAGTTGCTGAGCATCTCGGTGACTGATCCCAGGTTTTCGCTGGCGTTGGCGAGCAGGGATTCAGTGTTGTACTTCGGATTGGCGAGGTACATGGCTTCGGGTTCGTTGCAGGACGACATGATCCGTGCGGCTGGAGAGAGGTAGTGATCCAGAGCGCGCTCGGCGGCGTCGTGGAATTTCTTTGAGTCGGGGGATTCGTAGGGGGAGGCCGGGTCGGTGTCCGGCGGATTCGGTGTAACTTTGAACATATGCTGAAAACTCCTGTTGGAGCTGCTCATCTTCTCTACTAAAAGAAGGGTGGCGGCTGTATGCAGGTTAGTAGACCGGGGAGTTATTCAGCATCAACCGGCGCGCCGAAGCGCCCTGCACACAGCCACCATCAAGGTCAGAGAGGAATCTC
The DNA here is from genome assembly GCF_025447575.1 of Pseudomonas sp. B2M1-30. Lineage (NCBI taxonomy): Bacteria > Pseudomonadati > Pseudomonadota > Gammaproteobacteria > Pseudomonadales > Pseudomonadaceae > Pseudomonas > Pseudomonas sp. B2M1-30. The sequence continues at coordinate 187,771 of NZ_JAOEJT010000001.1, read as the reverse complement.
TGATTGATAGCGCTTTTGCATTACTGAAGAACCACCACGGGCTACTAAACCCGATCACTGCAAATCAGTGACCCGAATCAAGTTACCGACGGCCCCCCAGGCGCACAAGCCGGCGGATTCTGGCGCACCGGTAGGCAACGACGCAAGCCGTTGTAGGCTTCGGGAAGTGACGAGACTCACCTTTAAACGCTGTTGTTTAGTTTTGGTGTTTTAAGAAGGGAAAGTCGTGAGGCGTCACCTGATCGATGTCGAATCGAAGCTGGCTGCTCTGCTGAAGATTGGGAATCTTCCGACAAAAATCACGGACGTATGGCCCTTGAAATGTCACCCATAGTGGACATAATTTAATTAAATTTAAAAAAAGTCCGTTATGGGTGACATTCCATGCTGCTAGCCAATCCACTGATGTTCGGTGAAAGGGTCCGAGAGCTGCGGCGGGCCAAGGGGTATAGCCAGGCTATCCTGGCGCACAGAGCCAAATGCAGTCGAAAGACCATCATTGATCTGGAGGCCGGTGAGAATGTTTCCCTCTACACCTCTTTCAGGGTGTTGACTGCGTTGGGGATGGCACTCGAGATCGTCGACAACCGAATTGATCTCAAATCCCTTGCCGATCTGGTGGAGCACGATGAGTAAGATCAAGCTCCTCAATGTTATTGCGCCGCAAGGCTTCTGCGGTGAGTTGTCCAAAGGTTCGCAGTTTGCATTTGCCTATGACGCTGCGCGGGCAGAGCGGGAAGTCTCACTGGTCATGCCTTATGACCCGACATCTTAGGTCAGCAATGTGCTGCATCCCATTTTCGATATGAACGTGCCGGAAGGATTTCTCGCCGATCAGATCAAGCGGCGCATGGCCAAGCATATGCAGGTGGACGAAATGCGCCTGCTGTCGATCATTGGTGGCAACCAGATCGGGCGCCTCACTTATCAGAATCCTGTTGAGGCTCACGTATCCGTCCGGGCGCAGGTCGGGTTGCAGGCAATTCTGTCGGCGGGTGCGTCACAGAGTGTTTTCGAGTTTCTGGTCGACACTTACTTCGAATCGGGTATCTCGGGTGTGCAGCCCAAGGTATTGGTGCCTGATCTGGACAAACTCATTAGCAATCGCAAGACCCTGCTCAGTTCTGATTTGATCGTCAAGTCGGGGGCGGACGAATACCCACACCTGGCTCAAAACGAGTTTCTATGCCTGGAGGCAGCCCGCGTCGCCGGGCTGGATACACCGCCATTCTGGCTATCTGAAAATGGCGAGCTGTTTGTGATGGAGCGTTTCGATCTCACGGATGCCGGGCGGCTCGGGTTTGAGGACATGGCTGTTCTACTTGGATTGAACAAGGATCCACACGACAACTACAAGTACTCCCAAAGTTATGAAACGCTGGCGGCGGTCATACGTCAGGTTTGTCGGCATGGTGATCCCTTGCAGGAGCTGGAGCGCTACTTCGCTTCGGTTTGCCTTTCGGTGATGGTGCGTAATGGCGATGCCCACCTGAAAAATTTCGGGGTGATCTACACCCATCCAGGTGCGCCAGAAACGGTGCGACTGGCACCGGTCTTTGACGTAACGACCACAACGGTCTATGAAAACTACAACCCCAAATCCGGTCGTTCGCTAGTGGACAGGACGCTGGCGATCAAAATGAACAAGACCAAGAATTACCCGGATCGTCAGCAATTGTTGGAGTTTGGCCGAAAGCATTGTGCGGTAGAGAAACCAGCGTTGATCATCGAGCGTATCGCAGAGGCTATGACCCAGACGCTGGAGAGCAACCGGGGACGGGTAAACGCAGAGCTGTTAGCCCGGATGCAGCGGGAGTGGGATACAGGGCGGATTTTGACGCTGCATGACTCCGGTGCTTCGGGGATCAAGCGCAAGCCCGTTACTAAAGGGGCTCACTGATTCTGCTGTTCGGAGATCAATTGTCCTGAGTAAGTTCGAAGCACAAAAAGTGCAGGAAACCCGCATAAGGCGGGTCGCTACTTGTCATGATCAATATCCAGCTTCGAAAACGTCACCTGCCCGCCCTCACTCGTGTACCCCGTGTTGTCCTGCACATACACGCCCGCCTTGAAGTACAACGGCTTGTTGCGCCATGTCGCGCTGATCTGCGAATCCCACTGATACCCCGCCGCACTGACACCCAATGCGCCGCCGGGGCTGAGGTGGATCAAGTAGTTGAACTCGCGATCCAGTTTGATCCCGGTGGCCAGGGTGATCACGCGGCTTTCGTCCTGATCCGGATGGGTGCGGAGTTTGATCACCAGGTTGCCGGTCTCGGTTTTGCTTTTGTATTGGTATTCGAGTTTGAGCATCGGTTTTTGGCTTTCGTAAGCGTGGATCTGGCCGATGACGATTTTGCCGGAGCTGGGGACTTTGTTGACGGCGAGGGTGGCGCGCAGCAGGTTGTCGGCGTCGGGGTAGTACCAGTTGCGCAGGGTGCCGTTGCTGTAGGTTTCGCGCAGTTCGGTGCGCGGGTAGATGGCGTTCTCGGTTTTTGAGCCGGTGACCGGGGACCAGAAAAACAGCGTGCCGGTGTCGGAATGGAAGTATTGATCCTTGAAGCCGTTCACCAGTCTGGAGGTTTCAACGGTGTACGGCGGGCTGCCAACGGGAACGCTGAGGTTCCAGGTTGCGAGGTCGATCATGTCGGTTCTTCCACTCGGTCTTTTGCTGCACGCACGTGCCAGAAGCTCTAGCCCGCACCTTTGGGGCGGTCTTTATAAGCGCAGAGGAAGTCTTTGTTAACGCCCGTCCGGCGGATGATTGGCGTCAACATCCTGTCGAAATGCCATCTTTCCCGGTTTTCGGGGGCTGTAGCGATGACCGTTAGTCGGCTTCTTAACTCTTTGTTTAAATGATGGCCTGATGACAGCTACAGCTTTTGCAGAACCCCGACTAGAGTGAAGGCTCAGCAACTGTACGGTTTTCACGAGAAGCCGGCCTGACGTCCCCATAAGAGAAGCAGCATGGAATGCGCGCAACCACAGCCAGGTGAAGGCAGCTCAGTCCTTTTGATTGTTGATGATTACCCTGAAAACCTGATCAGCATGCGTGCGTTGTTGCAGCGTCAGGATTGGCAGGTGATGACCGCCGCTTCGGGATTCGAAGCGCTGAGCCTGCTGCTGGAACACGAAATCGATCTGGTGCTGCTGGATGTGCAGATGCCGGGCATGGACGGTTTTGAAGTCGCGCGGCTGATGCGCGGCAGTCAGCGAACGCGGCTGACCCCGATCATTTTCCTCACCGCCAACGAACAGTCCCAGGACGCCGTGATCAAGGGTTATGCCAGTGGCGCGGTGGATTACCTGTTCAAGCCGTTCGATCCGCAAATTCTCAAACCCAAAGTGCAGGCGCTGCTGGAACATCAGCGCAATCGCCGGGCCTTGCAGCGTCTGAGTCATGATCTGGAAGTGGCCCGCGCGTTTAATGCGTCGGTGCTGGATAACGCCGCCGAGGGCATTCTGGTGCTGGCCGAGGACGGTTTGATCCGCTTCGCCAACCCGGCGATTTCGCGGCTGCTCAACGCCCCGGTCAAGGATCTGGAGGGCCAGGAGTTTCTCGATTTCCTGCAACGACCGCACATTCCGTTGTGGGCCGATTCCGAGTTCTACACCAGTTACAAACGTGGCGAGACGCTGCGCCTGCACGATGCCCTGCTGCGGACTGCGCCGGGACAACAGGTGCCGGTGGCGTTGTCTTGCGCGGCGTTGCCGAGCGAGCAGCACGCGATGGTGGTGACGGTGCTGGACATGTCGGTGGTGCATCACCTGCATCAGCAACTGGAATTTCAGGCAGTCACCGATCCGCTGACCGGGTTGCTCAATCGACGCGGCTTTTATCAGACCGTAGAAAACCTGCTGCTGCGCGGTGACCGCACGGACAGCACCTGGGTGCTGATGTACCTGGATCTGGACGGCTTCAAACGGGTCAACGATTCCCTCGGCCACGATGCCGGCGACCGGGTGTTGCGCTGGGTGTCCGAGCAGTTGAAGGCGTGCCTGCGGCCGTTCGACATTCTGGCGCGGATGGGCGGCGACGAGTTCACCGCGCTGCTGGACCTGGAGTTTCCCGAGCAGGCGGCAAAGATTGCCGAGAAGCTCATCGAGCGGGTGTCGGTGTGTCAGCAGATCGAGGGCCTCGACATCGCCCTCGGCGCCAGTATCGGCATCGCCACCTACCCGGATTGCGGCAACAACCTGGACGGTCTGATGCGCGCTTCGGACATCGCCATGTACGAATCCAAGCGGGCCGGGCGTCAGCAATATCGCTTTTACGATCATGAAATGAACGGCCGCGCGCGCTCGCGATTGATGCTCGAAGAGAGCGTGCGCATGGCCATCGAAAACCGCGATTTCAATCTGGTCTATCAGCCGCAAGTGGCAATCGACGACGGCCGGATCCGTGGTTTCGAAGCGTTGTTGCGCTGGCAGCATCCGAGTGTCGGCGATGTACCGCCGGGACTGTTTTTGCCGTTGCTGGAAGAGGCGACACTGATCAGTCGGCTCGGCAGCTGGATCTACCATCGCAGCGCCGGGCAGCGGAAGGCGTGGGAAGGGCAGTTCGCCGAAGACCTGGTGCTGGGCGTGAGCCTGAGCAACACCCAGTTCGGCATGCCGAACCTGGTCACCGAGTTGCGGCAGGTGCTGGAACGCTATGGGCTGAAGCCGCGTCAACTGGAAGTCGAGGTGACAGAGGAAGCGCTGACCCTGAATGCTGACGAAACCCGCAAGCAGCTGCGGCTGCTGCGTAATCTCGGGGTACGGGTGGCGCTCGATGACTTCGGCTCCGGCGCTTGCTCGCTGGCGCATCTGCGGGATCTGGAACTGGACACGCTCAAGCTCGATCGGCATTTGATCGCCCGATTGCCGGACTCGACCCGGGACGCCTCGCTGGTGCGCAGCGTGATCAGTCTGTGCAAGGAATACGGCTTGCTGGTGATTGCCGAGGGCGTGGAAACCGTCGCGCAGTACCAGTGGCTGCAAGCCCATGGCTGCGAGTATGTGCAGGGATTCCTGGTGGCACGACCGATGGTCGCCGACGACGCCGGACGCTTTGCCCAGCCGTTCGACTGGGGCGCGCTGACCGGTTGAATTCGCTACACTGGCGGCCTTTCCATGACCCGTGCTGCCCGTCCCATGACCGCGTTGAAATACCTCCAGGCCTATCCCGCGCAATTGCAGGATCAGGTGCGCCGACTGATCGCCGAAGGGCGACTCGGGGACTATCTGACTCAACGCTATCCGGGCCGCCACGATGTGCAGAGCGACAAGGCGTTGTACAGCTACGCGCTGGACCTGAAGCAGGAATACCTGCGCAACGCCCCGGCCATCGACAAAGTGCTGTTCGACAATCGCCTCGACCTGACCCACCGCGCCCTCGGCCTGCACACCACGGTGTCGCGGGTGCAGGGCGGCAAGCTCAAGGCGAAGAAGGAAATCCGCATCGCGTCATTGTTCAAGGACGCGGCGCCGGACTTTTTGAAGATGATCGTGGTGCATGAACTGGCGCACTTCAAAGAGTCGGACCACAACAAAGCGTTCTATAAATTATGTGAGCACATGCTGCCGGGGTATCACCAGATCGAGTTCGATCTGCGGGTGTACCTGACGTGGCGCGAGATGCAGTGACCAACCAGTACAGGGTGCGTGCATGGACGTGAGCAAGACCAAAAGCAGTTTCTACCGGCGCCTGTATGTGGCCTACCTGATCGACAGCGGCCTGGCCGCCAGCGTGCCGGCGCTGACCGAAGCCACCGGCATGCCCCGGCGCACGGCGCAGGACACGATCGCCGCGCTGGCGGACCTGGATATCGTTTGTGAATTCGAGCAGGAAGAGGGCGCGCGCAACCATGCCGGGCGCTACCGGATTCGCGAATGGGGGGCGATTGACCGGGGGTGGATCGAGCGGAATCTGCGGCAGATCAAGGGGGTTCTGGAGTATCCCTGAGAACCCGTCACCCCACCCTCTCGAAGCGTCAGACCGCCCGGAGGGAGAGGGAACTGACCGAGTCGTTTCTGGATTCGCTGCTGCACGTTCAGGTCGGCGTAGCTCTTGAGCAACCCCCGTTCGGTTCCCTCTCCCTCCGGGAGAGGGCCAGGGTGAGGGCCGGTTCTTCAGTCAGACCCGCAACTCAAGACCGCCGCATGCCAATGTGCGGAATGTCATCCTCCAGATATTCCTCACCCGCCACGACAAACCCGTATCGCCCGTAATACCCCTGCAAATGCGCCTGCGCCGACAGATAGATCGGCACCTGCGGCCAATGCTTCCCGGCCTGCTTCAGCGCCTGTTCCATCATTTCATGGCCCAGCCCCTTGCCCCGTCCTGCCGGCGCGGTCAGCACCCGGCCGATCACCACGTCGCCGCCCTGGGATTGCGGATCCAGCAGGCGCAGGTACGCCAGCAACTGATCGTCCTCCCAACCCATCAAATGGCAGGTGTCGCCGTCCAGATCCTGGCCATCGGGGTCCAGGTAGGCGCATTTCTGTTCGACGACGAACACTTCCGAGCGCAGTTTCAAAATGGCGTACAGCTGCTCTTTGCCCAGATCGCTGTGATGTTTGCAGACCCACTCGATTGTCATCTTCCGATTCCTTGAACAACGTCGTCCGATACTAAGCGCATGACGAAAATAAGTCTGTATGGCAAAGAAATCTGTGACAAAGGCCAAAATGCCATCATTCCTTTCTGGCGCCGCTGTCGTCTTTGTGTAATCTGCTGATAAGCGCTGTGCACGGGCTTCAATGAGCTACTGTTAAGGCCTGGGATTCGCCGGTAAGGGGCCTGGGGTTTTGACTGAAAACACGCCGGGCGGCTCGCCCGCTAAGGATTTTCAAGCATGCCGCGATTGCATCGAGCCTTTGCTTTGATCGGTTTGCTGTTGCTGAGTCAAAGCGCTGCTGCGGAAAAGTTGCGTCTGGTCTTCGACATCTGGCCACCCTTTACCGATGAGACACTGGTCAACGGTGGCCTCGCCACGGACATCGTCAGCACGGCGCTGGCCCGGGCCGGCTATGCCAGCGGTTACGAACAGGTGCCTTGGGCACGCGCCCTGCTGGGGATCGGCGAGGGCCGTTACGACGTGCTGGTCAATGCCTGGTACAACGACGAGCGAACCCGGTTGGGGCAGTTCTCCGGCGAGTACCTGCTTAACCGCGTGCGCTTCATCAAGCGCAAAGACACGCCCATCGAATACAACAATCTTCAGGAACTGCACACCTACCCGATCGCGGTGGTGCGTGGCTACGCCTACTCGGCGCCGTTCGATGCTGACACCGCGTTGCAGAAAGTCCCTGTGCACAACTTCGCCATGGCCGTGCGCATGCTGGCGGCGGATCGGGTCAAACTGACGCTGGAAGACGAATTCGTCGCCCGCTATTACCTGGCCCGGGAGTCACCCAAGGTGCGCAATGCGGTGGAGTTTCTGCCCAAGCCGTTGAGTGAAAACAGCCTGCACATTCTGGTGAGCCTGAAGAACCCGCAGCACGAGCAGATCGTGGCGGGGTTCGATAAGGCGATTTCGGAAATGAAGGCCGACGGCAGTTACGAGAAGTTGTTGAGGCAGCACGGGATGTAAGGGCTGATCCGGAAACGACTTTGCTGCTGCCGGCCCTTTCGGGGGCCGGCCCACTCACCTCAATCTTCGCTGGTGTCCTTGATCAGGTGCGCCGCCAACGTCCGCAGTGGCCCCAACTGCCGGCAGATCAGCGCCAGTTGGGTCTGCACCAGTCGCTGGCCTTCATCGATTTCGTCGGGCATCTGCTCCAGATCGTTGGCCAGCGCCTCTTCCTCGTCACTCTGAATCGCAATCGGCTGTTTGTTCGCCAGGCCCTGGGCGATTTCGTCGATGCTCGTCGCCAGTCTCACCCCGGCGTCGTCGATCAGGTGTTCACGCACGTCGGCCGGCAACTGGGTTTCCCGGTGCGCGCCGAGGCCCGAGAGGTAGCTGAGCAAGGTGTGCGAGAGCACCAGGAAGCGGAAGCCGACATCTGCTTCCTTCCGGAAATGCCCCGGCTCCATCAGCATGTTGGCGAGCGTGGTCGAGAGTGCCGCGTCGGCGTTGTGTGCGTTGCGCCGGGCGAGGCGATAGGCGAGGTCGTCGCTCTTGCCGGCAGCGTATTGCTGCATGATCTGGCGCAGGTAAATGCTGTTGCAGGCCAGGGTATTGGCCAGCACCTTGTTCAGGCGCCGGCCCTGCCAGTCCGGCAGGAACAGGAACACCGCCAGGCCCGCAATCAGACTGCCGAGCAAGGTATCGAGCAGGCGCGGGGCAAACAGCCCGTAGCCGTCGCCGACCTGGTTGAAGCAGAACAGCACCATGATCGTGATCGCCGCCGTTGCCACGGTGTAGCGGGTGGTGCGGTTGGTGAAGAACACCACCCCGGCGGCGATGGCGAAGCACGATTGCACCAGCGGATTGGGGAACAGGTCGAACAGTGCCCAGGCGATGGTCAGGCCGATGGCGGTGCCGAAGATCCGCTGACCGAGTTTGCGTCGGGTCGCGCCGTAGTTCGGCTGGCAGACGAACAACGTGGTGAGAATGATCCAGTAGCCTTGCGACGGGTGAATCAGGTGCACCATGCCGTAGCCGATGCTCAAGGCCAGCGGCAAGCGCAGGGCGTGGCGGAACAGCAGCGAGGTCGGCGTCAGTTGGGTGCGCAGGCGCACCAGCACATCCTTGAAGTTGCGCGGCGAGCGGTCGAGGAGGCTGCTGTCGGTGGCGTCCGCCAGGGCGTCGGGGTTGCTGGCGTCGCTGAGCAGACGATCCAGGGTGCCGAGGTTGGCCGCCAGTGCCCGCAGCGAACGCAACAGACCGCGCCAGGCCGGGTTGCTCTGGATGCGCAGGTGTTCGAGGGAGGCGTGCAGGTCGCTCAGGGCTTCGGCGAAGCTCGCGTCGTAGACGAACGGCTGGCGCATCTGGATCGATTCGGCCAGCGCGCGGCAGGCCTTGCCTTGCTGGCGCAACAGGCGCTGGCAGCGGAACAGCACGTCGCTGTGGAAAAACGCTTCGGCCAGGGCGTTGTACGGATAGTGTGAAGAGCTGGCGCGTTCGTGGATGTCCTGCGCGAGGAAGTACAGTTTGAGATAGCGGCTGACTTTCGAGCCGGGGCGACCATTGCCGACCCGATGCAGGATGATTTCCTTGGCGCTGTTCAGTGCCGCCACCACTCGGCCATTCTGCTGCGCCAGTTCCAGGCGCCGGGCTTCGACATCCAATTGACGGATCGGCTCGAACAGCGAGGCTTTCAGCTTCAGGTAATAGCCCAGCTCACGGAACAGCCGCGCCAGACTCTGTTGCACCGGCTGGTTGGAAAACATCGCCTGCCACAACACCGACAGCAAGCCGTACCACGCGGCACCGGCGACCAGCAGCATCGGCTCGTGCCAGAAGTCGGTGACCGCGCCACCGCGCTGGTCCACGCCGATCATGGTGTAGACCGAGAGAATCAGCGTCGCCGAAGCAATCGCCCCGTAACGTTCGCCCAGCGCACCGAGCATGGTCAGGCCGAAGCTCGCTAGGGCGAGGGCGATCACGAAGACGATGGGATAGGGGAACAGCAGTTCCACCGACAGCGCCGCCACGCTGAAACATACCAGCGTCACCGCCAGGGCATTGAGGCGGCCCTGCCAGCTGTCGTCGGTTTCCGCCAGGGCGCTGGCGATGATCCCGAGGAACAGCGGGATCAGCAGCCCCATTTCATCCTGATACCAGCACAGCGCCATGCTGCCGGTCAGGGCGATGAACACCCGCACGCTATAGCTGAATTTATCCAGCGCCCACAGGCGCCGCAAAGACTGACGAAACGAGGTCGAGGACATGAAGTGCGAAGGCCTTCCGAGGCGATGCCGCTAAATTGAGCCAGTAATGACGCCGACGCAATGGCGCCGATCACATCTGACAGCAAAAAGTGTTCCTTGAGGCTTCGCACTCACCACAAATCCTGAGATCGACAGCAAGTTTCTGTGGGAGCGGGCTTGCTCGCGAAAGTGGCAGGGCATTCAACACGGGTGTCGGCTGACACACCGCTTTCGCGAGCCAGTGGTGATCGGCTGCGGCCAAGGAATCAGACGTACTGCGCCGCCGCGTAGCCCGAGGCCCAGGCCCACTGGAAGTTGAAGCCCCCCAGATGCCCGGTGACATCGAGCACTTCGCCGACAAAATACAGCCCCGGGCTTTTCAGCGATTCCATGGTCTTGGACGACACTTCCCGGGTATCGACGCCCCCCAGGGTGACTTCGGCGGTGCGATAGCCTTCGGTGCCGGCCGGGACGACCTTCCAGCAGCCGAGTTTGTCGGCGATCTCTGCCAGTTCGGCGTGGGTGTACTGCTTCATCGGCTTGGAGACGAACCAGTTGTCCGCCAGCAGGTTGGCCATCTTCTTGGTGAAGATTTCCCCGAGCAGGGTTTTCAGTTCGCTGTTCGGGCGCTCGGCCTGTTGCTGTTGCAGCCAGCCTGCCGCGTCGTGATCCGGCAGCAGGTTGATCTCCACCGTGTCGCCGGATTCCCAGAACGAGGAAATCTGCAAAATCGCCGGGCCGCTGAGGCCACGGTGAGTGAACAGAATGTTCTCGCGGAAACTCTGGTCGTTGCAGCTGACCAGGCAATCCACCGAGGTTCCGGATAGCTCGGCGCACAAGTCCTTGAGCTGGTCGGTGATGGTGAACGGCACCAGGCCGGCGCGGGTCGGCAGCAGTTCGTGACCAAACTGCCTGGCGACCTGATAACCGAAACCGGTGGCGCCCAGGGTCGGGATCGACAGACCACCGGTGGCGATCACCAGCGACTGGCACTGGATCTGGCCGAGGGTGGTATCGAGCAGGTATCCGTTTTCGACTTTCTCGATGGTCTGGATCGAGGTGTCCAGGTGCAGGTTGACGCCAACCTGATCGCACTCGTCGAGGAGCATGCCGAGAATGTCGCTGGATTTGTTATCGCAGAACAACTGGCCGAGTTTTTTCTCGTGATACGGCACGCCGTGCTTGGCGACCATGCCGATGAAATCCCACTGGGTATAACGCGCCAGTGCGGATTTGCAGAAGTGCGGGTTCTGCGAGAGGAAATTGCCCGGTTCGGTGTACATGTTGGTGAAATTGCAGCGGCCACCGCCGGACATCAGGATTTTCTTGCCGGCCTTGTTCGCATGGTCGAGCAGCAACACCTGACGTCCACGCCCGGCGGCAGTCAGTGCGCACATCAAACCTGCGGCGCCAGCGCCAATGATCACGACTTCGGTAGAGCGCAAAACGGTGTCCTCTTGGTGACTCGCCACAAAACGGATTGTGGGAGCGGGCTCGCTCGCGAAGGCGGTGCGTCATTCGACATTGCTGTCGACTGACCGATTACCTTCGCGAGCAAGCCCGCTCCCACATTTGATCTCTGTCGGGCAGCAGATCAGTTACAGCACACGGACGCGCAGCGAGCGGCCCTTGATCTTGCCGTTGTTCAAACGCTGCAGGGCCTGCATGACCACGGTGCGTTCAACCGCCACGTACGACTGGAAGTCGAAGATCGCAATCTTGCCGACCTGGGCGCCGGGGATGCCGGCGTCGCCGGTCAGTGCGCCGAGAATGTCACCCGGACGCACCTTGTCTTTACGCCCGCCAGCGATGCACAGCGTGCTCATCGGTGGCTGCAGGGGGGCGCCGCCCTGGGACTTGAGGTTTTCCACCTGATCCCAGTTCAGCGGCGCTTTTTGCAGTTGTTCGATCGCTTGCGCGCGGTGCGCTTCGGAAGGCGCGACCAGGCTGATCGCGATGCCTTTCTCGCCCGCACGACCGGTACGGCCGACGCGGTGAATGTGGATTTCCGAGTCCCGGGCCAGTTCGACGTTGATCACCATGTCCAGCGCATCGATGTCCAGACCACGGGCGGCGACGTCGGTGGCGACCAATACCGAGGTGCTGCGGTTGGCGAACATCGCCAGCACCTGATCGCGGTCACGCTGTTCCAGATCGCCGTGCAGGCCGACGGCGGAAATGCCCTTGGCGGTCAGGTGATCGACGGTTTCCTGGACTTGCTGCTTGGTGAAGCAGAACGCCACGCAGGAGGCCGGACGGAAGTGGTGCAAGACTTTGGTCACGGCACCCATGCGTTCTTCCGGGGAAATCTCGTAGAAACGCTGTTCGATCTGCGTGTCGTCGTGGAAGGTTTCGACCTTCACTTGCTGCGGATCGCGCATGAACTTGGAGGCCAGTTGCTTGATGCCCACCGGGTAAGTGGCAGAGAACAGCAAGGTCTGACGACGTTCCGGGGTCTGCTGGATGATGTCTTCGATGGCGTCGTAGAAACCCATGTCGAGCATGCGGTCGGCTTCGTCGAGGATCAGCGTGTTGAGGCCGTCGAGAACCAGCGAACCCTTGCGCAGGTGCTGCTGGATGCGCCCCGGCGTGCCGACGATGATGTGCGCGCCGTGTTCCAGCGAACCGATCTGCGGACCGAACGACACGCCGCCGCACAGGGTCAGGACTTTGATGTTGTCTTCGGCGCGGGCCAGACGACGGATTTCCTTGGCGACCTGATCGGCCAGCTCACGGGTCGGGCAGATCACCAGGGCCTGGCAACCGAAGTAGCGCGGGTTGATCGGGTTCAGCAAACCGATGCCGAACGCGGCGGTCTTGCCGCTGCCGGTCTTGGCCTGGGCGATCAGGTCCATCCCCTTGAGGATCACCGGCAAGCTTTGCGCCTGGATCGGCGTCATCTGGGCATAACCGAGGGAGTCGAGGTTAGCCAGCATGGCGGCAGACAGCGGCAAAGTATTAAAAGCGGTGGCGATGGTGGTCACGGGACTGGCCTGCAAAACAAAATGTCGCGCAGTGTAGCAGCCCCGTGCCACTTTCCTCGAAAGTTCTGGACGAAGTGTGGTTCGACCCCGTGGGTCAGTGCTCGATATGTTGCTCCGGGCTTCTGACGCGGCGCCCGTCGTTCTTGGACAGTTGCGAGAAAATCGTCGCCGCCAGCATCGCCATGATCCCCACCGTGACAAAGGTCAGCTGGAAGGCGCCGAGGACGGTTTCGACCCCGTCGTTGCCGATCTCCGCCGTGAACCCGCCGAGCAACGCACCGGCGCACGCCACCCCGAGGCTCAGCGACAACTGCGCCACCACCGACAGCAGGCTGTTGCCGCTGCTGGCGCTGGCGTCGTCGAGGTCGATCAGGGTCACGGTGTTCATCGCGGTGAATTGCAGCGAGTTGATCGCCCCGAGAATCGCCAGCAGGCACAGCAGCAGCCAGTACGGTGTCTGCTCGCTGACCAGGCCCATGCTCGCCAGCATGATCCCCAGCGCCAGGGTGTTGCCGGTGAGGACGATGCGATAGCCCAAGCGTTCGATCAGCGGTCGCGCCACCCACTTGGCGATCATCGCCGCTGCCGCCAGGGGCAACATGCTCATCCCGGCCTGCGCCGGTGAATAGCCCAGCGCTACTTGCAGCAGCAACGGCACGAGGAACGGCAGGGCGCCGCTGCCCAGGCGGGCGAACAGATTGCCGAGGATGCCGACGGCAAACGTGCGGGTCTTGAACAGCGAGGGTGAAAACAGCGGGTTTTCGATGTGCCCGGCGCGCAGCCAGTACGCCGCCAGGCACGCCATGCCGCCGAACAGCAACAACATCACCCGCAGGTGCGGCAGGTGCAGTTCGCCGAGGCCTTCCATGGCGATGGTGATCAGGATCATCGCCGCGCCGAACAGCAGGAAGCCCAGGCTATCGAAACGTGTGCGCTCGGTGCCGCGCAGGTCGGGAATGAACTTCCACACCGCATAGCAACCGATGACACCCACCGGCAGGTTGATCAGGAAGATCCAGTGCCAGGTCAGAAATTGCACCATCCAGCCGCCCATTGTCGGGCCGATCAGCGGGCCGAGCAGGCCGGGGATGGTGATGAAGCCCATGATCCGTACCAGTTCCGAGCGCGGGTAGGCGCGCAGCACCACCAACCGCCCGACCGGCAGCATCAGCGCGCCGCCCAGGCCCTGGATGATTCGCGCCCCGATGAGCATGGTCAGAGTGCTCGACAAGGCGCAGAGCAGTGAGCCGAGGCTGAACAGCAGGATCGCGCCGAAGAAGATTTTCTTGGTGCCGAAGCGGTCGGCGATCCAGCCCGAGGCGGGAATCAGCAGGGCCACGGTGAGCATGTAGGCGATGATCACGCCTTGCATACGCAACGGGTCTTCGGCCAGATCCCGGGCCATGGCCGGCAGGGCGGTGTTGAGGATGGTCCCGTCAAGGGATTGCATGAAGAACGCGATGGCCACGACCCACGGCAACCAGCGGGCGGTGATGGCATCGAGCGGCGGGCGGTTGGGCATGGAACCTCTGGCGGTAATCAGAAAACCGAACCCGGAGTGAGCAAGCCTGCTCCCTCCGGGTCTTGTGTTTACAGGGTCAGGGTCAAGCGGCTGACCAATGCCCCCGGTAACAGCGCCGATGAAGTGTTGCGCTGGCCGTAGGTGCTGGCCGACAGCAGCAACTCACGCTCGGCGGTCAGGGCTTCCAGTTGCGAGCCGAGCAGGCTGTAGGCGCTGTCGTCGAAGCGCATGGTGCTGACCGGTGCCTGGATCTCACCGTTCTCGACCCAGAACGTGGCGAAGCGGGTCATGCCGGTCAGGCGCGCCGCCGGTTGATCCGAGAAGTTCAGATACCACAGGTTGCTGATGTACAGCCCGGTGCCCAGTTGCTTGAGAATGTCCGCCTGCGGTAACTCCCCGGCGGCCATGTTCAGCGCGCTCGGCGCTTCACCGCCGCTGGCGCCGTTGGCCGTCAGGCCGTACTCGGCGGCGCTGCGCGAGCCGACCAGTTGCTCGCCGGCCTTGCCTTCGATGATCAGTTGCAGGTCGCTGCGCGGATAACCTTCGCCGGAAAACGTCGGGCTCAGGGAGTCGCTGACTTTCTCATCGAGGGACACCAGCGGGCTGAACGCCTGATCGCCGGCATAGAGTTTTTGCAGCGGACTGCTCTTGCTGGCAATCGACTGCGCGGAGAACCCGCCCCAGCACAACATGCCCATGATTTCTTCCAGCGCAGCCGGTGCCAGATAGGCGCGGTATTGTCCCGGCGGCAAGGTGCGCAGCGGTCGGCCGAGGAACGCCAGTTGCTCGCGGGCCTGACGGAAGCGCTCGGCGAAACCCTCGCTGCTCCAGTCGTGCCCGGCGTAGCTGGCCTTCACCGCTTCGCCGTTTTCGTGGAACAGGCTGAAATCGAAATTGAAGCTGTTGGCCTGATGCCAGCCGAACGCCCCCGAAGAACTGGCGAAACCCCGGGCGATCGGGCCGGCCGCGTAGATGCCGACCAGATCAAGACCTTCCGCTGCCTGGGCGATCTCGGCGACCACTGCTTCGGTGTCCGGCAGCGGATGGGTCTGCACATCCTTGCTCTGCCAGCCGCTGTGGTTGAGCAGCAGATACGGATCCTGCGGCAGCAGCGGCAGGGTTTCACGCAATTGCTGCAGGCCCTCGGCGAGGCGTTGCAGATCGGTTTCCGGCTCGCCGGACAAGGTGATTTGCAGGTCGGCGTGACGACCGTCGTCGATCAGCTTCAGGCTGATGCCGGCCTGCTGCACTTGCCCGGCCTGACGCACCTTGGCGTGGTTGAAACGCACGAATGCCGAAGACTCGCCGGCATAGCTGACGGTGAACTGTTCCGGCTCGCGGATGCTGTCGCGCAGCCAGTTGACCAGAACCTTGAATGCGTCGCTCTGACTCTTCACGCTAGCCATCAGGCGTCTCCCCCAAATACATCAACATGACTGAACACGCAGGCCGGCGAAGCGTGGCCGACGCGGATCACCTGATTCGGTTCGCCCTTACCGCAGTTCGGCGTGCCCAGCACCCGGGTGGTGCCGGCGTTGCCGACCGCGCGCAGGCTCTTCCAGAAGTGCGCGGAGATGCCCCGGTAGTTGGGATTTTTCACCACGCCCTTGAGTTCACCGTTTTCGATCAACTGGCCCCATTCGCAGCCGAACTGGAATTTGTTGCGCGCGTCGTCGATCGACCACGAGCGGTTGGTGCTCATCAGAATGCCGTTTTCGATGCCCTGGATCAGTTGCTCCAGCGGCTGGTCGCCCGGCTCGATGTTGAGGTTGGCCATGCGGTCGATCGGCGCGCGGTTCCAGCTCGAGGCGCGACTGTTGGCGACGCCGTCGAGGCCGGCGCGGAACTGCGACAGCGCGCCGCCGAGCGGGCGCAGCAGCAGGCCTTCGCGGATCAGGAATTGTTTGCTGGCGGCGCTGCCGTCGTCGTCATGGCCATAACTGGCGAGCTCTTCGGGAATGCCCGGATCGAAGGTCACGTTGAGCAGTTTCGAGCCGTATTGCAGGCTGCCGAAGTCGCTGGTTTTGACGAAACTGGTGCCGGCGTAGTTACGCTCATCGCCGAGAATCCGGTCGAGTTCCAGCGGGTGTCCGATGGACTCGTGGATCTGCAGCATCATCTGATCGGGCATCAGCAGCAGGTCACGCGGGCCTTGCGGGGTGTTGGGTGCGAGCAGCAGTTGCAGCGCCTGATCGGCGACTTGCGGACCGGCGCCAATCAGACCGCAACGGCTGATCACGTCGGCGCCGCCCTGCTGGCCGAAGTTCTCGCGGCCGAGGCTGCGGGTCTGGCTGTCATTGCCGTCGTAGGCGGTGACGTCCAGGCCCGGATAGACAAAGCGCTGGGCCTGGCGCAATTCGGCCCCGGCGCTGCTCAGGTAGATCTGCTCGACGTGGGTGATGCCGATGCTCACTTCCCAGTTCACCAAGCGCTCATCCTTGGGCACCGAGGCGGACTCCGCGCCGAGCAGCTCGAAGCATTCGCTCAGGGACGGGAAAGGTTGTTCGACGTTCGGTGAAAAGTAATCGGCGCGGTCGCTGGAGACGGGCTGGTCGCGCAGGTCGAGCAGGGCGTGGGGCTTGATCCGCCGGGCCTGCTGTTCGGCACGCTCGAGGGCGGCCTGCAGGCCTTGCTGCGACAGGTCATTGGTGGCGGCGTAGGCTTCGACGCCGTTGACCCGCACCGTAAGCATCGCACCTTCGTCGCGGCTCAGGCTCGGAGGTTCGGCGACGTTCTTGCGCACCGACAGATACTGCCCGGACTCGCGCACATACCGCAGGGAAAAAAACTCGGCGCCCGTGCGCAAGGCAGCGAAGCGCTGCTTGAGCTGGGGGTGAAAATCGAACATTCGGGGGAACCTCCTTGTAATGGAGTGGCGGCAGAGCGACAGCGGGGAGAGGTGGAGCGATTGCGCGAGGACTAGAGTAGGCCTGCGTAGGGGTAGGATCAAGTGAAGAGGCGGTGTAGGAAGGTTTACTGCTGAGGGCGGGAAGAGGTGGGCTGATTTCGCTGGCCCGTTCACGAGCAAGCCCGCTCCCCCAAGAGATTCGTGTCGTTCACGAATCAAATGCGGGAGCGGGCTTGCTCGCGAAGGCTGCGCCTCGGTGTTACGACTTACTGAGCAACAGCGCTCACATCACGCAACGCCTTGCCTTTGACCGGTGCATCGCCGGCCACGTAGTAGGCGGCCTTGCTGCGCGGCAGCGGCTGGCGGCCACGGATCTTGTCGGCGATTTTCTCGGCCATCATGATCGTCGGCGCGTTCAGGTTACCGGTGGTGATGATCGGCATGATCGAAGCATCGACCACCCGCAGACCCTGCATGCCATGCACGCGGCCCTGACCATCGACCACGGCCATGTCGTCGGTGCCCATCTTGCACGAGCAGGACGGGTGGAACGCGGTTTCGGCGTGCTCGCGGATGAACTTGTCCAGTTGCTCATCGGTTTGCACTTCGATGCCCGGGCTGATTTCGCGGCCACGGAAAGCGTCCAGTGCCGGCTGCTGCATGATTTCACGGGTCAGGCGGATGCCGTCGCGGAATTCCTGCCAGTCCTGCTCGGTGGCCATGTAGTTGAACAGGATGCTCGGGTGCTGGCGCGGATCCTTCGACTTGACCTGGATGCGGCCACGGCTCGGCGAACGCATGGAACCCATGTGCGCCTGGAAACCGTGTTCCTGCACGCCGTTGCTGCCGTTGTAGTTAATCGCCACCGGCAGGAAGTGGTACTGGATGTTCGGCCATTCGAACTCTTCGCGAGTGCGGATGAAACCGCCGGCTTCGAACTGGTTGCTGGCGCCGATGCCGGTGCCGTTGAACAGCCATTCGGCACCGATGGCCGGCTGGTTGTACCAGAGCAGCGACGGGTACAGCGAGACCGGTTGGGTGCAGGCGTATTGCAGGTACAGCTCAAGGTGGTCCTGCAGGTTTTCGCCGACGCCCGGCAGGTCGTGAACCACCGGAATGTCGAGGCTTTCCAGCAGTTTCGCCGGGCCGACGCCGGAGCGTTGCAGCAGTTGTGGCGAAGCGATCGCGCCGGAGCAGACGATGACTTCCTTGCGTGCCTTGACTTCGACACGCTCTTCGGCCGCGCCCACCAGATAACGCACGCCGACCGCACGCTTGCCTTCGAACAGAACCTTGTCGGTCAGGGCGTGGGTGACGATGGTCAGGGTCGAACGCTTTTTGGCGGTGTCCAGGTAACCCCGGGCGGTGGAAGCACGACGGCCCTTCGGCGTCACGGTGCGGTCCATCGGGCCGAAGCCTTCCTGCTGGTAGCCGTTCAAGTCTTCGGTGCGCGGGTAACCGGCCTGCACGCCGGCTTCGACCATGGCGTGGAACAGCGGGTTGTTGCCGGCTTTCGGCGTGGTCACGCTGACCGGGCCTTCGCCACCGTGGTAGTCGTTCGGGCCGATGTCGCGGGTTTCCGCCTTGCGGAAGTACGGCAGGCAGTCGAGGTAGGTCCAGTCTTCCAGGCCTGGCAGTTTCGCCCAGCCGTCGTAGTCCATCGCGTTGCCACGGATGTAGCACATGCCGTTGATCAGCGAGGAGCCGCCCAGGCCCTTGCCGCGACCGCACTCCATCCGGCGACCGTCCATGTGCGGCTCGGCATCGGTTTCGTAGGCCCAGTTGTAGCGACGGCCTTGCAGCGGGAATGCCAGGGCGGCCGGCATTTGCGTGCGGAAGTCCATGCGGTAGTCCGGGCCACCGGCTTCGAGCAGCAGGACGGTGACGCCTGCGTCTTCGGTCAGACGGGTCGCCAGGGTGTTACCGGCCGAGCCGGCACCGACGATGATGTAATCGAATTCTTGGGACATTGAATGCACCCTCTTTGAAAGTTGGTCAGGTCAGACAGCCGGCGCTTCCCGAGCGGGAGCGGCGATCAGACATGCCCGCGAAGGCGGCTTCGCGGGCAGCGCACGATGGCGGGTCTTAGAACACCGAGACGTAATCGCCCAGTTCGACCTGTACCGATTTGATGCGTGTGTAGTTGGTCAGCGAGCTGATGCCGTTCTCACGACCGACGCCCGACTGCTTGTAACCGCCGACCGGCATTTTCGCGTCGGATTCGCCCCAGGCGTTGATCCAGCAGATACCGGCTTCCAGTTGATGAATCACGCGGTGGGCGCGGTTCAGGTCGCGGGTGACGATACCGGCGGCGAGGCCGAAGTCGGTGTCGTTGGCGCGACGGATCACTTCTTCTTCGGTTTCGTAGGTCAGGATCGCCATGACCGGGCCGAAGATTTCTTCACGCACGATGGTCATGTCGTCGGTGCAGTCGGTGAACACGGTCGGCGCCACGAACGCGCCCTTGGCGAATTCGCCATCGGTCAGACGTTCGCCGCCGCACAGGACGCGGGCGCCTTCTTCTTTACCCTTGGCGATGTAGCCCAGCACGCTTTCCATGTGCGCGAAGCTGACCAGCGGGCCGAAGTTGGTGTTTTCGTCTTCCGGGTTGCCGATGCGGATGCGTGCAACGCGCTCGACGATCTTGGCTTCGAAAGCGGCTTTCAGGTGGCTCGGCACGAACACGCGGGTGCCGTTGGTGCAGACCTGACCGGAGCTGTAGAAGTTGGCCATCATCGCGGTGTCGGCGGCGCGATCCAGGTCGGCGTCGTCGCAGATGATCAGCGGGGACTTGCCGCCCAGTTCCATGGTCACGTCTTTGAGCGAGGACGCCGAAGCGCTGGCCATGACTTTCTTGCCGGTGTCGGTGCCGCCGGTGAACGAGACTTTCTCGATGCGCGGGTGCTCGGTCAGCCAGGTGCCGACTTCACGGCCGCTGCCGGTCAGGACGTTGAACACGCCGTTCGGCAGGCCGGCTTCGGTGTAGATCTCGGCCAGTTTCAGGGTGGTCAGCGAGGTGACTTCGCTTGGCTTGAAGATCATCGCGTTACCGGCGGCCAGGGCCGGTGCGGATTTCCACAGGGCGATCTGGATCGGGTAGTTCCACGCGCCGATACCGGCCACCACACCCAGCGGCTCGCGACGGGTGTAGACGAATGCGGTGTCACGCAGCGGGATCTGCTCGCCTTCGATGGCGGGCACCAGGCCTGCGTAGTATTCCAGCACGTCGGCGCCGGTGACGATGTCGACGTATTTGGTTTCGGAGTAGGCCTTGCCGGTGTCCAGGGTTTCCAGGGCGGCCAGCTCATCGTTGCGCTCGCGCAGGATGTCGACGGCGCGACGCAGGATGCGCGAACGCTCCATGGCGGTCATCGATGCCCAGATTTTCTGGCCCTTTTCGGCGCTGACGACAGCGCGCTCGACGTCTTCCTTGGTCGCACGCTGCACTTGTGCGAGGACTTCACCGTTAGCCGGGTTGATGGCTTCGAAGGTGGCATCGCTGCCAGCGTCGGAGTACGCGCCATCGATGTAGAGTTTTTGCAGTTCGAAACGGGCCATAAAGTCCTCGCAAGTGCATAAGTGGTTGGCGTTTACCACTGAGGGTGAGGCCGTTGCAGCGAAGGCTTCACCGGTCGGTGGCGGTTCAGGGGCCGAGCGTTTTCTGTGTGCTCTAGCTCACCTTCTTGGCCAATTGGAAATCCATGTATTCGTAAGCGATCTGTTGCGCCTGCGCCGTGTCGAAAGCGTCTCCCGACAGCGCGCCACGCAACCACAAGCCATCGATCAAAGCTGCCAGTCCACGGGCGGCGCTGCGCGCTTGTTCGAGCGGCAACACACGGCGGAACTCGCAGCACAGGTTGGAATACAGACGGTGATCGTTGATCCGCTGCAACCTGTGCAAAGACGGCTGGTGCATGCTGGTGGCCCAGAAGGCCAGCCAGGTTTTCATTGCCGGGCCATTGACCTGGCTGGCGTCGAAGTTGCCTTCGATGATCACCTGCAGATGAGCCCGGGGGCTGTTGTCTGCCAGCGCCTGACGGCGCGCGGTGACGTTCTCGCTGAGGACGCTCATCAGATACCGCATCGTGGCGGCGATCAGGCCATTCTTGTCCTGAAAATAGTGACTGATGATGCCATTCGAGACACCGGCCAGACGGGCGATCAGCGCAATGCTGGCGTCCCCCATTCCGACCTGATCGACGGCCAGCAAAGTGGCTTCGATCAGTTGTTGGCGGCGGATGGGTTGCATACCGACCTTGGGCATCTTGCACATCTCCTTAGGCCTTCCGGCAGACGAAAAACGGCTACCGGATTGAGGGCCAGTCTATTTTGTTTTGATTGAACGTTCAATCAACAAAGAATAAGATCTGCGACAAATCGTCGCTGCCTACAGATTTTTCCCACTTGTAGATGGCGATAAACCGACATCCGAAAATGCTCGAAACCTGCGCGGGGCAAGGCGCGGTTCGACGTTCGATGGACGTGTTGAAAGGGCAAGACGCTCGCGGCCAGGTTTCGGATGAACGTCCCGACCTCGGCCACGACGACGATTCGCGACGCCATCTCTGCAGGTTCGGGCTTTTTTCGGGGTGTCTTTATATCACCCGCCGGTCGGCTGCCAACTAACCGATTGGTCGGGTTCCGTGTTGCCTTGTGTTCTTCTCTCGCACTGCCTGGAGCATTTGTGCCATGAGTTCTGCCTCGCTAATAAAGACCCCGCCCGAGAAGGTGACGGTCAACGGTTGGGTGTTTTACACCTCGACCGCGCTGATTCTGTTGTTGACCGCCATTCTGATCATCGCCCCGCAAGAGGCCGGCAGAATGCTGGGAGTGGCCCAGGCCTGGTTGTCCCGCAGCTTCGGCTGGTACTACATGGTGGTGATCGCCGCTTACCTGGTGTTCGTCGTGGGCCTGGCGTTTTCTTCCTACGGCAAGCTCAAGCTGGGCAGCAAGGATGACACCCCGGATTTCAGCTACGGCGCCTGGGCGGGGATGCTGTTCTCGTCGGGTATCGGCATTTCGCTGCTGTACTTCGGCGCTTCCGAGCCGCTTGACCACTACTTCAACCCGCCGGAAGGCGCGTCGGCCACTAACCTGGCGGCACGTCAGGCGGTGCAACTGACTTTCCTGCACTGGGGTCTGCACGGCTGGGCGATCTATGCTCTGGTCGGTCTGGCCGTGGCTTATTTCGCTTACCGTCACAACCAGCCGCTGGCGCTGCGTTCGGCGCTGTATCCGCTGGTCGGCGAGCGTTGGGTCAAGGGCGGTGCCGGTCACGCGGTGGACGGCTTCGGCATGTTCGTGACCCTGCTGGGTCTGGTGACCAACCTGGGGATCGGCTCGCTGCAAGTGTCGTCGGGTCTGGAAAACCTGTTCGGCATGGAGCACAGCAACACCAACCTGCTGATCGTGATCATCGTGATGAGCACCGTGGCGACCATCGCTGCCGTGTCCGGCGTGGAAAACGGCATCCGCCGTCTGTCCAACCTGAACATCATTCTGTTCAGCGGCCTGCTGATTTTCGTCCTGCTGTTCGGCCCGACCCTGCACCTGCTCAACGGCTTCGTGCAGAACATCGGCGACTACCTCAACGGCGTGGTGCTGAAGACGTTCGACCTGTACGTGTATGAAGGCGACAACGCCAAGTCCGACCGCTGGCTGGGCCTGTGGACCCTGTTCTACTGGGCATGGTGGATTTCCTGGGCACCATTCGTGGGCATGTTCATCGCGCGGATTTCCCGTGGTCGCACCGTGCGTGAACTGGTGGCCGGTGTGCTGCTGATTCCGCTGGGCTTCACCCTGGCGTGGCTGTCGATCTTCGGTAACTCGGCGCTGGACCTGGTGATGAACCAGGGCGCGGTGGAACTGGGCAAGACCGCGCTGGAACAGCCGTCGATGGCGATCTACCAGTTGCTTGAGCATTACCCGGCGTCGAAGGTGGTGATCGGTGTTTCGATCTTCGTCGGTTTCGTGCTGTTCCTGACCCCGGCCGACTCCGGCGCGGTGATGATGGCCAACCTTTCGTGCAAGGGCGGCAACGTCGACGAAGACGCCCCGCACTGGCTGCGGATCTTCTGGTCGGTGGTAATCACCCTGGTGACCATCGGTCTGTTGTTCGCCGGTAACTTCGAAGCCATGCAGACCATGGTCGTGCTGGCCGGCCTGCCGTTCTCGGTGGTGCTGGTGTGCTTCATGTTCGGCCTGCACAAGGCGATGCGCCAGGACGTGCAGATCGAACAGGAGCAGGCGCAACTGGCGGAACGCGGTCGTCGTGGTTTCAGCGAGCGTCTGACGCAACTGGATCTGCAACCGAGCCAGTCGGTGGTTCAGCGTTTCATGGACAAGCATGTGACGCCGGCACTGGATGACGCGGCGGCGCAGATGCGTGCGCAGGGGCTGCAAGTGCAGACATTGCTGGGCAAGTCCAAGCGCTGCATGGGTGTGCGGGTGGAGATGGAGGAGGGCAACCCGTTCGTCTACGAAGTGAGCCTGGACGGCTATCTGGCGACCCCGACCGAATCGGCCCAGTCCGATGAAGCGCGCCAGCGTTACTA
Organism: Pseudomonas sp. B2M1-30; assembly: GCF_025447575.1. NCBI lineage: Bacteria > Pseudomonadati > Pseudomonadota > Gammaproteobacteria > Pseudomonadales > Pseudomonadaceae > Pseudomonas > Pseudomonas sp. B2M1-30. Next base: position 164,064 of record NZ_JAOEJT010000001.1, on the reverse strand, counting down.
CCGCGCCGAGGTGTATCTGCACAACGGCAGCCAGGATTACGACCTGATGGGCTTCACGCAGGATCAGATCACGCGGGATGTGCTCGATCAGTTCGAAAGCCATCGGCAGCTCCTTGGCCGGGTCTATAGCTAAAGTCAAAAGCCCCCTCACCCCAGCCCTCTCCGGGGGGAGAGGGAGCCGATCGAGGTGTCTGGTGTTGCGCATCGACCTGAAAGATCGAGTCGATTATGGATTCGGTGAAGCAAGATCAGGTCGACGTATATCTGCAGCATCCCCCCAATCAGTTCCCTCTCCCTCCGGGAGAGGGCTAGGCGGGCGGCGTTCCGATGAGGGGCTTTTCCCTGACCCAATAAAAAAGGGATCGCTCACCGCGATCCCTTTTTTTCATCCCGCCTTACCCCAGGTTCTTGCCCAGCAGCGCGTGATACAACTCGCTGTCGCCAAGAATCCCCACCACATGATTGTTGTCGTGCAGCACCAGTTTGTTGCCGGTCTGATAACGGATCTGCAACGCATCGCGCATGCCGATATTCGAATCCACCAGCGTCGGCTTGCGTTCCAGCCCTTCGACGGCCTGGCCCGGTGCCCAGTTCTGCAGGTTCAGCACCGAACCGTTCTGCCGCGCGCCCTTGATGGTGTTGCCTTCGGCCAGGTCCAGCCACGAATCGCCGCCCGGATCCAGGCACACCGAACCGTTGATGCGCTTGCAGTTGTCCAGGGTGCGCATCAGGCTGCGGCCGCACAGCACGTTCAGCGGGTTGGTGTGCGCAACGAAGGTACGCACGTAGTCGTCCGCCGGGTTCAGCACGATCTCTTCCGGCACGCTGTACTGGATGATCCGGCCATCCTTCATGATCGCGATGCGGCTGCCCAGTTTCAGGGCTTCATCGAGGTCGTGGCTAACAAACACGATGGTCTTGCTCAGCTTGCGTTGCAGCTCCAGCAACTCGTCCTGAAGACCCTGACGGATCAGCGGGTCGAGTGCCGAGAACGGTTCGTCCATCAGCAGAATGTCGGCGTCCATCGCCAGTGCGCGAGCCAGGCCGACGCGCTGCTGCATGCCGCCGGACAGTTCGTTGGGTTTCTTGTTACGCCACTGGGTCAGGCCCACCAGTTCAAGCTTGTCGTCCACCAGTTTGCGGCGTTCTTTCTCGGGACGGCCCTGCATTTCCAGACCGAAGCTGATGTTCTCGCGAACGGTCAGCCAGGGCATCAGGGCGAATTTCTGGAACACCATCGCAATGCGCTTGGTGCGCATCATTTTCAGTTCGGCCGGACTGCAGGAAGCGATGTCGATCTGCTTGCCTTCGTGCTCGACGAACAGCTTGCCACGGCTCACGGTGTTGAGGCCGTTGATGCAGCGCAGCAGGCTGGATTTGCCGGAGCCGGACAAACCCATCAGTACGCAGATTTCACCTTTTTCGATATCCAGGCTGGCTTTTTCAACGCCGACAATCTGCCCGGTCTTTTTCAGGATCTCGTTACGGGTCATGCCCTGATCCAGCAGCTTGAGCGCCTCGCGCGGATCCTTGGCGAAGATAACGTCAACGTTATCGAAGCGAATAATGCTCATGCGTCACCCCCTACTTTGGCGTCGGGTTGTTTGCAGATACGGTCGAGCATGATCGCCAGCAGTACGATCGCCAGGCCCGCTTCGAAGCCCAGGGCGATATCAGCAGTGTTCAGTGCGTTGACCACCGGTTTGCCGAGTCCGTCGGCGCCTACCAGTGCCGCGATCACCACCATCGACAGCGACAGCATGATGCACTGGGTGATGCCGGCCGCGATGCTCGGCATGGCGTGGGGCAGTTCGATCCGTGAAAGCAATTGGCGACGCGAGCAGCCGAAGGCCTTGCCGGCGTCCATCAGTTCTTCCGGGACATCGCGGATGCCCAGGTAGGTCAGGCGGATCGGCGCGGCGATGGCGAACACCACCGTGGAGATCAGGCCCGGCACCACACCCAGCCCGAAGAGGGTCAGGGTAGGAATGAGGTAAACGAAGGTCGGTACGGTCTGCATCAGATCGAGTACCGGACGCATTAAAGTGTAGAACACCGGCTTGTGCGCCGCGACGATGCCCAGCGGCACGCCGATGACCACGCAGACCAGGGTCGCGAACATGACCTGGGCGAGGGTTTCCATGGTTTCCTGCCAGTACCCCAGGTTGAGGATCAGCAGGAAGGAGGCGACCACGAACGCGGTCAGGCCCCATTTGCGCTGGATGAAGTGGGCCAGCAGGGCGATGAGGCCGATCAGCACCAGCGGGTTGAACCAGGTCAGCGCAAACGTCACGCCGTGGATCATCGTTTCCAGGGTCACGGCGATTGCGTCGAAGGTGCTGGCGCCATGTTGCGTCAACCATTCAACGAAGCCCGCGATGTACTGGCCTAAAGGGATTTTCTGATCAATCAGCATGGTAGTGAACGTCCGCATGCAAGGTAATAAACAGCCCGGGCGGCCGGAGCCGCCCGGCATAAGCGATTACTGGAGCTTCGCTTTCACGGCCTCCAGGCCAGGTTTACCGTCAATGGTGGTCACGCCAGCGAGCCAGGTATCGAGCACTTGTGGATTCTTTTGCAGCCAGGCCTTGGCGGCCGCCTCAGGCTTCATCTTGTCGTCCAGGATGTTGCCCATCAGGGTACTTTCCATGTCGACGGTGAACTCCAGGTTCTTCAGCAACTGACCGACGTTGCTGCATTCCTCGGCGTAACCCTTGCGGGTGTTGGTGAGGACGGTAGCCGCGCCGAAATCCGGGCCGAAGAAGTCGTCGCCGCCGGTCAGGTATTGAATCTTGAAGCGCTTGTTCATCGGATGCGGCGCCCAGCCGAGGAAGACTACGGCGGTGTCGCGCTTCTGCGCACGATCGACCTGCGAGAGCATGCCCGCTTCGCTGGACTCGACGACCTTGAAGCCGGCGTCTTTCAGGCCGAAGGCGTTCTTGTCGATCATGCTCTGGATCAGGCGGTTGCCGTCGTTGCCAGGCTCGATGCCGTAGATCTTGCCGTCGAGTTCTTTCTTGAATTTGGCGATGTCGGCGAAGTCGTGCAGACCTTTGTCATACAGTGCCTGCGGCACGGCGAGGGTGTACTTGGCGCCCTTGAGGTTGGTGCGCACGGTTTCCACGGTGCCGGCGTCGCGGTAGGCCTTGATGTCGTTTTCCATGGTCGGCATCCAGTTGCCGAGGAACACGTCCATGTTCTTGCCGTCGGCCAGGGACTTGTAGGTCACGGGCACGGAAATCATGGTGGTCTTGGTCTTGTAGCCGAGGGCCTGGAGTACGACGGAGGTGGTGGCGGTGGTGGCGGTGATGTCGGTCCAGCCGACATCGGAGAAGTTCACGGTACTGCACTGCGCCGGTTCTGCGGCTTGAGCCAGTAACGGCAGACTCAGCATGGCGGCCAACAACAACGACGGGGAACCTTTCATGGATGGACTCCTTGGTGTTTTTTTTGGCAGTGTTCCGATTGGACCACCGCACTTATAGGTTGCGGTTGGATGGCGTTCTGGAGACAGCTCAACCACGGCGCCTGCAATCGAGTCATAACGATCATGTACCAGTGAAAATCTGTCGCCTACAGGGTGCGTCGTATCCAGTACAGGGATGGTCGCATCCAGTGTCAGTGACGTCGTTTACAGATTTTTTCCGCCCTTTTCGGCCATCTGAGCCGCATAAAAAACGGCGCAAACACGGGCGAAAACCGCTACGGCGTTAGTGGGCATGAGTGCGTCGGTGTCAGACGCCGGACGCCTCGGCAAAAGCCTGATGATGCGGGCATTCCGGCGGGTTGCAGCTTGAGCGTAGCAGCTCCGCCAGCGGGCGCCCGACGCCCTGAACCGGCATCCTCAGGAGCTCTGCAGCAATGGCTATCAGCGTTTTCGACCTGTTCAAGATCGGCATCGGCCCGTCCAGTTCCCACACCGTCGGCCCGATGCGCGCCGCCGCGCTGTTCGTCGAGTCGCTGCGCGAGCGGCACTTGCTCGAACATGTGCGTCGGGTCGAGGTGCAACTGTACGGTTCGCTGTCGGCCACCGGTGTCGGTCACGGCAGCGACAACGCGGTGATCATGGGGCTGATGGGCGAGTGGCCCGACGCGATCGACCCGTCGCAGATCGGCCCACGGATCCAGGCCCTGCGCGAAACCCACACATTGATGCTCGATGGTCGCCTGTCGGTGCCTTTTGTCTGGTCCCGGGACATGCGCCTGATCGACGAGAACCTGCCGTTCCACCCCAACGCCATGACCCTGATCGCCGAAAGCGATCACGGTGAATTGCATCGCGACACCTACTATTCGGTCGGCGGCGGTTTTGTGGTGGACGAGGCGCAAGCCTCCAGCGGCGTGGTGGATCTGGATCGCACGCAATTGCCGTACGACTTTTCCAGCGCGGTCGAGCTGCTGGAACTGTGCAGGAAAAACAACCTGCGGGTCGCCGAACTGATGATGGCCAACGAAAAGGTCTGGCGCAGCGAGGAAGAAATCCGCGCGGGGCTGATGAAGCTCTGGCGGGCGATGCAGGATTGCGTGGAGCACGGCCTCAAGCACGAAGGGATTCTGCCCGGCGGCCTGAATGTGCGGCGCCGCGCGGCGAAGTTGCACCGCAGCCTGCAGGAATTGAACAAGCCCAACGTGATCGGCTCGACCCTCAGCGCCATGGAGTGGGTCAACCTGTTCGCCCTCGCCGTGAACGAAGAGAACGCGGCGGGCGGGCGCATGGTCACGGCGCCGACCAATGGCGCGGCCGGGATCATTCCGGCGGTGTTGCACTACTTTATGAAGTTCAGCGAGGCGGTGACTGACGCCAACGTCGTCGACTATTTCCTCGGGGCGGCGGCGGTGGGCATCCTGTGCAAGAAAAACGCCTCTATCTCCGGCGCTGAAGTCGGTTGCCAGGGCGAGGTCGGTTCGGCGTGCGCGATGGCGGCGGCGGGGCTGGCGGAGATTCTTGGCGCGACGCCGGAACAATTGTGCAACGCGGCGGAAATCGGCCTGGAGCACAACCTCGGCCTGACCTGCGACCCGGTGGGCGGCCTGGTCCAGGTGCCGTGCATCGAGCGCAACGCGATTGCGGCGGTGAAAGCGATCAACGCGGCGCAGATGGCTTTGCGTGGCGATGGCCAGCACTTCATCTCGCTTGACCGGGTGATCCGCACCATGCGCGATACCGGCGCGGACATGCATGACAAATACAAAGAAACGTCGCGCGGCGGCTTGGCGGTGAGTGCGGTTGAGTGTTGAGTCGCTAAGACCCGGTTGAATGCTTCGCGAGCCGGCCCGCTCCCGCATTGGAATGTTTTGTCCATGTGGGACGGGCCTGCTCGCGAAGGCGCCAACCCGGTCAAAACTGCGCGTAAAGTGAACACCCACGATAAATCGCGCCACCTTTTAGCGCGTCGCAATCAGATAAGAGTCCTTCCCACCTTCAGGGACTTTTACACGGCGGCTACCGTCCGTCCCCTGTGCCAGCGGTGACACTCCCCGCCATCTGCGCGCAGGCCAGTTCCCACAAGTGCTACCGATTTGCTCACACGCAACGGGGCAGGGCTTTCAGCGCCATCGATGGCACTTCGAGACAGCTTTCTTCCAGCGACTTGTATAGACGCATCGCGACGTCGTTTTCAGGAGTTATTGAACACGTATTCAATTTTAGGCATGGCAATTGCTCTGTCATAACAAAGCCCCGTCTCACGCAAGAGAACGATGGCAATAACAAGAGCCTCCGCCTGAGGCCATCACCTGCTTTGTGTGAGGAGATACCGCGATGACGTCGTTCAACTCCGGGGCTCAACCCCAGAACCGTGCGCCTCAATCCATCGGCTTTCTGCTGCTGGACAATTTCACGCTGATTTCCCTGGCTTCCGCAGTCGAACCGCTGCGCATGGCCAACCAGTTGTCCGGTCGCGAGCTGTATCGCTGGAGCACCCTCACCGTCGATGGCGGTCAGGTCTGGGCCAGTGACGGTTTGCAGATCACGCCCGATGCCTCCATGCACAAAGCACCGCCCCTCGATACCGTGATTGTCTGCGGCGGGATCGGCATTCAACGCACCGTTACCCGTGAACACGTTTCCTGGCTGCAAAGCCAGGCGCGCCAGTCCCGTCGCCTTGGCGCCGTGTGCACCGGCAGTTGGGCGCTGGCCTGCGCCGGCCTGCTCGACGGTTTTGACTGCAGCGTCCATTGGGAATGTCTGGCGGCCATGCAGGAAGCTTTCCCGCGCGTGGCCATGAGCACGCGTCTGTTCACCCTCGACCGTAACCGTTTCACCAGCTCCGGCGGCACCGCGCCGCTGGACATGATGCTGCACCTGATCAGCCGCGATCACGGCCGCGAACTGTCCGCCGCGATCTCGGAAATGTTCGTCTACGAACGCATCCGCAACGAGCAGGATCACCAGCGTGTGCCGCTCAAGCACATGCTCGGCACCAACCAGCCGAAGCTGCAGGAAATCGTCGCGCTGATGGAAGCCAACCTCGAAGAGCCGATAGACCTCGACGAACTGGCGGTGTACGTCTCCGTGTCCCGTCGACAGCTGGAGCGGCTGTTCCAGAAGTACCTGCACTGCTCGCCGTCGCGCTACTACCTCAAGCTGCGCCTGATCCGCGCCCGGCAACTGCTCAAGCAGACGCCGATGTCGATCATCGAGGTGGCTTCGGTCTGTGGTTTCGTGTCGACGCCGCACTTCTCCAAGTGCTACCGCGAGTACTTCGGCATTCCGCCGCGTGATGAGCGCGTGGGCTCCAATACCACCCAGCAGGTGGCGATGATGCCGCTGCCGCAGGCGATCGTGCTGTCGCCGCTGTCGGGTCCGATGTCGGCGTTGAGCCAGGCGCGCAACGAGTCGACGTTTGCCAGCGTAAGGCTCTGAAACCTGGGCGCGCTCTTCGCGAGCAAGCCCGCTCCCACAACTGAAAGAGTGCGGGAGCGGACTTGCTCGCGAAGGCGGGTTATCAGGCGCTGCGGCTTTGCTGATATTGCGCCAGGGCCGGCAGCAACTGCTTGTCGAAAGCCTCGCGCACGGCGGGCAGGATGGTTGCGCTGCTGGTGTACATGTCCTTGACCATTCTGCGCAGGTCGTTGGCCCGAACATCATCCAGGCCGCGCACGGCATATTCGCAGGCCTGCTCGGCGGTTGAGCCGTAAGGCACCTCGAAACCCAATGCCTTGAGCTGTCCCAGCAAATCTTCCTGATCGATCAAATCGGCATACATCATTTGGCGAATCCTTGTTTGGCAACGGAGGTCGTGGCTCGATTCTGGTAGGCACGGGAAGTGGCGGCAAGGGTGTTTTGTCGCAGTGTCCACATTGACTATGAGCATGTCGTTTTCGGCTAACTTGCCGTGTGGGGGAGTGGGCACACTGACCCCAGCTCGCTTCACGAAGGTTTGGTCACCCTCGCTTGGCAGCTCCTCAACAGTACCCTCTGCCCCGATCCTGTCACGGCTTGCATCGGGGCTTTTTTTGCCTGTGAATCGAGGGGACTGGGTGGCGGAGCGGGCCTCTTCGCGAGCAAGCCCGCTCTCACGGGCTTAGCGTTGCAGCACCAGAATCCGCGACAACAACTCGTCACGGTCGATGTAGCAGCCCTGGAAGTGCCGTGCCCCGGTGGCGGGGTCGAAGGCATTGCGCGCGTGCAGGGTGCGGCGGTTGTCGAAGCACCAGAGTTCGCCTGGATTGAGCCGTTGCATCAGGCGAAAGCGTGGTTCGCGGGTCATCGCGATGAAGCGCCGGTACGCCTGGTACAGCCGTGGCATTTGCTCCACCGATGTCTCGAACGCTCCGCGCAGGAAGTTGGCCATGCGGATCTCCGTGACCCGCCCCAGCGCATCCATGGCAATGATCGGCGCCAGGCAGCGATAGTCGCTGTGGCGATCCTTGTTGCGAAACTCCACAGGGATTTCGCACAGGGCCTGGAACGACGCCGGGTCCTCGTGGCGCAACGCCTCGGCAATCGCAAAACCGTCGACAAAAATACTCTCGCCACCCTTGGCGTCATTCACCAGGCAATGCAGGAATTGCAGTCCCGGTTGCAGCTCGCGGGTCGGCAGGTCGGTGTGCAGCGGCAGGTTGAATGCGGTGTAGGCATTGCTGTCGGCGTCGGCCTTGGATTGCACGTTGAACAGCACACCGAAATTGCTCTCGCGAATGAACGAAATGCGTTGGGCGACGGTTTTCAGCGATCCGGGCTCGGCAGGCACGCCACGCACCTGGGTCAGGCCGATATCGCGCACCGCCAGCAGCCATTGCAGCAGGGCGGTGTTGTCGTTCATCAGTGCCGTGTAGTCGAACACCGGCAGCTGCAAATCGCTGCGCCACAGATATGCCTTGGGCTTGGCCGCCAACCGTTCATTGCGCGACTCGTCGTCGTAGGCATGGGCGCGCAGCCAACCGGCATCGAAGCGGCTGAGATGGCCGTCCTGCCAGTCAATGCGCAGGCAGCCGTCGGTGTCGATGTGCGCCGCATCGGGATGCAGCTCCGGTGCGGCATCGACGATCTCGAACACCTGCTCGCGGGTGACGTTGTAGACGCATTGCGGGCACGGGCAGTTGTCCCGCAGCCAGACATGGTGGAACGGGCTGATGCGACCATCGGCCCATTTGATCAACACACGGTCCGCCAGGGTCTGCACGCCGCTCAGCGCGCTGATCAACGGATAAGTACGGAAATCGGCAACAGCGGCAGCGGTGTTCATGGCGGCTCCTTGCGATGGATGAGATTTACCGTGCTGGCGGCAGGGCGATGACCCGGCCGATATAAGCGGGAGCGGGCAGGTCGGCCTGCTCGGCGACGATGGCTTGCAGGCGCTCCAGAGTGTCGGGGCTGAACGGCGCCGAACGCGGCCCGGCGAGGTCGACGTGGAGCAGCATCTGTTCGTTGCCCGCCAGTTCCTTGTCGCCGCCGGCCAGGTGCAGGCTGTGGTAGAGGTGCAGGCGTTTCTGGTCGTGGCCGATTACCTGCGTGCGCACTTCGACCTCGGCGTCGAGCTTCACTTCATGCAGGTAGTTGAGGTGCAGTTCGAGGGTGAACAGCGAGTTGCCGCTGGCTTCGCGGTTGTTGCTGTCCATGCCGAGGCGATCCATCAGGGCGTCGGTGGCGTAACTGAAGATCAGCAGGTAGAAGGCGTCGCGCAGGTGGCCGTTGTAGTCGACCCAGTCGGGGATGATGCGGGTTTGGTAGGTGGTGAGGGTGGGCATGGTCGGGTTCCGCCAGATAGTGGTTGAGTGGCTGCAGGATTTACCCCCTCACCCCAGCCCTCTCCCCCGGGGGGGAGAGGGGGAAAGGGAGCCGATCGGGGCTTTCAATGCCTGTGTTCGGCTTGGTGCTTGAGGTCGGCGTCGTTCGGAAGAACAGCACGATCAGTCCCCTCTGTAGGGTGAGGGCAGCGGTTTTCAAGCCAGACACATCACTCGCTGAAACTCATTCCGTGCTTTTCTTTGGTGGTCTTCACCGCTTCCAGCACCGCCAGCAGGCAGTCGTCACGATAGCGCTCCAGCGCCGAAATGCTGTGGCGACCCAACTGTTCGCCGGTGCCGTCCACCACGTCGTCGATCAGCTTGTCGGTCAGTTCCGGCGCCGGCAGATACGTCCAGGGCAACTGCAACGCCGGGCCGAACTGCGACATGAAGTGGCGCATGCCGGCATCCCCCCCGGCCAGGGTGTAGGTCAGGAACGTGCCCATGAACGACCAGCGCAGGCCTGCGCCAAAGCGGATCGCATCGTCGATTTCACCGGTGGTTGCCACGCCGTCGTTGACCAGGTGCAGCGCCTCGCGCCACAGCGCTTCGAGCAGGCGGTCGGCGATGAACCCCGGGACTTCCTTGCGCACATGCAGCGGGCGCATGCCGAGGGATTCGTAGACCTTCATCGCGGCTTGCACCACCTCCGGCGCGGTGTTCTTGCCGCCGACCACTTCCACCAGCGGCAACAGGTAAACCGGGTTGAACGGATGGCCGACCACGCAGCGTTCCGGGTGGGTCGAACTCTCGTAGAACTCGCTGGGCAACAGGCCCGAGGTGCTGGAGCCGATCAGTGCGTCGGGCTTGGCGGCGGCGCTGATTTTGCTGTGCAGATCGAGTTTCAGTTCCAGGCGTTCCGGCGCGCTTTCCTGGATGAAATCCGCGTCGCGTACGCATTCTTCGATTGTTGCGACAAAGCGCAGGCGATCCTGCGAGGCACCCGGCGCCAGGCCGTTTTTCTCCAATGCGCCCCAGGCGTTGGCCACGCGTTTGCGCAGCGCCGCCTCGGCACCCGGCGCGGGGTCCCAGGCCACTACGTCGAGGCCATGGGCGAGGGCGCGCGCGACCCAGCCGCTGCCGATGACACCGCTGCCCAGCGCGGCGAAGGTTTTGATTTCGGTGATAAAGCTCATGGTCACTTCCTGGAATAAGGCAAAAAAACGGTGGGAGCCAATTGCCCTCCCACCGGGGGAAAGGAGGATTTCAGCCGCGCTGGGTCAGGCCCATTTTCTTGCGGCCCTCGGCCGGGGTCAGCACGCGGGCGCCGAGGCGGCTGAGGATTTCGCTGGCGCGTTCGACCAGTTGACCGTTGGTCGCCAGCACGCCCTTGTCGAGCCACAGGTTGTCTTCCAGCCCGACCCGCACGTTGCCGCCCAGCAGCACCGCTTGCGCGGCCATCGGCATTTGCATGCGGCCGATGCCGAAACCGGCCCACACCGCCTCGGCCGGCAGGTTGTCGACCATGGCTTTCATGGTGGTGGTGTCCGCCGGAGCGCCCCACGGGATGCCCAGGCACAACTGGAACAGCGGGTTGTCGAGCAGGCCTTCCTTGATCATCTGCTTGGCGAACCACAGGTGACCGGTGTCGAAAATCTCCAGCTCGGCTTTCACGCCCAGCTCGGTGATGCGCTTGGCGCCGGCCCGCAGCTGCGCCGGGGTGGAGACGTAAATGGTGTCGCCGTCGCCGAAGTTCAGGGTGCCGCAATCGAGGGTGCAGATTTCCGGCAGCAGCTCCTCGACATGGGCCAGCCGGGTCAGCGGGCCGACCAGGTCGGTGTTCGGGCCGAACTCCATCGGCCGCTCGCCCGGGCCGATTTCCAGGTCGCCACCCATGCCGGCGGTGAGGTTGACGATGATGTCGACGTCAGCCTCGCGGATGCGCTCCATCACCTCGCGATACAACGCCACGTCCCGACTGAACTTGCCGGTCTGCGGGTCGCGGACGTGGCAATGCACGACCGTGGCGCCGGCCTTGGCGGCTTCCACCGCAGCGGCGGCGATCTGCTTTGGCGTGACCGGCACGTGGGGGCTCTTGGCGGTCGTGTCGCCAGCACCGGTGAGTGCGCAGGTGATGATGACGTCGTGGTTCATGAGGCGGTTTCCTTCAGGCGTGATGGGTCTGTTCGCAGCCCCGTGCGGGCTGCGAAGTGGTTCATTGGTTGCGGTTTATTTGCTGGTGAGCTGGAGGTTTTCAGCCGCCGGTTTGCCATCAAAGGTCGTTACGCCTTCGAGCCAGCGCTGCTTGTCCTGCGGGTGATCCTTGAGCCACTGTTTGGCCGACTCGAAGGCGTCCTTGTGATCGAGCAGCGGCTGCATCATCCGGCTCTCGTCTTCGGCGGTGAACGTCAGGTTGCTCAGCAGGCGACTGACGTTCGGGCACTGATCGGCGTATTTCGGCGCGGTGACCGTCCAGACGGTGGCCATGCCTTCGTTCGGGCCGAGGGCGTCGTCGCTGCCGGTCAGATAAGTCATCTGCACGTTGACGTTCATCGGGTGCGGTGCCCAGCCGAAGAACACCACGGCTTCCTTGCGGCGCACGGCGCGATCGACGGCGGCGAGCATCCCGGCTTCGCTGGACTCGACCAGTTGGAACTTGCCGAGGCCGAACTGGTTCTTGGCGATCATTGCCTTGATCTGGGTGTTGGCGCCGGACCCCGGCTCGATACCGTAGATCTTGCCGCCCAGTTCCTTCTCGAACTTGGCGATGTCGGCGAAGGTTTTCAGGCCCTTGTCGGCCAGGTAGGTCGGCACGGCGAGGGTGGCGCGGGCGTCCTTCAGGCTTGGGGCTTCGAGGACCTTGAGCTGGTTGGCGTCGACGAACGGGGTGATGGTCTGGGTCATCAGCGGGTTCCAGTAGCCGAGGAACAGATCCAGACGCTGGTCGCGGATCCCGGCGAAGACGATTTGCTGGGAGGCGCTGGTCTGTTTGGTGCTGTAGCCGAGGCCGTCGAGCAGTACCTGGGCCATGGTACTGGTGGCGATCACGTCCGTCCAGTTGACGACGCCCATGCGCACGTTCTGGCACGACGCGGGCTCGGCCGCCATGACGCTGGTGCTCAACAAGGCGGTACCACTGAGTGCAAGAACACAGCTGCTGATCAGTCGTTTCATGTCGGGGTTCCTCGGCAGGTCGTTATTGTGGTTCCGGTCATCTGATGCGCCGGTGGTGCCAAGTTACGCAGCTGCCAGCCTGTGAAAACGCACTGCGGCGACCAGCTCTTGCACTGCAGCGACCTGCGCTCTTGAACCGTGACGACAAACGGCGTATCAACGAGCCACGCTACCCGCCAACCGAGTGCGCGCCATGTCCCAGGATTTCTACTTTCTGTTGCTGCCGGGTTTCTCGGCGATCGGTTTTATCTCGGCGATCGAGCCGCTGCGGGTGGCCAACCGCTTTCGCGGCGAGCTGTACCGCTGGCATGTGCTGAGCGCCGATGGCGGCGCGGTGCTGGCGAGCAATGGCATGTCGGTCAACGCCGACGCTGCGCTGGAACCGCTGAAAAAAGGCGCGACGCTGCTGGTGATCGCCGGTTTCGAACCACTGAAGTTCGCCACCCCGGCGCTGGAACATTGGCTGCGACGACTGGACAAGGAGGGCGTGACCCTCGGCGCCATCGACACCGGCAGCTTCGTTCTCGCCGAAGCCGGCCTGCTCGACGGCCATCGCCTGACCCTGCACTGGGAGGCGATCGACGCCTTCAAGGAATCTTATCCACAGCTCAGCGTCACCCAGGAACTGTTCGAAATCGACCGCCGCCGCATCACCTCGGCCGGCGGCACCGCCTCCATCGATCTGATGCTCGACCTGATCGCCCAGGCCCACGGCCCGCAACTGGCGATCCAGGTCAGCGAACAATTCGTGCTCGGCCGCATCCGCCCGCGCAAGGACCACCAGCGCATGGAAGTCGCCACGCGTTACGGCATCAGCAACAAGAAACTGGTTCATGTGATTGGTGAAATGGAGCAGCACAGCGAACCGCCGCTGACCACCCTGGAACTGGCGGAGTCGATCAAGGTGACGCGACGACAACTGGAGCGCTTGTTTCGCCTGCACCTGAATGACACGCCGAGCAATTTCTACCTGCGGTTGAGGCTGGAGAAGGCGCGGCAGTTGCTGCGCCAGACCGACATGAGCGTGCTGGAAGTCAGCATCGCCTGCGGGTTCGAATCACCGTCGTATTTCACCCGCAGCTACCGGGCGCGGTTTGCGAGGTGTCCACGGGAAGACCGGCGTACCACTCAGGCTTAAAGTCAATGTGGGAGCAAGCCCCGCTCCCACATTGGATGGCGTTACTTCTTGAGCAAAGCCGAGCAGGCCGCTTTGTAAGCCTCATGCTGATACTTGTTCAGCGTCCCCGGCAGCTCGACATTGTGTTTCTTGATCTGGGCGTTGATCGTCTGCGGCGACACCAGCGTCACCTCGCACCCGTCCAGCAACTGAAACACACCCTCGATCTTGAACGTGGTCGGCCCGCCGGCAAACTCGCCTTTCTTGCTGCGCTTCTTGATCGCGATCCGATCAACGGAGTTCTCGCGCACGAATGACGCCACCTGAGCCGCGAACAGTTTGACGTTGGCCGTCTCGTCGTCATCGTCCAGGGCGATCTTCTTGGTGTTGAGCGCAACGTGGCTCAGGCTCGCACCGTCGAGGGACGCCACGGCGATGATCGCTTCGCTGCCTTTTATTTCAATGCCGCAGATGTTCATGAGAATCCCTTGATTGGCTGAATGAGTGCAGCTTACAGCTCAAGCTGATTGGCGGTGATGCCAAATGCCGCTGCAATTTTCTCGCGGGTGGCCTTGCGTGGCTTTGCAATGGTTTCCTGCTGGGCAAAGGCAGGCTGCGAAATGCCCATGCGCCGAGCCACTTCCTCTTGGGTCAGGTTGAGATGCTCGCGCCAGGCGCGAACCGGGAGGGCGCCATCAACGATGCGGCTAACGACCTCGTGGGGAATCATGCTTTCCATCTTCGATTCACTCCTGCCCAATCGACTCCAGAAACTCCGACCGCTCGTCACTCATCCGCGCCACGCAGTCGTTCTGCGCGATCTTGAAGGCCTTGCTGCCTTCGGTCGCGGGGAAGGCTTCTACGGCGCAGTCGGCGTCGCGGGTTTTCAGCCATTGTTGCTGGGCGGTCTTGAGTTTGGTGGTGATGTCGTTCAGTTGCGACGGGTTTTTGCCGTAGGCCGTCTGCATGCGGTCGGCCAGGCTTTTGTAGTTGTCCTTGAGCAGGTCTTCGGCGGTGGTGCGGCTGTAGGTCGAGCATTCCAGAGTCTGGACGTCGTTTTCCACCGCGTCGCACGGGTTGTTGTCGGATTCTTCGGCGGCGTGTACGCCGGTCGCAATCAGGGCCAGGGCCAGGAAGATCGATTTCATTGTTGTCGCCGCTCTAATCCAGTGGTGTTTCCAAGATGCGGAGGATTCTGGCTCAAGCTTGCGGGCTTGAACAGGTGGCTGGTCGGGACGGTTGGCGACCCTTTGTCGCGGATTGACGCTTTCGGCAATTCCCCTGTCGTTTTTGCACCCGGCTGCCCCTGCACCGAGGCATATGCTGGCCCCAAAGCGCCGGCAGACGATTCGGCGCATGAATCGACAATAAGGGGACGCCTGATGAGCCCAGCCGAATTACACGCCGACAGCATCGTTATCGACGGTCTGATCATTGCCAAATGGAACCGCGAGCTGTTCGAAGACATGCGCAAGGGCGGTCTGACGGCAGCCAACTGCACCGTGTCGGTGTGGGAGGGCTTTCAGGCCACGGTCAACAATATTGCCGCCAGTCAGAAACTGATCCGCGAAAACAGCGATCTGGTGATGCCGGTGCGCACCACCGCCGACATCCGTCGCGCCAAGGAGCAGGGCAAGACCGGCATCCTCTTCGGCTTCCAGAACGCCCACGCCTTCGAAGACCAGATCGGCTATGTCGAGGTGTTCAAGCAGCTCGGCGTCGGCATCGTGCAGATGTGCTACAACACCCAGAACCTGGTGGGCACCGGTTGCTACGAGCGTGACGGCGGCCTGTCGGGCTTCGGTCGCGAAATCGTTGCCGAGATGAACCGCGTCGGGGTCATGTGCGACCTGTCCCACGTCGGTTCCAAGACCTCCGAGGAAGTCATCCTCGAATCGAAAAAACCGGTCTGCTATTCCCACTGCCTGCCGTCGGGGCTCAAGGAGCACCCGCGCAACAAGTCCGATGAAGAACTGAAGTTCATCGCCGACCACGGCGGCTTCGTCGGCGTGACCATGTTTGCGCCGTTCCTCGCCAAGGGCATCGACTCGACCATCGACGATTACGCCGAAGCCATCGAGTACACCATGAACATCGTCGGCGAAGACGCCATCGGCATCGGCACCGACTTCACCCAGGGTCACGGTCAGGACTTCTTCGAATACCTGACCCACGACAAGGGCTACGCCCGCCGTCTGACCAGTTTCGGCAAGATCATCAACCCGCTGGGCATCCGCACCGTCGGCGAGTTCCCGAACCTGACCGAAACCCTGCTCAAGCGCGGCCATTCCGAGCGCGTGGTACGCAAGATCATGGGCGAGAACTGGGTCAACGTCTTGAAAGATGTTTGGGGCGAATAAGCCACCGCACTTCTGAATCCTTTCCCCCGGCCGTCCGCGCCGGGGGCAACACAACAAATTTTCTGGAGTTGAGTTTCCATGGCCAAGATCGCCCCGCAATTGCCAATCGAAGTCGACAGCGAGACCGGTATCTGGACGTCCGATGCCCTGCCGATGCTGTACGTGCCACGGCATTTTTTCGTCAACAACCACATCGGCATCGAGGAAGTGCTGGGCGCCGAAGCCTATGCCGAAATCCTCTACAAGGCCGGCTACAAGTCCGCCTGGCACTGGTGTGAAAAGGAAGCCGAATGCCACGGCCTGGAAGGCGTCGCGGTGTTCGAACACTACATGAAACGCCTGTCGCAACGCGGCTGGGGCCTGTTCAAGATCCAGGACATCGACCTCGACAAAGGCACCGCCAGCGTCAAGCTCGAACACTCCGCATTTGTCTACGTCTACGGCAAGGTCGGGCGCAAGGTCGACTACATGTTCACCGGCTGGTTTGCCGGAGCGATGGACCAGATCCTCGCCGCACGCGGCAGCAAGATCCGCACCGTGGCCGAGCAGGTCTACGGTGGCTCCGAAGAAGGCCACGACGACGGCCTGTTCACCGTCAAGCCGTTGTAAGTCGAGGAACCCGCCATGGCTTTCGAAGCAATGTTCCAGCCGATCCAGATCGGCAAACTGACCATCCGCAACCGCGTGCTCAGCACCGCGCACGCCGAGGTCTATGCGACCGACGGCGGCATGACCACCGACCGGTACGTCAAGTATTACGAAGAGAAGGCCAAGGGCGGGATCGGCCTGGCGATCTGCGGCGGTTCGTCCGTGGTCGCCATCGACAGCCCGCAGGAATGGTGGAGCTCGGTGAACCTGTCCACCGACCGCATCATTCCGCATTTCCAGAATCTGGCCGACGCCATGCACAAGCACGGCGCCAAGATCATGATCCAGATTACCCACATGGGCCGCCGCTCGCGCTGGGACGGTTTCAACTGGCCAACCCTGATGTCGCCGTCCGGCGTGCGTGAGCCGGTGCACCGTGCCACCTGCAAGACCATCGAGCCGGAAGAAATCTGGCGGGTGATCGGCAACTACGCGCAAGCGGCCCGTCGTGCCAAGGCCGGCGGTCTGGACGGTGTCGAACTGTCGGCCGTGCACCAGCACATGATCGACCAGTTCTGGAGCCCGCGCGTCAACAAGCGTACCGACGAATGGGGCGGCACCTTCGAAGGCCGGATGAAGTTCGGTCTGGAAGTGTTGAAGGCCGTGCGCGCCGAAGTCGGTGACGATTTCTGCGTGGGCATGCGCATCTGCGGTGACGAATTCCACCCGGATGGCCTGTCCCACGAGGACATGAAGCAGATTGCCAAGTATTACGACGACACCGGCATGCTCGATTTCATCGGCGTCGTGGGGTCGGGTTGTGACACCCACAACACCCTGGCCAACGTGATTCCGAACATGAGTTATCCACCGGAGCCGTTCCTGCACCTGGCGGCCGGGATCAAGGAAGTGGTCAAGGTTCCGGTGCTGCACGCGCAGAACATCAAGGACCCGAACCAGGCTACGCGGATCCTGGAGGGCGGTTACGTCGACATGGTCGGCATGACCCGCGCGCACATCGCCGACCCGCACCTGATCGCCAAGATCAAGATGGGTCAGGTCGACCAGATCAAACAGTGCGTCGGCGCCAACTACTGCATCGACCGTCAGTACCAGGGTCTGGACGTGCTGTGCATTCAGAACGCCGCGACCTCCCGTGAATACATGGGGCTGCCGCACATCATCGAGAAAACCACCGGGGTCAAACGCAAAGTGGTGGTGGTCGGTGCCGGCCCTGCCGGGATGGAGGCTGCCCGTGTAGCCGCCGAGCGGGGCCACGACGTGACCCTGTTCGAGAAGAAAGAGTTCATCGGCGGACAGATCACCACGGCATCGAAAGCGCCGCAGCGTGACCAGATCGCCGGTATCACCCGCTGGTATCAACTGGAACTGGCGCGCCTGAAAGTCGACCTGCGTCTGGGCACCGCCGCCGACGCGCCGACCATTCTGGACCTGCGTCCGGACGTGGTGGTGCTGGCGGTCGGCGGTCATCCGTTCATCGAGCAGAACGAACACTGGGGTGCCGCCGAAGGGCTGGTGGTCAGCAGCTGGGACGTGCTCGACGGCAAGGTCGCGCCGGGCAAAAACGTGCTGGTCTACGACACCATCTGCGAATTCACCGGCATGTCCACCGCTGACTTCATTGCCGACAAGGGCAGCCAGGTCGAGATCGTCACCGACGACATCAAGCCGGGCGTGGCGATCGGCGGTACGTCGTTCCCGACCTACTACCGCAGCATGTACCCCAAAGAAGTGATCATGACCGGCGACATGATGCTGGAGAAGGTCTACCGCGAAGGCGACAAGCTGGTGGCAGTGCTGGAAAACGAATACACCGGCGCCAAAGAGGAGCGGGTGGTGGACCAGGTGGTGATCGAGAACGGCGTGCGCCCGGACGAAGCGATCTACTACGCGATGAAGGAAGGTTCGCGCAACAAGGGCCAGATCGACGTCGAAGCCCTGTTCGCGATCAAGCCGCAGCCATGCCTGGAGCAGAGCGGCGACGGCTACCTGCTGTTCCGCATCGGCGACTGCGTGGCCCAGCGTAACGTCCACGCGGCGATCTACGACGCGCTGCGGTTGTGCAAAGACTTCTAAAGGCTTGCACATGACCCTGTGGGCGCGGGCTTGTGCGCGAAAGCGGTGGGTCAGTCAAGGCAGATGTGACTGACAGCATGCATTCGCGGGCAAGCCCGCTCCCACGGGACCGGACAAGGCATCTCGACCTGCAAGACCCTGCGGTCTTTGGGAGCTTCACCTATGTTGAACACCCTTCTTCCAATCCTGTTGTTTGCCGCCCTGGGCCTGGGTGTCCTCGGCGCGTTGCGGCGGGTGGCCATGTGGCGTCGGGGCCGGGCCTCGAAGGTCGATCTGATCGGCGGTCTGTTCGCCATGCCCAAGCGCTACATGGTCGACCTGCACCATGTCGTGGCGCGGGACAAATACATCGCCAACACCCACGTCGCCACGGCGGGCGGGGCGGTGGCGTCGATTGTGCTGGCGATCCTGGTACACGGTTTCGGCCTGCATAACCGCATTCTCGGCTATGCGCTGCTGCTGATGTCGGCGGTGATGTTCGTTGGCGCCATCTTCGTTTACCTGCGTCGACGCAACCCGCCGTCGCGGCTGTCGAAAGGTCCGTGGATGCGCCTGCCGAAAAGCCTGCTGGCGTTTTCCGCGTCGTTCTTCCTGGTGACCCTGCCGGTGGCCGGGATCCTGCCGGAGAACTTCGGCGGCTGGGTGCTGGCGGTGATTCTCGGGATCGGTGTGCTGTGGGGCGTGTCGGAGCTGTTCTTCGGCATGACCTGGGGCGGGCCGATGAAACACGCCTTCGCCGGTGCCCTGCACCTGGCCTGGCACCGTCGCGCCGAGCGCTTCGGCGGCGGACGCTCCACCGGTTTGAAACCGCTGGATCTCAATGACCCGGCTGCACCGCTGGGGGTGGAAAAACCCAAGGACTTCACCTGGAACCAGTTGCTCGGCTTCGACGCCTGCGTGCAGTGCGGCAAGTGCGAAGCAGCGTGCCCGGCGTTCGCTGCCGGCCAGCCGCTGAACCCGAAAAAACTCATCCAGGACATGGTCGTCGGCCTGGCTGGCGGCAGCGATGCCAAATTTGCCGGCAGCCCGTATCCCGGCAAGCCAATCGGTGAACACTCGGGCAATCCGCATCAACCGATCGTCAATGGTCTGGTCGACGCCGAAACCCTGTGGTCCTGCACCACTTGCCGCGCCTGCGTCGAGGAATGCCCGATGATGATCGAGCACGTCGACGCCATCGTCGACATGCGCCGCCATCTGACGCTGGAAAAGGGCGCGACCCCGAACAAGGGCGCCGAAGTCCTGGAGAACCTGATCGCCACCGACAACCCCGGCGGCTTCGCACCGGGCGGGCGGATGAACTGGGCGGCGGATCTGAACCTCAATCTGCTCAGCGACAAGAAGTCCACCGACGTGCTGTTCTGGGTCGGCGACGGCGCCTTCGACATGCGCAACCAGCGCACCCTGCGCGCCTTCGTCAAAGTGCTGAAAGCGGCAAAAATCGACTTCGCCGTGCTCGGCCTCGAAGAACGCGACAGCGGCGACGTGGCTCGCCGGCTCGGCGATGAGGCGACGTTCCAGTTGCTCGCCAGGCGCAATATCCAGACCCTGGCCAAATACAGCTTCAACCGCATCGTCACCTGCGACCCGCACAGCTTCCATGTGCTGAAAAACGAGTACGGCGCCTTCGACGGCAACTACCTCGTGCAACACCACAGCACCTACATGGCGGAGATCATTCAGGCCGGTGCGCTGAACCTCGGGCAGCACAAAGGCGACAGCGTCACTTATCACGATCCGTGCTACCTCGGCCGCTACAACGGCGAGTACGAGGCGCCGCGTCAGGTACTGCGCGCCCTCGGCATCGAGGTCAAGGAAATGCAACGCTCCGGCTTCCGCTCGCGCTGCTGCGGCGGTGGTGGCGGGGCGCCGATCACCGACATTCCGGGCAAGCAGCGGATCCCCGACATGCGCATGGAAGACATCCGCGAGACCGGTGCCGAACTGGTGGCGGTGGGTTGTCCACAATGCACGGCGATGCTCGAAGGCGTGGTCGAGCCGCGTCCGCTGATCAAGGACATCGCCGAACTGGTGGCCGATGCGTTGCTTGAAGACGAAACGCCGAAGTCCGCCTCGGCGACCAAACGTGAACCTGCGGAGGTGCATTGATGAGCGACATTATCCGCCGCGACCCACGCGCCGAATGGATCGCCCGTAACCGTCTGCATCCGCTGCACGCAGCCATGCAACCGGCGCAACACAGCTGGATGGGGCCTAACGGCATCGTCCGCAAGAATCTGCATGGGATCGGCTTCATCGGCCCCAACGGCATCAAGCGTATCGACCGCAGCGGCGCCCAGCAGGGTGGGGCGGTCAAACGCTCGGCGGCAGTGGAAGTGCAATTGCCGCTGCATCAGGTGCCGGCGCCGGCGTTCTACATCAGCGTGGTGCCGGACATGGTCGGCGGCCGCCTGAGCAGCCACGACCGCGACCTGCTCGGTCTTGCCCATCAACTGGCCGGCAGTGACGGCGCGGTGTTGGCCGTGGTGTTCGGCGAGCACAAGGAAAGCGCTTTCGCCACGGCGGGTGTTGACCGTCTGCTGGTGCTCGACGGTGATGAATTCAGCGGTTATGCCCCGGAACAACGGGTGCAGGGCCTGCGGGCTGTGGATAACCAGTTCAATCCGCGTCACTGGCTGCTGCCGGACAGCCGCAGCGGTGGCGGTGAGTTGGGCCGACGCTTTGCCGCTGCGCTGGGCGAGCGTCCGGCGACGCGGGTCTGGCAGGTCAAGGATCAGGAATGCATCGGCCGTGCTGGCGCCGGGTTGCAAGACCTGGCCCGGCCGTTGGGTCGCTTGATCCTGGCCTCGGCGGAATGTGCGGAACCGGTCAGCGAAACCCGCCACGAAGCGCTGCCGGTGGAGTTGTCCACAAGTGTCGCGCGCAGCCTGTCGCGGATCGAGGATCTGGGCGCGGTGGCGGTGGACCCGGCGGCGATTCCGATGGCCGAGGCGGAGTTCATCTTCTCCGGCGGCAACGGGGTCAAGGACTGGGCGCTGTTCCACGAGACGGCTGCCGCACTCGGCGCCACCGAAGGCGCCTCGCGGGTGGCAGTGGACGATGGCTTCATGGCTCGCGATCGCCAGGTCGGTGCGTCCGGAACCTGGGTCACCGCGCGGGTGTACGTGGCGGTGGGCATCTCCGGGGCGATCCAGCACCTGCAAGGCATCGGCGCCTGCGACAAGGTGGTGGCGATCAACCTCGATGCCGGTTGCGACATGATCAAGCGCGCTGATTTGTCGGTGATCGGCGAGAGCGCGGAGATTCTGCAGGCCTTGATCGCGGCGGTGGCGGCTTACCGCAATGAAGCCAAGCGCGATGCGGCTTAAGGGAAGGACACAGTCATGAATACCAATGTCATCAGCCTCGTCTCCATCGGCGCCCACCCGACCTCCGGTCGGCCACGTCGCGCCGAACAGGATGCGCGCGCCGTGGAACTGGGCCTGCAACTGGCCGGGGATAACCTGCAAGTGCTGCATGCCGGGGATATCGCTGAACCGGCGCTACGCGCCTATCTGGGCATGGGCCTGGAACAGATGCATGTGCTGGAGCAACCGGCCGGCGCCGATGCGTTGCCGGCGTTGACCGCTTATTTGCGCGATGCCGGCGCCCAGGTGGTGCTGACCGGCAGCCAGGCGGAGACCGGCGAAGGTTCGGGCATGTTGCCGTTTCTGCTGGCCGAAGGGCTGGGCTGGCCGCTGGTGGTCGGGCTGGCGCAGGTCGAGTCGATCGGCGACGGTTCGGCGCTGGTGCTGCAAGCGTTGCCTCGTGGGCAACGTCGCCGGCTGAAGGTGCGTCTGCCGTTTCTGGCGACTGTGGATAACGCCGCGCCCAAGCCTCGGCAAAGCGCCTACGGCCCGGCCCGGCGCGGGGTGTTGCAGGCGCAGGAAGTGCAAGTGGTGGACGATGAATTGCTGGCGGTGGCGAGTCTGCAACCGGCCAAGCCACGGCCGAAGCGCTTGAAGGTGATCAAGGCCAAGAGCGGCGCCGACCGAATGAAAGCGGCGACGGCCAAGGCCAGTGGCGGCGGTGGTCAGGTACTCAAGGGCGTGACGGCGCAGGCGGGGGCCGAGGCGATTCTCAAGTTGCTGATTGAAGAAGGCGTCGTCCGCTGACAAAGTGCCTCACCTCAGCCCTCGGGGAGAGGACTGAGGTGAGGGCAGCGGTCTGTTGTCAGGGCCGAATCCGGACCTTACCCACAATCCCTGTTGGCGACTCTGTGGATAACATGTTCG
This sequence comes from Pseudomonas sp. B2M1-30, assembly GCF_025447575.1. Lineage (NCBI taxonomy): Bacteria > Pseudomonadati > Pseudomonadota > Gammaproteobacteria > Pseudomonadales > Pseudomonadaceae > Pseudomonas > Pseudomonas sp. B2M1-30. The sequence continues at coordinate 141,322 of NZ_JAOEJT010000001.1, read as the reverse complement.
CCTATCCCCCGACCCCACGCCAATCAAGCCCTCCAGCCCTGCGATCAAAAAACAACCAGGCTAACTCGCGGTTTTTCCACCTATTTTCTTCACAGCGACGATCCAAGTTGCCCCCAATCTCTGTTGGCGCTTTTGTGGATAAGATGTTCGCTATCGGCTGTAACCCATACAATCCGTGGCCTACAGGTGTTTGTTCAAAAAACGATCAAATTCCGCTGCGAGGCTCGATAACCTTCCCAGAGCCCTCGATTTTCCCCAGCCGGCGGTGCTTTTCCACAGCGCTGCGAAACTTACCCCCGATCTCTGTTGGCGCTTCTGTGGATAAGGTGTTCGCCATCCTCTACAGCCCTTATAAAACGTGGCGTTCAGGAGAAAGATCAAAAAATAGTCAATCCGTGGGGAAAACCTTGATTCTTGATAAGTCGAGGATTTTCTGAGGCTGGCTCAGTAAAATCTGGACGCAGAATCGGGTTGTTCAGCATTGCTGCGGATCTAAATGTGGATAACTTGAACAGGATCACATTCAGCCTGAGGAGCGCGCCGGCTGACCGGGTTCTTTGCTCATATCTGGCGCCAGGCGGTTCCCGCACAGCGGTTGTTGAACGGCGCGCGGCAGCGTATCCGGATATATAGCAAATACAAATAACTTCAGGTTCCTTTGCGTATATCTGGCGGTTTGACATTACTTTGTTTGCCGACTTTAATCTCCCTCGCGATGAAGTGAACAAGGTTGTTCAACACGTTTTTCTCATGCCTCTGTGCAGGAGTCATGCAATGGATTGTTTCACGCGAATCAACTAATAACGTTGTCCATAAAACGCTTTCCGCTTAATGGCCGCTGATTGAATGGCGCGATATCGCGTATCTGGAAGTTTATATCAGCTACCGATGAGCGAAATGTCGGGAAGGAATGGCGAGCCTGTCCAGGATGTTGGTGCATGCTCGATTATATGGCGAACTGGTAACACCCAATTTACAAGGAGTTATGGAAATGTCTAAAGCAGCCAAGTCCGAAGTAAAGTCCGTTGCCGCCGCAGCGGTCGCACCGTCCAAAGGTGCGTATGTTGAACTGTTGAATGAGATGCGCACCCACGCCAAACAGCGTTCCGCGGGCTCCGCACGTGGTGTGCTGATGGCGTCCCCGCATTTGCAGCAGATTCATTTGCGCAGTCTTTACGTCAGCACCAACAGTTCCAATGATCCGGCGGTGAGGTATCTGGAGCCAAAGGCGCGGGAGGCCGGGGAAGGGCAGGCGGATCAGTCCGAGACTGAATTGACCAAGGCCACGGAGGCCTTTGAGAACTCAGGTTCGACGGATACTTCGGATTACAAGAAAAAGCTTGAAGAACTGCGCAAGCGGGATCAGGAAGCGGCCAATAAGCGTATCGACAAAATGTACGATGAGGCCATTGCGCAAATAGACAAGTTTCCGCAAAGCGGCGATGCGGTGGTCGGCTTCATGGAAACGTTTGGTGGTTTGTTCAATGCCGTTCTGGACAAGATCACCGACTTCTTTGTCGAAGTAGGAAAAAATATCCTTAATTGGCTGAAAAATGTTTGGGAAAAAATTACCAGTACCTTCAATTCGGTGGTCAGCTGGATTACCGGCTGGTTCTCCTGATGAATAAGCCAGTAGGGCCGCCACCGTTCATTAATCCTATTGAAGGTGAGTGGTGTCGCGCATTGAATCTCGAAGAAAACAGAGCGCTTGTAGATAATAAAGCGAAACTGGATGTTCTTCGTCAGCGCGATAAGAAAAGAACCGAAGAACGGATCGATCGTTTATACGATGAGTTATTGATAAAAGTTGACCCCGACTATAAGCGGCCGCCCGACTCTTCCGACATAAACCGCATTTATTCGCTGGCGCAGAGCATTATTAGCTCGTGGAACTGGTGAACCAACGATTCAGGAGTGCTAAAGACCGATGCCCGGTTGCGCAGGGCATCGGTTTTTTTGCGGGATGCAGCGGCGTCATTTTCAATTTATCCCCATAAGCGGTGGATGGACGTGTGGATAACTTGTTCGCCAAACCCGGCAAGCCCTGTCTGTCATAGTCAAAATGGCGATTGCTCACATTTCGTACAGTTCTAAGGGCGTGCCTTGACTTCGAATCCTGCGCTGTCTTCACTGCAATGGCACAAGGACAGCCGTCACTTATCCACATCAGGTTCTGGGAGAACGCATGATGGATAGCCGCCCGCACCGCCATCGCCCCTCGCCGCGCAAGCGCACGTTACGTCGCGCCACCAATCAGCGCGCTCGTCTGTAGCGCCGGATTTCCGCCCAAACCGTTTGCTGCCGCCGGTTCACACCGGAGGCCAGGTGCTCGTTCGCCCATTGATTGCAGGCAACCGCAGAGTTGCCCCATCAGCCTGAGAGAGGAACCCCCTCATGACACGGATATCAACGCCTATCAGCGAGATCAAAGAACACTACGACGTGATCGTCATCGGCTCCGGGTACGGCGGTGGTATTGCCGCGTCGCGGTTGTCCCGGGCCGGGCGACGGGTGTGTCTGCTGGAGCGGGGCCGGGAGATCCAGCCCGGCGAATACCCCAACACCATGATCGCCGCCACCGAGGAATTGCAGGTCCATGACCCGGACGGCCATATCGGTTCACGCACCGGGCTGTTCGACCTGCACGTCAATGCCCAGCAGAACGTGGTGGTCGGCTGCGGCCTCGGCGGCACCTCGTTGATCAATGCCAACGTTTCGCTGGAGCCGGAACCCGGTGTGTTCGACGACCCGCGCTGGCCGCTGGAAGTGCGCGAGCATCGCGACACGCTGCTCAGGGATGGCTACGAACGGGCGCGGGAGATGCTCAAGCCCAACCCCTACCCGAGCAGCGCGCCGAACTTGCCCAAGCTCGATGCCAACAAAAAATCCGCGGATTTCCTCAAGCAAGGCGCGCATTTCTACAAGCCGCCGATCAACGTGACCTTCGACAAACTGCCGAACAACCTCAACCATGTCGGCGTCGAGCAACTGCCGTGCAACCACTGCGGTGACTGCGTCTCGGGCTGTAACAACAAGGCCAAGAACACCACCCTGATGAACTACCTGCCGGACGCCTGGAACCACGGCGCGGAGATTTTCTGCCAGGCCGAGGTGCGGCATCTGGAGCGCAGTGGCGATGGCTGGATCGTGCATTTCCAATACCTGGACAGCGGCCGCGAGAAGTTCTCGGCGCCGACCCTGTTCGTGAAGGCCGACATCGTCGTGGTGTCCGCCGGCACCCTCGGCTCTACCGAAATCCTCCTGCGCTCGCGGGACAAAGGCCTGGCGATGTCCGGCCAGCTCGGCGAGAACATGAGCGGCAACGGCGACATCCTCGGCTTCGGCCACAACTGCGAACAGACCATCAACGGCATCGGTTTTGGTGCGCATTCGGCCAAGGAACTGAGTCCGGTCGGCCCATGCATCACCTCGATCATCGACATGCGCACCGAAGGCGACTGGCGCAGCCGCATGGTCATCGAAGAAGGCTCGATTCCCGGCGCCCTCGGCCGGCCGATGGTGCCGGCAATGGCCGGGTTTGCCGAACTGATCGGCAAGGCCACCGACACCAGCCTCGGCGGCAAGATCAAATACAAGGAGCGTGAAGTCGAAAGCTTCCTGCGCGGCCCGTATCACGGTGCGCTGCACGGCATGCAGACCTACCTGATCATGAGCCACGACAGCGGCAACGGGCGCATGCTGCTCGACAGCAAGGATCAGTTGCGCATCGACTGGCCGGGCGTCGGCGAGCAGGAGAACTTCAAACTCGGCAACGAGCGGCTGTACCAGAGCACCAAGGCCCTGGGCGGCGTCTGGGTGGAGAACCCGATCTGGACCAAACTGCTCAAGCACAGCATCGTCTCGGTGCATCCACTGGGCGGTTGCGTGATGGGCGAGGACGCCGCGCAAGGCGTGGTCAACCACAAGGGTCAAGTCTTCAGCGGGGCCAGCGGCAAGGAGGTGTACGCCGGTCTGTATGTGACCGACGGCGCAGTGATTCCAACGTCGCTGGCAGTCAATCCGCTGTTGACCATCTCCGCCGTGAGCGAGCGCAACATGGGCCTGCTGGCCGCCGATCAGGGCTGGCACATCGACTACAGCCTGCCGTCGGCACCGCGCAAACCGGTGGCGCCGCCGACCCTCGGCGTGCAGTTCACCGAAACCATGAAGGGCTATTTCTCCCGGGCCTTCACCGCTGCGCAAAGTGACGATCTGAAGGTCTACGAGGCCGCCGCCAAACGCGGCGAGGCGGACAATTCGCCGATCGACTTCACCCTGACCATCACCGCCAACGACCTCAACCGGATGATCAAGGAGCCGGAACATGCCGCGACGATTGTCGGCACGGTCAACGCACCGATGCTCTCGCCGCAGCCGCTGACCGCCAGCAATGGCGTGTTCAACCTGTTCGAGCAGTACGAGCAGCAAGTCGATACGCGGCACATGAAATACGACATGAAACTGACCGCCGAGGACGGCAACGACTACTACTTCAGTGCCTTCAAGACCGTGCCTGAAGACAACGGCGTGCTGAATATCTGGCACGACACCAGCACCCTCTACGTGACGCTGTATCGCGGGCCGGACAAGACCGGCGAGGTGATCGGCTCCGGGGTGATGCACATCCTGCCCGCCGATTTCGCCAAGCAGATGACCACCATGAAAGTGCTCAACGCGCGCAACGAGCGTGAGCGCATTGAAGGCCTGGCACGCTTCGGCAAGTTCTTCGCCGGGATCCTCTGGGAAAGCTACGGCGGGGTGTTTGCCGGCGACATTTACTTCAACCCGGACGCGCCGCCACGGTTGAAACGGCCGCTGGATGCGCCGCCGCCGAATGTGCATTTCTTCCCCACCGAGGATGGCGTCGAGCTGCGTCTGACTCGCTATCAGGCCGGCAGCAAAGGGCCGGTGATGCTGGTCCATGGCCTGGGCGTGGGTTCGAACATCTTTTCCACCGACACCATCCATACCAACCTGCTGGAATTCCTCTGCAAGCATGAGTACGACGTGTGGCTGCTGGATTTCCGGGTGAGCATCCTGCTGCCGGCAAGCAAGAAGGAATGGAACGGCGATCAGATCGCCCAGTACGACTTCAAGGCTGCCATCGGGCAGATCCAGCAACAGACCGGCGCCAAAGACGTGCAATGCGTGGTGCATTGCTACGGCGCGACGACGTTCTTCATGTCGCTGCTGGCGGGGCTGCAAGGCGTGCGTTCGGTGGTCTGCTCGCAGATTGCCGCCGACACGGTGGTTGCCACCGCGACCGGTCTGAAGGCCGGCCTGCACCTGCCGGGCATGCTCGACGCCATCGGCATCAAGTCGATGACCGCTTACGCCGACAGCAAGGAAAACTGGTTCAACCGGCTCTACGACAAGGCCCTCAATGGCTACGCACGGATCGAGGCCCAGGGCTACTGCACCAACCCGGTGTGCCACCGCATCACCTTCATGTACGCCTCGCTGTACCGCCACGACACCCTCAACGAAACCCTGCACGACAACCTGCACGAGCTGTTCGGCGAGTCGAACATCGAAACCTTCGAGCACCTGGCGCTGATCGTGCGCAAGGGGCATCTGGTGGATTTCAAGGGCAACGACGTGTACATGCCGCACTTCGACCGGTTGACCATGCCGATCTGCTTCATCAGCGGCGCGGAAAACCAGTGCTACCTGCCGGAAAGCACCCTCAAGACCTATCAGCGGGTCTGTGAAAAACACGGGCCGGAGCGCTACAGCCGGCATGTGGTGCCGGGCTATGGCCACATCGATTGCATGTTCGGCAAGAACGCGGTGGTCGATGTGTATCCACTGATCCTTGAACACCTGGAGAAAACGGCCAACGGCTGACTTCAGACTGAGTCGACTGCTTCGCGAGCAAGCTCGCTCCCACAAGAGCACCGCATTCCAATGTGGGAGCGGGCTTGCTCGCGAAAGCGACAGGTCTGGCGCTGCATCTCTGTGGTCTGCACAAGGAAATGGATGATATGGACAGCTATATCCGCTGGTTTCAACGCTTCATCTGGCTCGGCATTGCCATGAACATGGTGTTTGCGATCCCGGCGCTGTTTGCGCCGGGGTTGCTGACATCGGTGGTCGGCCTGCCGCCGCAACTCTCCGATCCGTGGCTGGAAAACGCCGGGATGCTGCTGGTGGGCATCAGCGTGTTCTACATGCCGTCGGGCTTCAACGCGCCGCGCTACGTGGTGCATTCCTGGCTCTGCGTCCTGACGCGGCTGATCGCCGTGGTGTTCTGGATTTACCTGATCAACACCAGCATCCAGGGTTCGGTGTTCGTGCCGATGCTCATGGGTGACCTGAGCTTTTTCCTGATCCTCGGCATCCTCCTGTACCTGGGCAACACCCCGGAAAACCGGCCGCTGGCGTTGCTGTGCAAGGGCTGGCGCGAGTGGAAGGCCGGTTGGGCGCGACGCTGGCAGAGCCACGGGTTCAAGGTCGGCACATTGGTCGTGGTGGCGGTGCTGGGGTTCATCGGTTACGAGACCTGGTATCAGATGTTGCGGGTGGTGCCGGAGCAGCAATACGCCTCCGACGAAGATCACTACAAATACGCCGCCATCGGCCTGGGTATCGAGGCGCGGATTCCGTATTACCTGTTCTCCGTGTTGCCGCAGATGTGCCCGGAAAAAATGCCCAAACCCGGTGGCTGGGAAGTCTTTGGTTTCCTGTTCGAGAACGGCAACGACCTGCCGATCGGCATGGCCAAGCGGCAGATCGGTTACCCGACCGTCGAGCCGAACTGCGCGCTGTGCCACACCGGCTCCTACCGGGCCAATGCCAGCGACGTGGCGACCAACGTGCCGAGCGCCCCGGCCAATACCCTGCAACTGCAGGCCTTCCAGTGGTTCGCCTACGATTGCGCCAGTGATCCGAAATTCACCACCGATGCGCTGATGACGGCGATCAATGCCAAGTTCCAGCTGGGCTTTTTCGAGCGCATCTACAACCGCTACCTGATCATGCCGATGGCCAAGACTGCGCTGCTCAAGCAGAAACAGGCCTACGCCTGGCAGAAACTGCGGCCGCCACAGGGGCCGGGGCGTACCGACACCTTTAACCCGACGAAAATGGTGGTGTTCGGCTTCCCGGATGACTCGACCATCGGCACCGTCGATCTGCCGCAAGTGTGGAACCAGAAGCCCCGGGAGTCGATGTACCTGCACTGGGACGGCAATAACAACAAGATCCACGAACGCAACTACGCCGCCGCGATGGCCGTGGGCGCGACGCCGGAGTCGGTGCTGCCGCCGAGCTTCAATCGCGTGACCAACTGGCTGCTCGGCCACAAGGCACCGGCCTGGCCGTGGGCGCTGGATCAGGCGAAAGTCGCGCAGGGCAAACCGATCTGGGAAGCCAACTGCGCCGGTTGCCATGACTTCGGTCGCAGCGACACCGGTCAGGTGACCACCCAAATCGACCAGTTAGGCACCGATCAGCACCGGCTGGATTCGTTCACCACCGGGCTGGTGGCGGCGTTCCACACCTTCAAGAAACCGCCGTTCGACTTCGGTGCCTACCGCAAGACCCAGAGCTACAGCAACACCCCCACCGATGGCGTCTGGCTGCGTGCGCCGTACCTGCACAACGGCTCGGTGCCGACCCTGTGGGACTTGCTGCAACCGCCGGAAAAACGTCCGCAGGTGTTCATTACCGGCTCCGACATCTACGACCCGGTCAACGTCGGTTTCGTCACCAGCGGCGCCCAGGCCAAAGCCTCCGCCGACTTCAAGTACGACACGCGCCTGGAGGGCAATCACAACAGCGGTCACCTGTACGGCACGACGCTCTCCGACGTCGATAAACGCGCCCTGATCGAGTTCATGAAAACCCTGTGAGCCCTTACGGATAGAGGATTACGCCATGTCAGCGGTCGGTCATCTGAAACACGAATACGACAAGGTCAAAGTACGTCTGCACGGCTTGCTCACGCGGGTGGAAATGGCCTGGATGAAGCTCATCAGCGATCTGGAGCCCAAGGAGTTCGAAGCGATCATCAAGTTGCTGCAGCGCGGGCACGATCAGGCGCAGTACGTGCTCAAGCACGGCGATCTGCCGGACGACGAACCGGGCGTGCCGTGGGAGCTGGCCCACGGTCTGTCGATCCTGCGCATCGGCAATGCCACGCCGCTGCCGCAGTCCACCGATCAGTTGCAGACCCGGGTGCTGAAGGACGGCACGTTGCTCGGTTGTCGCAAATGGGAACTGCTGGATCTTTTGTGGAGCGAGGCGCTGCTCAAGTGGATCGAGAACCTGCGCCATCACGCGACCTTCGGCACCGACCCGGCGATGGTGACGATGGCGCGCGACGTGACCCTGGCGATTGCCGGCGACTGGGGCACCGGACCGTTCAACAGTCACGCCCCGGCGGTGGCGGTGGCCAACCAGATGCAACTGGCCAATGCCGACTTCACCATCCACCTGGGCGATGTGTATTACGCCGGCACCCACTCCCAGGAAGACACCGACATGGCCGGTTGGCCGATGGGCACCCACGGCTCGTTCACGCTCAATTCCAACCACGAGATGTACAGCGGCGCCCATGGTTACTTCAAGGAACTGGCGCACCGGTTTCCGGGACAGCAGGGCACCAGTTATTTCGCAATGGTCAACGATGACTGGCTGATCGTCGGGCTGGACACGGCGTACGCCTCGGACGTGATGAACCTGTACATGGACGGCACCCTGAACAAACCGCAGATCGAGTGGATGAAGGCGCTGCCCAAACGCAAGAAGCTCATGGTGCTCAGCCATCACCAGGGCTTCGACATCACCGGGCACAACAAGACCGCGCTGTATCAACCGGTGTGCGACGCCCTCGGCCGCGAGCCGGATTACTGGTACTGGGGGCATCTGCACAACGGCATCGTCTACGCGACGCAGGGCGGGTTGCATGCGCGGTGTGCCGGGCATGGTGCCATTCCCTACGGCACCACCAGCCAGTTGAACGGGCATTCGCGGGTGCTGTTTTCGGAAACGAAGAATGCGCAGGATCCGTCGTATCCGGATCGGGTGCTGAACGGCTACGCGAAAATCAGGCTGGTGGGGGAGGAGATTTTCGAGGAGTTCATCGGCGAGGATGGCAGCGTGCGCTGGTCATCCAGATGATGCAGTGAATGTGAGGGGCCTATGCGCGGGCAAGCCCGCTCCCACAGTGGTCGGTGGTGTACACCGTACCCTGTGGGAGCGGGCTTGCCCGCGAAGCTGTTGCTTTTAGCCTTGCACCGGCACGCCTTTGAGATAAGGCGCCGGCTCGGCCCCGAGGTTGTTCAGCATCCGCTCGCTGTACCAGTCGACGAAGTTGACCACGCCGAACTCATAAGTCTTGGAATACGGCCCTGGCTGGTAAGCGGTGGAGTTGATCCCGCGCTGGTTCTCTTCGGCCAGACGACGGTCCTGGTCGTTGGTCGCGTCCCATACCTTGCGCATGCGCTCGACGTCGTAGTCCACGCCCTCGACCGCGTCCTTATGGACCAGCCATTTGGTGGTGACCATGGTTTCCTGAGCGCTGATCGGCCACACGGTGAAGACGATGATGTGGTCGCCCATGCAGTGGTTCCACGAGTGCGGCAGGTGCAGGATGCGCATCGAACCCAGGTCCGGGTTCTTGATCCGGCCCATCAGTTTGGCGCAGCCCTGTTTGCCGTCCATGGTCATCGACACGGTGCCCTTGAGCAGCGGCATGCGCACGATACGGTTACGCAGGCCGAAGCTGGCGTGGGCGTAAGGGATTTTCTCGGCGTCCCAGGCAGCGGCGGAGGCGGCGACGTGATCCTTGAACGCCTGGTCGGCGCGCGGGTCGGTGACGTCGTCCCATTCCAGCAGGGTTTTCAGCAGTTCCGGGTGCGAACCGTTGCAGTGGTAGCACTCGCGGTTGTTTTCCAGCACCAGCTTCCAGTTGGCCTTTTCCATCAAGGTGGTGGTGATCGCCACCTTGGTGTTCTCCATGTCGTAGGGTTCCATGTAGTGGTTCAGGGTCGACAGGAAGTCATCGATGGCCGGTGGGTTCTCCGCCAGGCTGATGAAGATATAGCCACCGGCGGTCTTCACGTTCACCGGTTTGAGGCCGTACTGGTTCATGTCGAAGTCGGCGCCCATTTCGGTGCCGGCGAACAGCAGGCGACCGTCCAGTTCATAGGTCCACTGGTGGTAGTGGCAGACCAGTTTGGCGACCTTGCCCTTGTCGCTGGTACACAGACGCGAGCCACGGTGGCGGCAGACGTTGTGGAACGCATGCACCACGCCTTCGGCGCCACGAATGACAATGATCGGGTTCTTGCCGATCTGCAGGGTCAGGTAGTTGCCCTTGGCCGGGATTTCGCAGGTCATGCCGGCGATCAACCACTCTTTCTGGAAGATCTCCTGCATGTCGATATCGAACAGCCGCTCGTCACTGTAGAACGGTTGCGGCAGCGAGAAGGTGCGCTCGCGCTCTTGCAGCATTTGTGCGGTGGCCTTGCGTGCGGGTTCCAGCGGATCGCCCAGGCTGATTTTTGCGGTGACGTCCATCGATGTATTCCTCAAGGCCATCTGCGTGGCCGCGAAAGTGGCTGATCAGGGTTGCTACGCAAGGTGTAAGGAAAGCGTTTTGTGTTGGGGCGAGTGTGGGGCCGGCGCAGGGTGGAACCTTATCCATGGGCGACATGGTGCAATCTGTTCCCGACGCGCAACCCCCGGTGGTTGGCGGCTGGTCGCGATAAGTATGTCAATGTCGCGGATAGGTAAACGGACGGTCTGCGCTATACGCAAAATCGCCGACATGAGGCCGGCAGTCGGCCGTGGAGAACAGCATGTCCAACAACTTCCTGAATCCGGTCACCACCCAGACCTGGGCCAATGGCCGACACATTGTCCGTTGCGTCAAAGTCATCCAGGAAACCTGGGATGTGCGCACTTTCTGCTTTATGGCCGACCAGCCGATCCTGTTCTTCTTCAAGCCGGGGCAGTTCGTGACCCTGGAGCTGGAAATCGAAGGCCAGCCGATCATGCGTTCGTACACCATTTCCAGCTCGCCGTCGGTGCCGTACAGCTTTTCGGTGACCATCAAGCGCGTGCCGGGAGGCAAGGTCTCCAACTGGTTGCACGACACTCTGCACGAAGGCCAGGAGCTGGCGGTGCACGGTCCGGTCGGGCTGTTCAACGCCATCGACTTCCCGAGCCCGAAAGTGCTGTACCTGAGCGGTGGCGTGGGCATTACGCCGTGCATGTCGATGGCACGCTGGTTCTACGACACCAACGGCAACGTCGACATGACGTTCATCCACAGCGCCCGTTCGCCGAAAGACATCATTTATCACCGCGAGCTGGAACACATGGCGTCGCGGATCGACAACTTCAGCCTGCACCTGATCTGTGAAAAGCATGGCCTGGGCGAGCCGTGGGCCGGGTATCGCGGCTACCTCAATCACAAGATGCTGGAACTGATGGTGCCGGACTTCCTTGAGCGCGAAGTGTTCTGCTGCGGCCCGACGCCGTACATGAACGCGGTCAAGCGCCTGCTGGAAAACGCCGGCTACGACATGAAGCGCTACCACGAGGAATCCTTCGGCGCCACACCACCGGAAGCTCGCGCCGATGCGGTGGAGCAGGCCGAACAGGCGGCGGAAGCACCGGAAGTCGATGCGGCGGACCTGCATCTGGTGGAGTTCACCTCCTCGGACAAGAGCATCCGCGTGGCCCCGGGCGAAACCGTGCATGCGGCGGCGGCCAAGGTCGGCCTGATGATCCCGAAAGCCTGCGGCATGGGGATCTGCGGAACGTGCAAGGTGCTCAAGCTGGGTGGTGAGGTGGAGATGGATCACAACGGCGGGATCACCGAGGACGACGAGGCCGAAGGGTACATTCTGTCGTGCTGCAGCGTGCCTAAAGGGGATGTGCGGATCGAATACTGATCGGCGTTGGGGCGGCCCCTGCGCTAGGTTTACCCCTCTCCCCAGGGAGAGGGAGCCGATTTGTAAGCTTTTCAGATCCTGAGTTCGACTCGGTATTTCACGTCGGCGTACCCCGGATAAACACCTGGGTCAGTTCCCTCTCCCTTTGGGAGAGGGCTAGGGTGAGGGGAGGGGCTCACGGACACACTGATCAATCGACAAACAAATCCGTCATCAACTTCGCATCACTCTCTGGCTCAAAGCGGTAATGATCAAACCCGGTCACGCCGCTCTCCCGCAAAATCTCCTCATCAATCAACAACCGTCCGGTAATCGCCCGCCCGCTGCTGCCCAGAATCACCTGCGCCGCATCCGCCATGATCGCCGGCGTCCGTGCATGCCTGAACGACTCCCGGTTGCCCAGCTGAAACTCGATGGCCGCCGTGGCGATCATGGTCTGCGGCCACAATGAATTGACGCTGATCCCGTAATTGGCGAACTCCTCGCTCATGCCCAGGGTCAGCATGCTCATGCCGTATTTGGTCACGGTGTAGGGGCTGTACTGGGCGAACCATTTGGTCGCCAGGTTCAGTGGCGGCGACAGGTTGAGAATGTGTCCGGCGGATTTTTTCAGATAGGGCAGGGCCGCCTGGCTGCACAGCAGCACCGCGCGGGTGTTGATCTGGTGCATCAGGTCGAAGCGCTTGAGTTCGATGTGTGCCACCCCGGTGAGCTTGATCGCCCCGGCGTTGTTCACCAGCGCATCGATGGCGCCGAAATGTTCATTGGCCTGGGCCAGCGCCTGGCGCACCGCGTCTTCATCGCGCACATCCACTTGCAGGGCCAGGGCCTTGCCACCCGCCGCCTCGACTTCTTCAGCGACACTGTGAATGGTGCCGGGCAGCTTGGGATGCGCTTCGGCGCTCTTGGCGGCGATGACGATATTGGCCCCGTCCCTGGCGGCGCGCAGCGCAATCTCACGGCCGATGCCACGGCTGGCGCCGGTGATGAACAGGGTTTTGCCTTGTAGCGACATGCGGATGCTCCTGCTTATTGTTATGTGAGCGGAGGCTCGACAGACAATGTAGACCAGGGCAAACGAAGCGGGGGGATCGTTCCCTGTGAGTGGGAACGATCCGTGCGGTGCGTCAGGCCGACATGACTTCGCGGATGTCGCGGGCCAGTTCGCGTACGCGCTCTTCCTCGGTGTCCCAGGAGCACATGAAGCGTGCGCCGCCCTTGCCGATGAAGGTGTAGAAGCGCCAGCCGCGTGCCGTCAGGGCGGCGATAGCCGGTTCCGAGAGTTGCAGGAACACACCGTTGGCCTGCACCGGGAACATCAGTTCCACACCCGGAATGTCGCTGACCAGCTCCGCCAGCAGTTGTGCGCAGTGGTTGGCGTGGCGGGCGTATTTGAGCCAGGCGTCGTTTTCCAGGATGCCGACCCACGGCGCCGACAGGAAGCGCATCTTCGAGGCCAGTTGCCCGGCCTGTTTGCAGCGGTAATCGAAGTCTTCCGCCAGTTTGTGGTTGAAGAACAGGATCGCTTCACCCACCGCCATGCCGTTTTTCGTGCCGCCGAAGCACAGCACGTCGACGCCGGCCTTCCAGGTCAGGTCCGCCGGCGAGCAGCCGAGGAAGGCGCAGGCGTTGGAGAATCGCGCGCCGTCCATGTGCAGGTTCAGGCCCAGTTCCTTGCAGGTGTCGCTGATGGCACGAACTTCTTCCGGGGTGTAGACGCTGCCGACTTCGGTGGCCTGGGTCAGGGTGACCACACGGGGTTTCGGGTAGTGGATGTCCTGGCGCTTGAGCGCGACTTCGCGGATCGAGGCCGGGGTGATCTTGCCGTTTTCGGTGCCGGCGATCAGCAGTTTTGAGCCGTTGGAGAAGAATTCCGGGGCGCCGCATTCGTCGGTTTCGACGTGGGCGGTTTCCGAGCAGATCACGCTGTGGTAACTCTGGCACAGCGACGACAGCGCCAGCGAGTTGGCGGCGGTGCCATTGAAGGCGAAGAACACTTCGCAGTCGGTTTCGAACAGTTTGCGGAAATAATCAGAGGCCCGCGCTGTCCATTCATCGTCGCCGTAGGCGCGCTGGTGGCCGTGGTTGGCCTGTTCCATGGCAGCCCAGGCTTCGGGGCAGATACCGGAGTAGTTGTCGCTGGCGAATTGTTGGCTCTTGTCGGTCATGGCCGGCTTCCGTGATCGCGGCGCTTGTGGCGCTGCGTTGGTCAATGATGGTGCGCACTTTACCGAAGATCATCCGGGGAGCACACGGGATGTCGCTGGCAGAACTTTACATGGACGCTGGCCGATTATGCACCTGAGCCGACGCGACGGCGCGCTGGATCTGCTCAAGTGGCTGGCGTTGCTGAGCATGCTGCTCGATCACCTGCGATATGTCGGGATCAGCGCCGATTGGCTGTATGTGCCGGGGCGGCTGGCGTTCCCGTGGTTCTGCCTGGCGATGGCGGCGAACCTGGCGCGAAGCGGCGCGCGCAAGACCGGGTGGCGGTATCCGGGCTGGCTGCTGCTGTTCAGCGCCGTGAGTGAAATACCCTACCGTTTGTACATTCCCGAGCCTGACACCCTGAACGTCATGCCGACTCTGGCGCTGGGCTTGCTGGTGGCGCGGGGCTGGCAGGACCGGGCGCCGGGTTCGCGACTGCTGGCCGCAGTTGCCTTGTTGCTGGCCGTGCTGTTTGCCGAGCGACTGATGTTCGGTCTGTTCGGCGTGCTGCTGCCGCTGGCGTTGCTGCTGGTGACGGGTCGGCCCTGGTATTTCAGCCTGCTGCCGGGGCTGGTGTGTCTGGCGGCGAATCAGTGGCGGGTGCTGCTCGAGTCGGCACAGTTCGGCAACGGCGTGGCGATCTTTGGCCTCGGTGCATGCCTGGTCGCGCCAGGGCTGGGAATGTTCCTGTTGCGACACGCCAGGTCGCTTTCAGTACCGCCCATGCGGCGCTGGGCGTACGCGCTGTATCCGGCGCATTTCCTCCTGTTGCTCGCCCTTCGCCAGGCAATTGCCTGACGCTCAAGAGACTGTCGCTTTCAGGCTATGTCGTAAACGCACCTTTGCGTGGCGTCCGTAGGCATTTGACCTCTTGAAGCCGGTCATACCATCGCATCAAAAGGGCACCGCCGAATTGCCGGTGCCTTACCGAGACGAATGGCGCACAGATGCCGCTGGGAGAGACGCGATGTTCAGCAAGCAAGACCAGATCCAGGGTTACGACGATGCACTGCTGGCGGCGATGAACGCCGAGGAGCAACGTCAGGAAGATCACATCGAGCTGATCGCGTCGGAGAACTACACCAGCAAGCGCGTGATGCAGGCGCAGGGCAGTGGCCTGACCAACAAGTACGCCGAAGGCTATCCGGGCAAGCGCTACTACGGTGGCTGCGAGCACGTCGACAAGGTTGAAGCCCTGGCCATCGAGCGCGCCAAGCAACTGTTCGGTGCTGATTACGCCAACGTCCAGCCGCACTCCGGCTCTTCCGCCAACAGCGCTGTTTATCTGGCGCTGCTGCAAGCGGGCGACACCATTCTCGGCATGAGCCTGGCCCACGGCGGTCACCTGACCCACGGCGCCAAGGTGTCGTCCTCGGGCAAGCTGTACAACGCCGTGCAGTACGGCATCGACACCAGCACCGGGCTGATCGATTACGACGAGGTCGAGCGTCTGGCCTTCGAGTGCAAGCCGAAAATGATCGTGGCCGGTTTCTCCGCCTACTCCAAGACCCTCGACTTCCCGCGCTTCCGCCAGATCGCCGACAAGGTTGGCGCGCTGCTGTTCGTCGACATGGCCCACGTCGCCGGTCTGGTCGCCGCCGGTCTGTACCCGAACCCGATTCCGTTTGCCGACGTGGTCACCACCACCACCCACAAGACCCTGCGCGGTCCGCGTGGTGGCCTGATCCTGGCCAAGTCCAACGAAGAAATCGAGAAGAAGCTCAACGCTGCGGTGTTCCCCGGCGCCCAGGGCGGCCCGCTGATGCACGTCATCGCCGGTAAAGCGGTGTGCTTCAAGGAAGCGCTGGAGCCGGGCTTCAAGGCCTATCAGCAACAAGTGATCGACAACGCCCAGGCGATGGCGAGCGTATTTGTCAAACGTGGCTACGATGTAGTGTCCGGCGGCACCGACAACCACCTGTTCCTGGTCAGCCTGATCCGTCAGGGCCTGACCGGCAAGGATGCGGACGCCGCCCTCGGCCGTGCCCACATCACCGTGAACAAGAACGCGGTGCCGAACGATCCACAGTCGCCGTTCGTCACCTCCGGCCTGCGTATCGGCACCCCGGCGGTGACCACGCGTGGCTTCAAGGTAGCGCAGTGCGTGACCCTGGCCGGCTGGATCTGCGACATCCTCGACAACCTCGGCGATGCCGATGTCGAGGCCAACGTCGCCCAGCAGGTTTCGGCCCTGTGCGCAGACTTCCCGGTTTATCGCTGAGCGTTCTGGAGTAAATGACTATGCAACGCTATTCGGGCTTCGGCCTCTTCAAACACTCCCTCAGCCACCACGAAAACTGGCAGCGCATGTGGCGCACGCCGACCCCGAAAAAGGTCTACGACGTGGTCATCGTCGGCGGTGGCGGGCACGGTCTGGCGACCGCCTACTACCTGGCCAAGGAGCACGGCATCACCAATGTGGCCGTGGTCGAGAAGGGCTGGCTGGGCGGCGGTAACACCGCGCGCAACACCACCATCGTTCGCTCCAACTACCTGTGGGACGAGTCGGCGCACCTGTACGAACACGCGATGAAACTCTGGGAAGGTCTGTCCCAGGACCTGAACTACAACGTGATGTTCTCCCAGCGTGGCGTCTACAACCTGTGCCACACCCTGCAGGACATCCGTGATTCCGAGCGTCGGGTCAGCGCCAACCGCCTCAACGGCGTCGACGGCGAGCTGCTCAATGCCAAGCAAGTCGCGGACGAAATCCCGTACCTCGATTGCTCCAAGAACACCCGCTACCCGGTGATGGGCGCGACCGTCCAGCGTCGCGGCGGCGTGGCCCGTCACGATGCCGTGGCCTGGGGCTTCGCCCGCGCTGCCGACGCCCTCGGCGTGGACTTGATCCAGCAGACCGAAGTGATCGGTTTCCGCAAGGAAAACGGCGTGTGTATCGGCGTTGAAACCAACAAGGGCTTCATCGGCGCCAAGCGCGTCGGTGTGGTCACCGCCGGCAACTCCGGACACATGGCGAAACTTGCCGGTTTCCGTCTGCCGGTCGAATCCCACCCGCTGCAAGCGCTGGTGTCCGAGCCGATCAAACCGATCATCGACAGCGTGATCATGTCCAACGCCGTGCACGGCTACATCAGCCAGTCCGACAAGGGCGACCTGGTGATCGGCGCCGGTATCGACGGCTACAACGGCTACGGCCAGCGGGGTTCGTACCCGGTGATCGAACACACCATCCAGGCCATCGTCGAAATGTTCCCGGTGCTGTCGCGTGTACGCATGAACCGTCAGTGGGGCGGCATCGTCGACACCACCCCGGACGCCTGCCCGATCATTTCGAAAACCCCGGTGCCGAACATGTTCTTCAACTGCGGTTGGGGCACCGGCGGCTTCAAGGCCACCCCCGGCTCGGGCAACGTGTTTGCCGCCAGCCTGGCCAAGGGTGAAATGCACCCGCTGGCCGCACCGTTTTCCATCGACCGTTTCCACAACGGCGCCCTCATCGACGAACACGGCGCTGCGGCTGTCGCCCACTAACAGGAGAAATCCCCATGTTGCATATCTTCTGTCCTCACTGCGGCGAACTGCGCTCCGAAGAGGAATTCCACGCATCCGGCCAGGCGCACATCCCGCGTCCGCTGGATCCTGCAAGCTGCACCGATGAGGAGTGGGGCGACTACATGTTCTTCCGCGACAACCCGCGCGGTCTGCACCACGAGTTGTGGGATCACGTCGCCGGTTGCCGCCAGTACTTCAACGTCACCCGCGACACCGTGACCTACGAGATTCTCGAAACCTACAAGATCGGCACCAAGCCGCAATTCACCGACAAGGCTGACACGGCGAAAACAGCCACGACGGCGCTGGGAGAGAAGGTATGAGCCAGACCAATCGCCTGTCCAACGGTGGACGGATCGACCGCAACAAAGTGCTGAGCTTCACCTTCAACGGTCAGACCTACAAAGGCTTCGAAGGCGACTCGCTGGCCGCTGCACTGCTGGCCAACGGCGTCGACATCATCGGTCGCAGCTTCAAGTACTCCCGTCCGCGCGGGATCTTCGCCGCCGGTGCCGAAGAGCCGAACGCGGTGCTGCAGATCGGCGCCACCGAAGCCACCCAGATTCCTAACGTGCGGGCCACGCAACAGGCGCTGTATCAAGGCCTGGTCGCCACCAGCACCAACGGCTGGCCGAGCGTCAACAACGACATGATGGGGATTCTCGGCAAGGTCGGCGGCAAGCTGATGCCGCCGGGTTTCTACTACAAAACCTTCATGTATCCGCAATCGTTCTGGATGACTTACGAGAAGTACATCCGCAAGGCGGCAGGCCTGGGCCGTTCGCCGACCGAGAACGATCCGGACACCTACGACTACATGAACCAGCACTGCGACGTGCTGATCGTCGGCGCCGGCCCTGCGGGTCTGGCCGCTGCCCTGGCGGCTGCACGCAGCGGCGCCCGGGTGATCCTGGCCGATGAGCAGGAAGAGTTCGGCGGCAGCCTGCTCGACTCCCGCGAAAGCCTCGACGGCAAGCCTGCGGTGGAGTGGGTGGCAAGCGTCGTTGCCGAATTGAAGAACACCCCGGACGTGCTGCTGTTGCCGCGCGCCACGGTCAACGGTTACCACGACCACAACTTCCTGACCATTCACGAACGCCTCACCGATCACCTCGGTGACCGTGCGCCGATCGGCCAGGTGCGTCAGCGCATCCACCGGGTTCGCGCCAAGCGTGTGGTGCTGGCGACCGGTGCGCATGAGCGTCCGCTGGTCTACGGCAACAACGACGTGCCGGGCAACATGCTCGCCGGTGCGGTGTCGACTTACGTACGCCGTTACGGCGTGGCGCCGGGCAAGAAACTGGTGCTGTCGACCAACAACGATCACGCCTATCGCGTGGCGCTGGACTGGCTCGACGCCAGCCTGCAAGTGGTGGCTATCGCCGACGCCCGCAGCAATCCACGCGGTGCACTGGTGGAAGAGGCGCGCGCCAAGGGCATCCGCATCCTCACCGGCAGCGCGGTGATCGAGGCCCGTGGCAGCAAGCACGTCACCGCTGCCCGTGTGGCCGCGATTGATGTCAAAGGTCACAAGGTCACCAGCCCGGGCGAATGGCTCGACTGCGACCTGATCGCCAGCTCCGGCGGCTACAGCCCGGTGGTTCACCTGGCGTCGCACCTGGGCGGCAAGCCGATCTGGCGTGAAGACATCCTCGGTTTCGTACCGGGCGAAGCACCGCAGAAGCGTGTTTGCGTGGGTGGTATCAACGGCGTCTACAGCCTCGGCGATTCCCTGGCCGACGGTTTTGAAGGGGGCGTGCGCGCCGCTTCCGAGGCTGGCTTCCAGACCGTCGAAGCGGTGCTGCCGAAAGCCTTGAGCCGTCTCGAAGAGCCGACCCTGGCGCTGTTCCAGGTGCCGCACGAGAAAGCCACCGCACGGGCGCCGAAGCAATTCGTCGACCTGCAGAACGATGTGACTGCCGCTGCCATTGAACTGGCGACCCGCGAAGGTTTCGAGTCGGTCGAGCACGTCAAGCGCTACACCGCGCTGGGCTTCGGCACCGATCAGGGCAAGCTCGGCAACGTCAACGGCCTGGCCATCGCCGCCCGTTCGCTGAACGTGACCATCCCGCAGATGGGCACCACGATGTTCCGTCCGAACTACACGCCGATCACCTTCGGCGCGGTGGCCGGCCGTCATTGCGGGCACATCTTCGAGCCGGTGCGTTACACCGCGCTGCATCAATGGCACCTGAAACAGGGCGCCGAGTTCGAAGACGTCGGCCAGTGGAAGCGTCCGTGGTACTTCCCGAAAAACGGTGAAGACATGCACGCCGCCGTGAAGCGCGAATGCAAGGCCGTGCGCGACAGCGTTGGTCTGCTGGACGCCTCGACCCTGGGCAAGATCGACATCCAGGGGCCGGACGCCCGCGAGTTCCTCAACCGCGTGTACACCAACGCCTGGACCAAGCTCGATGTGGGCAAGGCCCGTTACGGCCTGATGTGCAAGGAAGACGGCATGGTCTTCGACGACGGCGTGACGGCGTGTCTGGCCGACAACCATTTCGTCATGACCACCACCACCGGCGGCGCGGCTCGCGTGCTGCAATGGCTGGAGCTGTACCACCAGACCGAATGGCCGGAGATGAAGGTCTACTTCACCTCGGTCACCGACCACTGGGCGACCATGACCCTGTCGGGGCCGAACAGCCGCAAGCTGCTCAGCGCCGTCACTGACATCGATCTGAGCAACGAAGCGTTCCCGTTCATGACCTGGAAAGAAGGTCTGGTCGGTGGCGTGCCGGCGCGGGTGTTCCGCATCTCGTTCACCGGTGAGCTGTCTTACGAAGTCAACGTCCAGGCCGACTACGCCATGGGTGTGCTGGAAAAAATCGTCGAGGCCGGCAAGCAGTACAACCTGACCCCGTATGGCACCGAAACCATGCACGTCCTGCGCGCCGAGAAGGGCTTCATCATCGTCGGGCAAGACACCGACGGCTCGATGACCCCGGACGACCTGAACATGGGCTGGTGCGTCGGTCGCACCAAACCGTTCTCGTGGATCGGCCAGCGCGGCATGAACCGTGAAGACTGTGTGCGTGACCAGCGTAAACAGCTGGTTGGCCTGAAACCGATCGATCCGAATGTATGGCTGCCGGAAGGCGCGCAACTGGTGTTCAACACCAAGCAGGCGATCCCGATGACCATGGTCGGCCACGTGACTTCCAGCTACGCGCACAACTCGCTCGGTTATTCGTTTGCCATGGGCGTGGTCAAGGGCGGTCTGAAACGTTTGGGCGAGCGGGTGTTCGCACCGCTGGCCGACGGCAGCGTGATCGAGGCGGAAATCGTTTCTTCGGTGTTCTTCGATCCTAAAGGCGATCGCCAGAACATCTAGCACTGTTCGCTCCCACGCGCGGCGTGGGAGCGATCAATACAGAATTCAGAAAGGGTGCTTTATGACCGCAGCCAATGTGTACCAACAACGCCCGACCACCGGGGCCAAAGGTGAGTCGTCGCTGCATCATGCCGACCTCGCCAGCCTGGTCGGCAAGGGCCGCAAGAACGCCGGCGTGATCGTGCGTGAGAAGAAACTCCTCGGCCACCTGACCATCCGCGGCGACGGCCACGATGCCGCGTTCGCCGCTGGCGTCCACAAGGCCCTGGGCATAGAACTGCCGGGCGCCCTGAGCGTGATCGTCAAGGGTGACACCAGCCTGCAATGGATGGGGCCGGATGAGTGGCTGCTGATCGTGCCGAGCGGCGAAGAGTTCGCGGCCGAGCAGAAACTGCGCGCAGCGCTGGGCGATCTGCACATCGCGATCGTCAACGTCAGCGGCGGCCAGCAGGTGCTTGAACTGAGCGGCCCGAACGTGCGCCAGGTGCTGATGAAGTCCACCAGCTATGACGTCCACCCGAACAACTTCCCGGTCGGCAAGGCCGTGGGCACGGTGTTCGCCAAGTCGCAGCTGATGATTCGCCACACCGCCGAAGACACCTGGGAACTGCTGATTCGTCGCAGCTTCTCGGATTACTGGTGGTTGTGGTTGCAGGATGCGTCCGCCGAGTACGGCCTTAGCGTCCAGGCCTGAAAGATCAAAAACCACCCCCTCACCCCAGACCTCTCCCCAAAGGGGGCGAGGGGAAAGGGAGCAGATCTGTGTTGTTTTCGAACCTGAGTTCGACTCGGTGATTCAGGTCGGTGTAGATCCAAGACCACCTCGGTCAGTCCCCTCTCCCTCCGGGAGAGGGCTAGGGTGAGGGGAAAAAGTCCCCCTGACACCCCGCACAACGAACAGGAGTCACCGCACAATGAGCCGCGCCCCGGATACATGGATTCTCACCGCCGACTGCCCGAGCGTCCTCGGCACCGTGGATGCGGTGACGCGTTTTCTGTTCGAGCAGGGGTGCTACGTCACCGAGCACCACTCGTTCGATGACCGGCTCTCGGGGCGTTTCTTCATTCGTGTGGAATTCCGTCAGCCCGACGGTTTCGACGAGCAGTCCTTCCGCGCCGGCCTCGCCGAGCGCGGTCAGGCGTTCGGCATGATCTTCGAGCTGACCGCGCCGAACTACCGGCCGAAAGTGGTGATCATGGTGTCCAAGGCCGATCACTGCCTCAACGACTTGCTCTACCGCCAGCGCATCGGCCAGTTGTCGATGGACGTGGCGGCAGTGGTGTCCAACCATCCGGATTTGAAGCCGCTGGCCGACTGGCACCAGATTCCCTACTACCATTTCCCGCTCGACCCCAACGACAAACCGGCCCAGGAGCGCCAGGTGTGGCAGGTGATCGAAGACGCCGGTGCCGAACTGGTGATTCTCGCCCGCTACATGCAGGTGTTGTCGCCGGAGTTGTGTCGCAAGCTCGATGGCAAGGCGATCAACATCCATCACTCGCTGCTGCCGGGGTTCAAGGGCGCCAAACCGTATCACCAGGCCTACAACAAGGGCGTGAAACTGGTGGGCGCCACCGCGCACTACATCAACAACGACCTGGACGAAGGCCCGATCATCGCCCAGGGCGTCGAGGCGGTGGATCACAGCCATTACCCCGAAGACCTGATCGCCAAGGGGCGGGATATCGAAGGCCTGACCCTGGCGCGGGCGGTGGGGTATCACATCGAAAGAAGGGTGTTTTTGAACGCCAATCGCACGGTCGTTCTCTAGATCGCCTTCGCGGGCATGCCCGCGAAGAGGCCGCAACAGGCAACACAATATTCAGCATCTGTACCCGAGCACTCAACGCGCTGCCTGCCTGGGCAACGCGGTTCCATAAAAACAACAGCGAGGTGAAAGCATGTCTGGCAATCGTGGTGTGGTGTATCTCGGCAGTGGCAAGGTCGAAGTACAGAAAATCGACTATCCGAAAATGCAGGATCCGCGCGGCAGGAAGATCGAGCACGGTGTCATCCTGCGTGTGGTTTCCACCAACATCTGCGGCTCCGACCAGCACATGGTGCGCGGTCGCACCACCGCCCAGGTCGGGCTGGTACTGGGCCATGAAATCACTGGCGAAGTGATCGAGAAGGGCAGCGACGTCGAGAACCTGAAAATCGGTGATCTGGTGTCCGTGCCGTTCAACGTGGCATGCGGGCGCTGCCGATCCTGCAAGGAACAACACACCGGCGTCTGCCTGACCGTCAACCCGGCCCGTGCCGGTGGTGCCTACGGTTACGTCGACATGGGCGACTGGACCGGCGGTCAGGCCGAGTACGTGCTGGTGCCATACGCCGACTTCAACCTGCTGAAACTGCCGGATCGCGACAAGGCCATGGAAAAAATCCGTGACCTGACCTGCCTCTCCGACATTCTGCCGACCGGTTACCACGGCGCCGTCACGGCCGGTGTCGGCCCTGGCAGCAGCGTGTACATCGCCGGTGCCGGCCCGGTCGGTCTGGCTGCTGCGGCTTCGGCACGTCTGCTGGGCGCGGCGGTGGTGATCGTCGGTGACGTCAACCCGATCCGTCTGGCCCACGCCAAGGCCCAGGGTTTTGAAATCGCCGACCTGTCCAAGGACACCCCGCTGCACGAGCAGATCGCCGCGCTGCTGGGCGAGCCGGAAGTCGATTGCGCTGTGGACTGCGTAGGCTTCGAAGCCCGTGGTCACGGCCACGACGGTGTGAAACACGAAGCGCCGGCCACCGTCCTCAACTCGCTGATGGGCGTGGTGCGCGTGGCGGGCAAGATCGGTATCCCGGGCCTGTACGTGACCGAAGATCCGGGTGCCGTGGACGCCGCCGCGAAAATGGGCAGCCTGAGCATCCGCTTCGGCCTGGGCTGGGCCAAATCCCACAGCTTCCACACCGGCCAGACCCCGGTGATGAAGTACAACCGCCAACTGATGCAGGCGATCATGTGGGACCGCATCAACATCGCCGAAGTGGTGGGCGTGCAAGTCATCAGCCTCGACCAGGCGCCGGAAGGCTACGGCGAGTTCGATGCCGGTGTGCCGAAGAAATTTGTGATCGACCCGCACAAGTTGTTCAGTGCGGCGTAAGTCACCGGCAATAAAAAAGGGCGACCGTGAGGTCGCCCTTTTTTATTGGTCGAAGCGGCGCTCAATGACTGTATGAGCACTTTTTCTCATCGCCATCTTTGGTTGCGCAGTCATCGCCGCTCCAATTGCCGGAGGTCGCTGTAATTGGCTTGCCGACGACCACGGTCAGAATCGCCCCGATATCCGGCTTCGGTTTCCCGTCTTCGTACTGGCAGATCACTCTCGCGTTATTGTTGTTTCGATCCTTGATGCGGGCTGCGGTGAACACCAGCTTCTTCGCTTCGGCCAGCGTCGTGGTCGCTGGGTCTACTTCAACCACACTCTTTCCGGCCATGATTTGTCCGCTGGCATCCTGGGTAAAGGACTGGGGAGACGGGCAAGTGTCGGCATAGGCGGTGCTTGCAAGGAACAGCGAGGTCAGGCAGCAGGCAGCCAGTTTGTTCAGCATGATGTGTACTCCGTTACGGGGCTTTCAAGTGAGGAATGGCTATGGTCTGCAAGTTGTCGGGCGTTTCCTACTGTCAGATCTGACAGTTTTTTTGACCGATTCGGATTGAGCCAAAGGCTGGTTATCAGGTTTGGGAATAAGCCCGCCACTTTCACGATTTATCCACACAGGCACATGGAAAATGCTTTGAGGACACCGGAACATGCCGGCGCTAACCCGGTCAAACCGGCAGTTTGACCGCCCTTCGATCGGGCGGTTTTCATGCCACAAGAGGATGTTCGAATGAAGATTTCACGCGGTTTTGCCCTGGCATCGCTCATGACCCTGGCGGCGAGTCCGGTATTCGCCCAGTTCAGCCTGAGCGACGTGGCTGGCGCGGTGTCGGGCATGCAGGGTGGCGACAAGGCAGCGGCCGCTGCGCCGACCTCGGAAACCGCCGGTCTGCTCAGCGCCCTGAGTGCGCTGAACGTGACGCCACAGCAAGCCGTCGGCGGCACCAGCGCGATGCTCGGGCTGGCGAAGAATCAGTTGAGCAGCACCGATTACTCGCAGCTGGCCAAGGACGTGCCGGGCATCGACAAGTTGTCGGGCGGTGCCGGCAATCTGGCTGCGTTGAGCGGGTTGCTGGGGTCTTCGGGTAAATCCGCCGGGCTGGAAAACGCCCTGGGCAACGTCAAGGACACCAACGACCTGAACAACGCGTTCGGCGCGCTGGGCATGGACAGCGGCATGGTCGGCCAGTTTGCCCCGGTGATCCTGCAATACCTCGGTCAGCAGGGCGTCGGCGGCTCGCTGCTGAGCAGCCTGGGCAATATCTGGGGCACCGGCGCCGGCAGTTGATTCAGCGCTGTTCGCCCTTCAGTTCGGCGATGCGCTGATCTTTCAAGGTCCAGAGCTGGTTGACCCAGTTCTGGATCTTTTCACGAAACGCCGGATCGTTTTCGTAATCACCCTGCCACAGGGCCGGGTCCAGTTCACGGGTCTGGATATCGATGATCACGCGCGGCACGTTACCGCTGATCAAGTCCCAGAATCCCGGAATCCTCTGCTGTGGATACACCACGGTCACGTCGAGAATGGCGTCCAGCTGTTCACCCATCGCCGCCAGCACGAACGCCACGCCGCCGGCCTTGGGCTTGAGCAGATGGCCGAACGGCGATTGCTGCTGAGTGCTTTTGGCAGCGGTGTAGCGCGTGCCTTCCAGGTAGTTGACCACCGTCACCGGCTGGCGCTTGAACAGCTCGCAGGCGGCTTTGGTGATTTCCAGATCCTTGCCCGCCAGTTCCGGGTTCTTCGCCAGGAACGCCTTGGTGTAGCGCTTCATGAACGGGTAATCCAGCGCCCACCAGGCCAGGCCGAGGAACGGCACCCAGATCAGTTCCTTTTTGAGGAAGAACTTGAAGAACGGCGTACGCCGGTTGAGGGTCTGGATCAGGGCCGGGATGTCGACCCACGACTGATGGTTGCTGATGACCAGATAGGAGGTGTCGCCCCGCAGGTTGTCGCCGCCGCGGATGTCCCACTGCGTCGGGATGCACAGGTGGAAGATCAGCTTGTCGATTTCCGCCCAGGTCTCGGCGATCCACATCACCGCTGCCGAGGCGTAATCGCGAAAGCGTCCCGGCAGGATCAGCTTGAGCAGGGCGAACACCATCAGCGGGCCGAACAGCACCAGGGTGTTGAGCAACAGCAGCAGGGTGACGAAACAGCCGGTGAGCAGGCGGCGCATAGACGACTCTATCAAGGCGGATGGGCGGGCCATGATAAGCAGCTTCGGGCGACAGGCCAAACCGTGGGTTACAAATGTTTCACCTTTGGCTGTTTAAGCTGACTCCTCTTTGCGCACTGGCGCCACACAAGGACAGCGCCGTACCTGTGGCGGCGGGCTTGTCCGAGAAAGCGTTTCAAGAGCGAACCAATGCCCCGCAGACTGTCTAAAATCCCGCGTCAGACGCCCACATTCTCCAAGGAAGCCCTCTCCGTGAAATCCCTCCTTGCATTGCTTTCCCTGCTGGCCCTGCCGGTCATGGCCGCCGAGCCGACCCTGTACGGGCGTTACGAATACATCGCGCTGCCGGAAATCGGCGGCCAGGTGCTCAAGGCCAAGATGGACACCGGCGCCCTGACCGCCTCGCTCTCGGCCAGAGACATCGAGACCTTCACCCGCGATGGCGAGGACTGGGTGCGGTTCCGCCTGGGCACCAAGGACGCCAGCAACAAAGTCTATGAACACAAGATCGCGCGGATCAGCAAGATCAAGAGCCGCTCCGACGAGGAAGACGAAGATCGCGATGCGAGCGAGGTGACCAAGCGGCCAGTGGTCGATCTGGAGCTGTGTCTGGGCGACGTCAAGCGTACCGTGGAGGTCAACCTGACCGACCGCAGCAACTTCAACTATCCGCTGCTGATCGGCGCCAAGGCCCTGCGCGAGTTCGGCGCGGCGGTAAACCCGGCCCGGCGCTTTACGGCTGACAAGCCTGACTGCTGATGCAAGTGGTCTGATTGACGTAACGTCAGGCTTGGGGCACCGTTCGCGCACTCAACCACAGGCTCGGATGCCATGCCCCATATCCTGATTGTCGAAGACGAAGCGGCGATTGCCGACACGCTGATTTTTGCCTTGCAGGGCGAGGGGTTCACCACCACCTGGCTGAGCCTCGGCGCGGCGGCGCTGGAGCATCAGCGTCAGACTCCGGCGGACCTGATCATTCTCGACATCGGCCTGCCGGACATCAGCGGTTTCGAAACCTGCAAGCAACTGCGGCGCTTCAGCGAAGTGCCGGTGCTGTTTCTCAGCGCCCGGGATGCCGAGATCGACCGTGTCGTGGGCCTGGAGATCGGCGCCGACGATTACGTGGTCAAGCCGTTCAGCCCCCGGGAGGTGGCGGCGCGGGTCCGGGCGATCCTCAAGCGCATGACACCGCGCCCGCCGATCGAAGCCTCGACGGCGTTGTTCCGCGTCGATCCGGAGCGCGTGCAGATCTGCTATCGCGGCCAGCTCCTGAGCCTGACCCGCCATGAGTTCCGTCTGTTGCAATGCCTGCTCGAACAACCGGAGCGGGTGTTCAGCCGCGAGCAATTGCTCGACGCGCTGGGCGTGGCGGCCGATGCCGGTTACGAACGCAGCATCGACAGCCACATCAAGAGCGTACGGGCCAAACTGCGCTTGGTGCGCGCCGAGGCCGAGCCGATCCAGACCCATCGCGGCCTCGGCTACAGCTACAGTCCGGGGCACAGCTGATGTCCCTGGGGCTGCGGATTTTCCTGGTGTATGTGCTGTTCATCGGCCTGACCGGGTATTTCGTACTCAACACGGTCATGGAAGAAATCCGCCCCGGCGTGCGTCAGTCCACCGAGGAAACCCTGGTCGATACCGCCAACCTGATGGCGGAAATCCTGCGCGATGACTTCAAGGCCGGCACCCTCAGCCAGAATCGCTGGCCTGAATTGCTGCGTTCCTACGGCGAACGCCAGCCGAAGGCGACAATCTGGGGCCTGCCGAAAAACCAGGTCAACCATCGCATCTACGTCACCGACGCCAAGGGCATCGTGGTGCTGGACTCCAGCGGTGTCGCGGTCGGCCAGGACTACTCGCGCTGGAACGACGTCTACCTGACCCTGCGCGGCCAGTACGGCGCCCGCTCCACCCGCAGCGACCCGAACGATCCGGCCTCTTCGGTCATGCACGTCGGCGCGCCGATCCGCGATAACGGGCAGATTATCGGCGTGGTGACGGTGGCGAAGCCCAACAGCTCGCTGCAACCCTATGTCGACCGCACCGAGCGCCGCCTGCTGGTTTACGGCGCCGGGCTGATCGGCCTCGGCCTGCTGTTCGGCGCGTTGCTGTCGTGGTGGTTGAGCCGGGCGCTGCATCGCCTGACCGGTTACGCCCAGGCCGTCAGCGAGGGGCGCCGCGTGGAGGTGCCGCATTATCGCGGCGGCGAACTGGAGCAACTGGCGACAGCGGTTGAGCAGATGCGCACCCAACTCGAAGGCAAGGCCTACGTCGAGCGTTACGTGCACACGCTGACCCATGAACTGAAAAGTCCGCTGGCGGCGATTCGCGGCGCGGCGGAGCTGTTGCAAGGCGAGATGCCGCCGGCTCAGCGGCAGCGTTTCGTCGGCAACATCGACAGCGAAAGCACGCGTATGCAGCAGTTGATCGAGCGCTTGCTGAACCTGGCGCAGGTCGAGCAGCGTCAGGGCCTGGAAGAGCGTGTCGCGGTGCCGCTGGGGGCGTTGGTCGATGAACTGCTACAGGCGCAGACAGCGCGGATCGAGGGCCGGCAGTTGCGGATCGAACAGACGATTGCGCCGGAGATCTCACTGACTGGCGAGCCGTTTCTGCTGCGACAGGCGTTGGGCAATCTGCTGGAGAACGCGCTGGACTTCACGCCTGCTCAGGGGCTGCTGCGCTTCACTGCCGAACGGGTAGGGGCGCTGGTCGAGTTGCGGCTGTTCAATGAAACCGCACCGATTCCCGATTACGCTCTGCCCCGGCTGACCGAGCGCTTCTACTCGTTGCCGCGCCCGGACAACGGGCGCAAAAGCACGGGACTTGGGCTTAACTTCGTCGAAGAAGTGGTCAAGTTGCATGGCGGCACGCTGGCGGTCAGCAATGTCGAGGGCGGGGTTGAAGTGAAGTTGCGCCTGCCTTGAGAGCGAGTCGTGGCCTTCGCGGGCAAGCCCGCTCCCACGGGGTTTGATTGTGTTCGGAGAGTCTCCACACAATTTCCACACAGCCCTCACATTCCCCCCACACAGCCCGACCAGACTCTGCCCATCGAAACAGGGAGAGTCCCATGAACAAGAGTCTGACCATAAAACTCGGGGCGATTGCCCTGCTGATCCTGGTGTTGCTGGTGCCGTTGCTGATGATCGACGGCATGATCGACGAGCGTCAGCAACTGCGCGACGGCGTGCTCGAAGACATCGCCCGCAGTTCCAGCTACAGCCAGCAGGTGAGCGGCCCGGTGATGGTGGTGCCGTATCGCAAGACGATCCATATCTGGAAAACCAACGAAAAAACCAACAAGCGCTACGAAGAGCTCAGCGAAACCCGTGGGCGTCTGTATTTCCTGCCCGAGCGCTTCGAGCTCGATGGTCAGGTGCAGACCGAACTGCGTGCCCGGGGCATCTACGAGGCGCGGCTGTTCCATGCCGACAACCGCATCAACGGGCATTTCTCGCTGCCGGCGCAGTTGGGGATCAAGGAAGATTTCGCCGACTACCAGTTCGAAGCGCCGTTTCTTGCGGTCGGCATCAGCGACATTCGCGGGATCGAAAACGCACTGAAGCTCGAACTGGGCGGTCAGCGCCTGGACTTCGTGCCCGGCACTCAGGTGGGCTGGCTCGGCGAGGGTGTGCGGGTCACGCTGCCGCTGCTGGACACCAGCAAAGTCACGGAGCTGGCCTTCGGTTTCGACCTGCGGTTGCAAGGCACCGGTTCGTTGCAGGTGCTGCCGGTGGGCAAGACCAGCAGTGTCACCCTCGCTGCCAACTGGCCGCATCCGAGTTTTATCGGCAACTTCCTGCCGGCCAGGCGCGAGGTCACCGAAGCAGGCTTCAATGCCGATTGGCAGACCTCGTTTTTCTCCACCAACCTGCAAGAGGCGATGAACCGTTGCGTGACGGGGGACTGCGAGGGTTTCAACGGGCGCAGCTTCGGCGTGAGCTTCATCGATCCGGTGGATCAGTATTTGAAGAGCGACCGGGCGATCAAATATGCGCTGCTGTTCATTGTCCTGACGTTCGCCGGTTTCTTTCTGTTCGAGGTGCTGAAAAGCCTGGCGGTGCATCCGGTGCAATACGCGCTGGTCGGTGTGGCGCTGGCGTTCTTCTACCTGTTGCTGTTGTCGCTGTCGGAGCACATCGGGTTTGCCCTGGCGTATCTGCTGTCGGCCAGTGGTTGTGTGTTGTTGATCGGGTTCTACGTCTGCCATGTGCTGCACAGCGTGCGCCACGGCTTGAGTTTTTCGGCCGGGCTGGCGGCGCTGTACGGACTGCTTTATGGCTTGCTCAGCGCCGAGGATTACGCGCTGCTGATGGGTTCGCTGCTGCTGTTCGGGCTGCTGGGCGTGTTCATGGTGCTGACCCGCAAACTGGACTGGTACGGGATCGCGCAGAAGCGTGTGGAGCCGCTGGAGTTTGATCTGGGAGCGGTGCAATGAGCCGCTCGCTGGGGCTGCGCGAAGATCAGCGCTGGAGTGATGAACTGGTGACGCGGATTATCGGATTCCTGCCAGTGGAACCGAGGTGGTGCATTGGCGAGCAAGCCCGCTCCCACAGAAAACCTGGATCAACGGTGGGAGTGGGCTTGCCGGTGAGGGGGCCGGGCCTGGCGAATTAAACCTTGGGCATCGTGGCAATCATCGAAGGCCGCTGGCTGACCTCGAAGAACCAGTTTGCCAACTGCGGATTGGCCTCGCGCCAGCCCAGATCCGGGAAGCGCAGGTCGAGGTAGCCCAGCGCACACGCCACGCTGATCGACGCCACATCGAAATGGCAGGTCAGCTCGGCGATCGCATCACGCTCCAGCAGCGCGAGGGTGCGGCGGATCTTGTCAAGTTGCGCATCGAGCCATTCGTCCCAGTGTTTTTCCGGGGCGCGCAGAACTTGCTCGTAACGCACGATCACCGAGGCGTCCATGATCCCGTCGGCCATCGAGGCCAGGGTCAGGCGCCGCCAGCGGGCCGAGCCGTCGCGGGGGATCAGCGGATTGCCGACATGCTGGTGGTCGAGGTAATCGAGGATCACCCGGCTGTCATGGATGACGTTGCCATCGGCCAGGCGCAGGGCCGGGACTTTGCTCAACGGGTTGTCGTCGATCAGCGCGGCGTCGGGGCTGACCGGGGTCAACACGCAGTTCTGCAGGGCGACACGATCCTGTTGGCCGGTCTCGTGCAGCAGCACCATGACTTTGCGCACGAACGGCGACAGGGCGTTGTGATACAGGGTCATGCTGGGGGCGGACATGGGCATTCCTCGGCAGTCATCAAGTGGGCCTAGCCTAGTGAGTTCCGGCGCGGCTGGCGAGGGCTTGATGTGTGGTCAGAAGCGGCACCGCCGATTTCAGCTGCGCGACAGCAGGCCCTTGATTGCCAGGTAAGCCGGAACACCCAGGCCGACCCAGCTCAACGCATCCCAGATCCCGTCCCCCAGCAACGCCGCGAACAGCCCCGCCGCACTGAGCAGGGCAATCACCAGCGGCGTGCTGAACACCTTCCAGAAATTCGACTGACGCGGCTTCATGCGCGAGCCTCCGTGGTTTCCAGCACCGGCTTCGCCGCCTTGCGCCGCACCACCCATAGATAGACTCCGCTGCCGAGCACGATGATGGTCAGCACGTCGAGGGTGGCCCAGAGGATTTTCATCGGCATGCCGCCGTAGTCGCCGAAGTGCAGCGGTTGCGACATGCCCATGGCGTCCATGTACCACGGTCGCTCGGCCACTGCCGTGACTTGCAGGGTGCTGGCGTCGATCAGCACCGGCGTCAGCAGATGCGAGGTCAGGTGAGTGCCGCCCTTCATGAACACCGAATAATGGTGCTCGCTGGAAAAACGCGTGCCGGGGAAGGCGATGAAGTCCGGTTTCATCCCCGGTGCAACGTCTGCGGCGATGTCCAGCAGGCGAGTGGCCGGGGCCAGTTGCGTCAGCGGTGGCGCATCGCGATACGGCGCGATCAGCGTGGTGAGTGCGTCGTTGCGCCATGCCGCGATCAGCAGGTCGGCGCAGGCACTGATGACGCCGGTCACGCCGACCACAAGCGCCCAGGTCAGAGTCACCACGCCGATCAGGTTGTGCAGGTCGAGCCAGCGCAGGCGGGTGGATTTGTCGTGGCGCACCGTGCCGAATTTCAGGCGGCGCATGAACGGCAGGTACAGCACCGTCCCGGAAATGATCGCGACCACGAACAGCAAACCCATGAACGCCAGCAGCAACTTGCCCGGCAACCCGGCGAACATGTCGACGTGCAGGCGCAGGATGAACAGCATCAGGCCTCCGTTGGCCTGGGGCGTTTCCAGCGCTTCGCCAGTCCGCGCATCAAGCATGAAGGTGTGCGAGGAGTTCGGCTCGGTGCCGGCGGTTTTCGCCATGATCGTCAGCACGGCGTCGGGCTCGTCATCGTCGAAACCGAAATACTGCACGACCTCGCCCGGTCGGTGGTTTTCCGCCGCTTGCACCAGTTGCGCCAGATTCAGGTGCGGGGTGTCCGCCGGCATCTCGCGCAGCTCGGGTGCGTCACCGAGCAGATGCTCGATCTCGTGGTGGAAAATCAGCGGCAGGCCGGTCAGGGCCAGCAGCAGCAAAAACACGGTGCAGATCAGGCTGGTCCAGGTGTGGATGAACGACCAGCGCCGGATTGTTTTACTTTTCATTTCAGGACCTTCAAAAACACCAAAGCCGTCCACGAAGGACGGCCTGGTTACAGGGTCTGTTTCAGCTCAGTTGCTTACCACTTGTAAGTGGCACTGGCGACGACGCTGCGCTGGTCGCCGTAGTAGCAGTAGAAACCGTCGCAGGTGGAAATGTAGTCCTTGTCGAACAGGTTGGTCGCGTTGAGTGCCACCGATGCGCCCTTGAGGCTGTTGTCCAGACGGCCGAGGTCGTAATGCACCGCCGCGTCGAACACGGTATAGGCATTCGCCTTGCCCAGCCAGGTGTTGCCCTTGTCGCCATAGGTGTTGCCGGTGTAGCGCACGCCACCACCGATGCCGAAGCCGTCGAGCACGCCGGTGTGCCAGGTGTAGTCGGTCCACAGCGAGGCTTGCTGGTTCGGCATCAGTTGCAGACGGTTGCCCTTGTCGACGCCTTTCTGCACTTCGGACTTGGCCAGGGTGTAGGCGGCGATGACTTTCAGGTTGTCGGTGACGTCCGAGACCGCTTCCAGCTCCAGGCCTTTGACTTTCACTTCGCCGGTCTGGCTGGTGATGGTCACGTTGTTGACGATGGTGTTGACCGAGACGTTCTTCTGGGTCAGGTCATACACCGCTGCGCTGAGCAGGGTCTTGCTGCCCGGTGGCTGATACTTGATGCCCATTTCCCACTGCTTGCCTTCGGTCGGCTTGAACGAGTCGGTGGCGGTGGCATCGGCGCCGCTGGTGGGCTGGAAGGATTCGGCATACGACAGGTATGGCACGAAACCGGAGTCGAACACGTAGCTGATCGCCGCGTTGCCGCTGAATGCCTTGTCACGCTGGGTGTTGGTGGCATCGCCCTTGTTGAAGAATTTGGTGCTGGTGTGTACCCAGTCTTCACGACCACCGAGGGTCAGGCGCCACTGGTCGAGGGCCATCTGGTCCTGCACGTAGAGGCCGGTCTGGTAGGTTTTCTGGTCGTAATCGTAGAACGCGCTGGAGCGCGGTGGACGCACGATGGTCTGGCCGTAGATCGGGTTGTTGACGTTGATGTCCGGCGCGCTGCCGAAGATCGAGGTGTAATTGTCGTTGCTGCGCTGATGGTCGAGACCCAGCAACAGGGTGTGGCGGATATCGCCGGTGGCGAAGTCGGCCTGGAAGTTGTTGTCCACGGCGAACTGGCTGATGTCTTCGTCGACGTTGGTGGTGCCACGCCCGACATTGCCCTGGTCGTCTACGGTGAAACCGGCGAACGACGGGTTGTAGCTGTTGACGGTGACGGTCTGGAACGACAGGTCCGACTTGGTGTAACGCAGGTTCTGCTTGAACTGCCAGACGTCGTTGAGGCGATGTTCGAAGGCATACCCGAGCGCGTAGTAGGTGCGGTCGTAGAAGTCATAGTCAGGATCGCCCAGGTTTTTGTGGTGGGAAATCTTGCCGAACGGCATGTCGATCTTGGTGCCCTGGATCGGGTAGAACTGGCTGGTGACCCCGGTATCGTCGCGGGTGAATTGCGTGAGCAAGGTCAGCCTGGTGTCGTCGTCGATATTCCAGGTCAGGCTCGGCGCGATGTTGTAGCGCTTGTTTTCGATGTGGTCGATCTGCGTGTCGCTGTCGCGCACCACACCGCTGATGCCGTAGAGGAACTGGCCGGCGTCATCGATCTTGCCGGTGCTGGCGAAGTTGATCTGACGGTGATTGTCGCTGCCGTATTGCAACTGGATTTCGCTGCTGGCTTCGGCGCTTGGACGACGGCTGACCATGTCTAGCAGGCCACCCGGCGGGGTCTGGCCGTACACCGAAGAAGCCGGGCCGCGCAGCAGGGCGAGACGATCAAGGTTCCAGGTTTCCGGTTTCGGGTTGGCGTAGATACCGCGTGGCAGCGGCAGGCCATCGAGGAACTGGGTCGGTTCGAACCCGCGCACGCGCAACCAGTCGATACGGGTGTCGCTGCCATAGCTGCTGGCGGTGATGCCCGGCATGTAGCGCACGGCGTCATCGAGGCTGTGCACGCTGCGGTCGTCCATTTGCTGGCGGGTCGCCACGGAGATCGAGCGCGGAGCTTCGACCAGCGCGGTGTCGGTCTTGGTGCCGGCAGCGGTACGGGTGGCGGTGTAGCCTTCCACCGGCCCCCAGGCGCTTTCCGTGTTTTCCACGCCGATCACCGACGTTTCCGGCAGCGCCATCACGCCTTCCGGCACGGCCACCAGGGTGTAGGTGCCGGTGCTGCTTTGCTCCAGTTGCAGACCGGTGCCTTGCAGGGCCGCGCGCAGGGCGCCGACGGCGTCGTACTGACCGTTGACCGGAGCCGAAGTCTTGCCCGCCGCCAGCGACGGATTCAGCGACAGCGCGAGGCCGCCCTGGCTGGCGATCTGGTTCAGGGTGCTGGACAGCGGCGCGGCCGGCAGGTTGTAGGCGCGCACGCTGGACGCCTGCTCAGCGGCGATCAGTTGGCTGCTGGCCAGCGGAGTGCAAAGGGCAATGGCGACTGCCAGCAAACTGGGGCGCAACAAGGTGTCTAGCGAACGGGACATACGGCGGCTCCTGAATGGAAATATTTCTCAATTGCCTGTGTGCCGGACGAGAATCGAAAAGTGATAGGGCGGGATGAAAATATTTTTTTATCAGGTCGACCGGCCGTCTGCGGTGCGACAGACGGCCCTTTCACGGGCAAGCCCGCTCCCACAAAGAACAACACAATCCTGTGGGAGCGGGTTTGCCGGCGAGGGCGGTCGATCAGGTGCCGGATGCCTCAGGGTTTGGCATCGGCCTTCGCCACGGTGACCCACCACGGCGTGTGCTGCTCGATCTGCACCGGCAGGGTCGGCAGCAGGGCGCTCAGGGCCTTGTCGGTATCGTGCAGCGGGAAACTGCCGGTGATGCGCAGATCCGCCACGTCCGGCGCCACGCCAAGGTAACCGCGACGATAGCGACCGAGTTCATGCACCAGGTCTTCCAGTCGCGCGTTGTCCACCACCAGCATTCCACGGGTCCAGGCGTCGGCGCCGGGGTTGAGCGCGACCACCGGTTCGAGGCCGGTGTTGCGGATCAGCACCTGCTGGCCTTCGCGCAGGATCTGCTCCTGCGGATCGGCTTGCGGATGCGCCGCCACCGCCGACTGCAACACGCTGAGCCGCGTGCCCTGTTCCTCGCGCTTGACCAGGAACCGCGTACCCAGCGCGCGCATGCTGCCTTCGCGGGTTTCGACAATGAACGGCCGCGCATCGCCGTGGCCGGTCTCGACGAGAATTTCGCCTTCCTGCAACACGATCAGTCGCTGCTTGTCATCGAAGCGCACATCCACCGCGCTGTGGGTGTTGAGGTTGAGCAGGGTGCCGTCGGCCAGACGCACGGTGCGCTGTTCGCCGGTGGCGGTGCGCTGGTCGGCCAGCCAGTAATCCAGCGGCAGATAACGTTCACTGACGAACACCCCCAATGCGATCACCGCCACCACGCTGGCCAGACCGCTGCCGATCTTGCGCACCCGGCGACGAATGCCCTCGCGCGATTGCAGCAGTGCGGTGCGCGCCGGGCCGTTGGCGACGCTGAAACGCTGGTCGAGCATGCCTAGCTGACGCCAGGCGCGAGCGTGTTCCTCGCTGGCGGCATGCCACTTGGCGAACTCCTCGCGCTCCAGCGGGCTGCTGGAGTCCAGGGTCAGTTGCCAGGCAATCGCCGCGTCCAGCACATGGGCCGGCACCGGTCTGGAGCTGGCCGGACTCATGTCGGCTCGCCGTAGAGGGCGATGTAGCACTGGCGAATGCCCTGGGCCAGGTATTGCCGTACCCGTGGCACCGATACGCCAAGTTTCTCGGCGATCTCGGCATGGCTGAGACCGTCGAGACGGTTATAGAGGAACGCGGCGCGGGCCTTGGTCGACAATTGGCCGAGCATCCGGTCGATGGCCTTGAGGTCTTCGATGATCAGTTGCTGCTCTTCCAGCGACGGTTGCTCGCCTTCGGGAATCAGCATCAGTTCGGTGAGGTAGGCCTGCTCCAGCGCCGCGCGACGGAAATAGTCGAACAGCAGACCTTTGGCGATGGCCACCAGAAAGGCCCGGGGCTCGCGGGGAGCGGGCAACTCGTCGCGGCCGAGCAGGCGCACGAAGGTGTCCTGGCTCAGGTCTTCGGCGCGTTGCGGGCAGGCCACGTTGCGCCGCAGCCAGGCCAGCAGCCAACCGCGATGGTCGCGATACAACGCACCGACGAGCTCACTCTGGGGGCTTGGGACTGACGACACCGGACATCACCGATTGGGAAGAGTTAACCAACGAGAATTGTTCGCGATTCTGGCAGAGGTGGGAATGGTTAGCAATTGGCCACTGGTCAGGTGGTGATTCAGGAAAGGCCCCTCACCCTAGCCCTCTCCCGGAGGGAGAGGGGACTGAACGGGGGATTCTGCAAATACGCCGACCTGCAATTCCGAGTCGAATGCAGTTTTAAGCGGTATGAAGATAGGCTCCCCCTCGCCCCCTTGGGGGAGAGGGCTGGGGTGGATCTCAAGCCGGGCGAGTGATCAGAACGAAGGCGCCTGCTGCCGCCGCTTCCACTGGCTCAACCGTTGCTGAAGGTTCAGTGGGCTATGAATCTGCTGGCCCCGCGCCTTGCTGAACAGAATCAACGCCAGCTCCGCCGTTGCCAGTGCATCGGCGCTCGCGTTGTGGCGCTCGAAGACTTCGAGCCTGAACCAGTCGATCCAGTCATCCAGCCCGGCCTCTCGGATATGCGCCTGCGGGCAGACCAGCGGCGCGATGTCCGCCACATCAAGGAACACCTGCTGCAACTTGTACCCCAGGTGTTCCTTCAAGGCGCGGCCGAGCATGTGTTGATCGAACGGCGCATGAAACGCCAGCACCGGACTGTCGCTGACAAACTCCATGAAGTCCAGCAACGCTTCGGCGGGTTCACTGCCGGCGGCAATCGCACTCGGCCCCAGGCCGTGAAGCAACACACTGGGGCTGAGTTTCAGCTCACGGCATTGCAGGGTGCGTTCGAACTGCTGGCTGAAATCGATTGCCCCGTCCTCGATCACCACCGCGCCGATCGACAGCACCCGATCCTTGTTCAGGTTCAGCCCGGTTGTCTCCAGGTCCAGCACTACCCAGCGCTGTTCGCGCAGGCTGCATTCGCTCAGTTCGGGGATGGCCGGCAGGTTCGCCAGCCGTTGTTGCTGCTCACTCGACAGCGCCGGGCCGGCCGGGCGCAGCCACGAGAACAGGCTCATAGCTGATACCGCAAGGTCAGGCTGCTTTGCAGGCGTTGGGCCTGGCGCAGGGATTCGCGCAGGATGCGCCGGTCCAGATGATTGAGGCTGTCGGGATCGACCCGGTTCGAGTACGGCAGGTTTTCCCGGGTCTGGATCTGATGCTGCTGCATGCGGGTCTGCTGGATGAAGTGGTAGGCCTCTTCATAGGCCGCGCCATCCAGCCGTTCGATGACTTCTTTGTCCACCAGTTGCCGGAAGCGTTCCAGGGTGTTGTTGGCGTCGATGCCATTGGCCAGGGCCAGCAGGCGCGCGCCGTCGACGAAGGGGGTCAGGCCTTGGGTCTTGAGGTCCAGAGTGGCTTTCTCGCCGTTCTTGCGCGCCAGCACGAATTCGCGGAAGCGCCCCACGGGCGGGCGGTTGCGCAAGGCGTTCTCGGCCATCATGCGCTGGAACAGCCGGTTGTCGCCGACCTGATCGAGAATCCCGCGCCGCAGTTGCTCGCAGCTCTGTTCGTCGCCCCAGACCACGCGCAGGTCGAAATAGATGCTCGAGCCCAGCAGGTTTTCCGGCGTCGCCTCGCGGATGAACGCGGCAAAACGCCTGGCCCATTCAGCGCGGGACAGACACAGTTGCGGATTGCCGGCCATGATGTTGCCCTTGCACAGGGTAAAACCGCAGAGCGCCAGGCTGTGGTTGATCTGCTGGGCGATCGGCAGCAGCTTGCCGCGAATCTCCGCCGCATGGGCCGCGTCCCGCGCGTCGAACAGAATGCCGTTGTCCTGATCGGTGTGCAGGGTCTGCTCGCGCCGGCCCTCGCTGCCGAAACACAACCAGCTGAACGGCACGCCGGGGTCGCCTTTTTCGGCCAGGGTCAGCTCGATCACCCGGCACACGGTGTGGTCGTTGAGCAGGGTGATGATGTGGGTGATCTGGGTCGAGGACGCGCCGTGGGCGAGCATGCGCTCCACCAGCTGGCCGATTTCGCCGCGCAGGTTCACCAGTTGCTCGATCCGCTGCGCGCTGCGAATGGTCCGCGCCAGATGCACTAGGTCGACCCGTTGCAGCGAGAACAGATCGCGCTCGGACACCACGCCACACAGGCGCTGATCCTTGACCAGGCAGACGTGGGCGATGTGCCGCTCGGTCATCGCAATCGCCGCATCGAAGGCGCTGTGATCCGGTGACAGGTAGAACGGCGAGCGGGTCATGTGGCGTTCGAGGGGCTCGCTGAAATCGCCGACCCCTTCGGCGACCACATGGCGCAGGTCGCGCAAGGTGAAGATCCCCAGCGGCGCCTTGTGTTCGTCTACTGCGACGATGCTGCCGACCTGCTGTTCGTGCATCAGCTTCACCGCTTCGCGCAGCGGGGTGGCGGGGCTGCACGTCACCGGATGACGCATGGCCAGTTCGCCCAGGCGGGTATTGAGCGAGTACTGGGTGCCGAGGGTTTCCACGGCTTTCTGCTGGACTTGCTGATTGACCTGATCGAGCAGGCTGCTGACCCCGCGCAGGGCGAAGTCGCGGAACGTGCCGGAGAGGGCGAACAGTTTGATGAACGCCAGTTTGTTCAGTTGCAGGCAGAAGGTGTCTTCGCCGGCCAGATGTTCGGTGCGGGTCGCCCGTTCGCCGAGCAGTGCGGCGAGGGGAAAGCATTCGCCGGTGGTGATCTCGAAAGTGGTTTCGGTGCCGCCCTTGGCCGTGTGCGGACGCTCGCCGACCACCCGGCCCTGCTTGACGATGTAGAAGTGTTCGACCGGCCCGTCGGCGGGTTTGATGATGCTCTCGCCCTGGCCGTAGAAGCGCAGTTGGCATTGCTCCACCAGATAGGCCAGGTGGGCATGCTCCATCTGATTGAAGGGCGGGAAACGCTGGAGGAATTGCAAGGTGCCCTGAATGTTCTGCAACACCGCGGTTTTCCCTGCCTGGATGAAGGCGTCCGCTTTACTCATAACCATTACCGCAGTCTTGTTCGAATTGTTGTTGTCGGGTCGTTGCAGCCATGGTCGGCTCCCGCGCGCGGAGTGCCCATTGGACGTAAGTCTAGATTTTCACGACCGTCGGGCGTTTTCGGAGATGCCCTACGCAAATACTCGGAATTTCCTCGGTTCGCCCCCTTGGAAAAAAATCCGACGAAGTGCACATTGAAGCTCTGCCCAACGATGTCTGACCACTGTGCCAGGGGATTGATTTTGAAAACGTAGAGAACGCCATGTCCGACCACGATATTTTGAGCGATGCCGAACAGGAGGCACTTCGGGACATCATGTTTGAGCCCGAGTTGCCTCCGCAGCGCGTATTGATCGTCGATGACGACAAGGACGCTCGGGAGTTGCTGGCGGAGATTCTGGGGCTGGATGAAATCGACTGCGTGACGGCCGCCAGTGGTGAAGAGGCGTTAAGGATGTTGATGCCCGATACGGACAACAAGCGACGGATCGGGCTGGTGATTACCGATTTGCGAATGGGCCATGTGGGGGGGCTGGAGCTGATTCGGCGGGTACGTGAGTCTGAGCGCGCCGCATTGCCGATCATTATTGTGTCCGGGGACGCCTCGGTGAAGGACGCCATTGCGGCGATGCATTTGAGCGTGGTGGATTTTCTGCTCAAGCCGATTGATACCAAGAAGCTGCTGGGGTTGGTCAAGCGCGAACTCGGCATCGAACCCTGAAAACCCCTCACCCCAGCCCTCTCCCCAGGGAGAGGGAGCCGACCGAATGTTCTTTCGAGCTACGCCGAGCCGTGATATCGAGTCGAGCTCGGGTTTGAAAAGCGCCCGATCGGCTCCCTTTCCCCTCGCCCCTTGGGGGAGAGCGCTGGGGTGAGGGGGGCTGGATCGAAAGCACACCGTAAAACCTGACCCGAAAGCACAAAAAAGCCCTGACCAAATGATCAGGGCTTTTTCATATCCGGCATCAGCGCAAATTACAGGCCGTTGGCAGCCTTGAACTCACGACGACGACGGTGCAGGACCGGCTCGGTATAACCGTTCGGCTGTTGTGTGCCTTCGACCACCAGTTCGACTGCTGCCTGGAAGGCGATGTTGCTGTCGAAGTTCGGGGCCAGCGGGCGATACAACGGGTCGTTGGCGTTCTGACGATCCACCACCGGCGCCATGCGCTTGAGGCTTTCCATCACTTGCGCCTGGGTGACGATACCGTGGCGCAGCCAGTTGGCGATGTGCTGGCTGGAGATGCGCAGCGTCGCACGGTCTTCCATCAGGCCGACGTCATTGATGTCCGGCACTTTCGAGCAACCTACGCCCTGGTCGATCCAGCGCACCACGTAACCGAGGATGCCCTGGGCGTTGTTG
This sequence comes from Pseudomonas sp. B2M1-30, assembly GCF_025447575.1. Taxonomy (NCBI): domain Bacteria; kingdom Pseudomonadati; phylum Pseudomonadota; class Gammaproteobacteria; order Pseudomonadales; family Pseudomonadaceae; genus Pseudomonas; species Pseudomonas sp. B2M1-30. Next base: position 99,936 of record NZ_JAOEJT010000001.1, on the reverse strand, counting down.
TCCAGTTCGTTCCGGATCTGCTCCGGCGTCCAGCTCGGGTTGACCGCCAGCGGGATGCTCAGGATGTCGTCCACCGACGCGCGGGCACGCTTGGCCAGTTCAGCCTGACGGGCGAACACGTCGACCTTGTGGTAGTGCAGCGCGTGCAGCGCGGCGGCGGTCGGCGATGGCACCCAGGCGGTGTTGGCGCCGGCCAGCGGGTGAGCGATTTTCTGCTCGAGCATCGCGGCCATCAGGTCCGGCATGGCCCACATGCCTTTACCGATCTGCGCGCGACCTTGCAGGCCGGTGCTCAGACCGATGTCGACGTTCCAGTTCTCGTAGGCGCCGATCCATTTTTCCGCCTTCATGTCGGCCTTGCGCACCATCGGGCCGGCTTCCATGGAGGTGTGGATTTCGTCGCCGGTGCGGTCGAGGAAACCGGTGTTGATGAACACCACGCGCGCGCTGGCTGCCTGGATGCAGGCCTTGAGGTTGACCGTGGTGCGGCGCTCCTCGTCCATGATCCCGACTTTCAGGGTGTTGCGCGCAAGGCCCAGCACGTCTTCGATGCGGCCGAACAATTCGTTGGTGAACGCCGCTTCTTCCGGGCCGTGCATCTTCGGTTTGACGATGTAGATCGAACCGGTGCGGGTGTTCTTGCGCGAGGTGTTGCCGTTCAGGTTGTGCAGCGCCGCCAGGCACGTCACCAGACCGTCGAGGATGCCTTCCGGCACTTCGTTGCCATGTTTGTCGAGGATGGCGTCGATGGTCATCAGGTGGCCGACGTTACGCACGAACAACAGCGAGCGACCGTGCAGGGTCAGTTCGCTGCCGTCGACCTTGGTGTAGGTGCGATCCGGGTTCATGGTGCGGGTGAAAGTCTGGCCACCCTTGGCGACTTCTTCGGACAGATCGCCCTTCATCAGGCCGAGCCAGTTGCGATAGATCACCACTTTGTCGTCGGCATCGACGGCGGCCACGGAGTCTTCGCAGTCCATGATGGTGGTCAGCGCGGCTTCCATCAGAATGTCTTTGACGCCGGCGGCATCGGTCTGGCCGACCGGGGTGCTGGCGTCGATCTGGATTTCGAAATGCAGGCCGTTGTTTTTCAGCAGGATCGCGATCGGGGCGTTGGTATCGCCCTGGAAACCGATGAGTTTTGCGTTGTCGCGCAGGCCGGTTTCGTTACCGTTCTTCAGCGACACCACCAGCTTGCCGTCGACGATTTTGTAGGCCGTGGAGTCGACGTGGGAGCCGTTTGCCAGTGGCGCGGCTTCGTCGAGGAAGGCGCGGGCGAAGGCGATGACCTTGTCGCCACGCACCTTGTTGTAGCCTTTGCCTTTTTCCGCGCCGCCGGCTTCGCTGATGGCGTCGGTGCCGTACAGGGCGTCGTACAGCGAACCCCAACGGGCGTTGGAAGCATTGAGGGCGAAGCGGGCGTTCATCACCGGCACAACGAGTTGCGGGCCGGCGGTACGGGCGATTTCATCATCGACGTTTTGCGTCGTTGCCTGGAAATCAGCCGCTTCTGGCAGCAGATAACCGATCTCTTGCAGGAAGGCTTTGTAGGCCACGGCATCGTGTGCCTGGCCGGCGCGTTCCTGGTGCCAGGAATCGATGCGCACCTGGAAGTCATCGCGTTTGGCGAGTAGGGCTTTGTTCTTTGGCGCCAGGTCGTGAATGACCTTGTCGGCACCTTCCCAGAATTGGTCGGCGGTGAGGCCGGTTCCGGGAATGGCTTCGTTGTTCACGAAGTCGAACAGGACTTTGGCGACCTGAAGGCCACCGACTTGAACGTGTTCAGTCATTGCTTGCCTCACTCTGCTCAGCTATTTCGCTTTATCAGCTCTTCAATTTTGACAATGAAGCCTCTGGCCATTTAAACCACAAACCCCTCGACCAGTACATGCCATCGCTGGCGGCTGGGCTGGGACCAATCAACGGCTTGGGGGCCTTGCTGACGGGGCTTTCAGGGTTGCGAACGTGCCTTGGCAGACATCAGTCCAACGTTATGTAGTGCGCGCTGCGGCATACTACATGATGAGTTGCGGTTGTGAAAATCAGACTAATTACGTCGTTCTGCGACCCCATGACGCATTGCGGTCACGGTGCGGAACGGGATGTTCTCAAAAAACCATTGGATTGTTCCAGTTAAATATAAAAAGTTGTACACGATTTGTGCATTCATCCGGATCGGCGGTGCCATCATTGGCGAATAACCGTTGAGAACACGTTTGCCCGGGCAGCGTTTGGCCCCGCACCGCACAATCATGCCCCTTGCCTATACTTGCCCTTCTACAACAAAAGTCATGACAAGAGGGCTGCGCCATGAATCACCTCGTACTCACCGCTTTCGCCCCCGACAAGCCGGGACAGGTTGAGCGCATCGCCCAATGCATTGCCGAACATGGCGGCAACTGGCTGGAGAGCCGGATGTCACGGATGGCCGGGCAGTTCGCCGGGATTCTCCGGGTGGGCGTGCCGGCGGAGGCTTACGACGAATTGGTCGATGCCTTACAGGGATTGTCGGTTCATGGCATCCGCGTACTGATTGCCGAAAGCGGCATCGAACAAGCCTGCACCTGGAAGCCGATCGCCATGGAACTGGTGGGCAACGACCGTCCGGGAATTGTGCGCGACATCACCCGATTGCTCAGCGAGCAGGGCGTCAACCTCGAACGGCTGGTGACCGAAGTGCGCCCGGCGCCGATGAGCAGCGAACCGCTGTTTCACGCCGAAGCGATCCTGGCTGTACCGCTGACCCTGTCGCTGGATGTGCTGCAATCGCGTCTGGAAACCCTGGCCGACGACCTGATGGTGGAATTGGTGCTGCGCACAGAGGTTTGAATGACGCACGGGTTATTCAGTTTTAACGTGCATCCGCCTGTGGATAACCTGTAGAGACAACCCGTGAGGCCCCGTCAGGCATGGCTTTGCCGGCATTGATCAAAAAACCGCCAACATTCAGTGACTTGCACACAATCGGCGGGGATCAGGCTGTGGATAACCTTGGGAAGGAAGTGTGCAGGCCACGCGAACCGTGGCCTGTAGAGGTTTGTGCGTTTTTTGATCAGCTGCGCCGGCGCAGACTCATCCAGGCATCGACGCTGTACACCGCCAGACCGGCCCAGATAAACATGAAGGCGATCAGGGTGCTGGAGGACAGGTGTTCATCGAACAGCAGCACCGCCTGCAACAGCACCAGCGTCGGGGCCAGGTATTGCAGGAAGCCCAGGGTGGTGTAGGGCAGGTGCCGCGCGGCAGCGTTGAAGCACACCAGCGGGATCAGCGTGACCGGGCCGGCGGCGACCAGCCACCAGGCTTCGGAGGTGGTCCAGAACGCAGCCTGGGCGCTGGTCGCGGCCGGATTGAGCAGCAGCCATGCAAGGGCGATAGGCACCAGCATCCAGGTTTCCACCACCAGCCCCGGCAGCGCCTTGACCGGCGCCTGTTTGCGGATCAAACCGTAGAAACCGAAGGTCAGCGCCAGCACCAGCGACACCCACGGCAGGCTGCCGACCTGCCACACCTGCTGCGCCACGCCGATGGTCGCCAGCGCCACCGCCAGCCACTGCATGCGTCGCAGGCGTTCGCCGAGAATCAGCATGCCCAGCAGCACGTTGACCAGCGGGTTGATGTAGTAACCCAGGCTCGCTTCGAGCATCCGCCCGTTGTTCACCGACCAGACGTACGTCAGCCAGTTGGCCGCGATCAGAGTACCGCTCAGCGCCAGAATCGCCAGGCGTTTAGGGTTCTGACGCAGCTCGCTCCACCAGCCCGGGTGTTTCCATACCAACAGCAACAGCGCACCGAACAGCGCCGACCACAGCACCCGGTGGATGATGATTTCGACGGCCGGCACTTCGGCGATGGCTTTGAAGTAGAGCGGGAACAGGCCCCAGATGATGTAGGCGCTCAGGCCCAGAATGTACCCGTGACGGGGGTTGGCGGCTTGCATGCAGAATCCTTGCTTAGGCAGCTAACAAAGGAGGGATTGTAAGGAGATTTGTGGACGAATGTCGTAGCTGATGGGTCAGGAATGTGTGAACACGAGACATCCCTGGGAGCCAGGCTTGCCCGCGAAGGCAGGCCCGCTCCCCATCCCGGGGTTCGGGGGGATCAAAAGAGTTTCAGCGGTTCTTCACTCAATGCCGCCAGTTGCTCGCGCAGGGCCAGCACCTGGTCGCCCCAGTAGCGCTCGCTGCCGAACCACGGAAAGCTGTGGGGGAACGCCGGGTCATCCCAGCGTCGCGCCAGCCACGCGCTGTAGTGCATCAGACGCAAGGCGCGCAGCGGTTCGATCAGCGCCAGTTCCCGAGGGTCGAAATCGTGGAATTCGTTGTAGCCGTCCATCAACTCCGACAACTGCCCCAGGCAATCCTGCCGATCGCCGGCGAGCATCATCCAGATGTCCTGCACCGCCGGCCCCATGCGGCAGTCATCGAGGTCGACGATGTGGAACATCTCATCGCGACACATCATGTTGCCGGGGTGGCAGTCGCCATGCATGCGGATGTTCTGGTGCGGCGTCGCGGCGTAGACATCTTCCACGCGCTTGAGCAAATCGCGGGCGACGGACTCATAGGCCGGCAGCAGGCTTTTCGGAATGAAATTGCCTTCGAGCAACGTGGTCAGCGAGTCATGTCCGAAGTTCTTCACCCCCAGCGCTTCGCGATGTTCGAACGGCCGGGTCGCGCCGACCGCGTGCAGACGCCCGAGCAATTGGCCGAGGCGATAAAGCTGGTCGAGATTGCCCGGCTCCGGCGCCCGGCCACCGCGACGGGGAAACAGGGTGAAACGGAAACCGGCGTGCTCATGCAGGGTCTGGTCGTTGTGAACCAGTGGCGCCACCACCGGAATCTCGCACCCGGCCAGTTCGAAGGTGAAGTGGTGTTCTTCCAGAACGGCTTCGTCGGTCCAGCGCTGGGGGCGGTAAAACTTGGCGATCAGCGGTTCGGAGCCTTCAATGCCGACCTGATAGACGCGGTTCTCGTAGCTGTTGAGCGCCAGGATGCGCGCGTCGCTGAGGAAGCCGATGCTTTCGACGGCATCGAGCACGAGGTCTGGGGTGAGGGTTTCAAACGGGTGGGCCATGCTGACTCCTGCGCGCGGCAGGCTGCCGCGTCCGGCCCAGCATGGTAGCGCAGGAGGCGGATGGTGTCTGTGCTGGCGCTTTCGCGGGCAAGCCCGCTCCCACAGGGTTTGTGGTGTTCACAACACTTGTGGGAGCGGGCTCGCCCGCGAAGGCGTTGGATCAGGCGCCGACGATCCCGCCATCCTCACGGGTAATCGCCATTACCGATGACCGTGGCTTGCCGTTCGGCAGATGTTCGGGGAAGGTCGAACCGCCGTTTTCCCCCGGATGCTGAATGCCGACGAACAGGGTCTTCTGATCCGGGGAGAAGCTGATCCCGGTGACCTCGCAACCAATCGGCCCGACCATGAACCGGCGAATCTCGCCGGTCGCCGGATCGGCGCAGAGCATCTGGTTGTTGCCCATCCCGGCGAAGTCCCCGGCGTTGCTCGAATCGCCGTCGGTGAGAATCCACAAGCGTCCGGCCTTGTCGAAGCCCAAGCCGTCGGGGCTGTTGAACATGTTCTGCGGGGTGATGTTGGACGAGCCGCCCTTCGGCGTACCGGCGTGTACGCCGGGGTTGCCGGCAACCACGAACAGGTCCCAGGCGAAGGTTTTCGCCCCGTGATCGTCGCGGTCGGTGCGCCAGCGCAGAATCTGTCCGTAGACGTTTTTCTCGCGTGGGTTGGGGCCGCCCACGGGCTGGCCGTCTTCACCGCGCTTGGCGTTGTTGGTCAGGGTGCAATAGACCTGGCCATCTTTCGGGCTGACCACGATCCATTCCGGACGGTCCATGCGCGTGGCGCCGACCACGCTGGCGGCCAGGCGTGCGTGAATCAGCACCTCGGCCTGATCGGCGAAACCGCTGCTGGCGTCGATGCCGTTCTTGCCGTGGGTCAGTTCGATCCACTGGCCCTGGCCTTTCGGGTGATCGGGGTTGCCGTCACCGGCATCGAACTTCGCCACGTACAGGGTGCCGTGATCGAGCAGATCGCGGTTGGCCTTGGCGTTGCGATGGTTGATGCGATCACGGCTGACGAACTTGTAGATGAACTCGCCGCGCTCGTCGTCGCCCATGTACACCACGGCGCGTCCGTCATCGGTCTCGGCCAGTGCGGCGTTTTCATGCTTGAAGCGACCCAGGGCGGTGCGCTTGACCGGGGTCGATTGCGGGTCGAACGGATCGATTTCCACCACCCAGCCGTGGCGGTTGAGTTCGTTGGGGTTCTTCGCCATGTCGAAGCGCGGGTCGTATGGATGCCAGTTGATTTCGCGGCTGGCGACCGATGCGCCATAGCGTTTCTGCGCGGCATCGAATTGCTGCTGGGCGTTGCTGCTGCCGAAGCAGTCGGTGAAGTTCTCTTCGCAGGTCAGGTAGGTGCCCCACGGCGTCTTGCCGTTGGCGCAGTTCTGGAAGGTGCCGAGGACTTTCCTGCCGTGCTTGTCGGCGCTGGTTTTCATCAGCTCATGGCCGGCGGCCGGACCGCTGATGCGCAGCGGCGAGTTGCCGTGGATGCGGCGGTTGTAGCGCGAGCCCTGGACGAACTGCCACTGGCCATTCTTGCGCTGCACTTCGATCACCGACACGCCTTCGCAGGCCAGGGCCTTGCGCACGTCTTCCGCCGATTGCGGCATGCCGCCGTGGGGATAGAGGTAGCGATAGTTGGTGTATTCGTTGTTGATCGCCATCAGCGCGCGGTTTTTCTCGCCGGGGAATTCGAACAGGCTCATGCCGTCGTTGTTGTCACCGAACTGCGCTTCCTGTGCAGCGGCGGTGCCGTTGCCGCTCGGATCGAACGCCGGGCCGTTCTTGTGCAGCGGCTGGCCCCAACTGATCAGCACCGAAGACTTGTAGCCCTTGGGCAGGCTGATGACGTCGGTGGTCGCGGCGGGAATGCTGTCGAAACCCAGCAGGCGGCTGTTGCCGGCGCTGACGCTGGCGGCCAGCACGCTGCGGCTCAACAGGTTGCCGCCGAGGAACATCGCCGCGCCGCACAGTGCGCCGGCACTGATGAAACCGCGACGGCTCAGGCCGACCATTTTTTCCAGGTCAGTGGATTGGTTTTCTTCTAATAGGCTCACATCAGGCTCCCTGCTTGGTTTTGGCAGTCACCTTAATGAGGGGCGATGAAGTTTTTGTTGCAGGTCGCCGGGTTAAAGCGGGGTGCCGATCAGCACATTGGAGGGCGAGAACTGCACCCGCACCGGTTGCTCGAGGCCCAGGCCATGGCTGCGCAAGTGCAGGGGCTCGGCCAGGGCGCAGAGTATCTGGCCATTGGGCAGGGCGATGCGCACTTCGCTGGGGCCATCCTCGGCGTCGAGAATCGCCTCAATCGTACCGCTCAGAAGATTGTGACCGGATGTTGCAGGCTGCTCGGCGCCCAGCAGCTCAAGCCAGCCGGCCTTGATCAGTGCCATCACTTCCGTGCCCGGCTGCAGTTCCAGATGCACGGTGCTGTCGTGGGTAATCTGCGCGTCGATACACAGGCCTTCGGCCAATTCCAGGCGGATCAGATCGTTGCGGCCCTGGGCCTCGATCGCCACGACGGTGCCGTGCAACTGGTTACGCGCGCTGGTCCTGAGCATCAGCCGGCCGAGCAGATCCAGATCGCTGGCGTCCTCGGCGGCCTCCAGCACCTGCGCCTGCAAGGCTTGCAGCTTCTGATACAGACGCAGCACGCGTTCGCCTTCGCTGGACAACCTGGCGCCGCCGCCGCCCTTGCCGCCGACCGCGCGCTCGACCAGCGGTTTCTGCGCCAGGTTATTCAGCTCATCGATGGCATCCCACGCCGCCTTGTAGCTCAGCCCAGCGCTCTTTGCGGCGCGGGTGATCGAACCCTGTTCGGCAATGTGTTGCAGCAAGGCGATGCGTTGCGGGCGGCGGACGATGTGCTGGGACAACAGGCTGGGCAGGGACATGGATGGACGCTTTGGCTGTGACGATGGAGTGAAGTTGGCGGCTTGCAGGGCGAGAGTCAAGCCGTACGCAGCCACCAGGCGGGGTGCAGGTTTTCAATCAGCATGTGTTGCCCGTTTTTGGCGTGCGCGCCAGGCAATACACATCGACTCGCGCCGCGCCTGCATCGCGCAGCAGTTTCGCCAGGGCATGGGTCGTGGCCCCGGTTGTCAGCACATCGTCGACCAGCGCCAGATGCCGGCCGCGTACCGTTGCTTCGGGCGTGAGGGCGAAGGCGTTCTTGAGATTGCGTTTGCGCGCCCTGGCATTCAGTTCCTGCTGGGCGCTGGTGTCCTGGACTCGCCGCAGCTGATCTTCTTCGCAAGGCAGATCCAGGCGTTTGCCCAGCCAGCGGGCCAGCATCGCCGCCTGGTTGAAGCCGCGCTGGCGCAGCCGTTTGCTCGCCAGCGGGACTGGCAGCAAGGCATCCGGTCGTGGCAGATCTTCGTCGAAGCGATGTTGCAGGTATTGACCGAAAACGTCGGCGAGCAGGTGGCCAAACGGCCATTTGGCATTGTGTTTAAAACGTGTAATCAGACTGTCGAGCGGAAAGCCGTAAAGCCAGGGCACCGCGACCTGCTCGAACGCCGGCGGCTCCAGCAGGCACGCGCCGCAGGTCAGGCCCGCCGCTGGCAGTGGCAAGGCGCAGGTCATACATTGCTCGCCGAGCCAGGGCAGATCGGTTTCGCAGGCCATGCACAGCGGGATTTCAGCGTCTGCCGGTTCATCGCAGAGCAAGCAGTGTTGTACGTTTTTTAAACAGATGTAAACCTGACCTTTGTACTGTGGTTGACAGCGCATGGCTCTTCCTTAAATATGCCGAACATCCGTGTCGTGCCTGTGGGTATTCCGTTCCCCCAGTCGCAAGCCAAGCATAACCAAGGAAACGCCCATGAGCGCCAGCACCTCTGCCACCCTGCGTCACGACTGGTCTTTGGCCGAAGTCAAAGCCCTGTTCGTACAGCCTTTCAACAATTTGCTGTTCCAGGCGCAGACCGTGCACCGCGCGCATTTCGACGCCAACCGCGTCCAGGTTTCCACGCTGCTGTCGATCAAGACCGGTGCCTGCCCGGAAGATTGCAAATACTGTCCGCAGTCCGGCCACTACAACACCGGTCTGGAAAAAGAAAAGCTGATGGAAGTGCAGAAGGTCCTCGAAGAGGCTGCCCGCGCCAAGGCCATCGGTTCGACCCGTTTCTGCATGGGCGCGGCATGGAAACATCCGTCGGCCAAAGACATGCCTTACGTGCTGAAAATGGTTGAAGGCGTGAAGGCCATGGGCCTGGAAACCTGCATGACCCTCGGTCGTCTCGATCAGGAGCAGACCGAAGCGCTGGCCAAGGCCGGCCTCGATTACTACAACCACAACCTCGATACTTCGCCGGAGTTCTACGGCAGCATCATCACCACCCGCACCTACAGCGAGCGCCTGCAAACGCTGGCGTACGTGCGTGATGCGGGGATGAAAATCTGCTCCGGCGGCATCCTCGGCATGGGCGAGTCCCTCGATGACCGCGCCAATCTGCTGATCCAGTTGGCCAACCTGCCGGAGCATCCGGAGTCGGTGCCGATCAACATGCTGGTGAAAGTCGCCGGCACACCGCTGGAAAACGCCGAGGACGTCGACCCGTTCGATTTCATCCGCATGCTCGCCGTGGCGCGGATCCTCATGCCGCAATCCCACGTGCGCCTGTCCGCCGGCCGCGAAGCGATGAACGAGCAGATGCAGGCCCTGGCGTTCTTCGCGGGCGCCAACTCGATTTTCTACGGCGAAAAACTGCTGACCACTGCCAACCCGCAGGCCGACAAGGACATGCAGCTGTTCGCACGCCTGGGCATCCAGCCTGAAGCCCGCGAAGAGCATTCGGACGAAGTGCATCAGGCTGCGATCGAGCAGGCGCTGGTGGAACAGAAGAGCAGCGAGCAGTTCTACAACGCCGCCGTCTGACGCTTGCGCGCATTCCCCTGAAGGAATGTAACCCCTCATGCGGGAGCGGGCTTGCCTGCGAAGGCGGTCTGTCAGTGAAGCTCATGCCGACTGACACGACGCCTTCGCAAGCGCCCGTCCTCGGAGGGAATCGTGTCCCTTGAAAGTCGAGGCCTGCATGTCTTTCGATCTCGCCGCACGCCTTGCTGCCCGTCGTGCCGAAAACCTCTATCGTCAACGCCCGCTGCTCGAGTCCCCGCAGGGGCCGCAAGTGGTGGTCGACGGCCAACCATTGCTCGCGTTTTGCAACAACGATTACCTGGGCCTGGCCAATCACCCGCAAGTGATCGAAGCCTGGCGCGCCGGTGCCGAGCGCTGGGGCGTCGGTGGCGGTGCGTCGCATCTGGTGATCGGCCACAGCGGCCCGCACCACGCGCTGGAAGAAGCCTTGGCCGACCTCACTGGCCGGCCGCGCGCATTGTTGTTCACTACCGGTTACATGGCGAACCTCGGCGCGGTCACGGCGTTGGTCGGGCAGGGCGACACGGTGCTGGAAGACCGTCTCAATCACGCGTCGTTGCTGGATGCGGGGCTGTTGTCCGGGGCGCGTTTCAACCGCTATCTGCACAACGACGCCGAGAGTCTCGCCAAGCGCCTGGAGAAGGCCACCGGCAATACCCTGGTGGTCACCGACGGCGTGTTCAGCATGGACGGCAATCTCGCCGACCTGCCGGCGCTGGCCCGTGAAACCAGGGCCAAAGGCGCGTGGCTGATGGTCGACGACGCCCACGGTTTCGGCCCGTTGGGTGCTAATGGCGGCGGCATCGTCGAGCATTTCGGCCTGAGCCAGGACGATGTGCCGGTACTGGTTGGCACCCTCGGCAAGGCGTTCGGCACGGCAGGGGCATTTGTCGCGGGTAGTGAAGAGTTGATCGAAAGCCTGGTTCAGTTCGCCCGCCCGTACATCTACACCACCAGCCAGCCACCGGCGCTGGCCTGCGCGACCCTGAAAAGCCTCGAACTGCTGCGCAGCGAGCACTGGCGGCGCGAGCATTTGCAGACGTTGATTCGCCAGTTCCGCCACGGCGCCGAGCAGATCGGCCTGCAACTGATGGACAGCTTTACGCCGATCCAGCCGATCCTGATCGGCGATGCCGGGCGCGCCGTGCGTCTGTCGCAGATGCTGCGCGAGCGTGGATTGATGGTCACCGCGATCCGTCCACCGACCGTGCCCGCCGGCAGTGCCCGTTTGCGCGTGACCCTGACCGCTGCCCACAGCGAGGCGCAGGTACAGCTATTGTTAAATGGACTGGCCGATTGCTTTGCCCAACTGTCGTCGGAGCTAAGCCATGCGTGATCGCCTGATTCTGTTGCCCGGCTGGGGCCTCGGAGTGTCGCCGCTGGAACCGTTGGCCGCCGCGCTGCGAGGGCTCGACGAGCATTTGTATGTCGACATCGAGCCGTTGCCGGAACTGGCGTCCGGCGACTTGCAGGATTGGCTCGATGAACTCGACGAGCGCATTCCCCAGGACGTCTGGCTCGCTGGCTGGTCGTTGGGCGGCCTGCTGGCGAGCGAACTCGCGGCCCGTCGCGGCGAGCGCTGCTGTGGTTTGCTGACCCTGGCGAGCAACCCTTCCTTTGTCGCCCATGAGCAATGGCCGAGTGCGATGCCGGGCGAAACCTTCGATGCGTTTCTGGCCGGTTGCAGTGCCGATCCGCGTGCCACCCTCAAACGTTTCTCGCTGTTGTGTGCCCAGGGCGCGCAAGACGCACGCGGTTTGTCGCGACTGTTGCTCGGCGGTGCCCCGAATACTTCGCCGGCGGCGCTGATGGCCGGGCTTGAGCTGCTTGCACAGATCGACACGCGCGAGGCGTTGCAGGGCTTTGGCGGGCCGCAGTTGCACCTGTTCGCCGGGCTGGATGGCCTGGTGCCGGCCGAGGCGGCGGGCGAAGTGTTCGCGTTGTTGGCGGATGTCGAGGTGGGCCTGATCGAACAGGCCAGCCATGCGTTTCTTCTGGAAGACCCCCATGGTGTGGCGGGTGCGATCCAGGCTTTTCTACATGAGTGCGGTGATGACTGATTTGTCTCTTGTCGCGCTGCCCGGCGGCTTGCCTGACAAGCGCCAGGTGGCGGCTTCTTTCTCCCGCGCGGCGGCCAGTTACGACAGCGTCGCCGAATTGCAGCGCGATGTCGGCGAGCAATTGCTGCAGCGTCTGCCAGCGGATTTTCGTCCGACCCGCTGGCTGGATCTGGGGTGCGGCACCGGGTACTTCACCCGGGCGCTGGCTGAGCGTTTTACTGGCGGGCAGGGGCTGGCGCTGGATATCGCCGAAGGCATGCTCAATCACGCGCGGCCGTTGGGCGGCGCGATGCACTTCATTGCCGGGGACGCCGAGCGTCTGCCGTTGCAGGAGGCGACCTGCGACCTGATTTTCTCCAGCCTTGCGGTGCAGTGGTGCGCGGATTTCGAATCGGTGCTCAGCGAAGCGTTTCGCGTGCTGAAACCGGGTGGCGTCTTTGCGTTTGCTAGTCTTTGTGTAGGGACGTTGTATGAATTGCGCGACAGCTGGCGTCAGGTTGATGGCCTGGTTCACGTCAACCGTTTCCGCGAATTCGCGCGTTACGAGCAACTGTGTGCGGACAGCGGCCTGCGCCCGGTTGTCCTGGAAAATCTGCCGCATGTGCTGCATTACCCGGATGTGCGCAGCCTGACCCACGAATTGAAGGCGTTGGGTGCGCACAATCTCAACCCCGGCCGGCCGGGCGGGTTGACCGGACGGGCGCGGATTCTCGGGCTGGTCGAGGCTTACGAGCAGTTTCGTCAGACGGCAGGATTGCCGGCGACTTATCAGGTGGTCTATGCCGTGTTGGAGAAGCCCTTATGAGCGCAGCCTATTTCATTACCGGGACGGACACTGATGTCGGCAAGACCACGGTTGCCGCTGGCCTGTTGCATGCGGCGCGATTGGCCGGTCTGAGCACGGCGGCCGGCAAGCCCGTAGCTTCCGGATGCGTCGTCACCACCAAGGGCCTGCGCAACGCCGATGCGCTGGCGCTGCAGGCCGAGTGTTCATTGCCGCTGACTTATCAACAGGTCAATCCCGTGGCGTTCGAACCGGCCATCGCCCCGCATCTGGCGGCGCGCGAGGCGGGCGTGGCGCTGACGGTGCAATCGCTGCTGGCGCCGATGCGCGAGATTCTGGCGATGAATGCCGATTTCACCCTGATCGAAGGTGCGGGTGGCTGGCGGGTGCCGTTGGCCGATCAGGACAATCTGTCGGATCTGGCGATTGCGTTGAAGCTGCCGGTGATTCTGGTGGTCGGCGTGCGGCTGGGTTGCATCAGTCATGCGCTGCTGACGGCCGAGGCGATTGCCCGTGATGGTCTGCAACTGGCCGGCTGGGTGGCGAACATCATCGATCCGAAGACTTCGCGGCTGGAGGAAAACCTTGCGACGCTGGCCGAGCGGATTCCCGCGCCGTGCCTGGGACGGGTGCCGAAACTCAAGTCCATCAGTGCCGAAGCTGTCGCCGGTCATCTGCAACTGGATCTGCTCGACTGACGCTTCCGAAACAGCTTTTGCCTATGAACAGGCACTGTGCCATTAGTGTTTTTGACGGGTGTTTTTCTGGCGCCTCTGGTTCAATGGCAGCCATTGATCCTTCCCAAGGACGAGAGCTCCCATGGAAATCTCCGGAAACACAGCGTTTTACGCGGGCCTGAGCACCATTCAGACCGGACAGAACCGCGTCGATCAGGCAGCCAGCCAGATCGCCAGCAGCACCATCGAGCGTTCGGTCACCAGCCAGTCGTCCGAGGTTCAGGTCGATCGCCTGCGCAGCGTGGATCGCAGCCAGCAATCGGATCTGGCGAGCAGCGTGGTCGAGATGTCTCAGGGCAAATTCCAGGTCGAACTGGGCGTGAAAGTCGCCAAGGCGTCCGATGAAGTGCTGGGTACGTTGATCGACACCTACGCCTGATTTTCTGTTGCTCCGTATTGCCAGACGCCGCGATTGTTCGCGGCGTTTTTCGTTGTAAGTCCTTCTTCCTCAACTAATCTTTTTTCATTCCCCATGATCCGCCCGGATGCATGTCGCGACACTGTGTCCGGCGTTCGCAAAGTACGATGACGAACGGCAAAAGATCGGCGCTTGACAAGATTTCGGCGTAAACGTATGTTTCAAACAACTGTTTGACCGTCACAACAAATCAACGCGGTCGTTCATTCCCGGTTACATCAGCAGAGGTTTATCGCTATGCCTGACTACAAGGCCCCCTTGCGTGATATTCGCTTCGTTCGTGACGAACTGCTCGGCTACGAAGCTCACTATCAGAGCCTTCCAGGTTGTGAGGACGCCACTCCGGACATGGTTAACGCCATTCTCGAAGAGGGCGCCAAGTTTTGTGAACAGGTACTGGCTCCGCTGAACCGCGTGGGTGACACCGAAGGCTGCACCTGGAGCGAGTCCGGTGTGAAAACCCCGACTGGCTTCAAAGAGGCTTACAAGCAATTCGTCGAAGGCGGCTGGCCAAGCCTGGCCCATGACGTCGAGCACGGCGGCCAGGGCCTGCCGGAGTCGCTGGGTCTGGCTGTCAGCGAAATGGTTGGTGAATCCAACTGGTCGTGGGGCATGTACCCAGGCCTGTCGCACGGCGCGATGAACACCATCTCCGAGCACGGCACCCCAGAGCAGCAAGAAGCCTATCTGACCAAACTGGTCTCCGGTGAGTGGACCGGCACCATGTGCCTGACCGAACCGCACTGCGGCACCGACCTGGGCATGCTGCGCACCAAGGCCGAACCTCAGGCCGACGGTTCCTACAAAGTTTCCGGCACCAAGATCTTCATCTCGGCCGGTGAGCACGACATGGCCGACAACATCGTCCACATCGTACTGGCCCGCCTGCCGGACGCACCTGCCGGCACCAAAGGCATCTCGCTGTTCATCGTTCCGAAATTCATGCCGAACGCTGATGGCACTGTTGGCGCTCGCAACGCCGTGTCCTGCGGTTCGATCGAACACAAGATGGGCATCCACGGCAACGCCACCTGCGTGATGAACTTCGACGGCGCCACCGGTTTCCTGATCGGCCCGGCGAACAAAGGCCTGAACTGCATGTTCACCTTCATGAACACCGCTCGCCTGGGTACTGCGCTGCAAGGTCTGGCCCACGCTGAAATCGGCTTCCAGGGCGGCCTGAAATACGCTCGCGAGCGTCTGCAAATGCGTTCCCTGACTGGCCCGAAAGCGCCGGACAAGGCTGCCGACCCGATCATCGTTCACCCTGACGTACGCCGCATGCTGTTGACCATGAAGGCATTCGCCGAAGGCAACCGTGCGATGGTGTACTTCACCGCCAAGCAGGTCGACATCGTCAAATACGGCGTGGACGAAGAAGAGAAAAAGAAAGCCGACGCACTGCTGGCGTTCATGACGCCGATCGCCAAGGCCTTCATGACCGAAGTCGGTTTCGAATCCGCCAACCACGGCGTGCAGATCTATGGCGGCCACGGCTTCATCGCCGAGTGGGGCATGGAGCAGAACGTTCGCGACAGCCGCATTTCGATGCTGTACGAAGGCACCACCGGTATCCAGGCACTCGACCTGCTGGGCCGTAAAGTGCTGATGACTCAAGGCGAGGCCCTGAAAGGCTTCACCAAGATCGTCCACAAGTTCTGCCAGAGCAACGAAGGCAACGAAGCGGTCAAAGAGTTCGTCGGCCCGCTGGCTGCACTGAACAAAGAGTGGGGCGAGTTGACCATGAAGGTCGGTATGGCTGCCATGAAGGATCGAGAAGAAGTCGGCGCGGCGTCCGTGGATTACCTGATGTACTCCGGTTACGCCTGCCTGGCCTACTTCTGGGCTGACATGGCGCGCCTGGCTGCCGAGAAGCTGGCGGAAGGCACCAGCGAAGCGGCGTTCTACACCGCCAAGCTGCAAACCGCGCGCTTCTACTTCCAGCGCATCCTGCCGCGTACCCGTACTCACGTGGCCACCATGCTGTCGGGTGCCAACAACCTGATGGACATCAAGGAAGAAGACTTCGCGCTGGGCTACTAAGCCTTAACGCAGTCTCATGAAAACCGCTGCTCCTTCGGGGGCAGCGGTTTTTTTTGCGCGTTTTTCCCCGATATCGGGGACGGTTCCCCGCACTTCGGGGACGCGTCTTACTGCGGGATGCCGCATTTATTGATTCCAAATGTTTCGAAATGGGATGGCAAATTAATTGCACCGCGCCCGTTAACCGGCGCTGACGAAAACTGTCCTGCTCAAAGAAGCATCACGCCCGGCTACTTAACAACAACAGTCAGGGTGAAGCTCATGAACATCAATCGACTCGTTCGTTTGACCTTCTGGTTACCCATCGCGTTATCTGCCCACAGTGCGATGGCCGCCACTCCCGGCGAAGTGGATCCTCCGGTGCCGGAGATCCCCAGCCTGCAATCGTTGCGCGGCATGGTTCCGCCCGATCCGTCGGGCACCGAGGGCGGACGCAAGGTCGACCTGATGACCGACTACGTACTCAACCGCTCCGCCGCGATCCTGCTGGGCAAGGCGCTGTTCTGGGACATGGAGGTCGGCAGTGATGGCGCCACCGCTTGCGCGTCCTGCCATTACCACGCCGGCGTCGACCACCGCATCACTAACCAGCTCAACCCCGGCCAGGCCCACACCAATGCCAACGTCGCGTCGATCTTCAACAAGCCGTTTGTAGCGTCCGACATCCCTGGCGACGTCGCGACGTACGCAACGCTGTCCGGTGGCAAGGGCGGCCCGAACTACACGCTGAAGAAAACCGACTTCCCGACCCATGTGCTGAGCAATCCGCTGGAGCGCAACTCGCCCATCGTCTATTCGACCGACGACGTGGTCGGTTCCCAGGGCGTGTTCGACGCTAACTTCGTCAAACCCAATCAGCCGCGATTCGACAAGTGCACCCAGCAACCGGACGGGATTTTCCAGGTGGGCGGCATCAACGTCCGGCGCAGTACCGGGCGCAATGCGCCGTCAGTGATAAACGCGGCGTTCAACGTGCGCAATTTCTGGGACGGACGGGCCAACAACGTGTTCAACGGCTTCTCGCCGTTCGGCAATCGCGATCCGGACGCCGGGATCTACGTGACCAGTGAGCGCAGCACCGTCGCCACCAAAGTCCGGCTGGCGCTCAACGATGCTTCCGCCGCGTCCCAGGCTGTAGGCCCGCCCGGCAGCGCGGTGGAAATGTCCTGCGGCGGTCGCACGTTCGCTGACATCGGCCGACGCATGCTCGATCAACTGATGCTCAAGCAACAGCGCATCTCCTCCACCGACTCGGTGCTCGCTTCGGTGTCCGGCGCGCGGCGTCCGACTTACCGCGAGCTGATCAAGAACGCCTTCCAGCCACGCCTGTGGAACGCCACGCAAAACGTCCTGGTGGGCGGCGCGCCGTACACCCAGATGGAAGCCAACTTCCCGTTGTTCTTCGGCCTGGCGATTCAGATGTACGAATCCACGCTGGTGTCCGATCAGGCGCCGATCGATGCCTACCTGCAAGGCGATCACACGGCCATGAACGCCCAGCAGGTGCAGGGCATGGACCTGTTCCTCAACAAGGGCAAATGCGTGAACTGCCATGGCGGGCCGGAGCTGACCAACGCCGCCAGCCGCTTGCTGATGCATCCGCGTGAGCGCATCGAGCGGATGGTCATGGCGGACAACCTGACCACCCTCTACGACAACGGCTTCTACAACACCGGCGTGCGTCCGACCTCGGAAGACCTGGCGCTTGGCGGCAACGATGCCTGGGGCAATCCGTGGTCGTTTACCCGTCAATTCAACAAAGTGTTGCAGGGCGGCAATATTCCCGACCCGCTGGATGTCGATGTCTGCACCTTCGAAGCGCCCTTGAGCGCGGCGATTCCCTGCGATGCGACACTCAAGCCGAATGTCGACTTCCGCGATTCGGTCGACGGTGCGTTCAAGACCCCGACCCTGCGCAACATCGCGTTGACCGGTCCGTACTTCCACAACGGCAGCCGCGCCACGCTCAAACAGGTCATGGAGTTCTACAACCGTGGCGGCGACCGGCGCGGCGAGGACGCCAACAACACCAGTGGCTTCGAGCATCCGGCGGTGAACCAGCACAACACCTCCAACCTCGATCCGGACATGACCGCGCTGAACCTGACCCCCGAGGAGATCGACGCGCTGGTGAAATTCATGGAGATCGGCCTGACTGATCCGCGCGTGGCCTGGGAACGGGCGCCGTTCGATCATCCGTCGCTGGTGATCCCGCAGGGGCACATCGGTGACGAGAACGCGGTGACCCAGCGCCCGGCCAGTCCGAAAGTCACCACTCGCCAGGCGATGGATGCTTCGCTCAATCTCAAGCCGTACGGTGCCGAAGGAAGGCGTCCGGAAGAGGGGCCTTTGCTGCCGTTCTACAACGATCTCTGAGGGAAAAAGCCACCCTGGCCACTATTTGTGGTGGCCAGGGTGAAAGTTTCATCTTCGCGAGGGCAAAAAACCTTGTTTCGTGCCTCAGAAACTCGGGTTTTCTGCCGTTAAAGAGACTGCCTGTGATCTGGATCACATTGTGTGTGCTTAACTGGCCGCATTGCAGGCACAATGCCATCTCTTTGATATGACGGGTCGGAGCTTTACCCTTGCCGCGTTCTTCTGCTGTACGTTTCAGCCATTTCCTACCTTCACTGCTGTTGTTGCTCGCGGGGTTGGCGGCTGCGTACGTCAAAGACCTCAACGTGTTCTTCACTTCTCTGTTTAACGTACTGCCGACTCTGGTGCTGTTGCTGGGCGGTGCCTACTGCGCGGTTTACCGGCGTCAGCGCGAACTGTTTCTGATGCTGACGGTGTACATCGCCTACTTTCTGCTCGATACCCAGACCGACTATTACCGCGACAACGGCAAGGTGCGCGAAGACGCGGCAGTGGTGTTCCACCTGGTCTGTCTGTTGCTGCCGTTATTGTTCGGCCTGTTCGCCGCGTGGCAGGAGCGCACGCATCTGTTCCAGGACATGGTGGCGCGCTTCGCCGTGCTGCTGGCCTTCGGCAGCGTGGCGCTGGGGCTTGAGCAAAGTTACCCGCAGGCGCTGTTGATGTGGCTCTCGGAAATCCGCTGGCCGGCGCTGCACGGCGCGTGGATGAGCCTGATCCAGTTGTCCTACCCGGTGTTCCTCTCGGCGTTTGTGTTGCTGGCCTGGCAATACTGGCGCAACCCGCGTCCGCTGCATGCGGCGCAGCTGGTGGGGTTGCTCGGGGTGTTCTGGATGCTGCCGAAAACCTTCATCCTGCCGTTTACCCTGAACATCATGTGCAGCCAGGTGATGCTGATGATCGCTGCCGCCGTGGCGCATGAGGCGTATCAAATGGCCTTCCGCGACGAGCTCACCGGCCTGCCGGGGCGCCGCGCGCTCAACGAACGCATGCAGCGGCTGGGCCGCAACTATGTGCTGGCCATGAGTGACGTCGATCACTTCAAGAAATTCAACGACACCCACGGCCACGATGTGGGCGACCAAGTGCTGCGTCTGGTTGCCAGCAAGCTCTCGAAAATCAGCGGCGGTGGTAGGGCATATCGCTACGGTGGTGAGGAATTCGCCCTGGTGTTTGCAGGCAAAACCCTCGAGGAGTGTATGCCGCACCTGGAAGTGATCCGCGAGTCGATTGCCTCCTACAACATTCAACTGCGCAACCAGGAAAATCGCCCCCAGGACGATCAGCAGGGGCGTCAGCGCCGAGGCGGCTCCGGTGCTTCAAGCGTGTCGGTCACGGTCAGTATCGGCGTCGCCGAACGGCTGGAGCAGCGCACCCCCGAAGAAGTGCTCAAGTCGGCTGACCAGGCGCTCTACAGTGCCAAGGGCGCGGGGCGCAACTGTGTGATGGCGTTCGGGCAGAACCGGCGTGGCGCGGTGCGCATGGACGGCGCTGCGGGTTGAGTGATGACGGCGCATTCAGCGTCTGGACAGTGATTGTAGGGGCGTGGTGGCCGGCAGTAGGTTTCAGACATCTGCTGACGGAGAAGCACCATGCCCGAGTACAAAGCCCCCCTGCGCGACATGCGCTTTCTGATCGACCACGTCTTCGACTTCCACACCAGCTACGCCGCCCTTGGCGCCCATGACGCCAGCCCGGACATGATCAGCGCGATCCTCGACGAGGGCGCGAAGTTCTGTGAGAACGTTCTGGCGCCGCTCAATCGCAGCGGTGACGAAGAGGGCTGCCATTTCGACAACGGTGTGGTGACAACGCCTGCGGGCTTCAAGCAAGCCTTCGCACAATACGTCGAGGGCGGCTGGCACGGTCTGGCGGCGGATCCGGCATACGGCGGCCAGGGCTTGCCGAGTTCGCTGGGGCTGGTGATCAGTGAAATGGTCGGCTCCAGCAACACTTCCTGGGGCATGTATCCGGGCCTGACCCACGGTGCGATGTCGGCGATTCACGCCCATGGCACCGAAGAACAGAAAAACACCTATCTGAGCAAACTCACCGCCGGCCAGTGGACCGGCACCATGTGCCTGACCGAAGCCCACTGCGGCACCGATCTGGGCATCATCAAGACCCGCGCCGTGCCCCGGGCCGATGGCAGCTATGCGGTGACCGGCAGCAAGATTTTCATCTCGGCCGGCGAGCACGACATGAGCGACAACATCATCCACTTGGTGTTGGCGAAACTGCCTGATGCGCCGGCCGGGACCAAGGGCATTTCCCTGTTCATCGTGCCGAAATTCCTGCCCGATGCAGCAGGTGAGGCGGGTGAACGCAACGGCGTTTCCTGCGGCTCGATCGAGCACAAGATGGGCATCAAGGCGTCGGCCACCTGCGTGCTCAACTTCGATGGCGCCACAGGCTTCCTGATCGGGGAGCCGAACAAGGGCCTGAACTGCATGTTCACCATGATGAACCACGCGCGCCTCGGCACCGGCATGCAGGGGCTGTGTCTGGGCGAAGCGAGTTTCCAGGGCGCGATCAAGTACGCCAACGACCGCTTGCAGATGCGCGCCCTGACCGGCGCCAAGGCTCCGGACAAACCGGCTGACCCGATCATCGTCCACCCGGACGTGCGCCGGATGCTGCTGACCATGAAAGCCTTCAACGAAGGCAACCGCGCGCTGACGTACTTCACCGCGCAGATGCTCGATGTCGCCCACCTGAGCGCGGATGCCGAGGCACGTCAGGAGGCCGAAGACCTGTTGGCGTTCCTCACGCCGATCTGCAAGGCCTTCATGACCGACACCGGGCTGGAGGTGACCAACCACGGCATGCAGGTGTTCGGCGGCCATGGTTTCATCCGCGAGTGGGGCATGGAACAACTGGTGCGAGATTGCCGGATCGCACCGATCTACGAGGGCACCAACGGCATTCAGGCGCTGGACCTGCTCGGGCGCAAAGTGCTCGGCAGCCAGGGCAAGCTGCTGCGCAACTTCACCAAAATCGTCCACAAGTTCTGCGCGGCCAACGCCGGGCACCCACAGTTGGGCGCGTTCGTGACGCAACTCGATGGCCTCAACCAGCAATGGGGCGAGCTGACCATGAAGGTCGGCATGGCGGCGATGAAAAATCCGGATGAGGTCGGCGCCGCGTCAGTGGATTACCTGATGTACAGCGGCTATATCGTTCTTGGTTATCTGTGGCTGCGCATGGCGCTGGTGGCGCAGGCCAAGTTGGAAACGGATGAGGGCGACGCTGATTTCTGCCGGGGCAAACTGGTGACTTGCGAGTTCTACTTCAAGCGGCTGCTGCCGAGGACGGCGGCGCATCGGTCTGCGATCGAGGCGGGGAGTGATTGCCTGATGAAGTTGCCCGCCGAACTGTTCGCGGTTTAGGAAAAAGTAAAAGATCGCAGCCAGCATCGGCGCCTGCAGGAACATGAATTCCTTTGCAGGCGTCGGTGCTGGCTGCGATCTTTTTCTAGTGACCAAAAATAACAAAACAGTCACTGGTTGACCCTATGTGTCGCAAAAGTTGTTGGGTTACACTCCGGCTCAACGAAATCACCCTTCACGAATCACCTGTTTAGATCTTGCGAGGTTTGCCATGGCTGACTACAAAGCGCCGCTGCGCGATATGCGCTTCGTCCTCAACGAAGTATTCGAAGTCGCCAAACTCTGGGCCGAGTTGCCCGCTCTGGCAGAGACCGTCGATGCCGAAACCGTCGAAGCCATTCTCGAAGAGGCCGGCAAGGTCACCAGCAAAAGCATCGCGCCCCTGAGCCGTGCGGCTGACGAAGAAGGTTGCCACTGGGCCGAAGGTGCCGTCACCACGCCGGCCGGTTTCCCACAGGCCTATCAGACTTATGCCGAAGGCGGCTGGGTCGGCGTTGGCGGTGATCCGGCTTACGGTGGCATGGGCATGCCCAAGGCGGTGTCGGCCCAGGTCGAGGAAATGGTCAACTCCGCCAGCCTGGCCTTCGGTCTGTACCCGATGCTGACCGCCGGTGCCTGCCTGTCGATCAACGCCCACGCCAGCGAAGAGCTGAAAGCCGCGTACCTGCCGAACATGTATGCCGGGATCTGGGCCGGCTCGATGTGCCTGACCGAACCGCACGCCGGCACCGACCTGGGGATCATTCGCACCAAGGCCGAACCTCAGGCCGACGGCTCCTACAAGGTCAGCGGCACCAAGATCTTCATCACCGGCGGCGAACACGACCTGACCGAAAACATCATCCACCTGGTTCTGGCAAAACTGCCGGACGCACCGGCGGGGCCGAAGGGCATTTCGCTGTTCCTGGTGCCGAAGTTCCTGGTCAACGCCGATGGCAGCCTGGGCGCGCGTAACCCGGCGAACTGCGGTTCGATCGAGCACAAAATGGGTATCCAGGCGTCCGCCACCTGCGTGATGAACTTCGACGAGGCCGAAGGTTATCTGGTCGGCGAGCCGAACAAAGGCCTGGCGGCGATGTTCACCATGATGAACTACGAGCGTCTGGGCGTCGGTATCCAAGGGCTGGCGACCGGCGAGCGCTCCTATCAGAACGCTGTTGAATACGCCCGCGACCGTCTGCAGAGCCGTTCGCCGACGGGGGCGCAGAACAAGGACAAGGTCGCCGATCCGATCATCGTTCATCCGGACGTGCGCCGGATGCTGCTGACCATGAAAGCCTCCAACGAAGGTGGCCGGGCGTTCTCCACTTACGTGGCGATGCAACTCGACACCGCCAAGTTCAGCGAAGACGCGGCGACTCGCAAGCGTGCCGAGGACCTGGTTGCGCTGCTGACCCCGGTGGCCAAGGCGTTCCTGACCGACCTCGGCCTGGAAACCACTGTTCACGGCCAGCAGATTTTCGGTGGCCACGGCTACATTCGTGAGTGGGGCCAGGAACAACTGGTGCGCGATGTGCGCATTACCCAGATCTACGAAGGCACCAATGGCATTCAGGCGCTGGACCTGGTGGGCCGCAAGATCGTCGGCAGCGGCGGCGCGTTCTACAAACTGTTCGCCGACGAGATCCGCCACTTCACCGCCACCGCCAGCGCCGATCTGGGCGAGTTCACTCAGCCGCTGAATGCTGCCGTCGACACCCTCGACGAGTTGACCGCATGGCTGCTGGATCGGGCGAAAGCCAACCCGAACGAGATCGGCGCGGCGTCGGTCGAGTACCTGCAAGCGTTCGGCTACACCGCTTACGCCTACATGTGGGCGTTGATGGCCAAGGCTTCGCTGGGCAAGGAGGCGCAGGACGATTTCTACGCGAGCAAACTCGGCACCGCGCGGTTCTATTTCGCCCGTCTGCTGCCGCGAATCCACTCGCTGAGCGCGTCGGTCAAGGCCGGTAGCGAGTCGCTGTTCCTACTGGATGCCGCGCAGTTTTGAGAATGTAACGTCATGTAAGCAATCTCTTACATGACGTGCTGCTGTTCTCCCATAGGCGCAGATTGGATCCAGAGCTAATCTACTTTCCATGGACGTCGCGCAGGAAGCGCAAAGCAACAACACGGACACGTAGGGATTCTGCCAGGGTGGCGGAGTGAAATGGATGTCAGGGAAACAGTCTGCAAAACCCCGCTTCGGCGGGGTTTTCTTATGCCTGCAGAAAAGTGTTCAGCTCAAGGCGTCCAGCGGCGGCGCGCCTTTCAGCGGTTTGGCCTCACGTTGCATCACCTCTTCCAGCAAGGTTCGCAGCAGGGCCAGAGACGCCTGCTGGCGTTGTACATCGCGACATACCAGCCCGACTTTCAGCGGCACCCGGGGTTCGCTCAGCGGTTTCCAGAGCAATTCCTGATCGTCGTACTCCTTTTGCGAGCGACCGGGCAGCACCGTCGCCAGGCGCGTGTGCGGCAGGCTGTCGAGAATCCCCACCATATTGTTCAGTTCTGCCTGCACTTGCGGGCGACGACCAAGGTTGGCGAGTTGTGCCTGCCAGATCTGCCGGATCTGAAACTCCTCGCCCAGTAGCAACATCGGCAGTTCGGCAGCCTGGCTCATCGAGACTTTCTTGAATTCCCGCAATGGATGATCCGCCGGGATGACCAGCGTCAGTTCATCTTCGTACAGCATCACGCCGTGCAGCCCCGGCTGGCGCGGTGGCAGATAACTGATACCGATATCCAGGGAACCGTTGAGCAGGCGCCGTTCGATTTCCAGCCCCGTCAACTCGTAGATCTGCACCACCAGATGCGGCTGGGCCTTGCGCACCCGTTCGAGCAGCTGCGGCACCAGGCTGGTGTGGACCGTTTGCAGCACCCCGATCGCCAGCGTGCGCAGAGCCTGGCCCTTGAAGTTGCCCAGGGCTTCCCGCGCCCGTTGCATGCCATCGAGCAATGGCAGCGCGTGGTTGTACAAAGTATGAGCGGCGAGGGTCGGCAGCAGGCGTTTGCTGCTGCGTTCGAACAGGGTGACGTCGAGGTTTTGCTCGAGTTGGCGGATCTGCTGGGACAGCGCCGGCTGAGAGATCGACAGGCGTTCGGCGGCGCGCCCGACATGACCTTCTTCGTAGACCGCGACGAAATAACGCAGTTGTTTGAAATCCATAAGTAATGCTTATCGAAAATGCTGATAAATCGAAATGGCCCGAGGCCGTTATGAGGCCTAGTCTAACCGCATTCACGAGGCTTGCAGGGCCGGAAGGGGCGATGATCAGCGTTTGTTTCGAAAGCGTTTACATAGGCAGTTCAAAACATCTCGAACGAGGTGTTTTTCAATGAATCTGTTCAGTCTGCGGCGTCCTGCGCCGAGCCTCGATGATCTGGCGTTCGAAACCGTCGAAGCGGATAGCGGCGACAGCCTGAGTGCTGAGCGTCTGATGCCGAGTGTCGAACGTCCGCAACAGGTTTTCGTCCGGGGCCAGGGTTCCTGGCTGTGGGACAGCAATGACCGCGCCTATCTGGACTTTTCCCAGGCGGGCGGTGCCAACAGCCTCGGCCACAGCCCCTCGGCGCTGGTCAAGGCGATCGCCAGTCAGGCCCAGGCCCTGATCAATCCCGGTTTCAATCTGCACAATCGCGGCATGCTCAGTCTGGCCGAGCGCCTGTGCGCCAGCACCGCCAGCGATCAAGCCTATCTGCTCAACAGCGGCAGCGAAGCCTGCGAAGCGGCGATCAAACTGGCGCGCAAATGGGGCCAACTGCATCGCGGCGGTGCCTCGCGGATCATCGTTGCCAGACAAGGCTGTCACGGCCGTAGTCTGGCGACGATCTCGGCGTCGGACAGTTCCAACCTGCACAATCGCTTCGCACCGTTGCTGCCGGGTTTCGATCTGGTGCCCTTCAATGATCTGCCGGCGCTGCATGCCGCCGTGGATGCGCAGACTGTGGCAATCATGCTCGAACCGATCCAGAGCGACGCCGGGGTGATTCCTGCAACCGAGCGTTACCTCAAAGGTGTTGAGCGTCTGTGCCGTGAGTTGGGGATTCTGCTGATACTCGATGAAGTGCAGACCGGTATTGGCCGCTGCGGCAATCTGCTCGCCGAACAGTCCTACGGCGTACGGGCCGATATCGTCGTACTCGGCAAGGGGCTGGGCGGTGGCGTGCCGCTGGCGGCGCTGCTGGCGCGGGGCAAAGCCTGCTGCTTCGTGCCCGGCGAACTCGGTGGTACACACCATGGCAATGCCTTGATGACCGCCGCCGGCCTGGTGGTGCTCGACTCCGTGCAGGATCGCGCCTTCCTTGAGCAAGTGCGGGAAAACGGCCAGCACCTGCGCGAAGGGCTGTCACGCCTGGCCCATCGTTACGGTCACGGCGAACTGCGCGGCCAGGGGCTGTTCTGGGGACTGACGCTGTCGGACGATTCCGCCGACGCCGTCGTCAATGCCGCGCTGCACGAAGGCCTGCTGCTCAACGCGCCACAAGCCGACTGCCTGCGCTTCACCCCGGCACTCACCGTCAGCAAGGCCAACATCGACGAAATGCTCCTGCGCCTGGCCCGCGCCTTCTCCCGAGTGCGCACCGCACAACTGCAATGCCGCAAAGGGATTGCCGTCTGATCCGAAGTTTCCTACCCGAATTCAAGAACCGTCTCGCGGTATAACGCACGCCCCACGCCTGATTCTTTTGGCGTGGGGCGTTTTTTTGTGTTGGAGACGGGCAAACAAATGCACTGAACCCTGACAAACGGCACTGGTCAATCAGCTTGTATGGCTCAGTCGAGCCAACCCCCAATCAGGAGCTGCCCCATGGACTTTATCCGCATCATCATCGCCATTCTGTTGCCGCCGCTGGGTGTGTTTCTGCAGGTCGGGTTCGGCGGGGCGTTCTGGCTGAATATTCTGCTGACGTTGTGCGGTTACATTCCCGGGATCGTGCATGCGGTGTACATCATTGCCAAGCGTTGAGTCTGCCGGGGTCTGACAGCTCACTGTCGCGAGCAAGCACCCATTGTGGGAGCGGGCTTGCTCGCGAAAGAGGCGCCGCGGTTTCGAAGACAGGACTCGGACGTCAGTCCACCAACCCCATCACCCGCCGATAGAACCGCCATTCCTGCTCCAGCGCATGGGCCTGATTGGCGGCCCGGCGGAAGCCGTGGCGTTCGTCGGGGTAGTAGTGCGCCTCCACCGGAATGCCGTTGTTCTCCAGGGCGGTGACCATGTCGCGGGTCTGCTGTGGCACGACCACGGCGTCCAGTTCACCCTGAAAGAAAATCACCGGTACACGAATGTTGCTCGCGTGCAGCAACGGAGTGCGAGCGGCGTAGCGTTCGGCGTCTTTTTCGGGATCGCCGATCAGCCAGTCCAGGTAGTCACCCTCGAACTTGTGCGTCGCCCGGCCCAGCGCCACCGGGTCGCTGACGCCGTACAGGCTGGCGCCGGCGCGGAATACCTGATGGAACGCCAGGGCGCAGAGTGTCGTGTAGCCTCCCGCGCTGCCGCCGCGAATGAAGGCGCGGCTACCGTCGATCAGCCCGCGCCCGGCCAGGTAAGCGACCACCGCGCAGGCATCCTCGACATCCACCGCGCCCCAGCTCAGGTGCAGCGCCTGTCGATAGTCGCGGCCATAACCGCTGCTGCCACGGTAATTGAGGTCAGCGACGGCGAAGCCGCGTTGCGTCCAGTACTGGATACGCGGGTCGAGCATCGGGTAGCACGCCGATGTCGGGCCGCCGTGGATGAACACCACCAGCGGCGGTTTTGTTTCGCCATTGCCGGCCGGATAAAAGAAACCGTGAGCTTCGCCCGCACCGCTCGGATAACGCAGGGTTTGCGGACGGCTGATCCGCTCGGCCGGTAACGGAGCCACGCCGCCCGCCAGTACCTGCAAATGCCGCGAGCGACGATCGATAGCGATCACCGCCGAAGGGCTGACCGGTGAAGCGGCGATGCAATAGATGAACTGTTGATCCAGCGCCAGATGCCGGAAGCGGCTGTATTCACCGGTGAAGTCTTCGCCGTTCAGGGTCAGGCGACCAAAACCGCCTTCGCTCCAGCTCGACAAGTAGCCGTTCGCGACGGGCAACCAGGTGCAGCCGCCCAGTTGCCACGGCGCCGGGGCGTGATCGGCTTCGGCGCCGGGCAAGGGTTGCAGACATTGCGCCGACTCGACCCACGGCTGCCAGTATCCGGCGCGATCGGTCAGGCAGCCGAGGCGGCCGTCGGCATCGAATCGCGGTTGCTGGATCGACTCTTCAAGCGCTTCGCCCGCCACGCAACGGGGGATGGAAAAACCGTCGGCTGAACGTGCGGCGAGCATCAACCGGGTAGACGTCCATGGCTGGTGCGGGCGACTCCACTCGATCCACGCCAGATGCTGGCCATCCGGGCTGAGGGTCGGCGAGGCATAAAAGTCCGCGCCCTCAACCAGCAGATGGCGCCTGCCGTCAGCCAGATCAATTGCCACCAGACGATGCTGGTCATGGTTTTCTTCGACCGCCAACACTTGCCCTTCGGTGAAGTGCAGATCGCCAAAACGGCAATCACCCGAAGTCAGCGCCTCGGGCTCGCCTTCCAGTGATTGGCGATACAACTGCTGATCCGTTTCGTTGACGAAAACCACCCCGTCCGGCGTCAGACAAAACGCGCCACCGCCATATTCGTACACGCGACTGCGTACGCTGAAACCCGGTGGCGTCAGACATTTCGCCACACCGTCGCGCCAATGCCAGATACGGCACGCGGCATCGGCGGGGCGGTATTCATTCCAGAACAAGCCGTTGGCGCCGAGCTGCAGTTCGGCGAAATCCACCCCGGCGGCGACGGCGGCGGTGGCGCTGAAAGGCTCAGCCTTTGGCGATGAGGCGCGAGTTTCGTTCATTGCGAAAGGCCAGTTGTTCGATGGTCTGGGTGGCGCTCAAGGCTTCTTCGCGGGCCTTGAGGATGACGCCGTGATGGTCGGACTTGCTGCACACCGGGTCGGCATTGCTGGCGTCGCCCGTGAGCATGAATGCCTGGCAGCGGCAGCCGCCGAAGTCCTGTTCTTTCTCGTCGCAGGAGCGGCACGGCTCGGGCATCCAGTCATAACCCCGGAAGCGGTTGAAGCCGAACGAGTCGTACCAGATGTGCTGCATGCTGTGGTCACGGACGTTGGGAAATTGTACCGGCAGCTGTCGGGCACCGTGACAGGGCAGGGCGGTGCCGTCCGGGGTGACCGTCAGAAACAGGCTGCCCCAGCCGTTCATGCAGGCTTTCGGGCGCTCTTCGTAGTAATCCGGGGTGACGAATATCAGCTTGCACGGATGCCCTTCGGCTTCCAGTTTCGCGCGGTATTCATTGGTGATCCGCTCGGCGCGCACCAGTTGCTCTTTGGTCGGCAACAGTCCGACGCGGTTGAGCTGCGCCCAGCCGTAGAACTGGCAGGTGGCGAGCTCCACGAAGTCCGCTTCGAGGGCGATGCACAGCTCGATGATGCGGTCGATCTTGTCGATGTTGTGCCGATGGGTGACGAAGTTCAGCACCATCGGATAGCCGTGGGCCTTCACCGCGTGGGCCATTTCGAGTTTTTGCGCGAAGGCTTTTTTCGAGCCGGCGAGCAGGTTGTTCACTTGCTCGTCGCTCGCCTGGAAACTGATCTGGATGTGATCGAGTCCGGCCTTCTTGAAGTCGCTGATTTTCTTCTCGGTCAGGCCGATGCCGGAGGTGATCAGGTTGGTATAGAAACCCAACTGACGCGCTTCGAAAATCAGCTCGGCGAGATCCTGGCGCACCAGCGGCTCGCCACCGGAAAAGCCCAGTTGCGCCGCGCCCATCTCCCGCGCCTCGCGGAACACTTTTTTCCACTGTTCGGTGCTCAGCTCCTTGCCCTGTTCGGCGAAATCCAGCGGATTGGAGCAGTACGGGCATTGCAGCGGGCAGCGGTAAGTCAGCTCGGCGAGCAGCCACAGCGGCAGGCCGACCTCAGGCTTGGGCGGCAGATCAATCAAGGGTGATCCAGTGCTCTGCACGGGCAACCTCCATGAATTGCTCGATGTCGTCACCGAGTTCGGGCACGCCGGGGAACTGCTGGTCGAGTTCGGCGATGATCGCCGCGACATCCCGCTGGCCGTCAATCAGGCCGCCAATCAGCGCGGCGCTTTCATTGAGCTTGATCATGCCCTCGGGGTACAGCAGCACATGGCCTTTTTGCGCCGGCTCGTACTGGAAACGGTAGCCGGGGCGCCAGTTCGGCGTCTTGCTGCGGTCGAAACTCATAGGGTGATTCCTTTATGCCAGACCCGTTGTCCGGTGACGCTGTGATACGGCGGGCGGTTCAGTTCGTAGGCCATGCTCATGGCATCGAGCATGCTCCAAAGGATGTCCAGTTTGAACTGGAGAATTTCCAGCATGCGCTCCTGGCCCTCGCGGGTCTTGTAGTGCTCGAGCGTGATCGCCAGACCATGCTCGACATCGCGCCGCGCCTGACCGAGACGGGTGCGGAAATACTCGTAGCCGGCCGGGTCGATCCACGGGTAATGCTGTGGCCAACTGTCGAGGCGCGACTGGTGGATCTGCGGCGCGAACAGCTCGGTCAGCGAACTGCTGGCGGCTTCCTGCCAACTGGCGCGGCGCGCGAAGTTGACGTAGGCGTCGACGGCAAAACGCACACCCGGCAGCACCAGTTCCTGGGAGCGTAGTTGATCCGGATCGAGGCCAACCGCCTGGCCCAGGCGCAGCCACGCTTCGATACCGCCGTCCTCACCGGGGGCGCCGTCGTGGTCGAGCAGACGCTGAATCCACTCGCGGCGGATTTCGCGATCCGGGCAGTTGGCCAGGATGGCCGCATCCTTCAGGGGAATGTTCACCTGATAGTAGAAGCGGTTGGCCACCCAGCCCTGAATCTGTTCGCGGGTGGCCCGGCCTTCGTACATCGCCACGTGATACGGGTGATGAATGTGGTAGTAGGCGCCTTTGGCGCGCAGGGCCGTTTCGAATTCGGCGGGGGACAGCGGGGTGTCGGTCATTGCGGTTCTCCGGGAACAACCGGTTGGATTCTTTGTTGTCTGGTCGGACGCTTTCGCGGACCGGCCGCTAGAGCACGATACTCATGCCGTCATACGCCACTTCAACATTGCGTCGCGCCAGTTCGGCACGCTCCGGCGAGTCTTCGTCGAGAATCGGGTTGGTGTTGTTGATGTGGATAAGCACCTTGCGCTGCTCGGGCAACTGCTCAAGCACCTCCAGCATGCCGCCGGGGCCGTTCTGCGCCAGGTGACCCATCTCGCGCCCGGTGCGGGTGCCGACGCCACGGCGCTGCATTTCATCGTCGTCCCACAGCGTGCCGTCCACCAACAGACAATCGCTGCCCGCCATGATTTCCAGCAACGGGGCGTCGACCTTGCCCAGACCCGGGGCGTAGAACAGTTTGCCGCCGGTGTTGAGGTCTTCGACGATCAGGCCGATGTTGTCGCCCGGATGCGGGTCGAAGCGGTGTGGCGAGTAGGGCGGCGCGGCGCTGCGTAGTGGCAGCGGGGTGAAACGCAGGTTCGGGCAGGCGGCGACGGTAAAGCTCTGGTCGAGTTCGATGCGGTTCCAGTCCAGCCCGCCGTTCCAGTGCTTGAGCATGGTGAACAGCGGAAAACCGGTACTCAGGTCTTCGTGAACCATGTCGGTACACCAGACTTGATGCGGGCAGCCTTCGCGCAGGCTGAGCAGGCCGGTGGTGTGGTCGATCTGGCTGTCCATCAGGATGATCGCGCTGATGCCGGTGTCGCGCAGGGCGCGGCCGGGCTGCATCGGGGCGAAGCTCTGGAGCTGGGCGCGGATGTCCGGCGAAGCGTTGCACAGCACCCAGTTCACGCCGTCATCGGAAATCGCGATGGACGATTGGGTACGGGCCTGGGCATTCAGGCTGCCGTCGCGAAACCCGGCGCAGTTGACGCAGTTGCAATTCCACTGCGGAAAACCGCCACCGGCGGCCGAACCCAGAATCTGGACGAACATGAAGGCTCCATCATTTCAACGCTGAAAATAAAACGCCCCGGCGAGCCGAGGCGTTGCACTGCAAGCTCTGCGAGGCAGAACTCAGCGGCTGGCGAAGTACATGGTGACTTCGAAGCCGATACGCAGGTCGGTGTAGGCGGGTTTGGTCCAGGACATAAGGTGACTCCTTCTAGTGAGTGGGACAGCGCTGTCCATAGTTATAGTCCACGGCAGCGCAGGGATGTTCCAAATAGTTAGGCTGCTATGTTACTCAAAATTTCAACGGCTTGGCCCATGAATCTTTGAGAAAGCTCCTTGCAGCCCCGGTAATGATCACTTTGCCGCTTGCCAGGGCGCACCCGGCCCGACACTGTTCGCCAGGCACAGCCAGCCACCGTCGGCGCGGATCAGACGTTGAGCCGCCGTCAGCAGCGCCGGACGATCCAGTTGACCCAGCGCCGCGGTCAGTCGTGCCAGATAATCCGACGAATGGCCGGCCAGCCTCGCCTGCCACAGCCACTCAGCGGCATCCTTGCGGGACAGTACGCTGGCGTCCAGTTGCCCGGCGAGTAACTGGCGCTGTTCGGTGAGGCTGGCGTCATCGTGTTGTTCGATCAGCGCTGGCAGGGCTTCGAGGAAATGCTGAATGTGACCGAGCAATTCCCCGGCGGGGGCCGTTGGCGATTGCACGCCGAACAACAATCCCGTCCGGCCTTGAATCTGGCGCAGGGCGCTGAACACCGCATACCCCAACTGCAATTCGACCCGCAGGCGCTGATAGAACGGTGCCTGGCAAAGGTGCGCCAGCAAACGCCATGCAGCCTCGTCAGCGATTTCCCGGGTGGCCGTTGGGCAAAACAGCAGCAATGCGTGTTCGCTGGAGTCCGTTTCGACATGACTCCAGCGATGTTCGGCGATCGGTGCAGGCAGGATCGGCAATTGGTTGTCCGGCATACCGGGAATGCGGCTCAGGGCCAGGCCCATGGCCGCTTGAGTCTGCGCGTTGAGGCCCAGGGCCAGGCCCTCCCAACGGGAAGTTGTCCACAGGTGGCCGATGTCATCGGATGGCGGCAGCGGTTGCAGGCATCGCTCGGGCAAGACTTTGAGTAGCTGGCGGATCGGCATCAACGGCTGTTCCTGCTCGGACAGCGCGGAATCGGCATCAATCTGCGTCAGATTTTTCAGCGCATGCTCGAGGACAACGGGCAGCGGATCTTGCAGGCCGATCAGCTTCAGCAACCATTGATTGCCGGTTGTCGTGAATGACAACTCAACCCCTGCCTGACGCGCGTCGTCAGTCACATCCCGCAGGCTGCGTTGTAGCTTCGCTTGCAGATCGGCAGTGGCCGCCGCTGCCATTTGCCAGCGCAGGAACACCGCCCCCTCAGCGCTGTTGTCCGGCAAAGCCTGGCTGAACTGCATCGGCGAGCGTTCGCGACGGCTGCGCGAACGATCCTGGGCAAACGTGCGCAACCCACGGTGGGCGCTGGTTTGTCCGCGAATCAGCCCGGCGTTGGCGAGTGGTTCTGCTGTGCGCAAAAACGGGTTGGCGGCGGGCAGGTGCCAATGGCTGCTGAAGTTATCCACAGCGTCGATTTTTTGCAGGATCTGCTTGAGGGCGGCCACACCGGATTCGGATAAACCGTTGTCGCGCTGTTCGCTGTCCAGTCGCGCCAGTTGCAGCGCGCTGCTGACCTGCTGCTGGCGCTGAAGCAGGGCTGCATATTCCTCACGCAGGGCAGGCCAATCATTTTGGGCGGCGAAGAAGCCCAGCCAATCGCGCAGTTGTTCACGGAGGGCGCCCGGTGTCTCGGCAGGCGCCGTGAACGCCAGATGCAGCAGCGCCTGCCCGGCAAATTGGTACAGCACTGTGGCTTCCAAACGGTCCGCCAGGCCTTGTTTGCGCAAATGCGCGAGCAACCCGCCAGGCTTTGCGCTGTTCAGCCAATGACAGAGAAACGCCAGCGCTTCGGCGGATGACTCAGGCAAGGCCTCGAACGCATGCAACAGGTCAAGCCGTCGCTCGGCGACCTGTTGATAACTTGTCGTTTCGCCCTCCATCAATGACGGTGGAACCGACTGCGCCACTTTATCCCCAGCCGGCAGGACGGCTGCGAACTGCTCCGCCAGCGCCCGCAATTGTTCAAGGCTCTGCGGCCCGACCAGGCTCAAGGTCATCTGCCCGGTGCGATAGAACTGCTGATGGAAATCCCTCAGTGCCTGCTGAAAATCCGCTTGCGAAACGGGCAGGCTGTCGCGGTTGCCGGCATGAAAACCACGCAGCGGATGGATTGCCGACAACCCGTCGGACAACGCGAATTGCTGCCGAGCCAGGGCGTCCTGCGACCAGGCGATGAATTCGGCGTGCAGCACTTCCCGTTCACGCAGTTGATCGTCCGGACTCATACGCGGGTGAACGAGCATGTCTGACAGACGCTCAAGCCCCGCACTGAAGGACGTCGGCGGGAGTTCAAAGAAGAAATCGGTCGTGCGCTCTCGGGTGCTGGCATTCACTTGCCCGCCGTGGGTTTGCACGTAGGTCATCAGCCCCTGATCGGCCGGAAAACGCTCGGTGCCGAGAAACAGTAAATGCTCAAGAAAATGCGCCAGCCCCGGCCACGCCAACGGGACATCGTGGCTACCGGCTGCCACTCGCAACGCAGCGGCGCTGCGCTTCAGGCCGGGCATGTGGCGCAGGGTCACGCGCAAGCCGTTAGCCAGGGTTTCGGTGTGAGGGCGGGGGTGAGTCGGCGCAGACATGGGCACTTCCAGAACAGAGAAGTGCCCATGCTAGCGGATTAGCGTTTGTTCAGCGCGTCGTAAAGTTCCGGGCGACGGTCGTGGAGGTAGCGGTTGGCGGCGCGGGAGTCGACCATCAACTGGCGATCCAGCTCGCCGACGATCAGGGCTTCATCCAGTCCGGCCTGGGCGATGCGGCTGCCATCCGGGGCGGCGATGCTGCTTTGCCCGCAGTAATGGATATCGCCCTCGTGACCGCAGTAGTTGGCGTAAGCCACGTAGCATTGGTTTTCGAAGGCTCGGGAGCGGACGGTGACGTCGGCGACGAAATCAAAAGGAATCATGTTCGCCGTCGGTGCCAGAATCAGTTCGGCGCCCGCAAGGGCCAGGCGCCGGGCGTTTTCCGGGAACTCCAGGTCGTAGCAGATCAGGAAACCGAGCTTCCAGCCGTTGAGCTCGACGATTGGAAAATCGCCTTCGCCTGGGCTGAACATCGAGCGGTCGAGATCACCGAACAGGTGCGTCTTGCGGTAATTGCACAGGCGTTCGCCCTGTGCGTCGATCAACTGCACCGCGTTGTAGATCTGGCCGTCCGCAGTTCGCTCAGGGTAACCGTAGAGGATCGCCAGGCCGGCAGCCTTGGCGATCCGGCCGATCTGCTGCGCCCATTCACCGTTGTGGACCTCGGCCAAAGTGCTGACCGCCTCTTTGCCGATGTTGTAGCCGCTCAGAAACATTTCCGGCAGCACCAGCAGGTCGGCACCCTTGGCCTCCATCGCCAGTCGATGCAGGCGCTGCAGGTTGGCGGCGGGTTCCAGAGGCAGCGGTGGACATTGGTAAAGGGCTACACGCATCGGGAATTCCTCTTACTCGGGCAGGGCGATAGGGCCGATGTCTTTGAACACATCACCCGGGCCAGGGTTCTCTTTATGTGTGGCCCCGCCGAAATGTTTCATGATCCCCCACACGGCGTTGAGCGAGGTCTGCACCGCGCCTTCGACCCACGCCGGTGTCCACGACACGTCGTCACCGGCGATGAAAATCCCACGCTGCTCGGCCGGCATGTCGTCCTGCATGAAGTGCGCGTACATCCGCTGGTTGTAGCGATAGTGGCCGGGCAGGGCGCCCTTGAACGCGCCGAGGAAGTGCGGATCCGCCTCCCACGACACGGTGATCGGATCGCCGATGATCCGCGCAGCGATATCGACTTTCGGGTAGATCTTTTTCAACGCATCCAGTGCCAGTTTCACGCGCTTTTCCACCGGATGTGGAAGCATTTTCAACGCATCGCTCATCCACGAATACGACAGGCAGATCACGCCGGGCTTGTCGTCACCGTTGTCGAACAGATAGGTGCCACGGGTCAGGCGATCGGTGAGGGTCATGCTCATCAGGTCGCGGCCGGTTTCCGGGTCTTTGTCTTTCCAGAACGGCCGGTCGACCATCACGAAAGTCTTCGACGACTGCATGTAGCGGGTGCGGTCGAGGGCCATCCACATCTTTTGCGAGAACAGGGTTTCCTCGCATTCGATCTGGGTGGTCAGCAGCCAGCTCTGGCAAGTGGTCAGCACGGCGGCGTACTCGCGGGTGTCGCCATTGTTGTCGGTGACCGCGAAACGGCCATCCGGGGCATGAGCGATTTTTTTCACGCCGGAACGCGGGGCGCCGTGGTGCAGCGACTTGAGGCTGGTGCCTTCAGGCCAATGTACGCAGCGCTCCGGCACATGACGCCAGATGCCTTGCGGCACCTGTTCCACACCGCCGACCACCAGATGCTGATGATCGTCGCAGTTGGTCATCACCACGCGGAAGATTTCCAGCATCGAGTTGGGGAAGTCCGAGTCCCAGCCGCCGGTGCCGAAACCCACCTGACCAAACACTTCGCGGTGATGGAACGACAGCTTGGCGAAGGCCTTGGAGGTGGCGACGAAGTCGTAAAACGTGCGGTCGTCCCACAGCGGCACGAGGGTGTTCCACAGCTCCTTGAGGCGTGGCACGTCGCGGTCGCGGATCGCTTGTTGAATGTCGGAGAACTGCGAGCCGGCTTCCAGAGCATCCGCCCAGGCGTCAGCCACTTCCTGGAACAGTGCAGGAAGATCCGCCAGTTTCTGTGCGTAATGGGTTTTGCCTTCCAGATCGATCACGGTGCTGCCGGAGGCCGGCGTCAGCGGGTTGGGGAAGGGTTTGGTCTGCAGGCCGAGTTTGTCGACGTAGTGGTAGAACGCGGTGGACGACACCGGGAAGCGCATGCCGCCAAGCTCGGCAACGATGCCATCGGTGCCGTTGAACGCCTGCGAACGCAGACGCCCGCCGAGCTTGGAAGCCTCGTAGACCACCGGTTTCAGGCCGAGCTTCATCAGTTCATAAGCGGCCACCAGACCGGCGATGCCAGCGCCGACGATCGCCACTTCGGCGCCGTGATTGTGCTCGGGAATGCTGCCGAGACCAGCCGGGTGCTCGATCCAGTCGTCGAAGGCGAAAGGAAAGTCCGGGCCGAAAATGGTGATCGGCTTTTTACCGTCTGCAGGATGGCGATTGTTCTTGTTCATGGCTGACCTTGCTGGCGACCCGACGCGGGATGCGCGTCTGAGTATAGGAAAAGATGCCAGCCATTCTAGGGAGCGGAGAACACGTTAATAAGACGCAAAGTGTCGTCGTTTTGCCAGATTGATGATCAATGTGACGATATTGATGCGCATATCGACTACTGTCGAAGCGGACTAGCCTGCGAATGAGGTGATCAGGCGACCGAAAAACTCAAACCGGATGCCCCCGGTCAATCTTGCTGCTCAGAATGATCGACGTCGTGGTTTTCTCCACCCCGTCCACACTGCCGATCTGATCCAGCAACTGATCCAGTTGCTCCGGCGAATCGGTACGCAGCCACGCCACGTAATCAAATTCGCCACTCACGGCACACAACTGCTGTACCTGCGCCATCGCACTCAGCCGCCGCAATACTTCTTTGCCGGAGCGCGGTTGCACCTTGATCCCGACATACGCCTGCAACCCGCCATCGACTACCCGCTGGCCAAGGCGTACGCCATAACCGGTGATCACTTTGGCCTTTTCCAGCCGCGCCAGGCGTGACGTCACGGTCGTACGAGCGATCCCGAGTTGCCGAGCCAGCATCGCCACACTCTCGCGGGCGTTGATTTGCAGGGCCGCGATCAATTGGTGATCGATTTCATCAAGCACGGGGGGGCGAGTGTCTGGCAAGGGGGACTCCATTGAGGCGCGGATCTTTAGGCGAGCATGTTACAGCGTCAACCGGCTAGATATTGACTCCCCTCTGTTGTAGTCGAAGGTTGAACGCAGAAACGAAATAGCCGCGCAATTGCGCGGCTATTTTATTGAATAAATAACGGCTATTGACCATAACGCTGTGCGAAATCGGCAATTTCCTCTGTTGCGTGAAAATCAACCAGTTGTAGGCCTTTTGCCTCAATGCTTTCCTTGGCAATCTCTACAGCTTTGCGATGGCGAGGTGATGAGGTCTCCGCAGGTGTAGTAATGGGGATAAGCACATTCTTCAACTGGATAATGCCTTCCTGCTCCGCTCGTACGAATTTCATCAGCCACTGATCGCAGTGATCGAGTATTGCGCTGGGCTCTGATTGATCAAAAGCCAAAGGTTTGATAGCTGCCACGACCTTGTTGCGATGTACCAAGGGAAGATGCAGCTTGGTCAGGTCGCCGGTCAGCGTGTCATCACGGAAAGTGCGAATTGATGCCCGCGAGAACATCTCCCGAATCTCCCGAACCATCACCTCCTCGCGACGCTCACGGCCAATGCCTTGGCGATCAATGTAGCGGTTGAACAGCGTGGTGAGGGTATCGTCGAGATTTTCCGCCAGGATAGAGCGCATGGGGCTGAAGCGAATCATCGACTCTTTCGGCTCCGTCATGAATCGAAAGTGGTTAACGATCTGCGACTCCTGAGCGCCTGCGGTCATGAGGCGAATGCTCTCCAATTCGTTCTGAGCTATCTCCATCGCCTTGGCGAAAAGATTACTGCACTCAAAGAAATGATTAACCCGTTTCAGATTTTTACGAGCAAGTCTGTACTCCATGCGGCCGACTGCAGGAGCTGAGAGAACGATGCCTACGTTGGCAAACTCCTCTGTTTCCGCAAATGGTGCAAAGCGCACGATGCTGTAAAGGCAGGTGTATTTCATTTCAGGACGCTCCAGAATTCGTCCGAATGGCAAAGCAGCAGGTTACTTTCTATTTCCTCAAGCAACGTTTTGAGTCCGAGGGCTCCGATGGAGTCACGCCACTCTTCAGGAATGTCTGAGCATAGGTCACTAAATCGTCCAGCAGTGTCATGCATACGTTGACCGTATTCAACTTTGTCGACCAGATCCAGTTGCCATGTCCGGTTCTCGGGTCCAAACACATGGCTTTCAGCAAATTTTGAAGCATCCAGCGGCCATTGGAATGCCTGATTGTGGTCGATCAGTTGTAGCTGATTGCTGGTGCTGCACATCAGCAGATTCGGACGCCCACCAAATGGCCCCAACTGACGATCACTGTTGCCTACCCAATAATCAAAAACGAAGACGGCTTTTTGAAGGTCGCTCGGAACCTGTAGAGCTTGTGAGTACAGCAAGTCGGCAGCGTCAGAGATGTAGGCAAGGGCATAGCTGTCCCCAGGTCCGAGATCGCTACGAGCTTCCTGGTTGTAGCGCAGCAAGGCAGGATCGACATAGATACAGCCATGCTCGGGAATGGGTAGGCCGAACTGAGCAGCCAGGCGAGCACAGAGCAATTCGGCAATGCGTTCGGCGGGAGGTAGCTCCAACCCTTTGACCACATAGTGCTTGTCATTGTTTGCACGACACAAAAATGGCCGCGTAATGCCACCTTCCAGTCGACGAATGATTTCAACCGCTTCTATGTAGTTACCGACGGCCATTCATGGCTCCCTGATAAATCCGCTCGTCAGACAATACTGGTCTGCCTCTCGATGCACCATGCCCCGCAAGTATTTGGTTCTTAGGT
This sequence comes from Pseudomonas sp. B2M1-30, assembly GCF_025447575.1. Taxonomy (NCBI): domain Bacteria; kingdom Pseudomonadati; phylum Pseudomonadota; class Gammaproteobacteria; order Pseudomonadales; family Pseudomonadaceae; genus Pseudomonas; species Pseudomonas sp. B2M1-30. The sequence goes on along the minus strand of NZ_JAOEJT010000001.1, from coordinate 60,488 downwards.
CTGTCCGCAGACTGTCCCGCGCACAGTTGTCATAAAGAGAGCTGCGATGTTTTTGACTCGACGGGTTTCCAGGCCGGGCCGCTGATATGCAGCGACGTCTGGAGAGTATCCCGGCAAAGAAAAAGCCAACAAGCCACTGACGCATCCCGAAATGCAGCTTCGGAATTTGCCTACAGCCTTGGCGGTAATCTTCCGAACATTGCGCTCGTGAAGACTAGAAAGGTCAAACAGCCATCCAAGAAAAAGCCGCGCATTTGCGCGGCTTTCAATTTGGTGGGCCCACACGGACTTGAACCGTGGACCAAAGGATTATGAGTCCTCTGCTCTAACCAACTGAGCTATAGGCCCTCAGTAGGTCGCGGATTATAGCGACGGTTTCTCGGCTGTGCTATCCGAATAATTGGTTACGGCTATGCGAAGAAACGTCGCGGCGAATTCCTCTGGTGGCAAGGGCAGGCTGACGATGTAGCCCTGGATCTGTTCGCAGCCTTCGGCGGCGAGGAATTGTTGTTGGGCCTGGGTTTCCACACCTTCGGCGATCACAGTGAATTGCATGCTGCGGCCCAGGGCGATGATGGCGCGGACAATCGCCGCGTCGTGGGGGTCGTCGGGCAGGCCGCGAACGAAAGACTGGTCGATCTTGAGGATGTCCAGGGGCAGACGCTTGAGGTAACTCAGCGAGGAATAACCGGTGCCGAAGTCGTCGATGGCCAGTTGAACGCCGAGGTGTTTGAGCTGATGGAGTACCGCCAGTGCCTCTTCGGCCTGGCTCATGATGAAGTTTTCGGTAATTTCCAGTTGCAGTAAATCCGGGTTGAGACGGTTGTCCTTGAGCAGTTGCTCGATCCGTCCCAGCAGGTTGGGCTGACGCAGCTGCGCGCCGGCGAGGTTGACCGAGAGCGGGCCGAGGCAGTCGTAGATCTGGTTCCACTCGAACATCTGCCGGCACGCGGTTTCCAGCACCCAGTCACCGATCTGCAGGATCATGCCGTTTTCTTCGGCCAGCGGAATGAAATGCTCCGGCGGCACATCGCCGAAGGTCGGGTGACGCCAGCGGATCAGGGCTTCGGCGCCGACGAGGCTGTGGTCATCGAGGCTGATTTTCGGCTGGTAGTAGAGGTACAACTCGTCGCGCTCGATGGCGCGGCGCAGTTCGTGTTCCAGAGCGATTCGCTCGCTGGCCTGGGCGGTCAGGTCGCGGGTGTAGCTTTCGACGCGGTTGCGGCCCTTGGCCTTGGAGCGGTACATCGCCGCGTCGGCGTTTTTCACCAGCGTCGCCACATCACAACCGTCGCGCGGGTACAGGCTGGTGCCGATGCTGGCGCTGATGAAGAACTCATGTTCCCCGGCCTGGAACGGTGCGCTGAAGCAATTGAGCAGCTTGGTGGCGATGTTGTCGGCGTCGCTGGCCTGCTGCAGGCCGGGCAGCAGGATGATGAATTCGTCGCCACCCAGGCGCGCCACGGTATCGATGTCACGCAGCTGTTCCTTGAGGCGCACGGCGATGCCTTTGAGCAACAGGTCGCCGACCGGGTGACCCAGGCTGTCATTGATGTGCTTGAAGCGATCCAGATCGAGAAACAGGACCGCGCCCTGACCACCGTTTTCTTGTTGGTTGTTCAGCGCCATGAGCAGGCGGCTTTCGAACAGCGTGCGGTTCGGCAGGCCGGTGAGCGGGTCATGGTGGGCCTGGTAATCGAGTCTGGCCTGAGCGTGCTTGAGGCTGGAAATGTCGGCGAACACGGCAACAAAGTGGGTGATGAACTTGTCGCGATTGCGCACGGCGCTGATCGTCAGCCAGCTCGGATACAACTCGCCATTCTTGCGCCGGTTGGAAATCTCGCCCTGCCAGTGACCTTCGGCGGTCAACTGATGCCACATCGCCGCATAGAAGGCGCTGTCATGCAGTCCCGAGGCCAGCAGGCGCGGGGTGTGGCCGAGGGCTTCGCTTTCGCTGTAACCGGTGATTTCGGTAAAGGCGCGATTGACCGCGCTGATGTGTTGCTGGGTGTCGGTGATCAACACGCCCTCGGCGGTGCTTTCGAACACGGTCGCCGCTTGTTGCAGCTTTTCCTGCATCAGGTGTCGCTCGGTGATGTCCCGGGCGATGGTCAACATGCAGTTGTCGTCGCCGATCGGCAGGGGACGGCTGGACACTTCGCAGAGACGGATCTGCCCGTCGCTGCGGCGGATGTGGCAGGTGAAATCACGGACGAAACCGTCACGGTGCAGCAGGTCGAGCATCTGCTTGCGCTCGTTGAGATTGACCCAGATCCCCAGATCCAGCGCCGAGCGATCCACCGACATGGCGCTGTTGAACCCGGTGATGCGGCTGAAACCTTCATTGACTTCCATCAGCAGGCCATCGCTCTGGCGCGACAGCAGCAAGCCGTCCGGCGAGGCGTGGAAGGCCTTGGCGAACTTCTCTTCGGAGGTTTGCAACTGCTGCTGGGTTTCCTTGAGCTGGGTGATGTCACGCACCACGACCACCAGCGCCGGGGTGGTGTCGAGGTCGAATGGCTCGGCGGAAATCAGGCCGGTGAACACCTGGCCATTATTGCGGCGAAAGGGCATCTCCAGGTTGCGGATACTGCCGGCCTGCAAGCGCTGCAACAACCCGGGGCCGACGCCGGGAATGCCCCAGATATTGAGCTCGGTGGCGGTCTGGCCGACCACATCTTCGGCCTTGAGCCCGATCTGTTCCTCGAAGGCTTCGTTGACTTCCAGCAGGCAACCGTCCGACAGCCGTGCTATCACCAGAATGTCCGGGCATTGCTGGAAAACCGAGGCGAACTTCTGCTCCGACTGGCGCAGCGCATCCTCGGTGCGCTTGGCTTCGCTGATGTCGATCATCAATCCGCGCATCACCGGCTCGTGGCCGTGTTCGATCAGGCTGACGATATCGCGCACCCACAGGCAGCGGCCATCGGCGGTGATCACGCGGTAATCGAGGCTGTGGTCGCGTCCGGCGAGGACTTCGTGATCGCAGAAACTCTGCGCGCGGGTCAGGTCCGCCGGATGGATGATGTTGCGCCAGAAGCCCGGGATCAGCCAGTGGGACAGTGGATAACCGAGCAGGTCTTCAGCATGGGGCGACACGTAGCTGTAGGTGAAGTCGCTGATCCGTGCTTCCCAGGCAATCGCCGACAGACTCTCCACCAGTCCGCGATAGTGGTACTCGCTGCTGCGCAGCTCCTGTTCGAGGTCGATGCGCCGGGAGATTTCCGAACTCAGCCGGCGGTTGATGCGAATCACCACCGCCAGCACGATCACCAGCAGCGTCAGGCCGGGCAGGCCGTAAACCAGCAGATCTGACCAGAATGTCCGATGATCGAGGACATTGCCCACCCAATGCTCCTGGATGGAACTGATTTCCTCCGGGCTCATGTCCGCCAGGACCTTGTCCAGAATGCCCACCAGCATTTTGTTGTCACGGGGCACGCCCATCGCCAGTTGATAGCGATACGGCGTTTCGCCGCTGACGTACAGGCCGTCGAGTTTGAGCTGGCGCAGGCTCCAGACACTGGAGGCGAGATCGCCGACTACTGCGTCGACTTCGTCGGTCGCCAGGGCCTGCAAGGCCGAGCTGACATTGGGCATTGCCACCAGATTCAGGTCGGGATGGTGGGTGCGCAGCAGTTCGTGGGGGGCATAGTTTTCCACCACGGCGATTTTCAGGCCATACAAGTCTTCGAGTTTGCGCGGCTGTGGCCCGCCGACGTGGGCGAGGATGACAATCGGGAAGTCCAGGTACGGACGGGTGAACGACAGATACGTCTGGCGTTCGGGGGTGGACATGATGCCGGGCAGCAGATCGAGGGAGCCTTGTTTGGCCTGTTCCAGCACCACCGACCAGTTCACCGGCTCGATGGGCGTGAGTTTGATCGCCAGGCGCTGGCGAATCACGTCGATGTAATCGGCCGCCAGACCCTGATAGCGACCCTGATCGTCGCGAAACTCGAAGGGGGGCCACGACGCATCGACACCCAGGCGCAAGTCCGGGTGGGCCGCCAACCAGCTACGTTCTTCGTCGGAAAGAGTCAGCGCGCCAGCCGTTGCGGTCCAGGTCATCAGCGACAGCAAAAAAAGCACGGTCGGCAGTCTGGGCATAACGGTCTCGTTATGGCTCGGGGAATGTTTCGAGTGTAGACGGGGTATGCGTGGGGAGGGGGCTGCGAAGTATTTAATCTGCATAAACAAAACCCCCGGCCTGGGCCGGGGGTTCTGGTATCACTCGTCGAGGAAGGAGCGCAGATGCTCGCTTCGCGTCGGGTGGCGCAGCTTGCGCAGCGCCTTGGCTTCAATCTGACGGATCCGCTCACGGGTCACGTCAAACTGCTTGCCGACTTCTTCGAGCGTATGGTCGGTGTTCATGTCGATACCGAAACGCATGCGCAGAACCTTGGCTTCACGGGCAGTGAGGCCGGACAGCACTTCGCGGGTCGCTTCTTTCAGGCTCTCAACAGTGGCGACATCGATTGGCGACTGCATGGTCGAGTCTTCGATGAAGTCACCCAGATGGGAGTCTTCGTCATCACCGATCGGGGTTTCCATGGAGATCGGCTCTTTGGCGATCTTCAATACCTTGCGGATCTTGTCCTCAGGCATTTCCATGCGCTCACCCAGCTCTTCCGGGGTCGGTTCGCGACCCATTTCCTGCAGCATCTGGCGGGAAATACGGTTGAGCTTGTTGATCGTCTCGATCATGTGCACCGGAATACGGATGGTGCGGGCCTGGTCGGCGATCGAGCGAGTGATCGCCTGACGGATCCACCAGGTGGCATAAGTCGAGAACTTGTAGCCGCGACGGTATTCGAACTTGTCCACCGCTTTCATCAGACCGATGTTGCCTTCCTGGATCAGATCGAGGAATTGCAGGCCACGGTTGGTGTACTTCTTGGCGATGGAGATCACCAGACGCAGGTTCGCCTCAACCATCTCTTTCTTCGCGCGGCGGGCCTTGGCCTCACCGATCGACATGCGACGGTTGATGTCCTTGATCTCGGCGATGGTCAGACCGGTTTCGGTCTCCAGTGCGATCAGTTTTTGCTGGCAGCGAGCGATGTCCGGCAGCAGGCGGCCGATGGCCTCTGCGTACTTGCCCTTGCCCTTGGCCAGAGCGTCGGCCCAGCTTTCGTCGACTTCATTGCCCGGGAACTGACGCAGGAAATCGGCGCGTGGCATACGTGCATCACGTACGCACAGTTGCATGATCGCGCGCTCTTGCTGACGCAGGCGATCCAGGGCGCTGCGAACACGCTCGACCAGGCCTTCGAATTGCTTCGGAACCAGTTTGATCGGCATGAACAGCTCGGCCAGAACCAACAGTTCGGCAATCGCTGCCTTGTTGTTGCGACCGTGCTTTTTCAGGGCCTTGCGGGTGATTTCCATCTGATCGGCGACAGCACCGAAGCGCTGGGCGGCGATTACCGGATCCGGACCGCTTTCGGCTTCTTCTTCGTCATCGGAAGATTCGCCGTCATCGTCTTCGGAGTCGTCATCGGCCTTGGCCGCTTTCTCGTCGACCGGTGGCGGTACTTCGGCGGCCGGCGGCGTAGTGCCATCGTCCGGGTCGATATAGCCGCTCAGGACGTCGGACAGGCGACCACCTTCGGAGGTGACGCGATCGTATTCGGAGAGAATGTGGTCAACCGTGCCGGGGAAGTGCGCGATGGCGCTCATCACTTCACGGATGCCCTCTTCGATACGCTTGGCGATTTCGATTTCGCCTTCACGAGTCAGAAGTTCGACCGTACCCATTTCACGCATGTACATGCGCACCGGGTCAGTGGTGCGACCGATATCGGTCTCCACCGCCGCCAACGCAGCGGCTGCTTCTTCCGCAGCGGCCTCGTCGGTATCGGCGTCGCCCAGCATAAGGGCGTCCGCATCCGGAGCACTCTCGTGTACCGGGATCCCCATGTCGTTGATCATGCGGATGATGTCTTCCACCTGCTCCGGATCTGAAATATCCTCGGGCAGGTGGTCGTTGACCTCGGCGTAAGTCAGATACTTCTGCTCACGACCCAGTTTGATCAACTCAATAATACGAGACTGCTGTTGCGCTTTTCCGGACATAACACCCTATCCACTGAAGGTCTTGGCGGGCAAAAAACAAGCCGAGGATTATACCTGAGCTATGACCTCACGCGCCAGTTGAGGTCGGGTTTGATGCGGAAACATTGCGACTCAATAGGTCGCGCAGTTGGTTTTTCTCTTCGGTACTCAATTCGCTTTGACGGGCTTTTCTGAGCAGTTGTTCCAGGTTTCGCTCGCGTTGGCGGGCTGACAAGCTAGTAATGGTGTCGAAAAACTGTTGTTCAAGGTTGTCTCCGTCGATCAGCCATTCCTTTTCCGCCAGTGCCTTGAGCAGGCGTCCCTGTTCGGTTCCGTGCCATCGCGCGATCAACTGAAATGAGTTTAGCTTGGGATTCTTCTGTACGGCTTCGAGCAGTGCCACCAACAGCTGTGCGTTGGTCTGGTTTTCGTCGGCAAAGTGCCCGGCATCCTCGACTTTTTCCGCCAGTTGCGGGTGGTGCAGCAAGGTGCGCAGGGCTGCCAGTGTGGGTGGTTCGACGGCCGCCGGCACTCGCGGGGCACGTGGCTGGTCGCGATCGCCGCCGCGCTTGCCGTTCTTGTCCCAGGGTTTTTTTTCCCATTTCTTGCCGCCGGTGCCGGGCTTCTTCGGCGTCCACTCCTGCTGCGGCACATACATGTCCTGTGCCTGCGGCTGATGATAGTCGCTGTAATCCGGCATGGCGTCGTAATCGATGCCTGGATCATAGGCGGGTGGCGCTTCCTGCGGAGCGCTCTGGGCCAGCTGGCTGACGGTTTCGCTGCTCAGGCCGGTGATTTCGGTCAGGCGCTGGCGCATCAGGATGCGCAGGTTGGCACCGGGCACCTTGTCGATCAGCGGTGCTGCGAGCGTCGCCATGTGCGCCTTGCCTTCGAGTGAGCGCGGGTCGGCTTCCTCGGTCAACTGCTGGAAGAAATAATCCGCCAGTGGCTGGGCATGCTGATTGATGCGGGCGCGGAAGGCATCGGTGCCTTCCGCGCGGATCAAGGTGTCCGGATCCTCACCTTCGGGCAGGAACAGAAAGCGTGCCCGGCGTCCGTCCTGCAGGCTGCTCAGGGTGGCTTCCAGGGCGCGCCACGCGGCGTTGCGGCCGGCCTGGTCACCGTCGAAGCAGAACAATACGTTCGGCACTACGCGAAACAGGCGCTTGAGGTGTTCTTCGCTGGTGGCGGTGCCCAGTGTTGCGACGGCATTGCGCAAGCCCTGTTGGGCCAGAGCGATGACGTCCATGTAGCCCTCGACGACGATGATTTCGTCGAGGTTGCGGTTGTTCTTGCGGGCTTCATAGAGGCCGTAGAGTTCCTGGCCCTTGTGGAAGACCGGGGTTTCCGGTGAGTTCAGGTACTTGGGTTTGTCGTCCCCGAGTACTCGCCCGCCGAAGGCGATGATGCGCCCACGGGTGTCGCGGATCGGGAACATCACGCGATCGCGGAAGCGGTCGTAGCGTTTGCCGGTTTCGGCGTTCTCGATCAGCAACCCGGCGTCGATCATGGCTTTCTGCTGCAGGGTGTCGCTGCTCAGGTGCCTGAACAGATTGTCCCAGCCCGGCGGGGCGAAACCGAGGCCGAAGTCCCGGGCAATCTCGCCGGTCAGGCCGCGGCCCTTGAGGTAATCCACGGCAGCTTTGCGTGCCGGGTGGCTCTTGAGTGCCTGGCGGTAAAAGTCAGCGGCGGCAGTGAGCAGCGGGTACAGCGGCGAATCGGTCGGTTGACGCGGCTTGTGCGAGCGACCGCTTTCTTCGCGGGGGACTTCCATGCCGGCCGCTTTGGCCAGATCCTCGACGGCCTGGGGGAAGTCCAGGTTATCGTGATCCATGAGAAAACCGAGCGCGTTGCCGCCGGCACCGCAACCGAAGCAGTAATAGAACTGCTTGTCGGGGCTCACGCTGAACGACGGGGTTTTCTCTTTGTGGAACGGGCAGCAGGCAGTGTAGTTCTTGCCGGCCTTCTTCAATTGCACGCGCGAGCTGACCACATCGACGATGTCGGTGCGGTTCAGAAGGTCGTCAATGAAGCTCTGGGGGATCAACCCGGCCATGGCGTTCTCGTGGTCTGCGTTGCTACTGTTATAAATCCGATGCGAAGGGCGGGCGCGGGTCGTTGATGGATGCGCGCACAAAGGGCGGCTCGACCTGGGTTGTCTGCGTAATCGCTGTCGGGAAGTGTATCTGCCGAAAATCCAGTGACGTTAGTGTCAATCAGTCTTCGATCATTTGAAAATATTGCGCTGAATCCGCTACGACCTGTCGAGGGCCTTGGGAGTGCTTGTGAAGCGGGCACGCAAGCAGGTGCCTTTGGGCTGATCTCGCAAGAGGAATCAGTGGGGTGTGCTCGTCAACAGCCTTGAAAAGGCTCGTCAGAAAAGACGTGCACCGCTGGCAAAAGAGCCAGGCCTGACGCGGTGAAGCAGTTTGTCTCGGTCGCATCTGCGGCTTCGACGGTGAAGCATCAAGCGTTTTACGCAAATGCCATAAGCCCGGCGGAAGGCCGGGCTTGGGCAGAAGCTTGCTTCGAACGTCTGTGTATTAGTACAGACGAACGGCGCGGCGCTGTTCGCGCTGAACTTTCTTTGCGTGACGCTTAACAGCAGCTGCTGCTTTGCGCTTACGCTCAGAAGTTGGCTTCTCGTAAAATTCGCGGCTACGAACTTCAGCCAGTACACCGGCTTTTTCGCAGGAGCGCTTGAAACGACGCAGAGCTACGTCGAAGGGTTCGTTCTCTTTAACTTTGACGGCTGGCATCCAGAGCTACCTTCATTCATTACCGGGGTTAACATCCTCGCGGCAAAAGAGCACTTGAAGACGTCAGTTTTTAAGGGTTGCGGATGTTAACCCCTCATCGCTCGGAATGCAAAGCCTCTGATCGAAAACCGCTGGTCGGAGCATCACGCGGCGACTATTATGCGCGCCTTCGAATTCAGCCTAAACAAGGCGCAAACCCATGCTAGTACTGGGATTAGAAACGTCCTGCGACGAAACCGGCGTCGCTTTATACGACAGTGAACGCGGTCTGCTGGCCGACGCGCTGTTCAGCCAGATCGACTTGCATCGCGTCTATGGTGGCGTGGTGCCGGAGCTGGCCTCCCGCGATCACGTCAAGCGCATGCTGCCCTTGATTCGTCAGGTGTTGGCCGAGGCCGACTGTGTGCCGACCGAGATCGACGCCATCGCCTATACCGCAGGCCCGGGCCTGGTCGGCGCGCTGCTGGTGGGGGCTTCCTGTGCCCAGGCACTGGCGTTTGCCTGGGGTATTCCCGCACTCGGCGTACATCACATGGAAGGCCACTTGCTGGCGCCGATGCTGGAGCCGAAACCGCCGCAGTTTCCGTTCGTCGCTTTGTTGGTCTCGGGTGGCCATACGCAACTGGTTCAGGTCGACGGCATCGGTCAATACAGCCTGCTCGGCGAGACGCTTGACGACGCGGCTGGCGAAGCGTTCGACAAGACCGCGAAGATGATGGGCCTGAATTACCCCGGCGGACCGGAAATCGCCAAGCTGGCGCAGAAGGGTGTCGCAGGACGTTTTACCTTCCCGCGTCCGATGTGCGACCGACCGGGGCTGGATTTCAGCTTCAGCGGCTTGAAAACCTTCGCCCTCAACACCTGGCAGCAATGCGTCAGCGCCGGGGACGACGGTGAACAAGCCCGTTGCGACATCGCGCTGGCGTTCCAGCAGGCCGTGGTAGAGACTTTGACCATCAAGTGCAAGCGTGCTCTGAAGCAGGCTGGCATGAAGCGTCTGGTGATCGCCGGTGGTGTCAGCGCCAACAAGGCGTTGCGTATTTCACTGGAAAAAATGCTCGGTGACATGAAAGGCGATGTGTTTTATGCCCGGCCTGAATTCTGCACCGACAACGGCGCGATGATCGCGTTTGCCGGTTGTCAGCGCTTGCAGGCCGGCCAGCAGGAAAGCCTGGCGATCAGCGTGCAGGCGCGCTGGCCGATGGAGCAACTGTCGGCATTGGGATGAGCGGCGCTCATGGGCGGTATTTAAAAATGCCGTTCGCGCCCGGCAAACAGGTCGCGTAGATTGCCCCGGTGGCGCCACACGATCAGCAGCGTCAAGGTGCTCATCGGTAACAGCGCCGCCGGTTCCTGCCAGGCCAGTAACGGAAGGGTCAGCGGCGTGGCGATCAGCGCCGCCAGCGAGCTGGTGCGGGTCAGGTAGAACGTCAGCAGCCAGGCGCAGACCGCCAGCAGTGCGGCGGGCGGATACAGACCCAGCAGCATGCCGGCGGCGGTGGCGACACCCTTGCCGCCGCGAAAACGGAAATACAGCGGGAACAGGTGACCGATCACGGCGCAGACGCCGATCCACGCCTGATCCTGCAGCGAAAGGCCCATTGCCGAGGCGATCAGTACTGGCAGCAGGCCTTTGCACAGATCACCCAGCAGGGTCAGGATCGCCAGTTTGCGACCGGCCAGGCGCAGCATGTTGGTGGCGCCGGCATTACCCGAGCCACTCATTCGCGGATCCGGGTTTCCGGTCAGGCGGCTGAGCAAAATGGCGAAGGACAGCGAGCCGAGCAGGTAGGCGAGGATCGCCAGTAACCAAAACATGCTAACTATTCCGGGCGAGGACGCCCTGATTCTAACGGCGCATTGCGCCCTTGTCGTGCAGCGGAGAAAAGTGCTTGGACAGAGTGTTTATCGAGGGCCTGGAAGTCGACACCGTGATCGGTGCCTACGACTGGGAGCGCGGCATCCGACAGTGCCTGCGTCTTGATCTGAGCTTCGCCTGGGACAATCGCCCGGCTGCCGCCGGTGACGACCTGACCCTGGCGCTCGACTACGCCAGCGTGTCCACGCGGATCCAGGCCTTTGCCGAGCAGGCCCAGTATCAACTGGTCGAGACCTTCGCCGAGCGTCTGGTCGAAGTGCTGATGAATGAATTCAAGATCACCTGGGTACGCCTGAAGCTGACCAAGCCAGGCGCGGTTCCGGCCGCCAGGGGCGGTGTCGGCGTGGAGATCGAGCGCGGATGTCGCTGACTCAGGTCTACCTTGGCCTCGGTAGCAATATCGAGCGCGAAACCCATTTGCATGCCGGTCTGGATGCCCTGGCCACGTTTCTGGTGGATATCCGCTGCTCGGCAGTGTTCGAAAGCCAGCCGGTGGGCATCAAGAGCGGTCCGTTCTTCAATTTCGTGGTGTCGGCGTATACCGACCTGCCCTTGATGGAGCTGGATCGCCGCCTGAAATTCATCGAGGCGGATAACGGTCGTTATGCACCGGATCGCAAGGGCTTGCCGCTGGACATCGACGTGCTGCTGTATGGTGACCTGGTGGGCAATTTCGACGGATTGATCCTGCCGCGAGCGGAAATCCTGAAAAACGCCTTTGTGTTATGGCCGTTGTCGCTGATTGCACCGGATCGAGTGCATCCGGGCGTGGGAAAAAGCTTCGCTGCATTGTGGGCTGACGCGCAGATCGATCAGGTGCTGGCGCCGGTGCGATTCGAGTGGCGCGGTCAGCAACTGACCCCTGAGGCGCTGCGGTGAACTGACGGGTGTCCTTGCGGGCAAGCTCGCTTCCACTTGTCCTGTGGGAGCAGGCTGGCCCGCGAAGCTTTTCAGGTTGACGCCGATTCCTTGTAGGCCTTCAACGCCTTGAGCCGTTCGCGCTTGAGCGCCTCGCCCAGTTCCGGGCCTTTGAAACCCTTCTCCAGCAATGGCTGAACAGCCACGCCCCGCGCCACACTGGCCGCGCCACGCAAGTAATCCGCCTGTGGATAACTGCGCTGCTCCAGACCTTTGCGTCCTCGGGCGTCCATCTCGCACGCAATGATGAATTCCTCAAAGCGTTGCGGGCGGCGATAAACATCGAAACTTTGCAACAGCTCCAGCAAGGTCGAGGCTTTCAGTTCAAGCGCACGATGGCCGTGGGTGTGGTACTGGCCGACCAGCAGGGCCAGCTCCTGGCAATCCTTCGGCGCCTTGAAGCGCTCGTTGACGGCCTTGATCAGCTTCAGGCCCTTGTGCTCATGGGCGATATGCCGGGGCCATTCCTCTTCCGGGGTCAGGCCTTTGCCAAGATCATGCAGCAGGCAGGCCCAGCGTACGGTCAGCGGCTGTTTATGCAGGGCCGATTGTTCCAGCACGCTCAGCGTATGGATGCCGCTGTCGATTTCCGGGTGATGGACTTCCGGTTGCGGCACGCCGAACAGCGCATCGACCTCCGGCATCAGCACTTTCAATGCGCCGCAATCACGCAGCACCTGAATAAACACTTGTGGCTGGTCTTCCATCAGTGCGCGGGAGATTTCCTTCCAACTGCGCTCGGCGGTCAAGGCTTCAAGTTCACCGGACTCGCTGAGCTGGCGCATCAGCTCCAGGGTCTCGGCGGCGACGCTGAAACCCAGCCCGGCATAGCGGGCGGCGAAGCGTGCAACACGCAGTACTCGCAGGGGATCTTCGGCGAACGCGGGGGAAACGTGACGCAGAATCCGCGCTTCAAGATCGCGCTGACCATGATAAGGATCGGTCAGATTCTGCTGGTCGTCCTCGGCCATGGCATTGATGGTCAGGTCGCGGCGGATCAGGTCTTCTTCAAGGGTCACTTCGGGGCTGGCGTGAAACGTGAAACCGCCATAACCGCGACCGCTTTTGCGCTCGGTGCGGGCGAGGGCGTATTCCTCGCCGGTTTTCGGATGAAGAAACACCGGGAAGTCCGCGCCTACCGGGCGAAATCCCTGGGCGAGCATTTCCTCGGTGGTCGCGCCGACCACCACTCGATCGATATCGGTGACGGGGATACCCAGCAGGCGATCGCGCACCGCGCCGCCGACCTTATAAATCTGCATAAAAAACCTCCGTTGGCCCGACAGGATAACCTTTGCGCCGGGCTTTCGGAGGCAAGAACGGGATCAAAGGTGAATGACGGCCAGGTCGAGCCGGCCGTAATCGCCCTCGGCATGTTCGCTGCGTGGCGGAACGTGATGAGTCTTCATGATCTGGTCGCCCTGCAGGGTTTCCAGATGAATGTCGAAGCCCCACAACCGGTGCAGATGTTTCAGTACCTCGTCGGTGGAGTCACCCAGCGGTTTGCGGTCGTGCTGCTGGTGACGCAGGGTCAGCGAGCGGTCGCCGCGACGGTCGATGCTGTAGATCTGCACGTTCGGTTCGCGGTTGCCGAGGTTGTATTGCGCCGCCAGGGTTTCACGAATGATCCGGTAGCCGCCCTCGTCGTGGATGGCGGGCACCAGCAGGTCGTCCCGCTGGTCGTCATCGAGAATGCTGAACAGTTTCAGGTCGCGAATCACCTTCGGTGACAGGTATTGCAGGATGAAACTCTCGTCCTTGAAGCTGCTCATGGCGAACTTGAGGGTCGACAGCCAGTCGGAGCCGGCGATTTCCGGGAACCAGCGGCGGTCCTCCTCGGTCGGCTCCTCGCACATGCGCCGGATGTCGCGATACATGGCGAAGCCCAGTGCATACGGGTTGATGCCGCTGTAATAAGGGCTGTCGAAGCCAGGCTGGAACACCACGCTGGTGTGCGAGGTGAGGAATTCCATCATGAAGCCGTCGGTGACCAGACCCTCGTCATACAGATCGTTCATCAGTGTGTAGTGCCAGAACGTCGCCCAGCCTTCGTTCATCACCTGCGTCTGGCGCTGTGGGTAGAAATACTGGGCGATCTTGCGCACGATCCGCACGATCTCGCGCTGCCACGGCTCAAGCAGTGGCGCGTGTTTTTCGATGAAATACAGAATGTTTTCCTGCGGCTCGGCCGGGAACCGGGCGTTGTCCTTGTCGCTGTATTTGTCCGCGCCTTTTGGAATGGTGCGCCACAGATCGTTGATCTGCTTCTGCATATGTTCTTCGCGATCCTTCTGCCGCCGCCGTTCTTCTTCGGCGGAAATCGGATAGGGACGTTTGTAGCGGTCGACGCCGTAGTTCATCAGGGCGTGGCAGGAGTCGAGCAGGTCTTCGACGGCGTCGATACCGTGGCGCTCCTCGCACTGCATGATGTACTGCTTGGCGAACACCAGGTAATCGATGATCGAACTGGCATCGGTCCAGGTGCGGAACAGGTAATTGCCCTTGAAGAAGCTGTTATGGCCGTAGCAGGCGTGAGCCACCACCAGCGCCTGCATGCAGATGGTGTTTTCCTCCATCAGGTAGGCGATGCACGGGTCGGAGTTGATCACGATCTCGTAGGCGAGGCCCATCTGCCCACGGCTGTAGGATTTTTCGGTGCTGAGGAAGTGTTTGCCGTAGGACCAGTGGTGGTAACCCAGTGGCATACCGACCGAGGCATAGGCATCCATCATCTGCTCGGCGGTGATCACTTCGATCTGGTTGGGGTAGGTATCCAGGGCGTAACCGGCCGCAATACGGGCGATTTCGCGGTCGTAGGCCTGGATCAGCTCGAACGTCCATTCGGAGCCGGTGGAAATGGGTTGGCGCTTCTGCTCTTTGGCGGTCATGTCACTAACCTGCGCTGGAAGAGTTCACGGAAGACCGGATAGATATCCCCGGCCGAGACCAGTTGCTGCTGGGCAAAAGTGTCGGAAAAGGCTTCGGCTATGCGTTCGTATTCGTACCACAGGGCCTGATGTTCGCGCGGGGTGATCTCTACGTAAGTGTAGTACTGCACAAACGGCATGATCTGGTTGATGAGGATGTCGCGGCAGATCGGCGAGTCGTCGTTCCAGTTGTCGCCGTCCGAGGCCTGGGCGGCGTAGATGTTCCACTCGTTGCTCGGATAACGCTCAGCCATGATCTCCTGCATCAGTTTCAGGGCGCTGGAGACGATGGTCCCGCCGGTTTCGCGCGAATAGAAAAACTCCTCTTCGTCCACTTCCCGGGCGCTGGTGTGGTGGCGGATGAACACCACGTCGATCTTGTCGTAGTTACGCTTGAGAAACAGGTACAGCAGGATGAAGAAGCGCTTGGCGATGTCCTTGGTGGCCTGGGTCATGGAGCCGGAAACGTCCATCAGGCAGAACATCACCGCCTTGGAGCTGGGGTTTGGCTGCTTGATCAGCAGGTTGTATTTGAGGTCGAAGGTGTCGAGGAACGGTACGCGGTGAATGCGCGCACTGAGTTTCTCGATTTCCGCCTCCAGTTCCTGAATATCGCCGAAGTTGTCTGGCTCTTCGCGTTTGAGTCGCGCCAGTTCCTCTTTAACTTCGCGCAGTTTGGCTCGGCTGCTGCCCGACAGGGCGATACGCCGAGCATGGGCCGAACGCAGGGTGCGGATGATGTTGATCCGCGACGGGTTGCCCTCGTTGCTGATCCCGGCGCGCACGGTCTTGAAGGTGTCGGTGCCGGTCAGGTTGCGCTTGACCAGGTTGGGCAGTTCGAGATCCTCGAACATGAACTCGAGGAATTCTTCCTGGGTGATCTGGAAGACGAACTCATCCATGCCTTCGCCGGAGTTGCCGGCCTTGCCCGGGCCACGGCCACCGCCGCCTCCCGGCGGACGGGCGATGTGCTCGCCAGCGGTGAATTCCTTGTTGCCGGGGTGAACCACGGTCTGCTTGCCGCCGCGTCCATGGTGAAGCACCGGTTCGTCGATGTCGCGACCGGGAATGCTGATCTGTTCGCCGTGTTCCATGTCGGTGATGGAGCGCCGGCTGACCGCCTCTTCGACAGCCTTCTTGATGTGGTCACGGTAACGCCGCAGGAAGCGCTGACGGTTCACCGTGCTCTTGTTCTTGCCATTGAGACGTCGGTCGATCACATAGCTCATGACTGCTCCTTAGAAGCTGTCCTGCAAAGGGGCGAGCGGTCATGCAGCATTGAACCGAATGCCAAGGGACATACACGCTCCCCCAAGCGCTTTGGGTGCTGCCTGAACCTCGCTACCGCCTTTCGAACACCTTCCAGAGGCCTGTGTAGCAGAAAAAGCGCCCACAGGCCTCGGGCTGACGACAACCGGTCTGACCGGCCGCGGTTTACTGTGATTTTCTGACCCGCAGATACCACTCGGACAGCAGTCGTACCTGTTTGTCGGTGTAGCCGCGTTCGACCATTCGCGTAACGAAGTCGTTGTGTTTCTGTTGGTCCTCTTTGCTGGCCTTGGCGTTGAAACTGATGACTGGCAGCAGATCTTCGGTGTTCGAGAACATTTTCTTCTCGATGACCACCCGCAGTTTTTCGTAGCTGAGCCAGGTCGGGTTCTTGCCGTTGTTATTGGCACGGGCACGCAATACGAAGTTGACGATTTCGTTGCGGAAATCCTTCGGATTGCTGATACCGGCCGGTTTCTCGATTTTTTCCAGTTCCTCGTTGAGCGCGACGCGGTTGAGGATCTCGCCGGTTTCCGGATCGCGGTATTCCTGATCCTGAATCCAGAAGTCCGCATACAGCACGTAGCGGTCGAAGATGTTCTGCCCGTACTCGCTGTAAGACTCGAGGTAGGCGGTCTGGATCTCCTTGCCGATGAATTCGATATAACGCGGTGCCAGGTATTCCTTGAGGTAGCGCAGGTAGCGTTCGCGGGTCTCGGCCTGGAACTGTTCCTGTTCGATCTGCTGTTCCAGCACATAAAGCAGATGTACCGGGTTGGCGGCGATTTCATGCGGGTCGAAGTTGAAGACCTTGGACAGGATCTTGAACGCGAAGCGGGTCGACAGACCGTTCATGCCTTCGTCGACGCCCGCCGAGTCGCGGTATTCCTGGATCGACTTGGCCTTCGGATCGGTGTCCTTGAGGTTTTCCCCGTCGTACACGCGCATCTTCGAATAGATGTTGGAGTTTTCCGGCTCCTTGAGGCGCGACAGCACGGAGAACTGCGCCAGCATTTTCAGGGTGTCCGGCGCGCAATGGGCCTTGGCCAGGGAGCTGTTGATCAGCAGTTTGTCGTAGATCTTCACTTCGTCGCTGACCCGCAGGCAATACGGCACTTTGACGATGTAGATCCGGTCGATGAAGGCTTCGTTGTTCTTGTTGTTGCGGAAGGTGTGCCACTCCGATTCGTTGGAGTGCGCCAGCAGGATCCCGGTGAACGGAATCGCGCCCAGGCCTTCGGTACTGTTGTAGTTGCCTTCCTGGGTTGCGGTCAGCAACGGGTGCAGCACCTTGATCGGTGCCTTGAACATTTCGACGAATTCCATCAGGCCCTGGTTGGCCCGGCACAGCGCCCCGGAGTAGCTGTAGGCGTCGGCGTCGTTCTGCGGGAATTCTTCCAGTTTGCGGATATCGACCTTGCCGACCAGCGCCGAGATGTCCTGGTTGTTCTCGTCACCCGGTTCGGTCTTGGCCACGGCGATCTGGTTGAGGATCGACGGATACAGCTTGACCACCCTGAACTGGCTGATGTCACCGCCGAATTCGGCCAGGCGCTTGGTCGCCCATGGCGACATGATGGTGTTCAGGTAGCGGCGTGGAATGCCGAAGTCTTCCTCGAGGATCGCGCCATCTTCGGTGGCGTTGAACAGGCCCAGGGGCGATTCGAACACCGGAGAACCCTTGATGGCATAGAAGGGCACTTTTTCCATCAGTTGTTTCAGCTTCTCGGCCAGGGACGATTTACCGCCACCCACGGGACCGAGGAGGTAAAGGATCTGTTTCTTCTCTTCCAGGCCCTGAGCGGCATGGCGGAAATACGACACGATCTGGTCGATGCATTCTTCCATCCCGTGGAAGTCTTCAAAGGCCGGATAGCGGCGGATCACCTTGTTGGAGAAGATCCGCGACAGCCGCGAGTTGGTCGACGTGTCGAGCAGCTCGGGTTCGCCAATTGCCATCAATAGACGCTCGGCGGCGGAAACGTAGGCGCTGCGGTCCTTTTTGCACAGTTCCAGGTACTCCTGCAGCGAGAATTCTTCCTGGCGTGTGGACTCGAAGCGTTGTTGGAAGTGGCTAAAGATACTCATGACGTCACCTCGCTCGATACGTGGAGCCGACGCCGGATCACTCAGTCGATGCTGGCAAGCAGCTGCTCAGGCAGCTCTTGTTTACCCCCCAGAACGCTTCCGCGATCGACAACCGCGAAAGCCACTCCCGATGACCCGTGCGCCGGTGTACCGGCTCTCCCCTGTTTTGGATGGCCTGGGCTTAAGGATAGTTGGGAATTCGGGAGGTAAAGGCGAGATACGTAATTAGTTGTGGCAGACCGTTCGTCTGCCACCGCGCGAGCCCACGGGAGCCGGGGCTTGCACGTTACAAAAAAATTATTCGGAAGAGCCTTGCGCTGTTTCCGAAGGAAAAGTCGTGCGCCACAGTTCGAAGCCGCCGTCCATGCTGTAGACGTCCGAGAAGCCTTGGCTGATGAGGTAGGCGGCCGCGCTCTGGCTGGAGTTGCCGTGATAGCAGACCACCACCAGCGGTGCGTCGAGGTCGGCACTGCGGATGAAGTCGGCGATGGAGTGGTTGTCCACATGCTTCGATCCGGCGATGTGCAGTGCGGCGTAGGTTTGCGGGTCGCGGATATCAACCACCACGGCACCTTGCTCGCGCAGGGCCTGGGCCTGTTCCGGGGGAATACGTTTGAATTCGCTCATGGCGGGTTCCTGTGGCTCGGCTGAAAACGCAGTCTAGCGCGGAGCGCTGGCTGGCGAGGGTTCGGCGATCGGTGACGCGACTGGCGGCAGCACACCGCCGTGTTCGTCGCATTTGCACGACAGCCGTTCAAAGCTGTCGACGTTCATCAGGGTCAGGCTGCCGCCCCAGACGCATCCGGTATCGAGGGCCGAGATGCCCGGTTCATGGACATCGCCCTCCAGCGCCGCCCAGTGGCCGAAGATGATCCGCAGGCCACGGGTCTTGCGCTCCTGATGCTGGAACCAGGGTTTGTAGCCTGCGGGGGCGGTATCCAGACCTTCCTTGCTCTTGAGGTCGAGCTTGCCCTCGGCGGTGCAGAAGCGCATGCGGGTGAAATAGTTGGTGATGACCCGCAGGCGTGTCACACCCTTGAGGTCGTTGTCCCATTTCGCCGGATCGTTGCCGTACATGCCATCGAGGTAGGCCGGAAACAGATTGTCGTCACGCAACGCGGCCTCGACTTCGCCAGCGCACTTCAAAGCCCGGCGCAGCGACCATTGGGGCGGGATGCCGGCATGCACCAGGGCGACTTCGCGCTGCTCGTCGTAGTGCATGAGTTTTTGCCGGCGCAGCCATTCCAGCAACTCGGGGCTGTCGGGGGCTTCGAGGATTTCCCGCAGGGTGTCGGACTTTTTCAGGCGCTCGATGTTCTTCGCGGCGGCCAGCAGGTGCAGGTCGTGATTGCCGAGGACGCAGACCAGCGATTCGCGCATCCCATAAAGGAAGCGCAGGGTTTCCAGCGATTGCGGGCCACGGTTGACCAGATCGCCGACCAGCCACAGACGATCCAGCGCCGGGTCGAAGGCGACCTGCCTGAGCAGGCATTTGAGCGGTTCGAGGCAGCCTTGCAGGTCGCCGACGGCGTACGTCGCCATCAGTGCAGGGCTCCGGGAACGGCGAGGCGGAAAGGCTTGATGATCGCGTCGAAATGCTTGCCGTCGGCGGCGACCATTTCGTAGCTGCCCTGCATGGTGCCGACCTTGGTGGTCATCACGGTGCCGCTGCTGTAGGTGTGGCTTTTGCCGGCATCGATCAGCGGTTGCTGACCGACCACGCCGGCACCGCGCACTTCCTCGACATGCCCGTCGCCATCGGTGATGACCCAATGCCGTGACATCAGTCGGGCAGGCTGTTCGCCATTGTTTTGCACGGTGATCGTATAGGCGAAGGCAAAACGCTCGTGCTCGGGTTGCGATTGGTCTGCCAGATAGTGGGTAACGACACTGACGTCGACCTGGTAACGAGGATCGGACATGCGAGAGGCCTTAAAAACGAAGCGGGGCGCGGGGCGTAGCTGATTGGGATTCAGTCTAGGCAAGTATCGGGCAGTAAACCAGCGTGGTGTCCTGCCCGGTACATGGCCGGTCAGTCGGCGTCGGGCGTTTTCGCAGGCTGTTCGGCGAGCTTGTCGGCCAGACGCACGAAGGCGGCCAGATCCAGTTGCTCGGGACGCAGGCTGCCGTCGACACCGGCGGCTTCGATCTCGGCGCTGCTGAGCAATTGCTTGAGGGTGTTGCGCAGGGTCTTGCGTCGCTGGTTGAACGCTTCGCGCACCACGCGCTCCAGCAGGCGATGATCCTTGGCCGGGTGCGGCAGCACGGCATGCGGCACCAGGCGCACGATCGCCGAATCGACCTTCGGCGGCGGATTGAACGCACCCGGGCCGACGTTGAACAGATGCTCGACCCGGCAATGGTACTGAACCATGATCGACAGACGACCCCAGTCACCGCCACCGGGACCTGCGGCCAGACGCTCGACCACTTCCTTCTGTAGCATGAAGTGCATGTCGCGGATGATCGCGGCGTTGTTCAGCAGGTGGAAAATCAGCGGCGTGGAGATGTTGTACGGCAGGTTGCCGACCACTCGCAGGCTGTTCGGCGCAGCGTTGAGGCTGTTGAAGTCGAACTTCAGTGCATCGCCCTGATGCAGGTTGAAGTTGCTCTTGCCGGCGAACTGCTGGTTGAGGATCGGGATCAGGTCCTTGTCCAGTTCCACCACGTCGAGCTGCGCACCGGTGCCCAGCAGGCCCTGGGTCAGCGCGCCCTGGCCCGGGCCGATTTCCAGCAGGCGGTCGTCGGGCTTGGCGTGGATAGCGCGCAGGATGCGGTCGATGACGCCGGCATCGTGCAGGAAGTTCTGGCCAAAACGCTTGCGCGCCTTGTGTTGGTATTGCTCGGTCATAAACGGGTCTCGGCCATCTGGTAGGCGGTTTCCAGGGCGACTTGCAGGCTGCCGGTGTCGATCTTGCCGCTGCCGGCCAGATCCAGGGCGGTGCCGTGGTCGACCGAAGTCCGAATGATCGGCAGGCCGAGGGTCACGTTGACGGCGGCGCCGAAGCCTTTGTACTTCAGCACGGGCAGGCCCTGGTCGTGGTACATCGCCAGCACTGCGTCGCAGTGCTCCAGATATTTGGGGGTAAACAGAGTGTCGGCGGGCAGCGGGCCACGAAGGTCCATGCCTTCGCTGCGCAGGCGCTCCAACGTGGGTTCGATGATGTCGATTTCTTCATGGCCCAGATGTCCGCCTTCACCGGCGTGCGGATTGAGTCCGCAAACCAGGATGCGTGGCCGGGCGATGCCGAATTTGTCTTGCAGGTCGGCGTGCAGAATCCGCGTGACTCGCTCCAGCCGCTCCGGCGTGATCGCATCGGCGATGTCGCGCAGGGGCAGGTGGGTGGTGACCAGTGCGACGCGCAAGCCACGGGTGGCGAGCATCATCACCACTTGTGCGGTATGGGTCAGGTCGGCGAGGAATTCGGTGTGCCCCGAGAACGCGATGCCCGACTCGTTGATCACGCCCTTGTGTACGGGGGCGGTGATCATCCCGGCGAAGTCGCCGTTCAGGCAGCCCTGGCCGGCTCGGGTCAGGGTTTCAAGGACGAACGCGGCGTTGGCCTTGTCCAGTTGCCCGGCCACCACGGGGGCGCTGAGCGGGGTGTCCCAGACGTACAGGCTGTTGGCCGGCGCCGGAACATCCGGCCAGCGGTCGGGGCCGACCGGCAGCAGATCGACAGCCAGCCCCAGCTGCGCGGCCCGCTCGAGGAGCAGGTCGCGGCTGGTGATGGCAATCAGGGGATGCGGCTGGGCTTGCGAGACGAGCAGCAGGCACAGGTCGGGACCGATGCCGGCTGGTTCGCCGGGTGTCAGCGCGAAACGCTTGGGTTTCACTGCGCTGCCTGGTCTGCACCAGGGAGTTTGATCTCTACGTACGCTTCGTCACGGATCTGACGCAGCCAGGTTTGCAGCTCTTCGTCGTATTTGCGGTTACGCAGTACGGTCAGTGCCTGCTGCTCGCGGGCCTGGGCGGTGCTGTCGGTGGCGCGGCGGCCAAGGACTTCCAGGACGTGCCAGCCATACTGGGTCTGGAACGGCTTGGACAGCTCACCTTGCGGCGATTTGGCCATCACGGCGCGGAATTCCGGCACCAGTGCGTTCGGATCGATCCAGTTCAGGTCGCCGCCGTTGAGAGCGGAACCCGGGTCTTCGGAGTAGTTCTTCGCCAGCTCGGCAAAGTCTTCACCAGCCTTGATGCGGTTGTAGAGCGATTCGGCCAGTGCCTTGGTCTTCGCTTCGTCGCGGATCGGACTTGGCTTGACCAGGATGTGGCGAACATGCACTTCGTCGCGGGTCTGGCTTTCGCCGCCGCGTTTTTCCAGCAGCTTCAGGATGATGAAGCCGCCCGGAGTACGTGCAGGCTGGGTGATTTCACCCGGCGTCATGCTGCTCAGCTCGCGATCGAACGGAGGTGGCAGTTGCGCGGCTTTACGCCAGCCCATGTCGCCGCCTTCCAGTGCGTTGTCGCTGCCGGAGCGGGCCACGGCCATCTGGCCGAAGTCAGCGCCCTGCTTGAGCTGCTGGTAAACCTCCATCGCCTGGCGCGCAGCGCTCTGAATCGCTTCGGAGCTGGCGCTTTCCGGGGTCGGGATCAGGATGTTGGCCAGGTGCAGTTCTTCGGACAGCTGCATCTTGCCCAGGTCGGAGGCGAGGAAGTTCTTCACTTCCTGCTCGGAAACCTGGATGCGCTCCGCCACCCGGCGCTGACGGACACGGCTGATGACCATTTCGCGGCGGATCTGCTCACGGGCGTCTTCATAGGACAGGCCATCGCGGGACAGGGCGACGCGGAATTGATCCGGAGTCATGTTGTTGCGCTGGGCAATGGTGCCGACAGCCTGGTTCAGTTCTTCATCGGTGATGCGGATGCCGGAACGCTCGCCGATCTGCAGTTGCAGGTTTTCGACGATCAGGCGCTCGAGCACCTGTTGTTCCAGCACGCCCGAAGGCGGCAAGCCACCGCCACGCTTGGCGATGGTTTGCTGAACCTCATGGACGCGCTGATCCAGCTGGCTCTGCATGACCACGTCGTTGTCGACGATGGCCACCACTTTATCGATGGACTGTACCGAGGCGTTCGCCGCGGTACCCAGGAACAGCGCGCCCAGCATCAGCGGGCGCAGACAATCAGAAAGCTTGGTCTTCACGTTGACGATAACCTTGGATGCCTTTGTCGAGGAAGCTCTCTACCTTGGTGCCGACGACACCACCGAGGCCCTTCAGAACAATTTGGAGGAAGACGCCGTGGTCGCCTTTTTCGTTTTGCGGAGCGTCCTGACTGAACTCGTCATAGGCAACCCAGTAACGGTTGATCAGGCGCAGTTTCCAGCAGCAGTTGTCGTATTCGAAACCACCGAAGGCTTCAAGCGTACGGTTGCGGTTGTAGTCGTATTGCCAGCGGCTGATAGCGCTCCATTGAGGAACGATTGGCCAGATGACGGAGAAGTCATGCTGCTGGATCTTGTAGTAGTCCTTGATGAAGCCCGGCTGGCCCTCGGTGCCGTAGTCACCGCCGACGGTCCACTTGCCGGTGCTCTGGTCGTAACGGACCTGGTCATTGCGATAGCGATAACCGGCGTTGATAACCTTGTTCGGGTTGTCTTCAGGCTGGTAGTGGAACATCGCGCTGCCGGAACGCGGGCTGCGGCTGTCCGGATCCCAGTTGTAGTCGGCCGTGGTGCGCCAGTCGCGGTTCCAGCGGTATTCGTATTCCAGCGCGTAAGGCGAAACGTTGGAGCGCGAGTCGTCGCGGGCTTTTGCATCGATGCCCGGTAGTTGCACTTCACGGTCCTTGAAGTACAGGGCCTGGCCGACGCTGATGCGTTGACGTTCGAAGCCATCTTCTTCGATCCAGCGGCTGGTCACGCCCAGCGACAGTTTGTTCTCGTCACCGACACGGTCGGAGCCGGAGAAACGGTTGTCACGGAACAGCGACGCATAGTTGAAGGTGTATTCGCTGGTATCGAACACTGGGATGTCTTTCTGGTCTTTCTCCGGTACATAGAGGTAGAACAGGCGTGGCTCCAGGGTTTGACGGTAGTTCTTGCCGAAGTAGGACGTGTCGCGGTCGAAGTACAGGCCGCTGTCGATGCTGGCAATCGGTACGCCACGGTTTTGCGAGCCGCTGAACGACTCGCCCAGTGCCGAAGCACCGTTGCGGTTGGTCGCGAGATCGAACTTGCCCTGACCATCAAGATCCAGATCGTACTGGGTGTACTGATACTTGAGGGATGGCTTCACGAAGCCATAGGTCCAGTTCATCGGCAGACTGACACCTGGCTTGAGGTTCAGGCGAGTGCCGTTGGCGCGATCCAGGCCCAGTACGTTCTTGTCCAGGCGTGGCGACACGTTGCCGGCCTCATCGGTGAACGAACCGGTTTTGAGGTCTCGGTCAAAACGGACGATCTCGGTCTCGTAATCGAAGTTCAGGCCTTCCGGGTGATACGGCAGCTGACCGTTGAAGGTGATCTGCGGCAGGCGGTCATACGGCGTGATGTTCGAAACCGTCGCCAACTGATACGCCTGAGCATTCAGGCGCGCGGTATAGCTGTCGCCACGATAGCTGATCGAACCCTGCTGGTTCACGTAGTCGGCGCTCTTCACACCGATCTGGTCGGTGCTCAGATCCTGGAAGTAGTAAGGGTCGCTGATCTTGGTGTAGTCGACCTGCGTGTACACGCGAGAGTCGAGGCCGCCCTTGTGCTGCCAGTTATACATGTAGCGGTTTTTCTGGTAGTCGGTCTGCTGGCTGCGATCGGTGTCTTCGTCGTTCAGGTACGCCGCACCGAACTGGCCTTCGCTCGACTTGGTCAGGTAACGGAACTCACCTTCCATCAGCATGCCGCGCTTGCTCATGTAGCGCGGGTACAACGTGGCATCGTAGTTCGGTGCCAGGTTGAAGTAGTACGGGGTTACCAGCATGAAGCCGGTATCGCTGCCGGAGCCGATGGTCGGCGGCAGGAAGCCGGACTGGCGACGGTCATCGATCGGGAAGTAGATGTACGGCGTGTACAGGACCGGAATGTCCTTGACCCGCAGCGTCACGTTGGTCGCTGTACCGAAGCCGGTGGCAGGGTTCAGGGTGATGTTGTTGCCCTTGAGCTGCCAGGCGTTGCTGTTCGGTTCGCACGTGGTGTACGTGCCGTCCTTCAGGCGGATGATCGCGTTCTCGGCGCGCTTGGCGTACAGCGCGTTACCGCGGATGCGCGATTTGTGCATCACGTATTCGGCGTTGTCGACCTTGGCCTCACCGGTGTCGAGCTGGACATCGGCGTGGTCGCCGACGAGCAGGGCGCCGTTGTCGCGGATACGCACGTTGCCGGCCAGTTCGCCACGGTTCTCGGCCTGATACAGGTTCGCCTCGTCGGCTTCGACCTGCATGCTGCCCTGGCGCATGACCACGTCACCGGCCAGGCTCGCCACCTGCGAGTCCTGCTGATAACGCGAAGCCTTGGCGCCGATGAAGGTCGGTGCGTCACTTTTATTCGTCTTGTCATTCATGCCAGGACGAATCGGTTCGATATAGGAACCAGAGCAGTAAGGACCGGTCTCGGCCAATTGGGCGGCGGTGAGCTTCTCGCGCGGAACCCAGTCGAGGTGACTGTAGTCTTCGCTGCGGGATTTCAGGCCACGGCCCTTGGATTCGGTGACCAGTACCGGCTTGGGACCTGCGTCGGCAGTAGTGCCGCTCTCGGCCGGGGCTTCGCCCGTGGCACTGACGGCGCTGCCGTCATGCACCGGACGCGGCGGCAATGCAGCCGCCGACGTCTTGGGCGCACAGTCCCAGCCACCCGTAGCCGAGATGGAGCAGTCATACTGCTCGGCGGCAACAACGAATTGGCTGGCCAGAGGTTGCATAGCCAGCAGACTGCCGGTTACCAACAACGGAAATTTTTTACGAAACGCGGGGGATTTCAATGCCATCTTATTAGTCCGGGCTTCCTGCGTGCCATCTGCCCGCGGTATGGGCCGCACGCCTCTCGATGGTCTGAAAAAGATGCTGGATAATAAAGCATGACCCGCTTGACGGCTAGCGCCGTCGGAGACCCTTGCAATGCCTGACCAAGATGTACGCTTGCAACACCTGAAAGTTTGGCTCGATGAGCAGTTGGCAATCCTTTTCGCCGATCAGGGCTGGGGCGCCGTCCCCCCGGCCACGTTGACTGCGGCCAGCAGCGACGCGAGTTTCCGCCGTTATTTCCGTTGGGAAGGCGAGGGTCGCAGCTTCGTCGTGATGGACGCGCCGCCACCCCAGGAAAACTGCAAACCGTTCGTGGATATCGCCTTTTTGCTGGCGAAATCCGGAATAAATGTGCCGAAAATTTATGCAGAAGACCTCGAACGCGGATTTCTTTTACTCAATGACCTGGGCAACAAGACGTATCTGGACGTGATCGATGGCGAAAATGCCGACGCGCTGTTCGACGATGCCCTGCAATCCTTGCTGGCTTTTCAGCAGTTGCCGATGGTGGCACCGCTGCCGAGCTACGACGTCGCGTTGCTGCGTCGGGAGCTGGAACTGTTCCCCGAGTGGTATGTGAAACGTGAGCTGGGCGTCGAGTTCGATGCCACCCAGCAACAGCAGTGGCAGCAAGTCAGCGACCTGCTGATCGACAGCGCCCTGGCCCAGCCGAAAGTGTTGGTCCACCGCGACTA
Organism: Pseudomonas sp. B2M1-30; assembly: GCF_025447575.1. Classification (NCBI taxonomy): domain Bacteria; kingdom Pseudomonadati; phylum Pseudomonadota; class Gammaproteobacteria; order Pseudomonadales; family Pseudomonadaceae; genus Pseudomonas; species Pseudomonas sp. B2M1-30. Next base: position 33,933 of record NZ_JAOEJT010000001.1, on the reverse strand, counting down.
CATGCCGCGCAACCTGATGCTCAGCGAGCCGAATCCCGGTGTGCTGGACTTCCAGGATGCGGTCTATGGCCCGGTGACGTATGACGTGACTTGCCTGTTCAAGGATGCCTTCCTCAGCTGGCCTGAAGAGCGCGTGCGCGGCTGGCTGGAAAACTACTGGCAGCAGGCCTCTGCGCTGAACATCCCGGTGCAGCCGGACCTTGAGGATTTCCTGCGTGCCAGCGACCTGATGGGCGTGCAGCGCCACCTGAAAGTCATCGGCATCTTCGCGCGCATCTGCCACCGCGACGGCAAGCCGCGCTACCTGACCGACGTGCCGCGCTTCTTTGCTTATATAGAAGCGGTCATCGCCCGGCGTCCGGAACTGGCGCCATTGCAGGCGCTGTTCGACAGTCTGCGCGGCGGAGTGAAGGCATGAAGGCAATGATTCTGGCGGCCGGCAAGGGCGAGCGCATGCGCCCGCTGACGCTGACCACCCCCAAACCGCTGGTGCGTGCCGGCGGCGTGCCCCTGATCGAATATCACCTGCATGCCCTCGCGGCGGCAGGTTTCAACGAGATTGTGATCAACCACGCCTGGCTGGGTCAGCAGATCGAGGATTATCTGGGCGACGGTTCGCGCTACGGCGTGAGCATTCAGTATTCCCCGGAAGGCGAGCCGCTGGAGACCGGCGGCGGAATTTTCCGCGCCTTGCCGTTGCTCGGTGATGAGGCATTCCTGGTGGTCAACGGTGATATCTGGACCGATTACGACTTCAGCGTGCAGCACCAACCGATCACCGGGCTGGCTCATCTGGTGCTGGCGGACAACCCGGCACATCACCCGAATGGCGACTTCATGCTGGTCGACGGCCGGGTGCAGGACGGTCAACCGGACGCGACGACCCTGACCTACAGCGGCATCGCCGTACTCCACCCGCAGTTGTTCGACGGCTGCGAGGCCGGTGCTTTCAAACTGGCGCCGCTGTTGCGCAAGGCGATGGCGGACGGGCAGGTGACGGGCGAGCGGTTGAACGGGCATTGGGTGGATGTCGGCACGCATGAGCGTCTGGCGGAAGCTGAAGCCTTGATAGAAGCGAGTCGCTGATATGTTGTGGCCAGGGACTCTGATTGGAGCCGGAGCGGGTTTTGCCATTGCCAGCATTCCGGGGGCCATGCTTGGGGCTTTGTTGGGGCAGGCGCTGGACCGGCGTCTGCATTTGCAGAGCTGGGGGCATTTGCGGGAAAAACTCGGCGGTCGGCCGATGTTGCGCAACGACGAATTGCTGTTCGTGTTGCTCGGACGTCTGGCCAAGTCGGACGGCCGGGTCACCGATGGGCATATCCAGCAGGCGCGGGTGGAAATGCGTTCGCTGGAAATGAGCGAGCCGGCGCAGCGCCGGGCGATTGCCGCGTTCAATCGCGGCAAGTCGGGCAACGACAATCTGCGCGGCTATCTGCGTCGTCTCGCCGCCCAGCCCCATGCCGCCGAGGGCGTGTTGCGCGCCTGCTGGCGGATGGTCTGGGCGGACAGCCGGGCCGGCAGCAGCGAGCGCGAGCTGTTGGCGCAGTGGGGCAAATGGCTGGGCTGGACCCACCACCAGGTGCAGGCGCTGGCGGCTGACTATGAACCGCACAAGCGACCAATCGTCAGTGCGGCGGTGAGCTATCAGGAAGCGATGCGCTTGCTGGGCGTGTCGGCGACCAGCGAGCCGGCACAGATCAAGCGCGCCTACCGACGCCTGCTGAGCCGCCATCATCCGGACAAGATCGCCGGCACCGGCGCGACGCCCGCGCAGGTGCGCGAAGCCACCGATAAAACCCGTGAGCTGCACAACGCGTACACGTTGATTCGCGAGCGCCGGGATTTTCGCTAGCCAGTGAATCGTTTGTCGGTCATGGCCTCTTCGCGAACAAGCCCGCCCCTACCGGCACTGTGGGAGCGGGCTTGTTCGCGAAGGGCGCGCTCCGGCCTGTGGATCAGTCGGGATTCTGCGGATTCAACCAGCCGCGCACCCGGCGGAACAGTTGCTCCTGCTCGGCCTTGTTATCCGGCAAGGCCTTGAGCGCGACCTGACTGAACGCTGAAGTCTTCAGGCGCTTGCTCGCCTGCATGCGCTCCAGCGCCGCGTTGCGATCCAGCGTTTTGTCCATGTAGAAAATATCGGCGGTCGGCAGCTTCAGGGTGGGGGTCAGCTCCGCCAGTTCCGGCTTGGCCCTGGCCGGCATCTGTGCCGCCACCATGACCAGTTTTTCCACTTGCGACGTCTGCTTTTCGCTCAGGTAGCGCGCGGCCCAATAGGCGCCGGTGCCATGGCCGAGCACGACGATGCTGCGCGCACTCTGCTGCTCGGCATAGCCGATCGCGGCGTCGATGCGGGCGAAAATGCGTTCGGCGTCGGCCTTTGATTGCTCTTCGCTGGTTTCTGCCACCACCTGATCCGCCACTTCGGCTTCACCGCCGGCAGCCTGCTCGATCGGTTGCGCGGTGGTGGAGTCCTTGCTGGCCGACTCGGCTTTCGGCGCGGGCGGGGCTTCGGCCACGCGCGGGGCGATGGCATCGCTTTGCAGATCGGGTAGGGTGATACTCAGGCTGCTCCACTTGGCGTCCGGCAATTTGCTGCGCAGCGGACCGATTGCTTGCGGCCAGTCAGCGCTTTCGCCGGCGCCGGGGATGATAATCACCGCACCTTTGGGATCGGCGGTGTTGGCTGGTTTCCACAGCGCGAGGAACGTGTCGCTGCCGGCCTGGAGCTGTTGCTGTTCCTGGGCGGGGACTTTGCGTTCGAGTGCCGAGGCGTCTTCCTGACTACGCTCAAGCAGAGGTTGGCGCTCGACCGGTTTTTCTTCTGCGGCTTTTTCCGTGGCGGCAGCAGGGGCCGGATCGGCCGCCTGAACAGAAAACGCACAAGGCAGGATCAGCGACAGGCACAATGCTGGCATTGCCAGGCGGTAGACAGAGGGCATCGGTTATTCCAGGCCAGAAAGTATCCCGGCAGCCTAATGGGTTGGTCAGAATTTGTCAGTGTACGAGACTTCAATGATGCGTTTTTGCTGCCTGTGGGTTATCGGCTGTTTGTGGTTTCCCTTGATGGGCTGGGCGGCGTCTGCGCCGCCGGCCCACGTCGCGCAACTGTCGGCCAGCGAGCAGCAATGGCTGGCGCAGCACAACGAGTTGCGCGTCGGCCTGGTGTTGCAGGCGCCGTATGCGCAATACGACCGGCGTCTGCAGCGTTTGTCCGGGGCCAATGTCGAGTTGATGAAATGGCTGGCCAAGGCCCTCAAGATTGAACTGACCTGGCGTAACTTTCAGGATCTGGCGCAGCTCGAAGCTGCTGTGCGCGACGGCGAAATCGACCTCGCGCCGGGCCTGACCCAGACCCCGGAAGCGCTGCGTCTCTGGCAGTTTTCCGACCCCTACATGCGGGTGCCGCAACTGGTGGTCAGCGATCAGAAAACCGCCGGTGCAGTGGAGCTGGAAAAACTCGACAGCCAGACCCGCGTCGCCGTGCGCATGCCCAGCGTCACTGCCGATTACCTGCGCGGCAACTATCCCCATCTGAACCTGCAAGGCGTACCGATGGAGCGTCAGGCCCTGCAGTTGCTGTTGAGCCAGCAGGCGTCGTTCGCGGTGGTCGACGAAGCGCAGCTCGGACGCCTGTCGACGGAGCCGGAGTTCGCCGGGCTGGTGGTGGTCGGCGATATCGGTCTGCCGCAATTGCTGCGGGTCGCCACCCGGCGCGACTGGCCGGAACTGGCCGGCATCGTCGAAAGGGGCTTGCGTGCGATTCCGGCCAAGGATCTCGAACGCCTGCACAACCAATGGCTGCAACCCAAATACCCGCGACTCTCGGAATCGCCGGGGTTCTGGCAGAACCTGAGTCTGCTGTGCGCGGTGCTGTTGCTCAGTTGCATGGCGGTCGTGGTCTGGCAACGGCGTCAGCAGCACAACCTCGAACAGCGCCTGCTCGCCGCCCGGGAAGACATCGCCCTGCGCGCCGCCAGCGAAGAAGCGTTGCGCCTGACCCAGTTTTCCATCGATCAGAGCACCGTCGGCATTCTCTGGGTCAATTGGGACAGCCACGTGCGCTACGCCAACCGCGCGGCGGAAACCATGCTCGGCTATCCACCGGGCGGGATCATCGAGCGACCGCTGATCGACTTCGAACCGGGTCTGCACATGGATCGCTGGCTCAACCTGTGGAAGCGCGCCCGGGCCAGTGAGGAAGGGCCGTTGAGCTTTGAAACCAACTGCGTGCGCGCCGATGGCAGCGTGCTGCCGGCCGACGTATCGCTGAGTTTTCTGCGCTTTCGTGACAGCGAGTATCTGGTGGTTTATCTCACCGATGTCACCGAGCGCCGTCGCGCACTGGCGGCGTTGCAGGAAAGCGAGGCGCGGCTGCAAGGCATCGCGGCCAACGTGCCGGGCCTGGTGTTCCGCCTGGAGCGGGCGCCCGTGACCGGGCAGATCGATTTTGCCTACATCAGCGAGGGCAGCGAGAGTCTGGTCGGTTACGCACCCTCGGCTATTGCTCACCGTGACATGGGCCTGCGCAGCCTGGTACATCCGGAGGACAAGGCCGGTTATCACCAGACCCAGGATCAGGCGCTCGACACCGACAGCGACTGGTCGTGGCAGGGGCGGATTCTGACGCGCCAGGGCGAGCAGCGCTGGGCCGAGATCAAGGCGATCACCCGTCAACTGGAGGATGGCGCCTATGTCTGGGACGGCATCGTCTGGGACATCACCGAAAGCAAACGCATCGAACTGGAACTGGCCGCGTCCCGCGAGCAGTTGCGCGAATTGTCGGCGCACCTTGAGAGTGTCCGGGAAGAAGAAAAGGCGCGGATCGCCCGCGAGGTTCACGACGAGTTGGGGCAGATGCTGACGGTGCTGAAACTGGAGACATCGATGTGCGAATTGGCCTACGCGCAACTCGATCCCGGTCTGAACGAACGCCTGAACAGCATGAAGCGCCTGATCGCCCAGTTGTTCCAGTTGGTGCGCGATGTGGCGACGGCGCTGCGCCCGCCGATTCTCGACGCCGGGATTGCCTCGGCGATTGAATGGCAGGCGCGACGCTTCGAGGCGCGAACGCAGATTCCGTGTCTGGTGCAGGTGCCCGAGAGTCTGCCGCCGCTCAGCGATGGCAAGGCGATCGGCCTGTTCCGCATCCTTCAGGAGGCGCTGACCAACGTCATGCGCCATGCCCAGGCGCATACTGTGGAGCTGACGCTGGCACTGGAGGGCGATGAATTGTGTCTGACGGTCAGCGACGATGGCGTAGGATTTGTCGCCGCTGCCGGTCGGCCGACTTCGTTCGGCTTGGTGGGCATGCGCGAACGGGTGCTGATCATGGGCGGGCGCCTGACCCTGGAGAGCGAACCGGGGGAGGGCACCAGTCTGCATGTGTGGGTGCCGCTCGACGGCTGAAACATCGCAATTATCGAGGAGAGTGCAAGTGATCCGTGTACTGGTAGCCGAAGACCACACCATTGTCCGTGAAGGCATCAAGCAATTGATCGGCCTGGCCAAGGATCTGCAAGTGGCGGGGGAGGCGAGCAATGGCGAGCAGTTGCTCGAAACCCTGCGTCATGTGCCTTGCGAGGTGGTGTTGCTGGACATCTCGATGCCCGGGGTCAACGGCCTGGAAGCGATCCCGCGCATCCGTGCGCTGAGCAATCCACCGGCGATTCTGGTGTTGTCGATGCACGATGAAGCGCAGATGGCTGCCCGGGCGCTGAAGGTCGGCGCTGCCGGCTACGCGACCAAGGACAGCGATCCGGCGCTGTTGCTGACGGCGATCCGCAAGGTCGCGGCGGGGGGGCGCTACATTGATCCCGAGCTGGCCGACCGCATGGTCTTCGAAGTCGGCCTGACCGATGCCCGGCCGTTGCATTCACTGCTTTCCGAGCGTGAGTTCTCGGTGTTCGAACGCCTGGCCCAGGGCGCCAACGTCAATGACATCGCCCAGCAACTGGCCCTGAGCAGCAAGACCATCAGCACCCACAAGGCGCGGCTGATGCAGAAGCTCAACATCACTTCCCTGGCGGAACTGGTGAAATACGCCATGGAACACAAGCTCCTCTGACCGGCATCACAAAACCCCTCTCACACGCCCTCATCTGTGGGCATATCCAATAGCGACACAGCTTTTGCCCACGCTTGCGGCTTGCCGCCGCAAGCTCACCGCGGCACTTGTCCAAACACGCCATCCTTGTAGGGAAATCCCTACACCCGGCCTTCCATCCGGCTGAGGCGATTCTCTCCTGCGCCCCGATTTGCGCCGTTGGCGGCAGCCACTAGGCTTAGTCCACAGCAGTCATCAATAACAAAGGTGTGGGTATGAGCCAGGTCGAATCAAACGCAGGGGCCAGCGACGTGCTGGTCAGCTTTCGTGGAGTGCAGAAGAGCTACGACGGCGAGAACCTGATCGTCAAAGACCTCAACCTGGATATTCGCAAAGGCGAATTCCTCACCCTGCTCGGGCCGTCCGGTTCCGGCAAGACCACCAGCCTGATGATGCTCGCCGGTTTCGAAACACCGACTGCCGGGGAAATCCTCCTGGCCGGGCGTTCGATCAACAACGTGCCGCCGCACAAACGCGACATCGGCATGGTGTTCCAGAACTACGCGCTGTTCCCGCACATGACCGTGGCTGAAAACCTCGCGTTCCCGCTGACCGTGCGCGGCCTGAACAAGAGCGACGTCACCGACAAAGTGAAAAAAGCCCTGGGAATGGTCCAGCTCGACAGCTTCGCCCAGCGCTATCCGGGGCAATTGTCCGGCGGTCAGCAACAGCGGGTGGCCCTGGCTCGCGCGCTGGTGTTCGAGCCGCAACTGGTACTGATGGACGAACCCCTCGGCGCGCTCGACAAGCAATTGCGTGAACACATGCAGATGGAAATCAAGCATCTGCACCAGCGCCTCGGCGTGACCGTGGTCTATGTGACCCACGACCAGGGCGAAGCCCTGACCATGTCCGACCGTGTCGCGGTGTTCCACCAGGGCGAGATCCAGCAGATCGCTCCGCCGCGCACCCTTTACGAGGAACCGAAGAACACCTTCGTCGCCAACTTCATCGGCGAGAACAACCGTCTCAGCGGCCGTCTGCTCAGCCAGAGCGGTGAACGTTGCGTGGTCGAACTGGGACGCGGCGAGAAGGTTGAGGCGCTGGCGGTCAACGTCGGCCAGACCGGCGAACCGGTGACCCTGTCGATCCGTCCGGAGCGGGTGAGTCTCAACGGCTCCAGCGACCAATGCGTCAACCGCTTCTCCGGGCGGGTGGCCGAATTCATCTATCTGGGCGACCACGTCCGGGTGCGCCTGGAAGTCTGTGGCAAGACCGACTTCTTCGTGAAACAACCGATTGCCGAGCTCGATCCGGCTCTGGCGGTCGGGGACGTGGTTCCGCTTGGCTGGCAGGTCGAGCACGTTCGCGCGCTTGATCCTCTTTCAGAGGCGCATTGATCGCCCCGGCAATACCAACACCAACCCTGCACGTGGAGAGAACAATAAATGTTGAGATCCTTGAAGTTCACAGCCCTGACCCTGGGCCTGATGGGTGCGGCACAGGCAATGGCCGCAGGTCCCGATCTGACTGTGGTGTCGTTTGGCGGGGCGAACAAGGCTGCGCAGGTCAAAGCCTTCTACGCACCGTGGGAAACGGCGGGCAACGGCAAGATCGTGGCCGGCGAGTACAACGGCGAGATGGCCAAGGTCAAAGCCATGGTCGATACCAAGAGCGTGTCGTGGGATCTGGTGGAGGTGGAGTCGCCAGAACTGTCCCGTGGCTGCGATGAGGACATGTTCGAACAACTCGATCCGGCGCTGTTCGGCAAGACCGAAGATTACGTCAAGGGCGCGATCCAGCCGTGCGGCGTGGGCTTCTTCGTGTGGTCGACCGTGCTGGCCTACAACGCCGACAAGCTGAAAACCGCACCGAGCAGCTGGGCTGATTTCTGGGACACCAAGAAATTCCCGGGCAAGCGTGGCCTGCGCAAAGGCGCCAAGTACACCCTTGAGTTCGCGTTGATGGCCGACGGCGTTGCGCCGAAAGACGTCTACAAAGTGCTGGCCGGCAAGGATGGTCAGGACCGCGCGTTCAAGAAGCTCGATGAGTTGAAGCCAAGCATTCAGTGGTGGGAAGCCGGCGCCCAGCCGCCGCAATACCTCGCCTCCGGTGACGTGGTTATGAGCTCGGCCTACAACGGTCGTATCGCGGCGGTGCAGAAAGAATCCAACCTGAAAGTGGTGTGGAACGGCGGCATCTACGACTTCGACGCCTGGGCCATCCCGAAAGGCCTGGACAAGGCGCGCGCTGAAGCGGCGAAGAAATTCATCGCGTTCTCGGTGCAGCCGCAGCAGCAGAAGACCTACTCGGAGAACATCGCCTACGGCCCGGCCAACACTCAGGCAGTGCCGCTGCTGGCCAAGGATGTCCTGAAGGACATGCCGACCACTCCGGAAAACATCGCCAACCAGGTGCAGATCGACGTCACCTTCTGGGCTGACAACGGCGAGCAACTGGAACAGCGCTTCAACTCCTGGGCTGCGAAGTAAGCAGTTCCCTGTGGGAGCTGTGCTTCAACACAACAGAGGCGGTTCGCCGCCTCTGTAACGATCAAAGATTTGCGGAGTACGTCATGGCCATCGCCGTTCCCCTGAACGAGGGCAACAGCCCCACCTTGAAGCAGCGGCTCAAGCACGCCGAGCGGGTCAACCGCTGGAAGGCCCAGGCGCTGATCGCGCCGCTGGTGCTGTTTCTGTTGCTGGTGTTCCTGGTGCCGATCGTGGCGCTGCTCTACAAAAGCGTGGGTAACCCGGAAGTGGTCGGCGGCATGCCGCGCACCGTGGCGGCCATCGCCAGTTGGGACGGCCGGGGCCTGCCCGCCGAACCGGTGTACAAGGCAGCCAGCGAAGACCTCGCCGAAGCCCGCAAAAACCAGACGCTGGGCGACCTGTCCAAGCGCTTGAACATGGAGTTGGCCGGCTATCGCAGCCTGCTGACCAAAACCGCCCGGGGCCTGCCGTTCGCCACCGAGCCTGCTTCTTATAAAGAAGCGCTGGAAGGCATCGATGAACGCTGGGGCGACCCGGCCTACTGGCAAGCGGTGCGCCGCAACACCAGCAGCATCACCCCGTATTACCTGCTGGCGGCGGTCGATCACCGGATCGACGACCTCGGCGAACTCGCCCCGGCCACCCCGGACCAGGCGATCTACCTCGACATCTTCGCCCGCACGTTCTGGATGGGCCTGATCATCACCGTGATCTGCCTGGTGCTGGCGTATCCACTGGCGTACCTGCTGGCGAACCTGCCATCGCGCCAGAGCAACCTGCTGATGATTCTGGTGCTGTTGCCGTTCTGGACGTCGATTCTGGTGCGGGTGGCGGCGTGGATCGTGTTGCTGCAGTCCGGCGGCCTGATCAACAGTGCCCTGATGGCGATGGGCATCATCGACAAGCCGCTGGAGTTGGTGTTCAACCGCACCGGGGTCTACATCTCGATGGTGCATATCCTGCTGCCGTTCATGATCCTGCCGATCTACAGCGTGATGAAGGGCATCTCGCCGACCTACATGCGTGCGGCGATTTCCCTCGGCTGCCATCCGTTCGCCAGTTTCTGGCGGGTGTACTTCCCGCAGACCTACGCCGGTGTCGGCGCCGGCTGCCTGTTGGTGTTCATCCTTGCCATCGGCTACTACATCACCCCGGCGCTGCTCGGCAGTCCGAACGATCAGATGGTCAGCTACTTCGTCGCGTTCTACACCAACACCAGCATCAACTGGGGCATGGCCACTGCGCTGGGCGGGCTGTTGCTGCTGGCGACCGTGGTGCTTTATCTGATCTACAGCTGGCTGGTGGGCGCCAGTCGCCTGCGCCTGGGTTAAGGGGAATTTGAGATGCTGAGTCCTTACATGTCGCCCGTCGAACGGGTGTGGTTCTACAGCCTGCGGATCCTCTGCGGCCTGATTCTGTTGTTCCTGATTCTGCCGGTGCTGGTGATCGTGCCGCTGTCGTTCAACTCGGGCAGTTTCCTGGTGTACCCGCTGCAAGGTTTTTCGCTGCACTGGTATCAGGACTTCTTCGCTTCGGCGGAATGGATGCGTTCGCTGAAGAACAGCATCATCGTCGCCCCGGCCGCGACCGTGCTGGCGATGGTGTTCGGCACCCTGGCCGCGATCGGCCTGACCCGTGGCGATTTCCCCGGCAAGTCATTGGTGATGGCGCTGGTGATTTCGCCGATGGTGGTGCCGGTGGTGATTATCGGTGTGGCGAGTTACCTGTTCTTCGCGCCGCTGGGGCTGGGCAACAGTTTCTTCTCGCTGATCGTGGTGCATGCGGTGCTGGGCGTGCCGTTCGTGATCATCACCGTGTCGGCGACCCTGCAGGGGTTCAACCATAACCTGGTGCGGGCGGCGGCCAGCCTCGGTGCCTCGCCGTTGACGACCTTCCGCCGGGTGACGCTGCCGCTGATTGCGCCGGGGGTGATTTCCGGGGCGCTGTTTGCCTTTGCGACCTCGTTCGATGAGGTGGTGGTGACCCTGTTCCTTGCCGGTCCCGAGCAAGCGACATTGCCACGGCAGATGTTCAGCGGGATTCGCGAAAACCTCAGCCCGACGATTGCGGCGGCCGCGACCTTGCTGATTGCGTTTTCGGTGATTCTGCTGCTGACGCTTGAATGGCTACGGGGGCGTAGCGAGAAGCTGCGTACGGCTCAGGTTTGATGCCTGGCTTTGAATCGTAGCCCCTCACTGTAGAGACCGGTACATCCTTTACACATTAGACCGGGGACATCGTTTACACCTTTTACAGGCTTGATACGCGCTTGGTATTGCAGGTCGATGTAGTCCGACCATTCACCTCGGTCGAGCCCCTCTCCCTCAGGGAGAGGGGCTTTTGCTCTTGATCCTGCTCACCATTCACACACTGAATGGCAGACAACCCGAATTCCCCAGCTACGCTTGTGCTCAGCTCCCACATCTATAAGAGGCTGCGCACGATGAGTCTTTCCGCGTTCAAAATCGCTCACAAACTGATCACCGGCGCCGGTGCCATCGAACAACTGGCGGCGGAGCTGACCCGGCTGGATGTCGACAACCCGCTGATCGTCACCGACGCCGCGCTGGTCAAGTCCGGCACCGTGGAGTTGGCGCTGGCGCAGATGGGCGGGCGTGACTACGAGATTTTTGATCGGGTGCAGCCCGACCCGGAAATTGCCATCGTCGAGGATTGCATGCGCGTCTACCGCGAGGGCGGGCACGACGGGCTGATCGGCCTCGGCGGCGGCAGCGCCATCGACATCGCCAAGAGTGTCGCCGCATACGCCGGTTACCACGGCGCGCTGGAGGATCTGTTTGGCGTCGAGCAGGTGCCGCGCAAAGGCCCGCCGCTGATCGCCATCCCGACCACCGCCGGCACCGGTTCGGAAGTGACCAACGTCGCGATCCTTTCCGACAAGGTCGCGCAATTGAAGAAAGGCATCGTCAGTGACTACCTGCTGCCGGACGTGGCGCTGGTCAGTCCGCAGATGACCCTGACCTGCCCGCGCAGTGTCACCGCCGCCAGCGGCGTCGATGCGCTGGTGCATGCCATCGAATCCTATCTGTCGGTGAATGCCTCGCCGATCACCGACTCCCTGGCCATCGGTGCGATCAAACTGATTGCCAAAGCGCTGCCCAAGGCCTACGCCAACGGCGCGAACCTGCAGGCCCGGGAAGACATGGCTACCGCCAGCCTGATGGCCGGCATGGCGTTCGGCAACGCCGGGGTCGGCGCGGTGCATGCGCTGGCGTATCCGCTGGGCGGGCGTTTCAACATTGCCCATGGCGTCAGCAACGCCTTGTTGCTGCCGTATGTCATGACCTGGAACAAGATGGCCTGTGTCGAACGGATGCAGGATATCGCCGAAGCCATGGGGGTGAAGACCGCTCATCTGAGCGCCAATGAGGCAGCGGACAAAGCCGTGCAGGCCATGACCGAGCTGTGCGCGGCGGTGGAAATCCCGGTCGGCCTGCGCAGTTTCGGTGTACCGGAAGACGCGATCCCGGCCATGGCCGAAGAGGCCGCGGGCATCGAGCGGCTGATGCGCAACAACCCGCGCCGGCTCAGCGCCGCCGATATCGAGAAAATCTACCGCTCGGCGTACTGATTCGTCGCGGCCATCGGGCATGGCACAACCCAATCATCGCGGTTACGGTGCGCGCGTCAAAGCATGAGGCTACAATGCGCGCCATCGTGATTTAGCTCAGAAAAGGTGCGTCATGCAGCCCTTCGTAATTGCTCCGTCGATTCTCTCCGCCGACTTCGCCCGCCTCGGCGAGGAAGTGGACAACGTTCTGGCCGCCGGTGCCGACTTCGTTCACTTCGATGTCATGGACAACCACTACGTACCCAACCTGACCATCGGCCCGATGGTTTGCGCGGCGCTGCGCAAGTACGGCATCACCGCACCGATCGACGCACACCTGATGGTCACTCCGGTGGATCGTATCGTCGGCGACTTCATCGAGGCCGGCGCGACCTACATCACCTTCCACCCGGAAGCCACGCTGCACGTCGACCGTTCGCTGCAACTGATCCGTGAAGGCGGCTGCAAATCCGGCCTGGTGTTCAACCCGGCGACCCCGCTGGACGTGCTCAAGTACGTGATCGACAAAGTCGACATGGTGCTGCTGATGAGTGTCAACCCGGGTTTCGGCGGGCAGAAGTTCATTCCCGGCACCCTCGACAAGCTGCGCGAAGCGCGGGCGATCATCGATGCCTCGGGCCGTGACATCCGCCTGGAAATCGACGGCGGCGTCAACGTCAACAACATCCGCGAAATCGCCGCTGCCGGCGCCGACACTTTTGTGGCCGGCTCGGCGATCTTCAACGCGCCGAACTATCAGGAAGTCATCGACAAGATGCGTTCCGAACTGGCGCTGGCCCGCCCATGAGCGGATTTGAGCAGCTGTTCCCGGGGCAATTGCCACGGTTGGTGATGTTCGATCTGGATGGCACGCTGATCGATTCGGTTCCTGACCTGGCGGCGGCGGTGGATAACATGCTGCTCACCCTCGGCCGTAAGCCTGCGGGCGTCGAGTCGGTGCGCGAGTGGGTCGGCAACGGTGCGCCGGTGCTGGTGCGCCGTGCGCTGGCCGGCGGTATCGACCATGAAGCGGTGGATGACGCCGAGGCCGAGCGGGCGCTGGAGGTTTTTCTCGACGCCTACGGCGCCAGCCATGAACTGACCGTGGTCTATCCCGGCGTGCGCGACACCCTGAAGTGGCTGCACAAGCAGGGCGTGGCGATGGCGCTGATTACCAACAAGCCGGAGCGCTTCGTTGCGCCGTTGCTGGATCAGATGAAGATCGGCCGCTACTTCAAGTGGATCATCGGCGGCGACACCCTGCCGCAGAAGAAGCCCGATCCTGCCGCGCTGTTTTTCGTGATGAAAATGTCCGGTATCCCGGCCTCGCAATCGCTGTTCGTCGGTGACTCGCGCAGCGATGTGCTGGCGGCGAAAGCGGCGGGGGTCAAGTGTGTCGCGTTGAGTTACGGTTACAACCACGGTCGGCCGATTGCCGAGGAGTCTCCGGCGCTGGTGATCGACGATCTGCGCACGCTAATTCCCGGTTGCCTGGACCCGGCCGCTGAGATAACGTTGCCCGACGCATCTCATTCCCCTTCTGGAAACGCCATCGTGGTGGTCACTCGCAAACTCTGGATGAAAGTCATCAAGGCCCTGGCCCGTTGGCGTTGGCGCGCCTGACTGGTTCCTGGCCGGCCTGATCCGGCGCGTTTGCATACCTGACTGATTACACCTCACACCACGAGGCACCTCATGATCCGCGAAGAATTCCTGCGTCTGGCCGCTGACGGCTATAACCGCATCCCGCTGGCCTGCGAAACCCTGGCCGACTTCGACACCCCGCTGTCGATCTACCTGAAACTGGCAGACCAGCCTAACTCCTACCTGCTCGAATCGGTGCAGGGCGGCGAGAAATGGGGCCGTTACTCGATCATCGGCCTGCCGTGCCGCACCGTGCTGCGGGTTCACGACCATCACATCAGCGTGACCGTGGACGGCGTCGAGACCGAAAGCCATGACGTCGAAGACCCGCTGGCCTTCGTCGAAAACTTCAAGGCCCGCTACAACGTGCCGACCATCGCCGGCCTGCCGCGCTTCAACGGTGGCCTGGTGGGTTACTTCGGTTACGACTGCGTGCGTTATGTGGAAAAGCGTCTGGGCAAATGCCCGAACCCGGATCCGCTGGGCGTGCCGGACATCCTGCTGATGGTTTCCGACGCCGTGGTGGTGTTCGACAACCTCGCCGGCAAGATGCACGCGATCGTCCTCGCCGACCCGGCGCAGGCCGATGCCTACGAGCAAGGCCAGGCGCAACTGCAGGATCTGCTGGAGAAACTGCGCCAGCCGATCACCCCGCGCCGGGGTCTGGATTTCAGCAGGCAGCAGGCGGCCGAGCCGCTGTTCCGCTCCAGCTTCACCCAGAATGACTACGAAAAGGCCGTCGACACCATCAAGGAGTACATCCTCGCCGGTGACTGCATGCAGGTCGTGCCGTCCCAGCGCATGTCGATCGACTTCAAGGCTGCACCGATCGACCTGTACCGCGCGCTGCGTTGCTTCAACCCGACGCCGTACATGTACTTCTTCAACTTTGGCGACTTCCACGTCGTCGGCAGTTCGCCGGAAGTGCTGGTGCGGGTCGAAGACAACTTGATCACCGTGCGCCCGATTGCCGGTACTCGCCCGCGTGGCGCCACCGAAGAAGCGGATCTGGCGCTGGAGGAGGACCTGCTGTCCGACGACAAGGAAATCGCCGAGCACCTGATGCTGATCGACCTCGGGCGTAACGACACCGGGCGGGTTTCGGAAATCGGTTCGGTGAAGCTCACCGAGAAAATGGTCATCGAGCGTTATTCCAACGTGATGCACATCGTCTCCAACGTCACCGGCCAGTTGAAGTCGGGCCTGACGGCGATGGACGCGCTGCGGGCGATCCTGCCGGCGGGCACTTTGTCCGGCGCGCCGAAGATCCGCGCCATGGAAATCATCGACGAACTGGAGCCGGTCAAGCGTGGCGTGTACGGCGGCGCGGTCGGTTACTTCGCCTGGAACGGCAACATGGACACTGCCATTGCGATCCGCACAGCGGTGATCAAGAACGGCGAACTGCATGTGCAGGCCGGTGGCGGCATCGTCGCCGACTCGGTGCCGGCGCTGGAGTGGGAAGAAACCATCAACAAGCGCCGGGCGATGTTCCGTGCCGTGGCGCTGGCCGAGCAGACCCCGGACTGAGCCCGCAAGGGACATATGTTTCAGCCATAAAAAAAGCGGCGCCTGTGAAGGCGCCGCTTTTTTCATGGCCTGCGGTTCAGAAATCCAACGCCACCCCGACATTGATGCCTTGCTGGGTAAAGTCGTCATCCTTGCGAATGTTGTAGCTGGCGCGCAGTGCCAGTTCCTTGGTGAGGTTATGACTCACGCCCAGGTTCAGGCGGTTCAGGTTGGTCTGCGGGGTGTAGCCGTCCAGGGTGTAGCGGTTGCCGGGCAGGCTGTTGAGATTCATCGTCACATCCTGGGTGTCGTCGTTGTACTCGCGCTCGTGGGCGAATTCGCCAAACACCTGGGTTTGCGCGGTGATCTGGTACTTGCCCTGGATACCGAGACCAAGACGCCGGGAGATGCGCGACTGGTCATCGAAGGTCAGCGCGGTGGAATCAGCGCCGTTTTCCGAGTAGCCATCGACTTCGACCTTGGCGAAATCAGCGCTGACGAATGGCGACAAGTGCCATGGGCTGCTCGCTTCCGGTGCAATGTCGTAACCCACGCGTCCGCCGATGGCCAGGACGTAGCCGTCGGTGTCACCTTTCTCGCCACGCTCGTTGGCGCCCAGCTGGAACTTGCGCTTGAGGCTGTCGTAGTCCAGATGCCCGGCTGTCATGGCGACATCACCCCACCAGCGGTTCTGCTGGTATTGGGCGAAAGCGGTGCCCAGGTACGTGTTGAGCTTGTAGTCCGAATCGTTGTCGCCAGCCTCCAGCTTCTGGTTATAGAAACCTGCCGCCAGACCCACGCGCCAGGCGTCGTCGAGACGGTAGCTGCCACCGATGTTCAGGTTGGCGCCATTGCCATCCGCGCTGGCGCCGCTGCGCTGGCTGTCGAAGTCCTGGTGCTGTCCACCGCCGGCGACGATGGCGCGCCATTGACCCACGGCTTGCCAGTTTTCCCAGTCGGCCAGCCACTGGTTACGCAGTTCGTCCTGATGCGAGCGCAGGGTGCCCTGGGCCATTTGTGGCAACAGCGTCGCTTCCCACGGCGCGGCCAGCAGCGAATAGGCGTAGTCGGCAATCAAGCGCTGCCCGGCTTCGGTCGGGTGGACCGAGTCGTTGTAGATCAGCTTGGTTGGGTCCGGCGTAGCGCTGTTGATCCCGTAGCGGGCGTTTTCGGTGCAGCCGCTGCCGCTGAAACAGGTGGCGGCCAGGTTCTGATCGGTCGCCAGGCCGAACTGCGCCGGGTTGGCGAACGTCTCCTTGAGCAGCACCGGAATGTTCAGCGGAATGATATTGGCATTGATGCTTTGCAGTTGGCTCACCAGCTCGGTGTTGAACTGCGCGCTGAGCTGGGAGGTGAACCCTTGCAGTGCCGTACCGTTGAAGGCCGGGGTGAAGCCGATGTCCGGCAGCAGCCAGACCATGATGTAACGGGCGCCGGACTGTTGCAGGGCCTGGGCGCTGCTGGCCAGCCGATCGGCGGCGGCGCTGGCCTGGGGCAGGCTGGTCACGCGGCCTTGCAGGAAGTCGTTACCGCCACCCGAGAGGTAATAAAGCGCATTCGGGTCGGCGCGGAAACCATTGGAGGGCAAGTAACCGGCGCGAGTGCGATCACCCGTGGCGGACTGGGTGGTGATCGAGTCGAGAATCTGGTCGGTGCGATAACCGCCGACCGCCCAGTTGTTGCCGTCCGGCTGGCCATTGGCGGCGCGTACTGCCGAAGACGACGAGGCGGTCTGGTCCGGGCTGAAACCCAGTTTGCCGCCGAGGATCTGCGTGGCGTTGAGCGAGCGAACCTCACCGCTGCCGTCCAGATACACCGGGCCGGTGCGGTTGGTGAAACGCTGGGTGGCGCCGGCCGGGCCGCCGCTGTCGGCGAATGTCCCGGCGTCGTTGAGGCTGTCGCCGAAAACAATGAAATTGGTATAGGGATTGGGTGCGGCAATCGCCTGGGCACAGGCCAGCGCGAGCAGGCATCCGGCGACCGGTACGAACAACGTCTGTTTGATCATGAGCAAGTCCGTTTATTTATTGTTGTATTGAACGAAACGACAGTACCAAAAACTTCCGGCGTTTTGCCATCGGTCGTCAACCCTCTCATAGATTTATCCCCCGTCAGGCTGGCCATATTGCACGCTCCGCTCGGCTAAGTTACTGTGCCAGAACGTATGAATGAGACCTTCCCCGTGTTGATCGCCAGCAAACTTCTGGATCAAGTCTTCAAGGCACACGCCCGTTGGCGTTGGCGCGCCTGAATTTTCTCTGCCGGCCCCGCCGGATCTGTATCGCTTTGCCTTCCTTGCCCGTTTGAAATGCCGCTTTGCCGTCGCCACCTGCGCGTCCGACATCGTGCAGCGCCCTGCGGGCAAGTCATCCGAAGGCTGTTTCAAGTCAGAATTCAAGAGGTTCGAAACGCCATGTTGCTGATGATCGACAACTACGACTCCTTTACTTACAACGTTGTGCAATACCTCGGCGAGCTGGGTGCCGAGGTCAAGGTCGTGCGCAACGACGAACTGACCATCGCTGAAATCGAAGCGCTCAACCCCGAGCGCATCGTGGTGTCCCCTGGCCCATGCACACCGAGCGAAGCCGGTATCTCCATCGACGCGATCAAGCACTTCGCCGGCAAACTGCCGATCCTCGGCGTCTGCCTGGGCCACCAGTCGATCGGCCAGGCCTTCGGCGGTGAAGTGGTGCGTGCCCGTCAGGTCATGCACGGTAAGACTAGCCCGGTATTCCACGAGGACAAGGGCGTATTCGCCGGTCTGAACCGTCCGCTGACCGTCACCCGCTATCATTCGCTGATCGTCAAGCACGAGACGTTGCCCGATTGCCTGGAGCTGACCGCGTGGACCCAGCACGATGACGGCTCGGTCGACGAGATCATGGGCCTGCGTCACAAGACCCTGAACATCGAAGGCGTACAGTTCCACCCTGAGTCGATCCTCACCGAACAGGGCCATGAGCTGTTTGCCAACTTCCTCAAACAAACCGGCGGCACGCGCTAAGGACTTTCCATGAATATCAAGACAGCCCTGAGCCGTATCGTCGATCACCTCGATCTCAGTACCGAAGAAATGCGCGACGTGATGCGCGAAATCATGACCGGCCAATGCACGGACGCGCAGATTGGCGCGTTCATGATGGCCATGCGCATGAAGAGCGAAAGCATCGACGAAATCGTCGGCGCGGTGTCGGTGATGCGTGAACTGGCCGACAAGGTCGAGTTGCAGACCCTCGACCGCGTGGTCGACGTGGTCGGCACCGGCGGTGACGGTGCGAACATCTTCAACGTATCGACCGCTTCGTCGTTTGTGGTCGCCGCCGCCGGTTGCACCGTCGCCAAGCACGGCAACCGCGCGGTGTCGGGCAAGAGTGGCAGTGCCGACCTGCTCGAAGCGGCCGGGATCTACCTCAACCTGACGCCGGTTCAGGTGGCGCGTTGCATCGATAACGTCGGCATCGGTTTCATGTTCGCCCAGACCCACCACAAGGCCATGAAATACGCCGCCGGCCCTCGCCGCGACCTTGGCCTGCGCACGCTGTTCAACATGCTCGGCCCGCTTACGAATCCGGCCGGTGTGAAACATCAGGTGGTGGGCGTGTTCACCCCGGCACTGTGCCGGCCGTTGGCCGAAGTCTTGCAGCGTCTGGGCAGCAAACATGTGCTGGTGGTGCATTCGAAGGATGGTCTGGACGAGTTCAGCCTGGCGGCACCGACGTTCGTTGCCGAGCTCAAGAATGACCAGATCACCGAGTACTGGGTCGAGCCGGAAGACCTCGGCATGAAGAGCCAGAGCCTGCACGGTCTGTCGGTCGAAGGGCCGGAAGCCTCGCTGGCGCTGATTCGCGATGCGCTGGGCAAGCGCAAGACCGAGAACGGCCAGAAAGCCGCCGAAATGATTGTGCTCAATGCCGGTGCGGCGCTGTACGCCGCTGACCTGGCCAGCAGTTTGAAAGAAGGCGTGGCGCTTGCGCACGACGCTCTGCACACCGGTCTCGCTCGGGAGAAACTCGAAGAGCTGGGTGCCTTTACCGCGGTATTCAAAGTGGAGAATGAGGGATGAGTGTACCGACGGTTCTGGAAAACATTCTGGCCCGCAAGGTTCAGGAAGTCGCCGAGCGTAGCGCCCGTGTGAGCCTGAGCGAGCTGGAAAGTCTGGCCAAGACGGCCGATGCACCCCGCGGTTTTGCCCAGGCATTGCTGGCGCAGGCCAAGAAGAAACAACCGGCGGTGATCGCCGAGATCAAGAAGGCTTCGCCGAGCAAGGGCGTGATCCGCGAGAACTTCGTTCCCGCCGACATCGCCAAAAGCTACGAGAAGGGTGGGGCGACCTGCCTGTCGGTGCTGACCGATATCGATTACTTCCAGGGCGCCGACGCCTACCTGCAGCAGGCCCGCGCGGCTTGCTCGCTGCCGGTGATCCGCAAGGACTTCATGATCGATCCCTATCAGATCGTCGAAGCCCGGGCGCTGGGCGCCGACTGCGTGCTGTTGATCGTCTCCGCGCTGGATGACGTGAAAATGGCCGAACTGGCTTCCGTGGCCAAAGGCGTCGGCCTCGATGTGCTGGTGGAAGTGCATGATGGCAATGAGCTTGAGCGCGCGTTGAAAACCCTCGACACACCGCTGGTCGGGATCAACAACCGCAACCTGCACACCTTTGACGTCAGCCTGGAAACCACCCTCGACCTGCTGCCGCGTATCCCGCGTGATCGTCTGGTGATTACCGAGAGCGGGATTCTCAACCGTGCCGATGTCGAGTTGATGGAAATCAGTGAGGTCTACGCGTTTCTGGTCGGTGAAGCGTTCATGCGCGCCGAAAGCCCGGGCACTGAACTGCAACGCCTGTTCTTCCCGGAGCGCGGCGTTCCGGTGAGTGGTTCGACACTCGACTGACAACAGACAGACCGAGTCGACCTTTTCGCGAGCAAGCCCGCTCCCACATTGGAATGCATTTCCCCTGTGGAAGCGGGCTTGCTCGTGAAGGCGGCCTCAAATCCGCTGAAAACTACCCATTGCCGGAGATCTCCATGTCGCTGCCCACCCGCCTGACCATCGAATCCGGTCTGCAAGCCGAACAAGACTTGCTGGCCTCGGTCTGTGCCGGCGATGCGGAGTTCGGTCTGTTGTTCTGGCAGCCCAGCGATCGCGCTCTGGTCATGCCCCGTCGTCTCAATCGTCTGCCGGGTTTCGATCACGCCTGTGAAATCTCCGCCGCTGCCGGTTGGCCGGTACTGCTGCGGGAAACCGGCGGCGAGCCGGTGCCGCAATCGGCCTCGACCATCAATATCGCGCTGGTCTACGCCCCGCCGCGCAGCGAAGGCGACCTGAATCGCATCGAAACCGGTTACCGGCGTCTGTGCGATCCGATCTGTCAGTTGCTGGATGAGCTGGGTGGCACTTCGTCGTTGGGGGAAATCGACGGGGCGTTCTGCGACGGTCGCTTCAACGTCAATCTCGATGGGCGCAAGATGGTCGGCACCGCCCAGCGCTGGCGCCAGAGTCAGGGCGGTCAGCGTCCGGTGGGGCTGGTACACGGTGCGATGTTGATGGATAACGAGCGTGAGTCGATGGTGGCGGCGGTCAATCGTTTCAACGAAGCCTGCGGCCTGGAGCAGCGGGTGCGTGCGCAAAGCCACATTGGCCTGCATGAAAAGTTTCCCGCGCCGGATGCGCTGGTGCGTCTGGACGAGCTCTTTCGCCAAATGCTGGCGCAGATGTACGCCGTTTGATTCCTCTGGCTTAGGCGTCAGCGCGTGCCGAAGACCACCATGGTCTTGCCTTTCACGTCCACGAGGTTGCGTTCCTCAAGATCCTTGAGCACGCGACCGACCATCTCCCGCGAACATCCGACAATCCGCCCGATTTCCTGACGGGTCACCTTGATCTGCATACCGTCAGGGTGGGTCATGGCGTCCGGCTGTTTGCACAGCTCTAGCAGGCAGCGCGCCACGCGACCGGTCACGTCGAAGAACGCCAGGTCGCCGACCTTGCGCGTGGTGTTGCGCAGGCGTTGTGCGATTTGTCCGCTGAGCACGTAAAGAATGTCTGGATCCTGCTGCGACAATTCGCGGAACTTGGCGTAGCTGATTTCCGCAACCTCGCATTCGACCTTGGCCCGCACCCAGGCGCTGCGCTCCTGCTCCTGGCCAGCCTGTTCGAACAGGCCCAGTTCGCCGAAGAAGTCCCCGGCGTTGAGGTAGGCGATGATCATCTCGCGGCCATCGTCATCCTCGATCAGGATCGTGACCGAACCCTTGATGATGAAGTACAGCGTGTCCGAGCGGTCTCCGGCGCAAATGATGTTGCTCTTGGCCGCATGGCGACGGCGCTGACAATGCATCAGCAGCTTGTCGAGGTTCTTGATTTTGGGTGTAGGGGTAATACCAGCCATGGTTGTATCCCGGAAAGACTGCACAGTTATGTTTGATTTTTTTATGAGGCGCGGAAGATGATCGCGGCCTGAGCTGGCTTGGCGCCAGTGAATTGGCGCCAGCTTAACAGACACTTCCTTGAAGATTCGAGAAATTACCTACGCCATGAAAGCATAAGTCCTAGGAGCGCCGCTGGCTGTCAGGCCAGAGCCCTGTGCTAAGCTGGCGACCCTTTTTTATACAGTGGAGTCTCGGCGATGAAGGCACGCATCCAATGGGCTGGCGAAGCCATGTTCCTCGGCGAATCCGGCAGCGGCCATGTCGTGGTCATGGACGGTCCGCCGGACGCCGGTGGTCGCAACCTGGGTGTCCGCCCGATGGAAATGCTCCTGCTCGGCGTTGGCGGTTGCAGCAATTTCGACGTGGTCAGCATTCTGAAGAAGTCCCGCCAGGCCGTTGAAAGCTGCGAAGCCTTCCTCGAAGCCGAGCGCGCAACCGAAGACCCGAAGGTGTTCACCAAGATCCACATGCATTTCGTGGTCAAGGGCCGTGGCCTGAAAGAAGCCCAGGTCAAACGCGCCATCGAGCTCTCCGCCGAGAAATATTGCTCGGCCTCGATCATGCTCGGCGCGGCCGGCGTGGCGATCACCCACGACTACGAAATCGTCGAACTCGGTTGAACCGACATTCAACTATCATAAAAGCAGTGCAGACTCTGGCGATCCCCCGCTGACGTCTGCATAATGCGCCACTTTTTTCAGGGCAGTGATCGGTCAGCCGACAGGTCAGCCGCCTGAACAGATAACCAAAATCGCCATCGCGAAGAGGTGTTAACCGTCCTACGCAGGTGCGTCGTTCGCACTTGACGGGCATGCTTGATCACGCGGCCATGCCGCATACATAGAGAGTTTTTAACGGTGAAAAGCAAACTCAAGCTCCACGGGTTCAATAACCTGACAAAGACCTTGAGCTTCAACATCTATGACATCTGCTACGCGGAAACCCCGCAAGACCAGCAGGCCTACGTCGAGTACATCAACCAAGAGTACAACGCCGAACGCCTGACGCAGATCCTCACGGAAGTTGTCGAAATCATTGGTGCCAACATTCTGAACATTGCCAGTCAGAACTATGAGCCTCAGGGTGCCAGCGTCACGATTCTGATCTCTGAAGAACCGGTCACCCCGACCGAAAGCCAGATCGAAGAGTCTCCGGGTCCACTGCCCGAAATCATCCTGGCCCACCTCGACAAGAGCCACATCACGGTGCATACCTATCCGGAAATCCATCCGGACGCCGGTATTGCAACCTTCCGTGTGGATATCGACGTTTCGACCTGTGGCGTCATTTCACCGCTCAAAGCGCTCAACTTCCTGATTCACCAGTTCGATTCGGACATCGTGACCGTGGATTACCGTGTGCGCGGCTTTACCCGTGATGTTGAAGGCAACAAGCACTTCATCGACCACGAGATCAACTCGATCCAGAACTACCTTTCCGACGACACTCGCGACGCGTATCAGATGACCGACGTGAACGTGTACCAGGAAAACCTGTTCCACACCAAAATGCTGCTGAAGAACTTCGAACTGGACAACTACCTGTTCGGCGACGCCACCAGCAACCTGTCTACCGAGCAGCGCGCTCAGGTGACCGAGCGTGTGAAACACGAAATGCTGGAAATCTTCTACGCACGCAATATGCCGAGCTAAGAAATCCGGGCACAAAAAAGGCGACTTCGGTCGCCTTTTTTCATGTCTGCTCCCCCACGGTGGGAGCAGACTCGCCCGTGAAGAGGCCCTGTCAGATCCGGTAAGTGCTCTTGGTCATCACTTTAGCCAACAGACTCATACCGAACTTCACCGGTGCAGGAAAGCGGAAACCGCCGGCATCCAGCGCACTTTCCGCGTGATGTTCCTCATCGATGCGCATCTGCTCCAGAATCGCCCGGGACTTCTCGTCCTCGGCTGGCAGTTGCTCCAGATGCTCGTTCAGGTGTTTGCACACCTGATGTTCGGTGGCCGCGACAAAACCGAGGCTGACCTTGTCACTGATCAGTCCGGCCACTGCGCCGATGCCGAAGGACATGCCGTAGAACAGCGGGTTGAGCACGCTGGTGTGGCTGCCCAACTGGTAAATGCGTTGTTCGCACCAGACCAGATGGTCGATTTCTTCTTCGGCCGCATGCTCCATGGCTTCGCGCACCTGGGGCAGCTTGGCGGTCAGGGCCTGGCCCTGGTACAGCGCCTGGGCACAGACTTCACCGGTGTGGTTGATGCGCATCAGGCCAGCAACGTGGCGGGTGTCTTCATCGCTCATTTGCACATCGGGCTGCACGATGGCCGGCGACGGACGGTACGGCTGGCCGCTGAAGGGCAGCAGGGTACGCATCGCGGCATCGGCTTGCAGCAGAAGGCGGTCAATCGGCGAGTAGTGACGTTGGGTAGTCATGCTGACCTCCGGGAGGAATCTCGGCGGCCAGTTTAACCGAATCGGCCGGCGGAAGGTTTGCGCTGGGTCATTTCCCGCGCGGCCATGCTGTTGCGGGAGCGGGCCTGCTCGCGAAAGCGGAGTTTCCGGCACACCAGCGCTCCCACGGACGGATCAGCCCGGCGGCCAGTTCATCTGGCGCTGTCCAAGGACATGCATATGAATGTGGTAGACGGTCTGTCCACCTTTTTCATTGCAGTTCATCACCACCCGGAAACCTTCCTCGCAACCCAGCTCCAGCGCCAGGCGTTGAGCGGTGAACAGAATGTGTCCGGCCAGGGCCTTGTCGTCCTCGGTCAGATCATTGAGGGTGCGCACCGGTTTTTTCGGGATCACCAGAAAATGCACCGGTGCCTGTGGGGCGATGTCGTGGAACGCCAGAACCTGGTCGTCCTCGTAAATGATCCTGGCCGGGATTTCCCGGTTGATGATCTTGGTGAACAGAGTATCCACTGCTGTTTTCTCCGTTGTTTGGGCAGGCCTGAGTGTACTCATGGGAAATTGCCCCGCCCAGTGTTTTACCGTTGGCCGTTCAGCGCGGGCAGTAAGCCTTGTTGACCATGCCGACCACGGTGCGATTGAGCCAGCGCGATCCGAGCCGTGGCAAAAAGGCGAACCAGCGGTTCGTCCGGCCGGGGATGATGATCGCGCGGTTTTTTTCCAGGGCGCGCACGGTATACAGCGCGACCTCCTCAGGAGTCATCATCAGTCTGCTGGCGTTGAGTTTGTCGTTATCCAGTTGTGCGGTGCGAAAGAAACCCGTGCGGGTCGGGCCGGGGCAAAGCACCGAAACCTTTACCGCGCATTTTTTCAGCTCTACCCGCAGAGCCTCGGAAAAGTGCAGCACGTAAGCCTTGCTCGCGTAGTAGGTGCTCATCCATGGGCCGGGGTTGAACGCTGCGACGGACGCGACATTGAGAATCTGTCCGCCCCCCTGCAGCGCCATGCTGTTGCCAATCGCATGGCACAGACGGGTGAGCGCGAGGATGTTCACTTCGATCAGGTCTTGCTCGGTCATCCAGTCCTGTGCCAGGAACGGGCCGCAAGTGCCAATGCCGGCGCAGTTCACCAGCAGATCGATCTGCCGGTCACCTTCTTCCAGTTCCAGTAAGAAGCCGGACAGGCGCAGCGGTTCACCGAGGTCGCAGGCGCGGAACAGAACCTCCACGCCGAAGCGCTGGGTCAGTTCAATCGCGATGCTTTCCAGCTGATCACGCTGTCGGGCCACCAGAATCAGGCTGCGACCCCGGCGAGCCAGGGCTTCGGCCATGGCCAGGCCGATGCCGCTGGAGGCGCCGGTGATCAGAGCGTAACGGGTCATGCAATTCTCCATCGCAACAGCTCCGCGTCGTCGACGCAGGTGTCGCGACGGGGAGCGCTGTTCATTCTTTCGCAGAGTCTACAGGGGCCTGGGCCTCTTCGGCTGCATCGGCTGCCGAATCCGCTGCTGGCTCGACCTCGACGTCAATCTCGTCGGTGGTCACCGAGCCGCTTTCGTAGCTGCTTTCCAGGCTGCTTTCATATTCCTGCTGGATCGCCGAGATCCCGCCGACCATCGCGCCGACAAAGAACAATCCGATCACCACGATCCACAACGAGCACAGCACCTTGACCGCCGTGCTGTTGGGGGGAGGCGGCGCCCCGTAGCGGTTGGCGCCGGTGGTGCCGGGCATGATCATCATTACCAGCGGGAAAAAGCTGCCCACGAACGGCACGAGGTTCAGCAGCCAGAGCCAGCCCGACCAGCCGATGTCGTGCAGGCGCTGAACGCTGAACAGGATGCTGACGATCATGAAGGCCAGGAACAGGAAGAAGGCAACGATGCCGCCAATGATCAGGCCGGCTGTCGAGTCGGTGCTGACCAGACCAAGGCCGATGAGTGCGAACACCCCGACAATGGGCATGGCCACCAGGCTCAAGACCATGGACCACGCGAGAAAGCGCAGTCGACCGATACGCCCGTCGACACCGAACGGCTTGAGCGCGGCGAACTCCGGCAGATTCTCGCCGACCCGGGCGCGAGGCGGGGCGTAGGGGGAGTCCGGTTCGGCGACGGCCGCCGAATGTTCCTGCACGTCCGACAGGTTCAGCTCAATGACCGTTTCCGGTTCGATCCGGGCGTCGATCCCGGTCTTGCTCAGTGCCTGGAGATAGGTCTGAGCATCGTTGTGCGACAGGTCACGCTTGAGCGCGACCGTGCTGCCATTGAACAGGCGCTCGATGGCGGCGACGTCGCTTTTGAACAGCTCGGCCAGATTGAACTTGGCGCTGGTGATATCGACACCGTGCTGTAGTGCACCGTCGAAAACGATTTTGTAGCGGGGGTCGCTCATGGCCGAGGCATCCTTGTCGCGAATTCAGTTGGAAAGTGTTGCAGTCAATCAGTGTAAGGCCGGCCGGGTAGAGACCGGCCGGGTTTATCAGCGTGGCCAGCGTTTCGGCAATTCGGCCGTTCGAGCCAGCGCCTGGCGGTACTCGGTGTCGAGGCGTGCAACCAGCTGATCGACACTTGGCAGATCATCGATATCCCCCACGCCCTGACCGGCGGACCACACGGTTTTCCAGGCTTTGGCTTCATCGTTGATCGGTTTGAGCTTGTCACCGAAGTTCACTTCGCCCTTGCCCTGCAGCGCGGCCATATCGAAACCGGCGGCTTCCAGGCTCTGGCGCATGAAACTGGCCGGTACTCCAGACACGGCAGGAGTATGAATGATGTCGGCGGCTTTGGCAGTCAGCAGCATCTCTTTGTAGGCGTCAGGCGCATGACTTTCGGTGGTGCCGATAAATCGCGTGCCGAAGTAGGCCAAATCCGCACCGAGCAGCTGCGCGGCAAGAATCTCATGGCCGTGGTTCAAACATCCTGCAAGCAGCAGGGTCTTGTCGAAGAACTGACGGATCTCGGCGATCAGCGAAAACGGGCTCCAGGTGCCAGCATGGCCACCGGCGCCGGCGGCGACGGCGATCAAGCCATCGACGCCGGCCTGGGCTGCCTTTTCCGCATGGCGGCGGGTGGTCACATCATGGAACACCAGGCCGCCATAGCTGTGTACGGCATCCACCACTTCTTTCACCGCACCGAGGCTCGTGATGACAATCGGTACTTTGTGCTCGACGCAGATGTTCAGGTCCGCCTGCAAGCGCGGGTTGCTGTTGTGAACGATAAGGTTCACTGCATACGGTGCCGGGTTGTCCAGCGTCGCCAGTCCCGCCTCGATCTGTTCCAGCCAGGCCTTGAAGCCGCTGCTTTCGCGCTGGTTCAGCGCCGGGAAGCTGCCGACCACGCCGTTTCGGCAGCAGGCGAGTACCAGTTCCGGGTTGGAAATCAAAAACATCGGCGCCGCCACAACGGGCAGGCGCAGACGTTGATCGAGCAGAGCGGGCAGCGACATTGGAAGTCCCCCTGTCAGTTGTGCTTGTTTGAGTTAGAACGGTTTGACCACGACCAGAATTACGATCGCCAGTAATATCAGAACCGGCACCTCATTGAACCAGCGGTAAAAGACATGGCTGCGGGTGTTCTCGCCACGGGCGAAGCGTTTTACCTGCGCACCGCACATATGGTGATAGCCGATCAGCAGGACGACCAGGGTCAGTTTGGCGTGTATCCAGCCGCCCTGGCTGAAGATGCCCGGATTGAGGTAGATCAGCCAGCCACCGAAGATCAGCGTGGCGATCATCGCCGGCCCCATGATGCCGCGATACAACTTGCGCTCCATGATGCTGAACCGCTCTTTGCTGACGGAGTCCTCGCTTTGCGCGTGATAAACGAACAGACGAGGCAGGTAGAACAGTCCGGCGAACCAGCAGACGACGCTGACGATATGAAACGCTTTGAGCCACAGATAGAGCATTTTTTGTTATCCCAGGATTCACGGTAGCCGGGATAGTAGAGGCTTGAGCGTCCGCACGTCACCTTGACGGTTGTCGCAGGGGCGCGCGGCCCCTATTATCGACGGCTTTCCAGTGGGTTCGTTGAGGGCAGGTTTATGGTCAAGGTCGGTATCGTCGGCGGCACGGGTTACACCGGTGTCGAACTGCTGCGTCTGTTGGCACAGCATCCACAGGCAGAGGTGGTGGTCATCACTTCCCGATCCGAGGCCGGTCTGGCCGTGGCTGACATGTACCCGAACCTGCGCGGCCACTACGACGGCCTGGCGTTCAGCGTGCCGGACATCAAGACCTTGGGCGCCTGCGACGTGGTGTTCTTCGCCACTCCGCATGGCGTTGCCCACGCCCTGGCCGGCGAATTGCTGGCGGCGGGCACCAAGGTCATCGACCTGTCGGCCGACTTCCGTCTGCAGGACGCCGATGAATGGGCCAAGTGGTACAACCAGCCGCACGGCGCTCCGGAGTTGCTGGACGAGGCGGTCTACGGTCTGCCTGAAGTCAATCGCGAACAGATCAAGAAAGCCCGTCTGATCGCGGTGCCGGGTTGCTACCCGACGGCAACTCAGCTGGGCTTCCTGCCGTTGCTCGAAGCAGGCCTGGCTGACACCTCCCGCCTGATTGCCGACTGCAAGTCCGGTGTCAGCGGCGCCGGTCGTGGCGCTTCTGTAGGTTCGCTGTACTCCGAGACGTCGGAAAGCATGAAGGCTTACGCGGTGAAAGGTCACCGTCATCTGCCGGAAATCCGCCAGGGACTGCGCCGCGCGGCGGGCAAGGATGTCGGTCTGACGTTCGTGCCGCATCTGACGCCGATGATCCGTGGCATTCACTCCACGCTGTACGCAACCGTGGTCGACCGTTCGGTGGATCTGCAAGCGCTGTTCGAAAAGCGTTATGCCAACGAGCCGTTCGTCGACGTGATGCCTGCCGGCAGCCATCCGGAAACCCGTAGCGTGCGCGGTGCCAACGTCTGCCGCATCGCCGTACATCGTCCGCAGGATGGTGATCTGGTGGTGGTGTTGTCGGTGATCGACAATCTGGTGAAAGGTGCTTCGGGTCAGGCGGTGCAGAATCTGAACATTCTGTTCGGGCTGGACGAGCGTCTGGGTCTGTCCCACGCCGGCATGCTGCCGTAACGCGGTATCCCGCACAGCAAAAAGGCCCGTTGAACGGGCCTTTTTGCTTTCTGTCCGGATGATCGGCTTATTGATATACCGTAACAATAGTTGACCGATTTTCTAGGACAAGCGGATAATGCGCGTCATCACGCATTATGGCGGCGTAACGCCGGGAGATAGTCAGCATGAGCGTCGAATCCTTCACCCCCACGGCTTTGCAATTCACCCAGGGTGCCGCGCACAAGGTGAAGAGCCTGGTCGATGAAGAGGGGAATGATCGCTTGAAGCTGCGCGTATTCGTTACGGGCGGCGGTTGTTCAGGTTTTCAGTACGGTTTCACTTTCGATGAAGATGTGGCCGAAGACGACACCATCGTCGAGCGCGAAGGCGTGAGCCTGGTGGTCGACCCAATGAGTTTCCAGTACCTGGCCGGTGCCGAGGTCGATTATCAGGAAGGTCTGGAAGGTTCGCGCTTCGTGATCAAGAACCCGAACGCCACCACGACCTGTGGTTGCGGCTCTTCGTTCTCGATCTGATCGCACTTCACGGCAGATAACAAAACGCCGCAGGGCCTTACGGTTCTGCGGCGTTTTGCTGTGTGCGGTTTTGTCAGTTGGGGTAGATGGCGCCGAGTACGCGTAGGCCACGGGCGCCGGTGACGCTCGGGCGATTGGCGGCGATGCCCTCCAGGCAGCAATGGGCCAGCCAGGCGAAGGCCATGGCTTCGACCCAGTCCGGATCGACACCGTGGGTCGCGGTGCTGGCGACTTTTGCGTTTGGCAGCAGGCTGGCCAGGCGCGCCATCAGTGCAGCGTTGTGAGCACCGCCACCGCAGACCAGCAGTTCCTGCGTATTCGACTGAGCGCTTTGCAGTGAGTCGACGATGGTCAGGGCGGTCAGCTCCAGCAGCGTCGCCTGCACGTTTTCCGCTGCGAAGCTCGGCAAGCGCGACAAGTGCTGTTCCAGCCAAGGCAGGTTGAACACTTCGCGGCCCGTGCTTTTCGGGCCTTTGGTCACGAAGAACGGATCGCTGAGCAGGGCCGCGAGCAATTTGGGTTCAGCGGCACCGCTGGCGGCCCATCGGCCATTGCGATCGTAGTTTTCCCCCCGCTGCCGGTGAATCCAGGCGTCCATCAGCACATTCCCCGGACCGCAGTCGAAACCGGCTACAGGCTTGTTCGTCTCGATCAGACTGAGATTGCTGAAACCGCCGACATTCAACACGGCGCGGTTGCCGCTGCTTTCTTCGAACAGCGCTTCATGGAAGGCTGGCACCAAGGGTGCGCCCTGACCGCCGGCGGCGACATCGCGGCTGCGGAAGTCACTGACGACGGTGATGCCGGTCAGTTCCGTGAGCAGGGCAGGGTTGCCTATTTGCACGGTAAAGCCGCGTGCCGGTTCGTGACGAATCGTCTGGCCATGACTGCCGATCGCGCGAATCGCTTGCGGTTTGAGCTGCTGCTGTTCGAGGAGGGCGTTGATTCCCTGTGCGGCGAGCTTCACCCAGTTCTGCTGGGCAATCGCCGAGCGGGCGATCTCGTCCGGGCCGCTGGCGCACAAGCCAAGCAGCTCGGCGCGCAGGGATTCGGGCATGGGGATGTAATGCGTGGCGATCAGGTTGATCGCCGTGGTTTGCTCGATCAGGGCGATGTCCAGCCCGTCGAGACTGGTGCCGGACATCACGCCGATATACAGAGCCATGACTTAGCGTTTGCTCGAGGCCAGCATGGTGGCCTTCTCTTGATCCATCCGTGCCATCAGCGGCTGGCTCTGCGCCAGGAAGCGTGCGCGCTCGGGTTTGGCGATCGGGTCGGCCATCGGCAGCTTCTGGCCCAATGGGTCGACATGGACGCCATTGACCTGGAACTCATAGTGCAGGTGCGGGCCGGTGGACAGGCCGGTGGTGCCGATGTAGCCAATGACCTGGCCCTGCTTGACGGTGCCACCGGTCTTGACGCCCTTGGCGAAGCCTTGCATATGGCCATACAGCGTGCGGTAGGTATTGCCGTGCTGGATGATCACGGTATTGCCGTAACCGCCACGGCGGCCAGCCAACAGTACTTTGCCGTCACCGGCGGCCTTGATCGGCGTACCGCGTGGTGCTGCGTAATCGACGCCTTTGTGGGCGCGGATCTTGTTGAGGATCGGGTGCTTGCGGCCCATGGAGAACTTCGAGCTGATGCGGGCGAAGTCCACCGGCGTACGAATGAACGCCTTGCGCATGCTGTTGCCGTCGGCGGTGTAGTAGCTGCTGTTGCCCTGCTTGTTGGTGTAGCGCACGGCGGTGTAGGTCTTGCCGCGGTTGGTGAAGCGGGCCGACAGAATCGGGCCGTTGCCGACGGCTTTGCCATTGACCACTTTCTGTTCATAGATTACGTCGAACTCGTCGCCCTGACGGATATCCTGAGCAAAGTCGACGTCGTAGCCAAACACACTGGCCATGTCCATGGTCAGGCTGTGGGACAGGCCGGCGCGAGCGGCGGACTGCGACAGCGAGCTGTTGATCACGCCGTGGACGTAGGCTGTGCGAACGGTAGGTTTGGCGGTAACGCGGTTGAACACGTAACCCTTGTCGTTTCTGGTCAGGGTAATGGTTTCGACATCGCTGACCTTGCTGTGCAGGTTGGTCAGTTCGCCCTTTGGATTCAATTCGAACTCGAGTTTCTGGCCATGCTTGAGCTGGCTGAACTGCTTGGCTTGCTTGTCGCTGGCCAGTACTTCATGGACTGCGGCGGCCGGGAGACCGACCTTTTCAAACAGTGTCGACAGCGTATCGCCCTTGCTGACGATTACTTCTCGATGGCCTGGAGCTTTCTTTTCTTCAACAACAGGTGCCGGCGCAGGCGCGGCCTGGGCGGTTTCCGGCGTGTCCTCTGCGTCGTTTTCGATCTGCGCGAAAGGCGAAGCTACAGGTTCATTTGTGGCTTGGACCGCTTCGGCAGCGTCTTGATCTTGTGTCAGTTGTTCAGCAGGACTTTCCAGCTCAAGGCTCAAAGTCGTCTTTTTGGCTTCAACATCACTGGAAGGGAATACCAGGAGCGCCAGACTGAGAAGGGCGGCGATGCCACTTGCCGCGAGCAAGTGGGTCTTCGGGTAAAGCGGTGGCGCTTTAGACGGTTCAGTGGTCATAAGTGATTTGACTTTGAAAAAGATGAATTGGAAAAGATGAATGACATGATGAAGATGAAATAACTGTATAAAATATAACCAAATCATCTCTTAGGCAAGTCTACAGACATCCTGTCTGTGGATTGGTGTCCGTGCGCCGGGCAAAACTTGTATTTGGTGCGCGATCTTGTATGGTTGGTTCCCTTTGAATCTGAGCCTTACGGGTCTGTTATGAAGTCGGTTGAAGAGCAGCTAGCGCTGATTAAACGTGGTGCGGAAGAACTGTTGGTCGAGTCCGAGCTGATCGAAAAGCTCAAGCGCGGCCAGCCGCTGCGAATCAAGGCTGGCTTCGATCCGACTGCGCCGGATCTGCACTTGGGTCACACCGTGCTTATTAATAAGCTGCGACAGTTCCAGGAGCTGGGGCATCAGGTGATCTTCCTTATTGGTGACTTCACCGGGATGATTGGTGATCCGAGTGGCAAGAGTGCTACTCGCCCGCCGCTGACTCGTGAGCAGGTTCTGGAAAACGCCGAGACCTACAAGACTCAGGTGTTCAAGATTCTTGATCCGGCAAAGACCGAAGTTGCTTTCAACTCCACCTGGATGGATCAGATGGGGCCTGCGGACTTTATTCGCCTGACCTCGCAATACACCGTTGCTCGCATGCTTGAGCGTGACGATTTCGACAAGCGTTACACCACCAATCAGCCGATCGCCATTCATGAGTTCCTCTATCCGCTGGTCCAGGGTTATGACTCGGTGGCCTTGCGTGCGGATGTCGAGTTGGGTGGGACCGATCAGAAGTTCAACCTGCTGATGGGGCGTGAGTTGCAGCGTGGTTATGGTCAGGAGGCTCAGTGCATTTTGACCATGCCGCTGCTCGAAGGTCTGGATGGTGTGAAGAAGATGTCCAAGTCGTTGGGCAACTATGTCGGTATCCAGGAAGCACCGGGCGTCATGTACAGCAAGCTCGTTTCGATTCCGGATTCGCTGATGTGGCGTTATTTCGAGTTGCTCAGCTTCCGTACGATGGATGAGATCAATGCCTTCCGTGCTGATGTCGAGGCGGGTGCGAATCCGCGTGACATCAAGATCAAGCTGGCTGAAGAGATTGTTGCGCGCTTCCATGGTGAGGAGGCGGCGGCCAGTGCCCACCGTGGCGCGGGTAATCGCATGAAGGATGGCGAGTTGCCGGATGATCTGCCGGAGATCGAGTTGACTGCTGGCGAAGATATGCCGATCGCTGCCGTCCTCAATAAGGCCGGTCTGGTAAAGAACTCGGCAGCGGCGCGTGATCTTCTGGCCTCTGGCGGTGTGCGCATTGATGGTGAGGTTGTTGATCGCTCCTTTATATGTGCGCTGGGTGCGACCTTCGTTTGCCAGGCTGGCAAGAAGGCATTTGCACGGATTTCGTTGAAATCGGAATAAAGTTGAAATAAGGGGTTGACGGCGAATTTTAGATCTCTATAATTCGCCCCACTTCCGGCGCAGTCGAAACGGAAAACTCCTTGAAATTCAACGAGTTATACGGTTTTCGACAGCGGATCGCTTCAGTTCATCGAGGCCTGGAAGGCGTTGAAAGGGCGGTGATGTTTGGCTCTTTTAACGGCTCGATCTTCTCGATCGAAAGCGGAGAAAAAGAGGTGTTGACAGCAGCGTGTAACGCTGTAGAATTCGCCTCCCGCTG